>NZ_BOMZ01000085.1 GCF_016862455.1 Actinoplanes utahensis
GAGGCCGCACCCCCAGCGCGGATCCCGGCCCTGTAGCCGCGGATCAGGCGGCGCCCTGCGGGAATCCGCCGAAGGCACCCGGACCGACGGCCGGCGGCACGTATTCACCGGCCTGCGGCGAATCGACGGGTGGCCGGGGGCGCAGCATTCCGGGACGGGTCGCGGGCAGCGGCTCCGAGTCGAGCAGCGGTGCGGAGCCGAGTGGCCGGGTCAGCAACCGGATGTCGGGACGCACCGGTTCCGGTGTCGGCTCAGGCTCGGGCACCGGTTCCGGCTCGGGCGCCGCTTCGAGTTCCGGTTCCGACTCGGGCGCCGCTTCGAGTTCCGGTTCCGACTCGGGCGCCGCTTCGAGTTCCGGCTCCGGCTCGGGCGCCGCTTCGAGTGCTGGTTCCGGTTCGCGTTCGGTTTCCGGTTCGGCAGGGCTCTCGGTGCCGGAGGACTCCCCGGCTTCGGCGTCGACCGGTTCGGATTCCTCGCCGGCAGGGCCTTCGCCGGCCTCGTCGGCGTCGCTGCTGTCCACAGTGTCACTAGGAACGGAAGTATCGGCAGGCTCGCCAGGAACGGCTGTCTCGCCAGGCTCGCCGGTCTCGAAACCATCGTCCGGCCCGGCGGTCCCAAAGGTATCGCCCGGCTCGACAGGCGTGGAAGTGTCGTCGAGCTCGGTAGGCACGGAAGCGTCACCAGGCGCGGTACGCACAGAAGTGCCGTCCGGCTCGGTAGGCACCGAAGTGCCGTCCGGCTCGATAGGCACAGAAGTGCCGTGGAACTCGGCAGGCACAGGACTGTCGTCGGGCCGGGCAGGCCCGAAAGTATCGCCTGGTTCGGCCGGAACGAACGTGTCGTCATGCTCGGCCGGAACGGTGACGTCGGCATGACCGGGGAGGTCAGTGGAGGCCCCGCCGTTCCTGGTCGTGCCGAGAGTCGCGGCCAGGACGAACTCCGCGTCGGGCGACCGCGAAGGCGCATCCGGCGCGGGGCCGGCCGACTGACCGGCAGCGGCCCCCCGCTCAGGGGTGGGCCACCGGTGATCGGTGACGGCCGGCTCACCGGAGACGGACGCCTGATCACGCCGGGCATCCGTCATGTCCGGCGGCCCGTCCGCCACGTCACGCGACCCGTTCACCACGTCACGCGACCTGCTCGCCACGTCACGCGACCTGCTCGCCACGTCACGCGGGCTGCTCGCCACGTCCCGCGGATGTGTCCGGTCGAGCGAGGCCACGGCGGCAGACTGACCGGAAACGGCCGGCTCGTCGGCACCGGACGGCTGCTCCGGGATGACGGCCGGGGTGGTGGCCAGGTCGAGGCGGGCGGCGATCAGGTCCGGGCGGGCGGTCGTGGCACGGACCGGCGACAGGCCGCTCACGATCGCGGAGGTGATCTCGGCCGCGTACCGTCCGTCGGGGTCGTAGTCGGGGTCGAAGACGGTGATCTCGACGCCGAGGCAGTGCGGCGACTCAACCAGGCCGGACAGCAGCAGCTCGAGCTCGGGGAAGGCGATCCCGCCCGGGTCCGGCGCGTCGACGGCCGGCATCACCGCGGGATCGAGCACGTCCACGTCCATGTGCACCCAGTAGCCGGCGCAGTCGACGAGCTGGTCGCGGGCCCACTGTGCGCTGCGGGCGGCGCCCTCGGCGCGCAGCGCCGGAACGGGCCGGGTGACGATGCCGGCCGCCTGGAGGTCCAGGCGGTACTCGTCCTGGGCGCGGATGCCGAGGACGACCACGTCGATGTCCCGAAAGTACGGCCGGCGGGACTCGATCGCCGCCAGGTCGGCCTGGCCGCGGCCGGTCACCAGGGCCAGGTCCTCGCCGGCGGCGGCGCCCACATAGGAGGCGTTGCCGGGATGCCGGAAGTCGGAGTGCCCGTCCACGAAGACCAGCCCGATCCGGCCGCCGACCGCGTCACCGAGGCGGTGCATGGCGATGCCGGAGCCGATCAGGATGGAGCAGTCGCCGCCGAGCACGACCGGGAACTCGCCGCCGTCGATGATGGCGCCGATCCGGTCGGCGAGGGCCCGGGAGTAGGCGGCGATCTCGGCGGCGTGGGCCACACCGTCGCCGGGCCGCCAGTCGCCCGGGTCGTACCGCGGCGGGGTGAGACAGCCCGCGTCACGGGCGCCGAGCCGGGTGAGCAGGCCCTGATCGCGGAGGGCGCCGGGCGCCTTGGCACAGCCCGGCACCGACGTCGCGGTCGGCGGGCGCAGGCCGAGATTGGACGGTGCGTCCAGAACGGCGATGCGGCGCACGACGCCCTCCTTCGTTTTTAGAAGAGTGCGCTGGCCAGTGCGCGTCTGGCGCCGGCGACCGCGGGGTCGTCCGGGCCGGCCACGATGAACAGCGACAGCAGGTGCTTGCGGACGGCCTCCCGCTCGTCGCCGCTGGTCCGCTTGACCAGGGCGACCAACCGTGCGTACGCCTGGTCGGCCTGCCCGCTGAGCACCTCGACGTCGGCGGCGAGCCGCTGGGCCTCGACGTCCGCCGGGTCGGCCGCGGCCTTGGCCAGCGCCTCGGACGGGTCGACGCCGCTGATCCGGCGGTAGAGCTCCACCTGGGCCAGGCCGGACTCGGCTGCCGCGTCGGCGGGCGACTCGGCGAGGATCTTCTTGTAGGCGGCCTCGGCAGCGTCCAGGTCGCCGGTCATCAGGGCGTCGTCGGCGGCGTCGAGCCGCGGGTCCTCGGGGGTGGCCACGCTGACGCCGGCGGCCTTGAGAACGGCGTCGATGTACTGCCGGATCTGGGCCTCGGAGAGAACGCCGGTGAAGCCCTCGACCGGCTGCCCGCCGATCAGCGCGACGACCATCGGGATGCCCTGGACACGGAAGGCCTGAGCGAGCCGGGGGCTGGTGTCCACGTTCAGCTTGCCGAGAACCCAGGCGCCCGCGTACTCCGTGGCGAGGCGCTCCAGCACCGGGGAGAGCTGCTTGCAGGGCTCGCACCAGTCGGCCCAGAAGTCCAGCAGCACCGGAGTGGTCAGTGACCGCTCCATGACGGACTGGAAGTTCTCCTCGGTGACGTCGATGACGGTCTCCGGGGTGACGCCGGGGACGGAGCCCGGAGCAGCGCCGGGAGCACCGCCGGCCGGGGCGGCGGGTCGGCTCGGCGCGGCCGGTTTGGCCGGTGCCGAGGGGCGCAGCGCGCTGAGATCGACCGCGCCGCGGGTGAAGATCGACGGAGTGGTCCGTGGGTCGCTCATGGTTACCTAGTCTCGCACGCTGTCACGCCCGTTCGCGTCGCCACCAGCCCGCCGATATCGGACGTCACAGCGTCCTTCTCCGGCGGGCGGCGGCGGTGGCGGGGACTCCTCAGAAGCGGGGCGGCTCGCGGTAGATCCCCCACTCGGATTTCAGCACACCGCAGATCTCTCCGAGGGTGGCTTCGGCGCGGGCGGCCTCGAGCATCGCGGGGATCATGTTGCCCCCGGTACGCGCGACGGAGATGAGCTGTTCCAGGGCGGCTTTCACCCGTACCCCGTCGCGGTTGGCCTTGCGGTTGATCAGGTCGCGCCGCTGCGTCTCCTCGACCTCGTGGGAGACCCGGAGGATCTCCAGTTCCTTGGCGACGGTGCCGGTGTGGGCGTTGACCCCGACCACCCGCTTGGCGCCTTTCTCGACGGCCTGCTGGTAGGCGAAGGCGGCTTCGGCGATGTTGGCGGTGAACCAGCCGTCCTCGATGCCGCGCAGGATGCCGGCGGTGATGCTGCCGTCGTGGCCGAGCTCACGGATCCGGGTGAAGATCTCCTCGGCCTCGGCCTCGATCCGGTCGGTGAGCGCCTCCACGTACCACGAGCCGCCGAGCGGGTCGGCCACATTGACCACCCCGGTCTCCTCCATGATCACCTGCTGGGTGCGCAGGGCGATCTCGGCGGACTCGTCGGTGGGCAGCGCGAGCGTCTCGTCGAGGGCGTTGGTGTGCAGCGAGTTGGTGCCGCCGAGCACCGCGGCGAGGGCTTCGACGGCGGTCCGGACCACGTTGTTGACCGGCTGCTGGGCGGTCAGCGAGACCCCGGCGGTCTGCGTGTGGAACTTCAGCCACAGTGCTTTCTCGCTGGTGGCGCCGTAGTCGTCGCGCAGGTGCCGGGCCCAGATCCGGCGGGCCGCCCGGAACTTGGCGATCTCCTCGAAGAAGTCCACGTGCGCGTCGAAGAAGAAGCTCAGACCGGGCGCGAAGGTGTTCACGTCGAGGCCGCGGGACAGTCCCAGCTCGACGTACCCGAATCCGTCGGCGAGCGTGTACGCCAGCTCCTGCGCGGCCGTCGAGCCGGCCTCCCGGATGTGGTAGCCGCTGACCGACAGCGGTTTGTACTTGGGGATCTCGGCCGCGCAGTACTCCATCAGGTCGCCGATCAGGCGCAGGTGCGGCTGCGGCTCGAAGAGCCATTCCTTCTGCGCGATGTACTCCTTGAAGATGTCGGTCTGCAGCGTCCCGTCGAGCTTCGACAGGTCGGCGCCCTGACGTTCCGCGGCCACCAGGTACATCACGAAGACCGGGACGGCCGGGCCGGAGATGGTCATGCTGGTGGTGACGTCCTGCAGCGGGATGCCCTCGAACAGCACGTCCATGTCGGCGGCCGAGTCGATCGCCACCCCGCAGTGCCCGACCTCGCCGAGCGCCTCCGGCTCGTCGGAGTCGCGGCCCATCAGGGTCGGCATGTCGAAGGCGACGCTGAGCCCGCCACCACCGGCGGCCAGGATCATCTTGTAGCGCTCGTTGGTCTGGCGGGCGTTGCCGAAGCCGGCGAACTGCCGGATCGTCCAGGTCCGCCCGCGGTATCCGGTGGGGTGGAGACCACGCGTGTACGGGAACTCGCCCGGCCACCCGATCCGCTCGAACCCGGGGTGATCGGCGCCTTCGGGTGGCCCGTAGACCGGGTCGACCGGGGCGCCCGAGAGCGTGGTGAAGTCGGCGTCCCGCTTGCGGGCAGCGTCGTAGCGTCGTTGCCAGCGCTCCCGGCCGGCGTGGATCTCGGCAGCGTCCATCCCGCCATCGTAGTGCAGAACTGAACGATCCCTAAGCCCCCGGAATCGACGGCATCCGGTGGTTCAGGATCCACGCCTGCGGATCTCCCTTCCGCATCAGGAGACGGAACATCAGCGGCATCACGGCGTCCCGGATCGCCGCGCCGACCGGGCCCTGCACCTTGCCGCTGTCGCCGCGCCTGCCGTACGCCGCGACCTTCTCCACCCGGGGACGGCGGCTCTTCTCGTACGACGCCAGCCCGGCCGCGATCTCCCGGTGCCCGCGCAGGCTGTGGCCGAGCGCTCGCCTTCCTGCCCGCCCTCAGCCCGGCCGAGATCCGTGAACTGCTGCAACAGCGCGTCGAGAAGCTGACCGAGCGGGTCGCCGCCATCGAGGCGCAGGCGCCGCCGGGACTGCCCCGGCTCTTCCTGATGGAGGACGAATACCGGGCCGTCGTGCTGCGGGCCGAGATCGACTGGCTCCGCCGGGTCGTCACCGACCTCGGCGACGGCAGCCTGACCTGGGACCGGGCCCTCATCGACGAGACCCTGAGCCGGTTCGGCTGACCACCCCGGCAGCGGGTGGAGTTCAGCCGTCGTACCCGCCCGAACGCGACACCCGGGTCAGCGGCCCAGGGCCGCCAGAAGAGCGGAGGCCGCGGCGTACGGATCGAGCTCTCCCGTGGCGACGCGGGCCGCGAGATCCGGCAGCGCCGTACCCCCGCTGAGGTCGCCCATCCGGGCCCGCAGCGTGCCCAGGGCCAGCGCGGAGATCTCGGTGGCCGCCCGGTGCTCGCGGCGTTCGCGCAGTTTGTCGGTGCCCTCCAGCCAATCGCGGTGTTTGCCGATCGCGGCCACCACGTCGTCCACGCCCTCACCCTTGGCCGCGACCGAACGCACCACCTGCGGGCGCCACTCTCCCGGGCCGCGCTCGCCGAGCGCCAGCATGCCCTGGATGTCGCGGTAGGTGGCGTCGGCCCCGGGGCGGTCCGCCTTGTTGATCACGAAGACGTCGGCGATCTCCAGGACACCGGCCTTGACCGCCTGGATCGCGTCGCCCATCCCGGGCGCGAGCAGCACCAGCGTGGTGTCGGCGAGCGAGGCGATCTCCACCTCGGCCTGGCCGACACCGACCGTCTCGACCAGGATCACGTCGCAGCCGGCGCCCTCCAGCACCCGGACCGCCTGCGGCGTGGCCGCGGACAGCCCGCCGAGCTGCCCCCGGCTGGACATCGACCGGATGTAGACCCCGGAGTCGCCAGAGTGGTCCTGCATGCGGATCCGGTCACCGAGGATCGCCCCGCCGGTGAACGGGCTGGACGGGTCGACGGCCAGCACCCCGACCCGGTCACCCCGCTCGCGCAGGGCACGGACCAGCACGTTGGTGGTGGTGGACTTGCCGACGCCGGGAGCGCCGGTGAGACCGATGACCTGGGCCCGGCCGGCGTGCGGGGCCATCGCGGCGGCCACCTCGGGCAGCGCCGGATCCCCGTTCTCCACCAGGCTGATCAGCCGGGCCACGGACCGCGCGTCACCCTCCCTCGCCTTGGCGACGAGGGAGGGCACGTCACGGCTCCGCCGGCTCGTCACTCGGCGGGAACCTTGATGATCAGCGCGTCGCCCTGGCCGCCACCGCCGCAGAGGGCGGCCGCGCCGAGACCGCCGCCGCGCCGCTTCAGCTCCAGCGCGAGCGTCAGCACCAGCCGGGCGCCGGACATCCCGATCGGGTGGCCGAGCGCGATGGCGCCACCGTTCACGTTGACGATCCCCTCGTCGGCCTTCAGCTCGCGGGTGGACTGGATGACCACCTGGGCGAACGCCTCGTTGATCTCGATCAGGTCGAGATCGTCCACCGTCAGCCCGGCCTTGTCCAGCGCGTGCCTGATCGCGTTGGCCGGCTGGGACTGCAGCGAACTGTCCGGGCCGGCCACGTTGCCGTGCGAGACGATCTCGGCGAGCCAGGTCAGCCCCAGCTCCTCGGCCTTCGCCTTGCTCATCACCACGACGGCGGCCGCGCCGTCGGAGATCGGCGAGGAGCTGGCCGCGGTGATCGTGCCGTCCGGGGTGAAGGCGGGCCGGAGCCCGGCCAGCGACTCGGCGGTGGTCCCGGGGCGCACGCCCTCGTCGCCGTCGATCACCTTGCCCGGCTCACGCCCGCCGGCCGGGACCGCGACGATCTCCTCGGCGAATCGGCCCTCGCGCTGCGCCGCGGCGGCCCGCTGGTGGCTGGCGGCGGCGAAGGCGTCCTGCTGCTCCCGGGTGATGCCCAGCGACACGCCACTGGCCTCGGTGGACTCACCCATCGAGATCCCGGCCCACGGGTCCGTCAGGCCGTCGAACGCGGTGTGGTCACGCACCAGCACGTCCCCGAACTTACGTCCCTGACGCTGGTCGGTCAGCAGATGCGGGGCATTGGTCATCGACTCCATGCCGCCGGCCACCACGATGTCGAACTCGCCGGCCCGGATCAGCTGGTCGGCCAGGGCGATCGCGTCGGCGCCGGACAGGCACACCTTGTTGACGGTGAGAGCCGGGGTGCTCATCGGGATGCCGGCCGCGACCGCCGCCTGCCGGGCCGGGATCTGGCCGCAGCCGGCCTGGAGGACCTGACCCATGATCACGTACTGCACGCGGGCGGGGTCGACGCCGGCCCGGCTCAGCGCGCCGGCGATGGCGTGACCGCCGAGGGCGGTGGCCGGGAGATGTTTGAGGTTGCCCAGCAGGCGCCCCATCGGGGTCCGGGCGCCGCTGACGATGACGGAGCTGGTCACAGTCACGATCCGATCTGCAATGACCGGGCCTGGGGACGCCCGGGGGGCTAGCCTTAACGATGGGTCAGGTCCGAGACTAACCGCATGACTGTCGACACACCGAGCGCGGGACCGGCCGAGAATGTCACATTCCCCGGCGTGCAACGCATCGACCACGTCGGAATCGCCGTCCCCGATCTGGACGAGGCGATCCGGTTCTACGCGGAGAACTTCGGCTTCCACTGTGTCCACCAGGAGATCAACGAGGAACAGGGTGTCCGGGAGGCCATGCTGGCGGTCGGCGACGGGCCACGGCTGCAGTTGCTCGCGCCGGCCCGGCCGGACTCGGCGATCGGGCGGTTCCTCGATCGCAGCGGGCCGGGCCTGCAGCAGCTCGCCTACACGGTGACCGACGTCGAGGCGGCCGCGGACGCGCTGCGGGCCCGCGGCCTGCGCCTGCTCTACGACGAGCCGAAACGTGGCACGGCCGGGTCCCGGATCAACTTCGTGCACCCCAAGGACGCCGGGGGCGTGCTGGTGGAGCTGGTGGAGCCCGCCGGCGGGGTAACCCGGTCGGGTGATTCGACCTGACGTGGCCCCGGTCGCCTGGCAGGATCGGGGCCATTGAGCAGGGCCGAGGACGGCGGTTCGGATCCGCGGATCGACCGGGGCCCCGAGTGGCCAGGTGACAGCGGGCCGACACCGGACCGGCTGCTCAGCCAGGGGTGTCACCCGAACGGTCCGGGGGCGGTCTACGGTCCAGGTCAAAGCTGATCTACGATGCGGTTCGGATGCCCTTCCGCTCTTGCATGTCCGCCCCCTTCTCGCCAGGATGGCGCAATGCCCCAGCAGCAGGATCAGAACCTGGCCTTCTTCGAGACCGCCAACTCGCAGCACGACTTCACCGTCGTTCTCCGCGGTTACGACCGGCACCAGGTCGACGGACACATCGGCCGGCTGCTCGCCGCGCTGAACCAGTCCGAGGCGGCCCGCGGCGAGGCCGAGCAGCGGATGAACGACGCTCAGCGTCGCCTGCGCCAGGCCGAGCAGCGACTCAACGCGCTCGAGCAGAAACTGGCCGACAGCAACAAGCTGCTGGAGGAGAACAACCGGCCGACGCTCTCCGGGCTGGGCACCCGGGTCGAGCAGATCCTGCGGCTGGCCGAGGAACAGGCCAACGATCACCGGAACGAGGCGAAGCGGGAGTCCGAGGGCATTCTCTCCGCGGCCCGTCTCGAGGCCCGGGAGATCACCGACAAGGCGCGGGCCGAGGCCGCCGCGATGAAGGCGACCGCCGAGCGCGAGGCCGGCCAGCTGCGCACGCACGCCGAGCGCGAGGCCGCCGAGAACCGGGTGCAGGCCCGCCGCGAGGCCGACACGCTGCGCTCGGACGCCGACCGCGAGACCAAGCAGCTGCGGACCGTCACCGCGCACGAGGTCGCCGAGCTGAAGTCGACCGTGGAGCGCGAGGTCGCGTCGCTGCGCGCCACCGCCGAGCGCGAGATCACCCAGCTGCGCGCCAAGGCCTCCCGCGAGGCCGAGGAGAAGCGGGCCGAGGCGACCAAGCTGCTCACCGACGCCCGTGACAAGCGCGACAAGGACCTCCAGGCGCTGGCCCTGGAGATCGCCGAGCGCCGGGAGAAGTCCGAGGCCGAGGAGTCGCAGCGGCACGCCGCCCAGGTCGCCGCCACGCAGAAGATGGTGGCCGAGGCCGAGGAGCGGGCCCGCGCCGCCGAGGACCGCGCCAAGGAGATCGACCAGCGCGCCGAGACCCGCCGGATCGAGTCCGAGCGGCACTCCGCCGAGACCGTGGAGAAGGCCCGCGCCCTGGCGGAGAAGACCGTCACCGAGGCCCGCGCCGAGTCGACCCGCCTGCTCAGCGAGGCCCGGCAGGAGGCCGAGCTGACCACCCAGGCGGCCCGCCGCGAGGTCGAGGACCTGACCCGCCAGAAGGACGCCGTCACCAACCAGCTCGGTCAGATGCTCTCCGGCCTCTCCGGCCTGGTGCCCGGCGTCGGTGGCGCGAACCCGGCCGCCGCCGTGGCCGCCGCCGCTGCCCCGGCCCCGGCCAAGCCGGTCGAGGCGCCCGTCCAGCGCGCTCCCGAGGCGGCGGAGCCGCCGGCCGAGGAGACCGGGGAAGCCGCCGAGGCCGGCGACGAGCCGGTGCCCGCCAAGACGAACTCCTGACCGAGGCGCCCGTCTCCTCCGGTTGCGGAGCCGCTGCGATTGCGCAACGGTTGACCGGGCGGTCCGGGCGGTCGTAAACGAAATGAGGGCCGTATCGGAGTTTCTCCGGTACGGCCCGACTCGTTTTCGCGCTTGCCTGGGTTTATCAAGCCGAGGTCAGACAAATCGCAACTAGCCGCATGGTCTCAGTCAAGCCGGTGTGTATCGACACACCACGGGACGATGCGTATGTGAGGATGGAAAGCATGTCGCACGGCGGTGAAATTCTCGGTCTCGGCGGGGAGGCGTCCACCGAACCCAGCTTCGAGACCGCCCTTCGGGGCTACGAGAGGAAGCAGGTCGAGCGATACGTCACCCGGGCGGAGAACGAGATAGCCGCCCTCCTCAACGATCGTGAACAGGCGTATTCGCAGATCCAGGCGATGTCCGCGCAGATCAAGGGGCTGCAGGCGGAGCTCACCCAGGCCCGGAAGAACTCCGGGGTCAGCGGTGAGGTGTCGTTCCGCCACCTGGGCCCCCGGGTCGAGCAGATCCTCGTGCTCGCCGAGGAGCAGGCCGAGGCGATCAAGGCCTCCGCCACCGACGACATCGCGAGCCGCCTCGCCGAGGCCGAGCGGATCCGGGCCGAGGCCGAGGCGCACGCCCACAACGGCATCCGCGACTTCGAGATCGCCCTGGCCGCGCGCCGGGCCGAGGAGGAGAAGGCGGACGCCGCCAAGCGCGCCGCCTCGGACAAGGCGCTGGCCGCCGCCCGCCAGTCCGCCGACCAGATGCGCAATGAGGCCGAAGCGGTGCTGGCCCGCGCCCGCAACGAGGGCAAGCACCTGGTGGAGACCGCCGCTCAGGACGCCGCCCGGGCCCGGGCCGAAGTGGACGGCTACGTCAAGTCCACCCGGATGCAGGCCGAGCAGGAGCTCAAGGCGCTGCGGGAGAAGACGGCCCAGGAGCTCGCGGCGCAGCGTGCCGAGGCCGAGCGGGAGCAGGCCGACCTCAAGGCGTCGGTCGAGCACGAGCTGGCGCTGCGCCGGCACTCGGTGATCGAGGAGCTCGGCCAGATGCGGGCCGGTGTCGAGAAGCAGTGCGCCGACCTGCGCAGCGAGGCCGACAAGTACGCCGAGGAGGTTCTGCGCCGCTCCGACGACCAGGCCACCGCTGTCCGCAAGGAGATCGCCGCCCAGCAGGAGAAGATCGCTCAGGCCGGCCGCGAGCTCGAGGCGGCGAACGCCGAGGTGGCCGAGGCGGAGAAGCGGGTCGCCGCGGCCCGCGAGCAGGCACAGGCCGGGGAGCAGGAGGCCGAGCGGGTCCAGCAGCGTCTCGCCGAGACCTCCCGGCAGCTGGAGGCGGAGCTGAAGCGGGTCGCCGAGGCGAAGCGCTCCGGGGAGGCCGCCGAGCGGCACGCCGCCGATGTCCGCCGCCAGGTGCAGAAAGAGGCGAAGCGGGTGGCGGAGCTGGCCGCCGCAGCGGTTCTGGCGGCCGCTGCCGAGCACGATGAGGACAGCAGCCCGGCGGAGACGGCGGTGCTGTCCGCCCCGGTCGTCGCGTCGGCCTCGCCGGTCGCCGTGGGTGCCGCATCAGTCGCGCCGGGTTCTGCGGCGGCCGCGCCCGCCGTCGCGCCGACGGCCACCTCGACAGCCACCTCGACGGCTGCCGAGAAGCCGGCGGCCGACAAGCCCGCGCCGCCCGCCAAGGTGACCGCCTCGGCGAAAGTGACGGTGCCGGCGCCGCAGCCCAGCCGGGTCTCCGCCGACGCCGAATAACTCCGGGACGACCCCGATGGCGAGGGTGGTTCGGCAGCGATAGCCTCCGATGGTGTCAGCAGCCGAGCCACCCGAGCCGGAGCCGGAGCCCGAGGCGCGGCCAGAGGTCGACGAGAAGCCGTTCGGGGATCCCGGGCCACCGCTGAACAGGCGTAATCCGTTCCTGCTCGGGTTCCTGTTCGGACTCGGCGTGATCGTGGCGTACACCCTGTTCCTCGGTGTTCGCAACGCGACCTCGATCCTGGTCCTGATCTTCATCGCGCTGTTCCTGGCCATCGGGCTGCATCCGGCGGTGGTCCGGCTGCGCGGCTGGGGCCTGCCGCGAGGCGCGGCCGTGGCGATCGTCGCGCTCACCGTGGTTCTCCTGCTCGTCGGCGGACTCGTGGCGCTGATCCCGCCGCTGATCTCGCAGACCACCGAGCTGATCAACAACGCGCCCGACGTGGTGGAGAGCCTCCGCCGCAGCGAGACCGTCAACGAGCTGGTGCAGCGGTACGACATCGCCACCAAGGTGCAGGGCGCGGTGAACGCGGGGACGATCACCAACGCCGTGGGTGGGGTCGTCGGCGGTGCCCGGCTGCTCTTCGGCACGATCTTCAACGTCCTGACCGTGCTGGTCCTGACCATCTACTTCATGGTCGCCTTCGAGCGGATCAAGGCCACCGGCTACCGTCTCGTGCCGTCCTCCCGCCGGGAGCGGGTCACGCTGCTCACCGACGAGATCCTGACGAAGGTCGGGGCGTACATGGTCGGCGCGCTGGCGATCGCGGTGCTGGCGGGGGCGAGCACGTTCGCGCTGGCCCTGATCCTCGGCCTGGCCTATCCGTTCGCCCTGGCGGTGGCGGTCGCGATCTGCGACCTCATTCCGCAGATCGGGGCGACCATCGGCGCGGTCATCGTCAGCCTGGTCGGGCTGGCCTCCTCGATCACCGACGGCCTGGTCTGCATCGTGTTCTTCCTGATCTACCAGCAGATCGAGAACTATCTGATCTATCCGCGGGTGATGCGCCGCTCGGTGCGGGTCAGCGACGTGGCGGCGTTGGTGGCGGCGCTGCTCGGAGTGGCCCTCTTCGGCGTCATCGGGGCCCTGATCGCCATCCCGATGGTGGCCGCCATCCAGCTGATCATGCGCGAGGTGGCACTTCCCAGCCTCGAGGAGCGGTAGCCTCGGAGACCGTCTTCCCGAGGGGCGGACCACTACGGCGGTGCGCACCACCGCCGGTCCGCGGCACTTCCCCGACACCGATTTCCGGTACGGGCCACCCACGGTCCCGTGACTCCCCGCGGCTGCGGCAGGCGTCCCCTCCGGGCCGTCTCCCGGTGCCACTCATGCATGCCCGTCCCGGTCACCCCCGGCTGGTTGTCACGGCTGTCTCAGCTGCGTTGAGACAGCCGTCCGTGTCCTTGCCACGCCCGTGCCGTGCGTGAAAGCCGCCCGCTGGGCGCGGGTGACATAACGCTTTCGATCAAAGCATGAGCTGCGGTGGTGGCGACTTTCGAGCCAGCCGTGACAACCAGCCGGGAACCCGAACCACGTGTGCCGCTGCTTCGGGCGGCTTCAGCTCGCCGGATTGTCGAAAGCGGCGACGGTGCGGTCGGCGTAGGCGCTGGCGTCACCGGTCTCCATCGGACCGTCCCATGTCGTGGGCAGTGGAGTCAGCACATCGGGGGCGACGCGGCGGACGATCTCGTCGAGGACCCGTTCGGCGTCGCCGACCCACAGGTGTTTGGCGCCGTCGACGCCGACGATCTCGGCCTGCGGGATCGCGGCGAAACGCTCACGGGCCTCGGCAGGGCGCAGGTAGTCGTCGAACTCGGGGATCAGAGCGGTCACCGGCTTGCCGCTCTCCGCCCACGCCGCGAGGTGCTCGTCCTTGCTGAACCGCAGGGGCGGGGAGAGCAGGATGGCGCCGGAGACGGCGGGGTCCAGGCCGTACATCAGAGTGAGGTCGGTGCCGAAGGACCAGCCGACCAGCCAGATCGCGGGCAGATCGGCGAACTCGGCGAACTCGATGGCGGCGGCCACGTCGTAGCGCTCGTCGACCGCGTTCGCGAAGGAGCCGCCGCTGGTGCCGCGGACGCTGCTGGTGCCACGGGTGTTGAAGCGCAGCACCGCGATGCCGGCCAGGGCGGGCAGCCGCCACGCCGCCTTGCGGTAGACGTGGCTGTCCATCATTCCGCCGTGGGTGGGCAGCGGGTGCAGGCAGACGAGGGTGGCGACCGGCTCCCGGTCGAGCGGGCGGGCCAGCTCACCGACGAGGGTGACGCCGTCCGCGGTGTGCAGCTCGATGTCCTCCCGGTGCGCCGGGAGGATCGAGTTGGCCCGGATGTGGTTGCTCATAAAAAGAGATGTTTCCATTCCGTCTTACGGGTGGCGGGTGGGGCGGTCGGATGGGGTTTCATTCCGTCATACGGGCGGCCGGATGGCATCACCCATACCGGGGGGCGTTGCGCGAGCGCTCCACGCCGGGCGCGCGGCGGTCGCGGGCCCGCCAGCAGCCGGTGTGCCAGTGGCGGCGGTCGGCGAGGTCGCCGCGGTCGTCGGCGGGCCAGGCCACCACGTGGGCGAGGCCCGGACGGATGGCCTGCATGCAGCCGGGACACAGGTACGTCTTCACCGCCGCCCCGCCGAACACGTTGCGCACCATGTATTCGCCGTCCTGCCACTGCTGCACCCGGTCCTCGGTGATGCCGGGACGGTCGGGGCGCTCGGGGCGGTCGTCTTTACCAGGCCGGGGGCGATTGCGGCGGGGGCTCACGAGGTCAAGCGTACGTAGTGACTCATCGGTAACAATCGCCCTAGACTCGCGGACATGACGGCGACTCACGTTCCCGGCCTGCCCGTGATCGAGGACGGCCAGCTGATATCGACGAACCCCGCTACCGGTGCGGAGGCCGGCCGTGTGCCGGTCGCCGACGAGAAGGCGGTCAACGCGGCTGTCGAGCGGGCCCGCGAGGCCGCCGCCTGGTGGCAGGGCCTCGGTTTCGACGGCCGCAAGACCCGGATGCTGCGCTGGCGCTCCCTGATCGTGCAGCGGATCGAGGAGCTGGCGGCGCTCACCCACTCCGAGACCGGCAAGCCGCTCACCGACGGCCTGATCGAGGCCACCGCCGCCGTGGAGCACCTGGACTGGGCGGCCCGCAACGCCAAGCGGGTCCTCGGCCCGCGCCGGGTCCGCACCCGGCTCCTGGTCGCCGAGCACTCCGGCCACCTGGAGTATCAGCCGTTCGGCGTGGTCGGCGTGATCGGCCCGTGGAACTATCCGATCGTCACGCCGGTCGGCCCGATCAGCGGCGCCCTGGCGGCCGGCAACGCGATCGTCTTCAAGCCGAGCGAGTACACCCCGGTCGTCGGGCAGTGGCTGGCCGACACCTTCGCCGAGGTGGTGCCGGAGCATCCGGTGCTGCAGGTGGTGCACGGGTTCGGCGATGTCGGCGGGGCGCTGTGCCGGTCCGGGGTGGGCAAGGTCGCCTTCACCGGCTCGACCGCCACCGCCAAGAAGGTGATGGCCGCCTGCGCGGAGAACCTGGTGCCGGTGGTGCTGGAAGCCGGCGGCAAGGACGCGCTGATCGTCGACGACGACGCCGATGTGAACCTGGCGGCCGAGGCCGCGGTGTGGGGCGCGATGACCAACGCCGGGCAGACCTGCATCGGCATCGAGCGGGTCTACGCGGTCGAGCCGGTCTACGACCGGTTCGTCGAGGCGGTGGTGGCGAAGGCCGGCAAGCTGCGCACCGGCGAGGAGATCGGCCCGATCACCATGCCGAAGCAGCTCGACATCATCCGCGACCACATCGAGGACGCGCTGGCCAAGGGCGGCCGGGCGGTGCTCGGCGGCGCGGACGCGGTGCGGGCGCCGTACGTCGCCCCGACGGTGCTGGTGGACGTGCCGGCGGACTCGTCGGAGATCCGTGAGGAGACGTTCGGGCCGACGCTGACGATCACCCGGGTGCGGGACGCGGACGAGGCGGTGGAGAAGGCCAACGACACCGCGTACGGCCTGGGCGGTTCGGTCTTCGGCAAGCGCAACGCGATCCGCATCGCCCGCCGCCTGCGCTCGGGCATGGTGGCCGTGAACGGCACGCTCACCTTCGTCGGCATGGGCAACCTGCCGTTCGGCGGCGTCGGCGAGTCCGGTTTCGGCCGCATCCACGGCGCGGACGGGTTGCGCGAGTTCGCCCGGGCCAAGGCGATCACGGTACGCCGCGGCCCGTCGCTGCTGCCCGCGATGACCTTCGAGCGCACTCCCGCCCAGGTCAAGCAGATCGTCAAGGCCCTGCGCCTGCTCTACGGCCGCAAGCCCTGAACCCTGGCCGCGGATGTGGTCCGGCCGTATTCGCGCCCGGACCACATCCGCCGGTTTCGCATAGGGTGGACGCGTGGTCGATCATCCCGCGGTCCAGGTCAACGGCGTTCAGGTGAGTTACGGCTCGACGCCGGTGCTGGTGGATGCGGGGCTGGTCGTCCCGGCCGGCGCCGGCGTCTGTGTGACCGGGGACAACGGGGTCGGCAAGTCCACTCTGCTGCGCTGTGTGAGCGGTCTGCAGCAACCGGACGCCGGGACGATCCGGGTGTTCGGCGCCGAGCCGGGTGGCGCCCCGGAGTTCTGGCGTGCGGTCGCGACCACCGTCGAGCCGCCCACCTGGTACCCGGGACTGACCGCCCGGGAGCACGCCGAGCTGGTGTGCCGGGCGCACGGCCAGGATCCGGAGGACGCCGGGGTCGACGAGGCCCTGGCGCGGTTCGGGCTGGCCGGGCATGCCGACGCGATCCCGCCGTCGCTGTCGTCCGGGCAGAAGCAGCGGCTCACCCTGGCCCTGGCGCTGTTGCGTCCGAGTTCGCTGCTGATCCTGGACGAGCCGGAGCAGCGCCTCGACCCGGACGGCCGGGCGATGGTCGCCGAGATGCTCGCCGGCTATCTGTCCACCGGTGGTTCGCTGTTGCTGGCCAGCCACGACGACAAGTTCGCGGTGGCCTCGGGCGCGGAGCTGGTGACGATGGAGCGGCTCAGCCGTCCGGCGCCCGCCGAGCCGGAGGAGTCGTGACCGGCGCCGTCGTCGAGCTGCGGCCGGTCCGTCAGTGGATCCGGCGGGCACAGGCCGCGCACCGGGATCGTCGCGAGTCGTTCGGCACGGCGTACACGACCGTCTTCTGTGTGGCGGTCCTCGCCGCCATGTTCCAGGGGCCCCTGGTGGCCGTGTTCCGCCCGCTCGCGCCGCGTCTCAGCGGTTCCGGCGCGCTGGCCGCCGGCGCGGTCTGCACCGGTCTGCTGCTGCTCGCGCTGCGCCGCCTCGGCCCGGTCACGGTCAGCCGCCCGGCCGCGTACTTCCTGCTCACCGCCCCGGTCAGCCGCCGCCGTCTGCTGGCTCCGGCGATGCGCACGGCGGCCGCCGGCGCGGCGCTGACCGGCGGTCTCGCCGCTCTCGGGATCCTGGGCAACGCCGTGACGACCGGGTCGTACCTCCTGGCCGGGACGGGCGCGCTGCTCGGCGTACTCCTCACGCTCCTGGCCTCGGCGGCCCAGGCCCGACCGCGGCTCGCCGCACTCACCGACACCGCCGCCCGTCTCGCGCTCGCCGTCGGCCTCGCCGTGCTGGTCGCCGAGGCGACCGGCTGGCCGCCGCCGCTGCCCGGCGGGGAGATCGCGACGTCCGCGGTGGTCACCCTGACCGGCGCCCTCGCGGTCCTCGCCACGATCGCTCTCCTGCTGGGGGTACGCGACCTCGCGCGCACCTCGAACGAGAAGATCCTGGAGTCGGCCAAGGCCACCGGAACCCTGGCCGACTCGGTCTACGGCATGGAGCCGTCGTTCCTCGCCGACATGGTGGAACGCCGCTACTGGGCACACCGCCGGCTCCGCTCGGCCCGCCTGCCGCGCCGCCTGCCCCCGCTGACCGGCCAGGACGTCCTGCTCGCCCGGCGCCGGCCGGCCCGTCTGGCCTGGACGGCGGCGTCCACCACGTGGCCGCTGCTGCTGAGCTCCGCGCCGCGCTGGGCGCTGGTGATCGTCCTGCTGGCCGGGAGCACCCTGGCCGCCCGCGCCACCACCGGGACGGTGAAGACCGATGCCGGCAATCCGGTCCTGCTGCGGACGCTCGGGCTCAGCTCACGCCAGGTCGTCCAGCAGCGTTTCTGGGTGCCGGCGGTCCTGGCGACGGTCTGGGCCACGACGGCGCTGACGCTGCTGCAGCTGGCCGGCGCGCTCCCACCCGGGCAGTGGTGGCCGCTGGGCCTGGCGCTCGGGCCGGTCGGCGCGGTGGCCGCGATCCGCGCGGCCCGCACCGGTTTCGTCCGCAACGACCTGCTGCCGTTCGAGACCCCGATGGGCACGCTGCCCACCGGGGCGCTGGTCTACGCCTTCGCCGGCGTCGACCTGATGATCCTGCTCCTGCCGATGGTGGTCGGGCTGGCCCAGGGGGTGACGCTGACCTGGACGACAGCCGTCTTCCAGATCGTGATCGCGCTGACCGGTGTCCGCCTCTATCTCGCCGTCAGCACCGGCACGGACCGGGTGGAGCTGGCTAGAAGAGGGTGAGCTCGTCCTTCTTCATGCCGCGGAGCTTGTCGTAGTCGACGACGACGCAGCGGATGCCGCGGTCGGTGGCCAGCACGCGGGCCTGCGGTTTGATCTCCTGGGCGGCGAAGACGCCGACGACCGGGGCGAGCAGCGGGTCACGGTTCATCAGTTCGAGGTAGCGGGTGAGCTGCTCGACACCGTCGATCTCGCCGCGGCGCTTGACCTCGACCGCGACCGAGCCGCCGTCGGCGTCCTTGAGCAGCAGGTCGACCGGGCCGATCGCGGTCATGAACTCGCGGCGGACCAGGGTGAAGCCCTCACCGAACGTCTCGGGGTGCTTGGCGAGCAGTTCCTGCAGGTGCGCCTCGACGCCGTCCTTCTGCAGGCCGGGGTCGACGCCCAGTTCGTACGAATAGTCCTGGAAGACCTCCTCCAGGGTGATCCGCAACTCCTCGCCGGCCTTGTTGACCACCTTCCAGACGCCCGGGGCCTCCTGCAGCTTGCAGGGCGGGCTCATCCAGTTGAGCGGCTTGTAGGCACGGTCGTCGGCATGGATCGACACCGACCCGTCGGCCTTGACCATCAGCAGCCGCACCGCCGGAGGCAGGTGGGCGGAGAGGCGGCCGACATAGTCCACGGAGCACTTCGCGATGACCAGACGCACCCAGCGACGGTACCTGACGTCCGACTGTCGTCCGCCGGGCGGCACGAGCATGGCGGTGCCATGCTGAGATCGTGCTCGAAGCATTGACCGGTACCGGTCTGGCCGCCTCCGCCGGACTGAACGCCTACATCCCCCTGCTGACCATGGGGCTCCTCGCCCGTTACACCGACGCCATCGATCTGCCCTCCTCCTCGACCTGGTTGTCGAACGGGTGGACCCTCTCGATCCTCGGCCTGCTGCTGGTCATCGAGATGGTGGCGGACAAGGTGCCGGTGGTCGATCACGTCAACGACATGGTGCAGACGTTCGTCCGGCCGACCGCGGGCGGGCTGGCGTTCGGGACCGGGTCGGCGTCCGAGACGGTGACCGTGGCCGACCCGGGCGCGTTCTTCACCTCGAACCAGTGGGTTCCGATCGCCGCGGGCGTGGTCATCGCGCTCGTCGTCCACGGCGTGAAATCCGCGTCCCGCCCGGTGGTCAACGTGTCGACCGCCGGGTTCGGCGCGCCGGTCGCCAGCACCGCCGAGGACATCGGCAGTGTGGTGATGTCGGTGCTGGCCATCGTGCTGCCGGTGCTGGTGCTGATCGGCCTCGGGGTGATGGTGTGGGCGGCGGTCTGGGTGGTCCGGCGACGGCGGCGCCGGAGGCGGGCTGTGGAGACCCGTCACCTGTTTGGTTGACTGCTCGGATGCCCGCGATCGCCGTACCCGCCTTCGCCCTCAGCTGGTGGCTCGCCTGCTATCTGATCGGCCGGGATCCACGGCGTGCCTCGCTGCGGTGGCCGGCGCTGGCCCTGATGTCGTACGCGCTCGGCGTCGCCGCCTGGACCGTCGCCCCCGCCTCGGCCCCCGCCGAGATCCTGCTCTGCGTCCCGGCTCTGTGCTGGGCCGGCGCGGTGGTGGCGCTGCTGCCGCTGACCCCGGCCGAACGACGGCCGATCGACCGGGGCGCGCTGACCCTGGGCGCCCTGTTCCTGATCATGGTGGTCCTGTTGCCGCAGTTCGGCCGTCTGGTGGCGCTGACGCCGCTGGCCGGCGCGCTGGTCCTGATGTGGCGGTCGCGCGCGCAGGTGGCACCGCGGTCCCTGCCCACCGCTCTCACCGTGATGGCGGTGCTCTACACCGCCGGCCTGGCGCTGCTGCTGGCGCCGGTCGGCGGGACCGCGCCGGCGGTCGCCGCGATCGGCCTGGACCTGCTGGTCGTCGGCTACCTGATGGCGGTGGCGCACGCCTCCGAGTCCGGGGAGCGGCTGCGGCCGGATCTGCGGCGGTCGCTGGCCGGCGGGGTCACCGCGCTGGTGCTGCTCGGCGTTCCGGTGGCGGTCACGATGACGCTGGCCGGCGAGCACGACGGGGTGGCGGTCACCCAGTTCGTGGTCCTGGCGGTGGGCGCCACCGTGGCCGGGACCGGCAACCAGTTGCGCCGCCTGCTGGACCGGCTGGCCCTGCCCGACGACGCGCCGCTGCGGGCCGACCGGTCCGCGCTGTTCCTGAACGCGGACGCGCTGCTGCGGCGGCGCGAGCACCGGCGGCTGGACAGCATCGGGGAGCCGGAGTTCCTGCGGCTGACCCGGCGGGCGCTCAACGACTTCGGCGACCTGAACCGGCTGTCGCGCAGCCCGCTCACCGATCTGCCGGCGGTCGAGCAGCGGCTGGCCGGGCGGGAGGACCAGCCGCGGGCGCGGGCCCGGGAGCTGCGGGCGGTGCTGCGCGAGTGCGTGTCCCGGCTGCGCCCGGCCGGGCCGTTCGGGACCACCGACGAGTGGCGGTACTACAACGTTCTCCAGTTCTGCTGCGTGCTGGGGCTGAACCCGTACGCGCGGCGGCCGAGGACCGACGGCATGAGCCGGGAGGCGCGGCTGGCGGTCGACTGGTTCCGCCGCTACGTCCCGGAGGACGTGACCAAGCAGTGGCAGCGGGAGGCGGCCATGGTCGTGGCGGAGCGGCTGTGGACCGAGCTGCGCGGCAGGCATCGGGCGCTCCCCGCGCCGGTGGTTCGTACCGACACGCTGCGTAAAACCACATCAAAACGGATTTAGTGGCTAATATCCCCGAGCATGGACGCCGGGGTAACGCGTGGGTAGCCACCGCAACGCGCTGGTCGCCGCGATCCGGCAGGAGCTCGCCGAGGCACGGGGCACCGCCCGCGCGGTGCTCGCCGCCGCCGAGTCGGCCCGCGGTGAAGCACAGAACCGCCGGCGGCTGGTGCGCGACGCCTACGCGACGTGCCTGAACCAACTGGCCGCCGCCCGTGACTCGGCCCGCCAGGACATTCAGAAGCGGTACCACGGCGAGGCCGCCCGGCTCGCCGGCCACCTGCGCGGGCTGGCCACGGTCAGCGCCTCCGGGGCGGCCGGGGCCCCGTGGCGGCTGTGGGCGCCCAGCGAGCCGGAACCCGGCCACGCGCCCGGGCTGGTCCGGATCGGCACCATCGGCTTCGGCGGCAGCACCCCGCTGCCCGGCCTGATCCCGCTGCTCGACGTCGCCCACCTGCACCTGACCGGACCCGCCGCCACCCTCGACGAGCTGATCAGCGGCGTGCTGCTGCGGACCCTGGGCAGCACCCGGCCCGGCGAGGTGGAACTGACCGTCTACGACCCGGAACGGC
This sequence comes from Actinoplanes utahensis, assembly GCF_016862455.1. Lineage (GTDB taxonomy): Bacteria > Actinomycetota > Actinomycetes > Mycobacteriales > Micromonosporaceae > Actinoplanes > Actinoplanes utahensis. The sequence goes on from NZ_BOMZ01000085.1 coordinate 21,441, forward strand.
TGGGCGAGACGCTCGGGGCGTTCGCGCCGCTCGGCACCCGGTTCGTCCCGCCCGGCGGGTTCGGGGAGCTGATCGGCGAGCTGGCCGAGTACGACCGCCCCGCCGAGGACCTGTGGCGGGTCGTCGTCCTACTCGCCGACGAGGCCACCACGCTGGGGATGACCCGGGCGCAGCGGGCCCAGCTCGACCGGATCACCCGCAGCGGGGTGAGCCGCGGCGTGCACCTGGTGGTCCGCGGGCTGGAGCTGCCCGACCACCCGACGGTGGAGCGGCTGACCGTCCGCGAGCGGGTCGCGGTCTGCTCGTCGCTGGGCACCCTCAGCATCCAGCTGGACCCGCCGCCGGCCACCGAGCAGATCACCGCGTTCTGCCGGGACGTCGCACTCCGGCTGCGGCAGGGCCCGCCGCCGGCCCGGCTCGCCGACCTGGAACCGGAACGGCAGTGGGCCGAGTCCGCCCGGTACGGCCTGATCGCCCCGATCGGCGACAGCACCGACGGCAACCTGGTCGAGGTCCCGCTCGGCGACGAGCCCGGACACGCCCTGATCAGCGGTCCGCCCGGCTCCGGCAAGACCAACCTGCTCTACACCTGGCTGGCCACCCTGACCACCCGGTACGGCCCCGGCGAACTGGCCCTCTACCTGCTCGACTTCAAGGACGGCGAGTCGTTCGCCCGGTACGCGCCGGGCCCCCGCGACCCGAGCTGGCTCCCGCAGGTCCGGCTGGCCGGCATCGGCGTCAAGGACGACCGGGAGTTCGGCCTGGCCGTGCTGCGACACCTCGGCGAAGAACTGCGCACCCGGGCGGCGGGCCGGCACGACCCCGGCGAACGGCCCCGGATCGTCGCCGTCCTCGACGAGTTCCAGGTGCTGCTGGACGGCCGGGACACGATCGCCGACGAGGCGTTCACCCTGCTCGAGGACCTGGCCCGGCGCGGCTGCGAACACGGCGTGCACCTGATCCTGGTCACCGGGGATCAGGCCGGGATCCAGACGCTGCAGGGCCGGCCGGCGCTGATCGGCCGGTTCACCCTGCGGATCGCCCTCCCCAACGCCCGCCGGGTGCTGGCCGGCGACAACCTGGCCGCCTCGGTCATCCCCCGCCACCACGCGGTCGTCAACGCCGAGTCGGGACTGTCCGGCGCCAACCGGATCGTTCGCCTGCCGGACGCCGGGGACCGCACCGCCTGGGGCGCCACCCAACGCCGGCTCTGGCGGGCCCGGCCGATCGGCTGCGAGGAGCCGCGGGTCTTCGACGGGAGCGCGGTGCCGCGGCTGCCGTCGGCGTACCGGCCGTCGGGCCGGGTGCCGTCCACCGACGCCCCGGTCGGCTCGTCGCCGGGCGCGGTCCTCGGCGAGCGGATCGACGTGTCGGCCCAGCCGGCCCGGCTGCGACTGGGCCGGATGCCGGGCCGCAACCTGGCGGTCATCGGCGGCCGAACCGAAAGCGCCCCCGCCGACAGCACCCGAGCCGGCAACGGCCGAGCAGACAGCACCCGCGTCGGTAACGGCCGAGCAGACAGCACCCGAGCCGGCAACGGCCGAGCAGACACCGCCCGCTCCGGCAACGGCCGGCCCGGAAGCGGCCGGCCCGGAAGCGGCCATCCTGACGGGCGCCCCGGTGACGGCCCACCCGGTGACGGCCGGCCCGGTGACGGCCGCTCCGGGAGTGACCGCGCCGACGAGGCCTGTGACGTGCTGGCCGCGGCCGCTCTCTCGCTGGCCGCGCAGGGCCCGGCGCACTTCAGCATCATCTGCCTGGAGCCGTCCGCCGAACGCGCCGCCGCCCGCCTGGTCGCCGAGCTCCCGGCCGCCGACTGGTACGACGCCTCCGACGTCCACTTCGAGCCGCCCGCGTCGACGATCCCCCACTACCTGATCGGTTACGGACTCGACGCGGCAGGCCCGCGGCACCGCCCGGCCCTGCGCGCGCTGCTCACCGACGGCCCCGAACGGCGCGTCCACGTGCTCGGCTGGTGGCGGTCGGTGTCCCGGCTGCGCGACGACCTGGCCGGCGTCCTCGACCCGATCGGCGCCTGGGTCGCCCTGGACGTGCACGGTTCCGAACTGTCGCCGCTCTATCCCCAGCCGGGCGGCCCACTCTGGCGCCCCCGGCCGCGCCGCGCCCTCTTCTTCGACCGCTCGGTGCACCGCACACCCGAGGTGATCATCCCCTACGAGGTGAACAGTGACCACACGTGAGAGGCCAACCGATGACCATGCGTGACCGCCAGCCGCTCGGCCGCGACTACCAGCTCATGGTGAGCGCCCTCGCCGACGTGACCCGCCGCCGCGATGCCGAACTCGAGAACGCCGAACAGGCCTACCATGACAGCGCCGCCCGCGCCGCCGGCGAACTGGCCCGCGCGGAGAGCGACGCCCTCGCCGCCGACCGCTGGGCCGGGGCCGCCGCCGCCCAGGTCCTGGACGTCGACCGAGAGGCCGCCCGCCTGTGGGAACAGCTGCGCCGCGCTCGTGGCCTGCGGGTCCGCGCGCTCGGCGAGCTGCCCGAACCGGCTTCCGTCGAAGCCATGCCCCGGGTCGCCCTGCAACGCCGCCCGGAACCCGGCGAGGACGTCGTCGCCCCCGGCCGTCAGTCCCCGCGGGTGCTGCTGTCCCGCGCCGCCGACCGGATCGACGTCACCGTCCACCCCGCCGGCAACGGGCGGCTCCCCCGGTGGGCTCTCCCGCTACTACCCCTGATCGGCGCGCTGACCGCCGCGCTGACCGGCCTGGTCGCGGCCGGCCTCGTCACGGTCGGTGACACCGCGCCGTGGGGCGGGAGCCTTCTGCGCGGCCTCGGCTGGCTCACCTTCGTCGTCGCGCCGTCCGCGGGCGTCCCGGTCGCCGGCTATCTCACCCACGCCCGGCTGCACGCCCGCATGGAGATCGGCGGCATCGGCCTGACCCTGCTCGGCGGCATGCTCGCCGCCACCGCCCTCTCCCTGACCTTCGCCGCCACCCGCTGATCACTTCCGGCCGCCTACCAGCCCAACCCCAACGTCAATCCCGCACGCTCCGCGGGGCTTCCGCCCAACGAGCCGCACCCACACGCTCCGCGAGACTTCTACGCAGACCACCCGGACCCGCACGCTCCGCGAGACTTCCGCGCATACCGGCCGGACCCACGCGCTCCGCGAGGCTTCTGCGCATACCGGCCGGGCCCACACGCTCCGCGGGGCTTCTGCGCAGACCTTTCGCTGGTACGGGCCACGCGACGTCCCGTACCCCGCGGTGGCTGCGGCAGGCGTTCCCTGACGACCGTCCCCCGGTGCCACCCATGCATGTCCCGCACGGTCACCCCCGGCTGGTTGTCACGGCTGTCTCAGCGCGGTCGAGACAGCCGTGACAACCAGCCGGACAGGACTCACGCACCGCCGGCACCCGCGCATGCAACGGCCACGTCACGCCACCCAGGGTCTCGGCGGCCGGCTGACCGCGATCGGCGCCGGCGAAAGCCGCCGGAGGCGGGGTACGGCCGCTGTGCGGTTGTGGGAGTTGTGGCACGTACCGAAGAAGGGGTCTTCCGGGCGTCGCAAAGCGCGACCCGGCACCTTCCGCCGGAAGCCATGGAGAAACCCGATCCCGGACCGGGAGCCGGAAGCGGCGCAGAAGCCGGGCCCGGACCGGCAGGCAGAGGCCACGGAGAAGCCGGACCCGGGCCAGCAGGCGAAAGCCGTGGCCGAACCCGGGCAGGGAGGCGGAAGCCGTGCCCGGGCCGGGGGATCAGTAGGAGTAGAAGCCCTTGCCGGTCTTGCGGCCGAGGTCGCCGGCGGTGACCATGCGCTGGAGCAGCTCCGGCGGGAAGAACTTCTCGTCGGCGGTGTCACGGTAGATGTTGCTCGCCGCGTTGAGCATCACGTCGAGGCCGGTGAGGTCGACGGTGGCCAGCGGGCCCATGGCGTGGCCGAAGCCCAGTTTCATCACGGTGTCCAGGTCGGCGGCGGAGACCACGCCCGTCTCGACCAGCTTGATCGCCTCGACGAGGATCGCGGAGAAGAGGCGGTTGGAGACGAAGCCGGCGACGTCCCGCTTGACCTCGACGCAGGTCTTGCCGACCTCCTCGGCGTAGTTGCGGGCGGCCGCGAGGGTCTCGTCCGACGTCTGGTAGCCCCGGACCAGCTCGACCAGCTTCATCATCGGGACCGGCGAGAAGAAGTGGATGCCGACGACCGACTCGGGACGGCTGGTGACCGTGGCGATCTGGGTGATCGGGATGGCGGAGGTGTTGGTGCCGAGGACCGCGCCCGCCTTGCAGATCTTGTCGAGGGCCCGGAAGACCTCGTGCTTGGCCTCCACCTTCTCGTAGATCGCCTCGACCACCACGTCGGCGTCAGCGGCCGCGTCCAGGTCGGTGGTGGTGGTGATCCGGGCGAGGGTGGCCTCGACGTCCGACTCGGCGATCTTGCCCTTGGCCGCGAACCGGCTCAGCGAGTCCCGGATCGCGGAGATGCCGCGGTTGAGCGAGGCGTCGTCGACGTCCCGGATGGTGACCTGCCAGCCTGCCTGCGCCGAGACCTGGGCGATGCCGGAGCCCATCAAACCGGAACCGATGACCGCGAGGCGACCTGCCATGCTGCACTCCTTCGTCGGAAGCTTTCTCACACCCTAACGGGGCTACTTAACGGAGATTCAGCACGGCTCCCGATCAGGGCGAATCCACAGAAAGCACGGGCTCGCGGTGCCAGACTGTGCCCATGGCCACAAGCGACGGCTGGTACCTCATCGGACCGCTGATCGCCGTCGGTCTGGTCGGCTTCCTCGGCGCCGTCTTCTGGCGCATGGGCCTGCAACCCACCGCCCCGGACCGGGACCTCGCGTCCGACGGTCTGGGGATCTTCGGCGAGCGGGACGATTACGGCCTGCTCTGGCCGGCCGCCGTCACCGACGGGCCGGAGGTGGCCGACGAGATCCGGCGACTGCTGTCGGAGGCGGGGATCCGCGCCACCACGGCGACCCGGCGCGACGGCCGGGTCAGCGTGCTGGTCTTCTGCGAGCAGGTGGAAGAGGCACGCCGCCTGGTCGCGTCCTTCTGAGGGACCCGCGCCCGCGACCGGCGCACCTGACGGTGGGCTAGAAGTCGAACGTGGGCTCCGGGACGTCGGTCCGCTCCACCTCGACGCCCAGCTTCGTCAGGTCGGCGACGAAGTCCGGGTAGCCGCGGTCGATGTGGTGCACCTCGCCCACCTCGGTCACCCCGTCGGCGCAGAGCCCGGCGACGACCAGGCCGGCGCCGGCCCGGATGTCGGTGGCCCGTACCGGGGCGCCGGAGAGCCGCTCCCGGCCGTTGATCGCGGCGTGGTGACCGTCGGTCCGGATGTCGGCGCCCAGCCGCACCATCTCGTTCACGAACATGAACCGGCCGTCGAAGATGTTCTCGGTGATCAGCGAGGAGCCCTCGGCGACCGCGGCCAGTCCCAGCGCCATCGGCAGCAGGTCGGTGGCGAACCCGGGGTAGGGCAGCGTCACGATGTCCACCCCGCGCGGCCGCTCCGCCATCCGCACCCGGAACCGGTTGTCGCCCGGCTCGACCGTCGCACCGGCGGTGACCAGCTTGTCCAGCGCGATGTCCAGGAACTCCGGCCGCACGCCGTGCACGGTCACGTCGCCACGGGTCATCACCGACGCGAACGCCCAGGTGCCGCCGACGATCCGGTCACCGACCGTGGTGTGCCGCACCGGCTTGAGCGGCCCGTCGACGCCCTCGATGATCAGCGTCGAGGTGCCGGCGCCCTCGATCCGGGCGCCCATCGCGTTGAGCATCTCGCAGATGTCGACGATCTCCGGCTCCCGGGCCGCGTTGTCGATCTCCGTGACGCCCTTGGCCAGCACCGCCGCCATCAGGATGTTCTCGGTGGCGCCGACGCTGGGGAAGTCCAGCCAGATCTTCGCGCCGCGCAGGCCGCCCGGCGCCGACGCGATCACGAAACCGTGCTCGCCGGAGATCTCCGCGCCCATCCGGGCCAGCCCGGCGACGTGCATGTCCAGCCCGCGGGAACCGATCATGTCGCCGCCCGGCAGCGCCACCCGCACATAACCCCGGCGGGCCAGCAGCGGGCCGAGCACGCAGATCGACGCGCGCAGCCGGCGGACCAGGTCGTAGTCGGCCTCGCTGCCCGGCTCGGCCGGCACGTCGATGATCGCCTCGGTGCCCTGGAGCGCCACGTCGCAGCCGAGCCGGCGGAGCACCTCGGCCATGATGGCTATGTCGGTGATCCGGGGAACGTTCGCCACCACGCTGCGGCCCTCGGCCAGCAACGCGACGGCCATCAGCTTGAGCGCCGAGTTCTTCGCGCCGCCCACGTGCACGTCGCCGGCGAGGCGGGCCCCGCCCTTCACCCTGATCACATCCACGCGGGCCATCGTAGGAGCCGTGCCCCACCCGCGCCTCGTAGGGTGGGCGGCATGGCTGTGCATCTCACCCGTATCTACACCCGGGCCGGCGACGCCGGCCAGACCCGGCTGGTCAACAACGAGGTGGCGGCGAAGACCGCGCCACGGATCGCCGCTTACGCGGACACCGACGAGTGCAACGCGGCGCTGGGTGCGGCGCTCGCGCTGGGCGAGCTTCCCGAGGAGGTACGAACGGTGCTCGCCGCCATCCAGAACGACCTCTTCGACCTCGGCGCCGATCTGGGGAACCCGGTGACCGACGACCCGCCGTACCCCCCGCTGCGGATCACCGAGGCCTACGTGACCCGCCTCGAGGGCTGGTGCGACGAGTTCAACGAACGGCTCACCCCGCTGGACAGTTTCATCCTGCCGGGCGGCACCCCCGGCGCGGCTCTGCTGCACGTGGCCCGGACCGTCGCCCGGCGCGCCGAGCGCACCGCCTGGGCCCTCTACGAGCAGGAGCCGGACCGCACCGGCGTGCTGCCCCTGAAGTACCTCAACCGCCTCTCCGACCTGCTCTTCATCCTCTCCCGCGTCGCCAACCCGGGCGGCGACGTGAAGTGGGTCCCCGGCGGCGACTCCGCCCGTTAGCCGCACGCCGGCCGGTTCTCGGTGCTGTCGCACGGGCGTGGAGACAGCACGGCGAGCCGGCCGGGGTCCCCGGGTCAGGCCAGCAGGTCGCCGTCGACGGTGGTGACCGCGTGACCGGACAGGTGGGTGCGATCGCCGTGCAGGGCGACCCGGACCAGGCCGCCCCGCGGGGACGCCTGACGACCGGTCAGCTCGGTACGGCCCAGCCGCTCGGCCCAGAACGGCGCCAGCGCGGTGTGGGCGCTGCCGGTGACCGAATCCTCGTCCACCCCCACGGCCGGCCCGAAGAAGCGGGAGACGAAGTCGTAGCCGGATGCCGGGGCCTCCGCGGCCGCCGTCACGATGACCCCGCGCCGGGTCAGGCCGGCCACCGCCCGCAGATCCGGGACGACACCGCGGACGGTCTTCTCGTCGGCCACCTCGACCAGGAGGTCGTCGGTGTTCGGCCCGGTGTGGTGGACGGACACGATCGCGACGCCCAGGGCCGCCGTCAGAGCGGGATCGGTGGCGCGCGGGCTCAGCGGGGCGGTGGGGAAATCGAGGGTGATCAGGCCGTCCGTACCGGCGGAGGCGGTCAGGACGCCGCTGCGGGTCCGGAAGGCCACCGTGTCGTCCAGGAGGCCGGACGTGCGCAGGACGTGGGCGGTCGCCAGGGTGGCGTGGCCGCACAGGTCCACCTCGACCGTCGGGGTGAACCAGCGCAGCGCCCAGTCCGCGCCGGCGCCGGCGGGGAGCCGGTGCGCGAAGGCGGTCTCGGGATGGTTGACCTCACGGGCCACCCCGAGCATCCACTCGTCGCCGGGGAACGCGTTCCCGTCGAGGAGCAGAACGCCGGCGGGGGCGCCGCTGAACGGCCGATCGGTGAAGGCGTCTACGACTCTGATCCGCATGCCACCGAGGTTAGGTCCTCAGCTCTCGGCGGGGCGGGGGCCGAAGATCTGCCGGCCGGGCAGACTGCCCGGGTCACGCGGCGGGCCCGCCTCGAGCCAGGAGAGGAACCCGGTCACCGTCGTCTCGGCCATCGCGATCTCGAGATCGACCGCACCGGTCCGGCAGCGCAGGACCACCCAGTGCCCGGGCATGGTGAGCCGCTCCGGCCCGGACGGGAGGCGGCGCTCCGCCACCGTGAGGGACCGTCGGTCGAGGATCCGCTTGGGGCGGATCGCCAGGCTGAACATCTTGTGGAACCGGAGCTCGTCGCCGACGAACTGGCCGAGGCCGGGCGACCAGCCACGGCCGGGCACGATCGTGTTGATGCGCACCTGGAGGCGAATGGTTCCGCCGCCGGCCATCAGCAGGCGGCGGCGGAAGAAGATCGCGAAGAGGAGCGCGATCAGCGCGACGACGCAGATTCCGGCGATTTCCAGAACCCGCATCGCCGGTGTCAGTGGGACTCGGGCGTGGCGGGCGTCGCGCTCTCGGCGAGAACCGTGACCCCGTTGGCGTCGATCGACAGGAAGCCGCCGGCCACGTCATAGGTCAGCTGCTCACCCCCGGCGAGCTTGACGCGGACCTGGGACGGCTCCTTGAGCAGGCCGAGCAGCGGCGAGTGACCCGGCAGCACACCGATCTCACCCTCGGTGGTGCGCGCGACGAGCATCTCGGCCTCGCCGGCCCAGACCTTCTCCTCGACGGCGACGACCTCGACGTGCAGCTGGTTGGCCACGCTGTCTCCCTTTGACGCTGCGAACCGAACGGGTGAAGTCTAATCGGCGGCGAACGCCGACGTGGTACGGGGTGGCGCCTCAGCTCTCCGTGGCCACGTAATCCGGATGGTCGAGCAGGAACGCCGCGACCCGGTCCTCGGCCACGGCCCGGAAGAACTCCCCGGCCGTCGGGTCGAGCTGCTCCCCGAGGTACCGGGATCCGTCGTAGAGCCCCCCGCCGGGCAGTTTGACCATCGTCATGTCGTCGGTGTCGATGCCCTTGAGCGCCACACCCCAGTCGATGATGCTGTTGCCACCGCCGTCGAAGGTGAGCGAGTCACCGGCCGCGTCGAGGACGCCGAGCAGTCTCCCCGGGTCGGAGACCACGTCCCGGCTCATCGCCTGCTTCGCCATCGCCTTGATGAACTGCTGCTGGTGGCGCTGGCGGTCGTAGTCGCCGTTGGGCAGCCCGTACCGCTGCCGCACGTAGTCCAGGGCCTCCCACGCCTGCAGGTGGTGGGTGCCCTTCTCGTAGACCTTCTGCGGCCCCGTGTACGGGTGGTCGCAGCCGCCGTCGACGCACTCCGGCCGTTTGGCCCGGCCTCTGCCGTCCGGCTGGAGATGCTCGGACCGCACGGTCTGGTCGATCGTCATGGTGACGCCGCCCATCGCCTCGACGATGCTCTTGAAGCCGCCGAAGTTGATGATCGCCCCGGCGTCGAAGTCGTCGATCCCGGTGAGGTCGCCGACCGTCTCGGCGAGCAACTGGAAACCCTGCTCGACGTCGTGGGTGCCGTCGCCGGTCGGGCTGCCGAACGACATCGCGGAGTTGATCTTCGCGGTGGCGCCGCCGAAATCGCTGCGGGCGAAGGGCGGGATCTTCACGTACAGATCCCGCGGGATCGAGAAGAGGAAGACCCGGTCCATCGTCGCGGGGACGTGCGCCACGATGATCGAGTCGGAGCGCGGGGCCTGCGAGTCGTCGCGCGGGTCGATGCCGGCCAGCAGGATGTTGAGCGGGCCGCGGATGTCGGCTCCCTCCCGGGTCGCCCCGGCGGCCGGATCACCGATCAGGCTGCCGCTGCCGGCCTCCACCGCACCCGTGTACCGCGCGATGACGGCCTGCCCGGTGACCAGCACGGCGCCGCTGCCGACCATGAGCACGCAGCCGAAGACGGCACTGAGCCGCGCCCACATCGGCGGGCGGCGCTTGACGGACCTGGCCACTGGATCCCCACTACCGGTTCAGTTCGCGACTAATGAGTGACAAATCATACCCAAACGGAACCGTGCCATGTCGTCCGGAAAGCACGAGAGCCGCGCCGGTAAAACCGGCGCGGCTCTCGTGGAGTTACTGGCTGGAATCAGCCCTTCATCAGCTCGTGCGCGTTCTTCTCGAGGTCCTCGAGGCCACCGCACATGAAGAAGGCCTGCTCCGGGTAGTTGTCGTACTCACCCTCGGCGATCTTCTTGAACGCCTCGATGGTCTCCTTCAGCGGGACCGTCGAGCCGGGGACACCGGTGAACTGCTCCGCCGCGTAGGTGTTCTGCGACAGGAACCGCTCGATCCGGCGGGCACGGGCGACCGTGACCTTGTCCTCCTCGGAGAGCTCGTCCATACCGAGGATGGCGATGATGTCCTGCAGGTCCTTGTACTTCTGCAGGATCCGCTGCACCTCGCGGGCGACCGCGTAGTGCTCGGCGCCGACGTACTCGGGGGCGAGGATCCGCGAGCTGGAGGCCAGCGGGTCCACGGCCGGGTAGATGCCCTTGTCGGAGATCGACCGCTCGAGGTTCGTGGTCGCGTCCAGGTGGGCGAAGGTGGTCGCCGGCGCCGGGTCGGTGTAGTCGTCGGCGGGCACGTAGATCGCCTGCAGCGAGGTGATCGCCTTGCCCCGGACCGAGGTGATCCGCTCCTGGAGCTCGCCCATCTCGTCCGCCAGGGTGGGCTGGTAACCCACGGCGGACGGCATGCGGCCGAGCAGGGTGGAGACCTCGGAACCGGCCTGGGTGAACCGGAAGATGTTGTCGATGAAGAGCAGCACCTCCTGGTTCTGGACGTCACGGAAGTACTCCGCCATGGTCAGAGCGGTCAGGGCGACCCGCAGACGGGTGCCCGGCGGCTCGTCCATCTGGCCGAAGACCAGCGCGGTCTTGTCCAGAACGCCACCCTCGTCCATTTCCAGGATGAGGTCGTTGCCCTCACGGGTGCGCTCGCCGACGCCGGCGAACACCGAGGTGCCACCGAAGTTACGGGCGACTCGGATGATCATCTCCTGGATGAGCACCGTCTTGCCCACGCCCGCGCCACCGAACAGGCCGATCTTGCCACCACGCACGTACGGCGCGAGCAGGTCGAGCACCTTGATGCCGGTCTCCAGCATCTCGGTCTTCGGCTCGAGGTCCGCGAACGCCGGCGGCTTGCGGTGGATCGACCAGCGCTCGGTGATGTTCAGCGTCGACGGGTCGACGTTGAGCACCTCGCCGAGGGCGTTGAACACGTGGCCCTTGGTCACGTCACCGACGGGCACCGAGATCGGCGCGCCGGTGTCGGTGACCGCGGCACCACGGACCAGGCCGTCGGTCGGCTGCATCGAGATGGCGCGGAGCAGGTTGTCGCCCAGGTGCTGGGCGACCTCCATGGTCAGCTTCTTCGTGCCGCCGGAGAGGGTGACCTCCACGTGCAGCGCGTTGAAGATGGCCGGCATGGCGTCACGGGGAAACTCGACGTCGACGACCGGGCCGATGACCCGGACGACGCGGCCGACAGCGGTCTCCGCCTTAATGGGCTCAGCAACAGCAGTCATCACACATCACTTCCCGCCGCGGCCAGCGCGTTGGCGCCGCCGACGATCTCACTGATTTCCTGGGTGATCGCAGCCTGACGCGCGGAGTTCATCTCGCGCGTGTACCGCTTGAGGAGGTCGTCGGCGTTGTCCGACGCGCTCTTCATCGCCCGCCGGCGCGAGGCCGACTCACTGGCCGCCGAGTCCAGCAACGCCGCGTAGATGCGGGTGTTGAGGTACTTCGGCAGCAGCGCGTCGAGCAGCTCGTCGGCGTCCGGCTCGAACTCGTACGCCGCGCGGGGCTCGGAGGACTTCTCCTCCGACTCCGCTTCGACCTGCACGGGAGCGAGCGGCTTCGCGTTGGCGCTCTGTGTCATCAGGGACTTGAACTCGGTGCTCACGAGGTGCAGCTCGTCCACGCCCGCGATGCCCTCGGGACCGAAGGTGCCCTCGGCCTCCGACCCGGCCGCGAATCCCTCGATCAACGCGTCGCCGATCCTCTTGGCGTCCGCGAACGACGGACGCTCGGAGAACCCGGTCCAGCTGGCGGCGATGTCCCGCCCACGGAACCGGTAGTAGCCGACGCCCTTACGGCCGACGATGTACAGCGCCACCTCCTTGCCCTCCGACTTCAGCTGGGCGACCAGCTGCTCGGCGGTCCGGATGGCGTTGGCGTTGTAGGCGCCGGCCAGGCCCCGGTCACTGGTGATCAGCAGGACCCCCGCCCGCCGGACGCGCTCACGCGCGGCCAGCAGCGGGTTCTCCACCGAGGCGTTCGACGCCAGCGCGCCCAGCACCTTGGTGATGGCCAGCGAGTACGGCCGGGAGGCGGCGACCCGTTCCTGGGCCTTCGCGATCCGGCTGGTGGCGACCAGCTCCTGCGCCTTGGTGATCTTTTTGGTCGACTTGACGGTGCGAATGCGCCGACGCAGCGCCTGTACCTGACCGGCGGCCATGCCTAGTTACCGCTTTCGCCGGTCGCGCTGCCCTGGAACGACTTCTTGAACTCGACGACACCGGCCTTCAGGCTCTCGATGTTGTCGTCGCTCAGCAGGTTCGTCGACTCGATCGCGGTGTAGACGTCACTGTTGTGGTGCTTGAACCACTGCAGGAACTCCTGCTCGAAGCGGCGCACGTCGCCGACCGCGATGTCGTCCAGCTGCCCGGTGGTGCCGGCCCAGATCGAGATGACCTGGTCGACCGTCGAGTACGGCGAGTACTGCGGCTGCTTCAGCAGCTCGACCAGGCGGATGCCCTTCTCGAGCTGGGCACGCGACGCCTTGTCCAGGTCGGAGGCGAAGGCCGAGAAGGCCTCCAGCTCACGGAACTGGGCCAGGTCGAGACGCAGTCGGCCGGAGACCGAGCGCATCGCCTTGACCTGCGCCGAACCACCCACGCGGGACACCGAGGTGCCGACGTTGATGGCGGGACGCACGCCGGAGGCGAACAGGTCGGACTCGAGGAAGATCTGACCGTCGGTGATCGAGATCACGTTGGTCGGGATGTAGGCCGAGATGTCGTTGGCCTTGGTCTCGATGATCGGCAGACCGGTCATCGAACCGCCACCCAGCTCGTTGGAGAGCTTGGCGCAGCGCTCCAGCAGACGGGAGTGCAGGTAGAAGACGTCACCCGGGTAGGCCTCACGGCCCGGCGGGCGGCGCAGCAGCAGCGACACGGCGCGGTAGGCCTCGGCCTGCTTCGTCAGGTCGTCGAAGACGATCAGGACGTGCTTGCCGTTGTACATCCAGTGCTGACCGATGGAGGAACCGGTGTAGGGCGCGATGTACTTGAAGCCGGCCGGGTCGGAAGCCGGGGCGGCGACGATCGTCGTGTACTGCAGCGCGCCCTGCGCCTCCAGGGTGCCCCGGATGCTGGCGATGGTGGAGGCCTTCTGGCCGATCGCCACGTAGATGCAGCGGACCTGCTTCTCCGGGTCGCCGGAGTCCCAGTTCGCCTTCTGGTTGATGATCGTGTCGATCGCGACCGTGGTCTTACCGGTCTTACGGTCGCCGATGATCAGCTGGCGCTGGCCGCGGCCGATCGGCGTCATGGCGTCGATCGCCTTGATGCCGGTCTGCAGCGGCTGCTTCACGGGCTGGCGGGCCATCACGTTCGGGGCCTGCAGCTCGAGCTCGCGGAAGCCTTCGTTCGCGATCTCGCCGTGGCCGTCGATCGGGTTGCCCAGGGCGTCCACGACGCGGCCCAGGAAGGCGTCGCCCACCGGGACCGAGAGGACGCGGCCGGTGCGCTTGACCGGCTGGCCCTCCTCGATCTTCGCGAAGTCACCCAGGACCACGGCGCCGATCTCGCGGACGTCGAGGTTCAGGGCGACACCCAGCGTGCCGTCGGCGAATTCGAGCAGTTCGTTCGCCATCGTCGAGGGGAGGCCCTCGACGTGCGCGATGCCGTCGCCCGCGTCGGAGACGATGCCGACTTCCTCACGGGTGAGATCGGACGACGTGGCGGACGAGACGTAGCGCTCTAGCGCCCCCCGGATCTCGTCCGAGGAGATGGTCAGCTCGGCCATCCTCTGCCTTCTCTGTCTAGCTCGGGACGTCACCGCCGCCGAGGGGGCTTCTCGATAGAAGAATCGAGGGGAAAGGACTATTTAGCGAACGCCTGCTTGGCCTGGTTCAGCTTGCGCAGGACCGTGCCGTCGTAGAGGTCGGAGCCGACCCGGACGCTGACGCCGCCGAGAACCGACGGGTCGACGTCCACCTTCAGCGAGACCTCGCGGCCGTAGAGGGCGGACAACTTCGCAGCCAGGGACTGCTCGTCGGCGTCGGTGAGCGGCTTGGCGACCGTCACGTAAGCGACCTCGCGGTCCCGCTTGGCGGCGGTCGCCTCGACCAGCCGGGTCAGCGAGGCCTCGAAGCCCCGGCCACCGAAGCCGGTCAGCGCCACCTCGACCAGCCGGCCGGTGGCCACGTGCACCTTGCCCTTGAGCAGGTCCTGCACCAGCTTAACGCGGAGCTCGACCGGAGCACTGACGTCACCGAGCGTGACGGCCAGCTTGGAGTCGCCGCCGACGATCTGGCCGAACCGGAACAGCTCGTCCTCGACGTCGGCCAGCTTGTCCTCGCGCTCGGCGGAGGTCAGCAGGGCTTCGACACCCAGCCGCTCGGCCGCGTCCAGCAGCTCGGACGGGCGGGAGAACCGCCCGGCGGCCAGGGCCGCCACCGTGTTCACGGTGATTTCCGAGACCTTGCCGGCGAGCAGCGACTTCAGCAGCCCGGCACGGTCGGAACCGGGCCGGGACGGATCGGTCAGAGCGCGGCGCAGCCGGGGCTGGGCCCGCAGCAGCCCGGCCACCGACAGGATCTCGTCGGCGACCGTGGCCAGCTGCGGGGCCGTGGCCGCCACGGTGTTGGCGGCGAGCTGTTCCAACGCCTCGCCGTAGGCCTCGCGGCTTACGCTCGACGTCATCAGCGCCGCCCGGCGGTGTCGAGGTCCGCGATGAAGCGCTCGACGGTGCCACGGGTACGGGCCTCGTCAGCGAGAGCCTCGCCGACGATCTTGCTGGCCAGGTCGACCGCGAGCGTGCCGACCTCGGACCGGAGCTCCCGGACGATGGACTCCCGCTGGGCGGCGAGCTGCTCGTTGCCGGCCGCGATGATGCGGTCCGACTCCTCGCGGGCCTTCGCCAGCACGTCCTGCCGGATGCCCTCGGCGTCGGCCCGGGCCTCGTCGCGGATGCGAGCGGCTTCGGTCCGCGCCTCGGCGAGCTGCGTACGGTACTGCTCGAGCAGCTCGTTCGCCTCGGCCTGAGCGGCCTCGGCGCGCTTGATGCCGCCCTCGATCGCGTCCACCCGCGCCGCGAACGTCTTCTCCATCATCGGGAAGACGAACTTCATCAACACGAAGCAGAGCACCGCAAACGCAACCGTGCCAACGACGATCTCCTGCCAGACAGGAACGATCGGGTTGTGCTCGGGAGCACCTTCTGCAGCGAGATAGAAATCGATCACAGGAACCTCCTAGTCGAGGTTGAAGATCAGAGGTTGCCCTGCCAGATGAAGCCGAACGCGATGCCCAGCAGCGCCAGCGCCTCGATGACGGCGAAGCCGATCCAGACGAACGGCAGGGTCAGGCGGGACGACTCGGGCTGGCGCGCCGTGGCCTGGATGTAGGCCGAGAAGACCAGGCCGACACCGATGCCGGGGCCGATCGCAGCGAGACCGTAACCGATGGCGGCGGTGCTGCCCTCAACGGCGGCGAGAAGGTCCATTGCTAATTCCTCCTGGTATCTCGCGTGACTGTCACGCGGGACGACAACGGGGTGTTACTCGGAGATCAGGTACTGCTCAGTGCTCGTCGGCGAGCGAACCCTGGACATAGCTCGCGGTCAGCACCGTGAAGACGTAGGCCTGCAGGCAGATCACCATGAACTCGAGGAAGGTGATCGCGATGGTGAGCACCCAGGAGAGCACCGAGATCGGCGCCAGCAGCACGTTCGCGTTGATCATCGCGAAGCCGCCGAGGGTGAACACGAGCAGCAGCATGTGGCCCGCGAACATGTTGGCGAAGAGACGAACGGCCAGCGAGAACGGCCGGACGAGGAAGTTCGAGAAGATCTCGATCGGGATGAGCAGCGGAAGGATACCGGCCGGCGCGTTCGGCATGACGGCGTGCTTGAAGTACGCGATGCCGTGCTTCTTGATGCCGACCCAGATGAACATCACGTAGCTGATCACCGCGAGCACCGCCGGGAAGGCGATGTGCGACATCGGCGAGATCTGGATGAGCGGCACGATGCCGAAGAAGTTGTTCACCAGGATGAACAGGAACAGCGACGTCAGGTACGGCGCGAAGCGCACGCCCTGCGGGCCGATCATGTCAACCGCGATGTTGTTGCGCACGAAGCCGTAGAGGCTCTCGGCGATCCACTGCTTCTTGGTCGGGACCAGCTGCGGCTTCCGGTAGGACACCAGGAAGAAGATGATGATCGCCGCGACCGCCACCCAGACCAGCACAGTGATCTTGGTGAACCAGTAGCTGTCGTGAGCGCCCCACGGCAGGATGCTGGGCAGGTAGAAATCCTCGACGCTGGGCGGGAACGCCGCCGCGAGGACCGTCGACTGACCGATCACCTTGGCCCTTCCTGTCAGGCGCCGGACCGGCGCACGATGATGTAGACAGCACCGGCAACCCCGAGGACAGCGCCGAGGCCGGCGAAGATTCCCGTGGTTCCGACGAAGTAGTCGATCAGCCAGCCGATTCCACCCCAGGCGAGAATGCCCGCGATGAGATACGACAGTGCGGTCATCCCCGCGCCCGTGTCGGGCGGCCGGTTTTGATTGTCGTCACCGCGAGATTCGTGGGGAGGTTTCTGGCCGGTCATGACGGCCCGAACGATATCAGCAGGAAACACGAAGCTAAGCGGGACCCCCCGCACAACCGTAGTTGTCCAGGCGTCAGGGGTCTCGCAACTGACTGGACACGGTACTCCTGTCGCGCCAAATCGGAACACGGCACGAGCGAACAGGTCACCGGATAGTGGCGGCTTGCCCGGTTCTCACTTCGCTGACCAGGTGTTTTGAGGTGTCCTGGATCACTTCCGCATGGTCCGGCGGTGCACCCACCAGGCCTGCACACCGGTCCAGACCACGACGCCGGCCACGACCCCATAGCCCAGCGGCTTCTTGCCGGCCCAGTCGCTGGACACCCCGAAGACCAGAATGATCCCGAACAAGGTGTATTTCACCACATAAGTGAGCAGCCCGAGGGGCATCAGCAGACTCGGCCGCACCGTGTCGGCCCAGGCGATCACCACTGTCGACAAGGTGTAACTGGCGGTGACGATCAGGACCCCGACCGCCGCGCCCACGGCCGCGTCCGGCCCACCGGCCAGGAAACCGGCCGACGCCGCGCAGAGCAGCAGCGCGGTGGAGACCGCGGTGAGGAGCGGCAGGTGCTCGATCCGCCAGCGCGGATCGGCGGGCGCCTCGCTCACCACAGAACCCCCTCGACGTCGCGCCACCACATGCGCGACGGCGCGTCACGTTATCACCACGCCCGGATCACGCCGGAATCGCGTCCACGTCCGGTTATGGAGCGTTAAGGCGGCGTACCCGGAAAACTATCCGGGAATTCGATATCGGGCCCGATTCACCGCCGCGCCGCCGAATCGGCGAGCAATTCCGTCTCCAGCGGATAGGGCGGGAAGGCTCCCACGATCCCGGACACCTCGGCCGCCGCCTCCCGGAGCACCGCCTGCCCGGCCGGAGTGCCGGCGCCGTCCCGGACCACCCGGCCGATCAGCTGGGCGATCTGCCGCATCTCCCCCTCACGCATGCCCTGGGAGGTGACGCTCGGCGTGCCGATCCGGACACCGGAGGCCACGGCCGGGCGCTCCGGGTCGTACGGCACCGGGTTCTTGTTGAGCGCGATGCCCGCCGACGCGCACCGCGCCTCGGCCTCCCGCCCGGTGACACCCAGATCGCGCAGGTCGATCACCGCGAGATGGGTGTCGGTGCCGCCGGTCACCGGGCGCATCCCCTCGGCCGTCAGCCCCTCGGTCAGGACCCGCGCGTTGCGGACCGTCTGATTGGCGTACCCCCGGAACTCCGGGGTGCCGGCCTCCCGGAAGGCGACCGCCTTCGCCGCCACCGCATGCATCATCGGCCCGCCCTGGGCGAACGGGAAGACCGCCTTGTCGATGCGCCGGGCCAGCTCGCCCCGGCAGATGATCATGCCGCCGCGCGGTCCGCGCAGCGCCTTGTGGGTGGTCGCGGTGATCACGTCGGCGTGCGGCACCGGAGACGGCACCGCCCGGCCCGCCACCAGACCGATGAAGTGCGCGGCGTCGACCAGCAGGTACGCGCCCACCTCGTCGGCGATCTCCCGGAACCGGGCGAAGTCGATCAGCCGCGGGTACGACGTCGCCCCACAGATGATCATCTTGGGCCGGTGCGCGAGCGCGAGATCCCGTACCTCGTCGTAGTCGATCTCCTCGGTCGAGGGCTCCAACCGGTACGCGATCGGATGGAACCACTTCCCGGAGAAGTTCGCCTTGCTGCCGTGGGTGAGATGACCGCCGTGCGGCAACCCCATCGCCAGCACCACGTCACCCGGCTCGGCCAGCGCCGCGTACGCCGCCAGGTTCGCCGACGCCCCGGAATGCGGCTGCACGTTGACGTGCTCCGCGGCGAACAGATCCTTGGCCCGCTCCACCGCCAGCTGCTCGGCCCGGTCCACCAGAGCGCAGCCGCCGTAGTAGCGCTGCCCCGGATAGCCCTCGGCGTACTTGTTCGCCAGCGTCGAACCGAGCGCCGCCAGCACCGCCGGCGACGTGAAACTCTCGCTCGCGATCAGCTGCAGGGTGTCCCGCTGGCGGCCCACCTCATCGACGAGAACTGCGGCGATCTCCGGATCCTCGCGCTCCAGCGCCGCGAAGTCCGGCCCCCAGAAGGTGCCCACCCTGGCCTCCCGAAACTCGAGGAGCCTTCCGGTTTACGAGCATATGGCTTCGGAGGGTCGGTTCGTGGGCACACTCTGCTGTTATGCGCTGTCTCGTCACCGGCGCCACCGGATACATCGGTGGCCGCCTCGCCCCGCGACTGCTCGATTCCGGCCATCAGGTGCGATGTCTGGCCCGCAGCCCGGGGCGGCTCCGCGACGTCCCCTGGGCCGGGCGCGCCGAGATCATGCAGGGCGATCTGGCCGACCCGGCGACGCTGCCGGCCGCATTCGAGGGCGTCGACGTCGCCTACTTCCTCATGCACTCGCTCGGCCGCCCGGACTTCGAACGTCTCGACCGGGAGGCCGCCCGGAACTTCGCGGCGGCGGCGCGCGCGGCGGGCGTACGCCGCATCATCTATCTCGGCGGCCCGGAGCCGCCCGCCCACGAGCGGCCCTCCGCCCACCTGCGCTCCCGGGCCGAGGTGGCCCGGATCCTGCTGGACAGCGGAGTTCCCACGGCGGTCCTGCGCGCCCCGGTGATCATCGGTTCCGGTTCGGCGTCCTTCGAGATGCTGCGCTATCTCACCGAGCGCCTGCCGGCCATGATCACCCCGCGGTGGGTGCACAACCGGATCCAGCCCGTCGCGGTACGCGACGTCCTGCGCTACCTCATCGACGCCACGGCGCTCGCGCCCGAGATCAACCGCGGATTCGACATCGGCGGCGCGGACGTGCTCACCTACGCCGAGATGATGCAGCGCTACGCCCGGGTGGCAGGTCTGCCCCGGCGCGTCATCCTCCCCACCCGGGTCCTCAGCCCGTGGCTCTCCGCGCACTGGGTCGGCCTGATCACCCCGGTGCCCAACGCCATCGCCCGTCCCCTGGTCGCCAGCCTCGTCCACGAGGCGATCGCGCACGAGAACGACCTGGCCGAACTGCTCCCCGGCCCGCCGTCGCTCGGCTTCGACGAGTCGGTCCGGCTGGCCCTCGGCAGGATCCGCGACGCGGACGTGGAGACCCGCTGGTCCACCGCCTCCGGCCTGGACACCGCGGCCGACCCGCTGCCCAGCGACCCGGAATGGTCCGGCGGCAGCCTCTACATCGACGAACGCTCCCGCCCGGTGCAGGCGAGCACCGAACAGTTGTGGCGAGTGATCGAAGGCATCGGCGGCGAGAACGGCTGGTACTCGTTCCCGCTCGCCTGGTCGGTCCGCGGCTGGCTGGACCGGCTGGCCGGCGGCGTCGGACTGCGGCGCGGCCGGCGTGACAAGCACCGCCTGCGCGTCGGCGAGGCCCTCGACTGGTGGCGGGTCGAGGAGATCGAACCCGGCTCGCTGCTGCGGCTGCGCGCCGAGATGCGGGTGCCGGGCCGGGCCTGGCTGGAGATGCGCGCGGTGCCGGCGCCGGACGGCGGCAGCGTCTACCACCAGCGGGCGGTGTTCCTGCCCCGCGGCCTGGCCGGGCACCTCTACTGGGCGTCGGTACTGCCCTTCCACGGCATCGTCTTCAACGGCATGGCCCGCAACATCACCCGAACCGCCGCCTCCGGCCCATGAACACCACAACCATTTTCCGGTACGGGCCACGCAGCGTCCCGTGACTCGCGGCGGCTACGGCAGGCGTCCCCGCACGGTCTGCCGCCCGGTGCCGCTCATGCATGCCCGGTGCGGTCACCCCTCGCCACCCGCCCCCGCGATCTTCTGAGTTTCCGGCGCACCGCTGAGGCGCAAACTCACAAGATCACGCATGGTCAGCGCGAGTCGCCACGCTTCGCCGCGAGCCGTCGCGGGTCGTCGCGAGCCGTCGCGAGCCGTCGCGAGCCGTCGCGAGCCGCCGCGAGTCGTCGCGAGCCGCCGCGAGCCGCCGCGAGTCGTCGCGAGCCGCCGCGAGCCGTCGTGAGCCGTCGTGGGTCGTCGCGATCTTGTGAGTTTGCGCCGTCAGCACAGCCGCGAACTCACAAGATCTGCTCGGCAGGCGCGCGGGGCCGACGGCGCGCGGCGCGGACGGTGCCGACGGCGCGCGGGACGGACGGCGGGGTCAGGCGGCGGCGCGCGGGACCGGCGGCGGGTCAGGCGGCGGCGCGGGACAGGCGGCGGGGTCAGGCGGCGGCGCGGGACAGGCGGTCGTGGACGGCCAGCCAGTCCTCGGTCTGCGGCGGCTCCTGGATCAGGATCGTTGCGAATCCGGCGTCATCGAGGCGGTGCAGGGCCGCGTACAGGTCGGCCGCGTACTCTCGGGGGTCCGCGGAGAGGATCTCGGTGCCGTCGCCGCCCTCGTACGTCATCGTGGCCACCGGCTCGGGCAGCCCGGACCGCTCCACGTCCCGCACGTCCTTGCAGAGGACGACCTTGGCGCGCGGCGCGTAGTGCCGCCGGCTCATGCCCGGCGACGGCCGCGCCGTCCCGTCCTCGGTCGCCGACTCCGGCAGCGCGATCGGGCCCACGGCATCGCGCAACACCCGCAGACTGAGGGCGCCCGGCCGCAGCAGCCGCGGCACGTCCCCGGTCAGGTCCAGGACCGTCGACTCGATCCCCCAGGAGCACGCGCCGCCGTCCAGGACCAGCGGCACGTCCGGCAGGCTGCGGACCACGTGGTCGGCGGTGGTCGGTGAGATGCCCTCGGAACGGTTGGCGCTGGGCGCCGCGAGCGGGAGTCCACTGGCCTCGAGAAGAGCCAGCGCCACCTCGTGCGCGGGCACCCGGACAGCCACCGTGTCGTTGGCCGCCCCGATCCCGGGCAGGTGCGGGGCGCGGCGAACGACCAGGGTCAACGGCCCGGGCCAGAACCGCGCCGCGAGATCGTCGGCCTGGGCCGGCCACTCGGCGGCCAGCTTCCGGGCCGCCGCCACGTCGGCGACGTGCACGATCAACGGATTCCAGGAGGGCCGGTTCTTGAGGCGGTAGATCTCGCCGACCGCCTTCTCCGAGAACGCGTCGGCGCCGAGCCCGTAGACGGTCTCGGTGGGAAACGCCACGACGGAGCCGGCGCGCAGGATCTCGGCGGCCCGGCGCAGCCCGTCCGCGTCGGGCCGCGCGATGCGGGAGGCCACGGACCTCTCGTCCGGCTCGTCGGCAACGGCCACCGGCTTCTCGCCGACGGAGCCGACGGGGTTCTCGTCGCCAGAGACCACGAGGTTGTCGCCGGTGAAGGCCACGGGATTCTCGTCGGGCAAGACCACGAGGTTGTCGTCGGTAACGGCCACGGGATTCTCGTCGGGCAAGACCACGAGGTTGTCGTCGGTGAGAGCCACAGGGTTCTCGTCGGGGAAGGTCACGGGAGGAGCAACGCCGCGAGCGGCATCGTGGTGTCCTCGATCTCGTCGGCCACCCGGTGGAACGTCTGGTCGCCGCGTCCCCACGGGTCGTCCAGGTCGTCGGCGGCCTGCGGGGCGTCCGTGCCGCGCAGCCGGGCCGCCGCCTCGACGATCGCCACGCCCCGGGCGTGCACCGCGTCCGGTTTCGGCTCGGCCGGCGGCAGCGCGGCCGCGTCGACCCCGCTGAGCAGGCGGCCGAACTCGCCGAGCACGAAGGTGCGGTCGGCGGCGTCCGGGCGCAGGGCAACCACGTAGTCGTACTGATCGGCGGTGGCCGTGAGGATCAGGTCGGCCTCGTCGATGAAGTCGCCGCGCAGTTTGCGGGCCAGGAAGTTCTCGTCCGACCCGCGGCGGGCGCGGACCAGCCGGGCGGCCGGCGGGTTCATCTCCTCACCCTCGTGCCAGCCGCCGGTGCCGGCGCTGACGCTGCGCAGCAGGTGACCGCCGTCGGCGTCACCGGCCCGGTCCCGGACGGCGCGGGCCAGCAGGCGCTCGGCCATCGGCGACCGGCAGATGTTGCCCATGCAGATGTGCAGAACGGTGAACGGTGCCAACTCAGTCCTGCCCATCGACGATGTCGGGAACCACGTCACGGAGCTTCTCGAGGGGGATCGCCCCGGCCCGCAGCATCCGGGGCACGTCGCCGGTGACGTCGACGATCGTGCTCGGGGCGGGGTCGAGGGCCGGGCCGGCCTCGAGGTAGACGCGAACCGCGTACTCCAGCTGGTCGCGGGCCTCCTCCGCGGTGAGCGGGGCGGGCGAGCCGAGCTTGTTGGCGGTGGTGACGGCCATCGGGCCGACCTCGCGCAGCACCTCCAGGGCGACCGGGTGCAGCGGCATGCGGACCGCCACGGCGCCCCCGGTGTCGCCGAGATCCCAGGTCAGGCTGGGCGAGTGCTCCACGATGATGGTCAGCGCGCCGGGCCAGAACGCGTCGGCCAGCTCACGGGCCGCACGCGGCAGCGAATAGGTCAGCCCGTCGAGGGTGTGCCGGGAGCCGACCAGCACCGGCGGCGGCACCCGGCGGTCGGAGCCGCGGGCGTGGTGCAGCTGGGTGATCGCGTGCGTGGCGAACGCGTCGGCGCCCACCCCGTAGACCGTGTCGGTGGGGAGCACCACGAGCTCGCCGCTCTTGGCCGCTTCGACGGCGGCGGCGATGCCACGGTCCCGGTCCGCGACGGTGGCGCAGTCGTAGAGCATCACGGGATGCAGTCTGCCATGTGGCGCTGCGGTGTCCTACCGGCGGCGGGCTGTCGCGTACCGGGGACGCCCGGTGAGGTCCCGGTGGGCCGTCACCTCGATGAACCGGCCGTCCGCGCGGAGCAGTTCCGGCACCGCTTCACCGTGCACGTCGTCGTGTTCGATACCGACCGATCCGCCCGGTTTGAGCAGTGCGGCGGCCAGCTCGATCACCGGCCGGATGATCTCCAGCCCGTCGTCGCCGCCGAAGACCGCCTCGGCCGGGTCGTGCCCGGACACCTCGGCCGGGACCGCGGTGCCGTCCGGCACGTAGGGCGGGTTGCACAGCAGCACGTCCACCGATCCTCGCAGCTCGGACAGCAACGCGGGGTCGGTGACGTCGCCCGCCACCACCTCGGCGACCAGGTAGCCGGCGGTGTTGCGGCGCAGCCAGGTCAGCGCGGCCGGGGACCGTTCCACCGCGATCACCCGGCCGGCCTTCGTCTCGTCGGCGATCGCGACGGCGATCGCGCCGCTGCCGCTGCACAGGTCGACCACCACCGCGCCGGGCATGGTGCGTTCCACTCCCCACCCGGCCAGCAGCTCGGTCTCGGGCCGCGGCACGAAGACGCCGTCGCCGACCGCGAGTTCCACATAGCGGAACGCGGCCGTGCCGAGAAGGTGCTGCAACGGAATCCGGCGGGCCCGCTGCTCGACCAGTTCCCGGAACCGGGTCAGCTCCGCGGCCCGGATCGTGTCGATCAGCGGGAGCCGTCCCCGGAAGACGCCGAGCACATGGGCGGCCAGAAGCTCGGCGTCGACCCGCGGCGACGCCACCCCGGCCTTGGCGAGATCGACGGCGGCCGCTGCCAGTGCGGATGCCAACCCGGTCCGATCCGTGCCTTCCGGGGGCTGTTCGTGTCGCGGTGTCACGGCATAATCATGAGACGTCGCGCACGCGAGGCCGTCGGCGGGACCGTTGGAGGCGCACCATGGGGTGGCTGGGTCGGTGAGTTGGCTGGACCAGCTCGCGGAACACGTCGAGGACCTTCGCCGTGCCGGTCACCTGCAGCAGACCGGGCAGTCCGCCGCGGCGCTGCCGATCCTGGACGGTGTGCTCGCCGCCGCCTCCGATCCTCAGACCCGGGCGTACGCGCTGGTCCAGCGCTTCGGCGCACTGATCAATCTGGGCCGGGCCGCCGAGCTGGCGGCCGCGATGGCCGCCAGCGCCGAGGCGGTCCGCGAGGTGCCCGACCCCTATCTGCGCGGCCAGATGCACGCCTTCGCCGCGCTCGCCGCCCACCTGCTGAGCAACCTGGACCGCGGCGTCACTCATCTGGTGCAGGCCGCCCGGGCGCTGGCCGCCGTGCCGGAGCGCGACTCGGAGACCGCCTGGGGCTGGCACGACCTCGCCATGGCGTACTCGTACCTCGGCTTCCACGGCCAAGCGCTCACCGCGATCGAGCAGGCCCGCGAGGTCGGCGCCTCGGCCGGTCTGGCGCCGGAGGTCTTCGCCGCTCCCGGCATCCGGCTGCGCAACGCGGTCGCGCTCGATCATCAAGGTGACACCGACGGCTGCCTGCGGGTGCTGCGCGACATCGACGCCGAGCTGTCGCGGTACATCGCCACCGACCAGCTGCGCCCCGGCAGCCGCACGGTGTACGGCTACGCCCTCGCCCGCCGGGCCGCCCTCGGTGAGCCGACCGGCCCGGACGCGGCCCGCTGGCTGACCGGCGGCGGCGACAGCGCCCGGACCCGTGACCTGCGACATCTCGGTTCGGTGTGCCTGGCCATCGCGGCCGGCCGGCCGGGGCAGGCGCTGGCCCTGCTGGAGGCGGTGCCGGTCTCCGCCGAGGTGCTGGGCGCCCCGGAACCGGCCCGGCTGCGCAGCATCTGCCACGCCAGCGCGGGCGACCACGCCGCCGCGCAGTCCGCCGACCGGTACGCGTTCCGCCTCGCCGCCCTGCGTATCGACCAGCTCCGGGACGGTTACCTGGACGGGGTGGCCGCCCGCCTGGACGCCCAGGAGAGCCACCGCGACCCCGGGCGGTACGGGGACGAGACCCTCACCGACCCGCTCACCGGCCTGCCCAACCGCCGCCAGCTGGAGCGGTACGTGGATTCGCTGCTGTCCCGTGGTGAGCGGGCCGCGGTCGGCGTCTGCGACGTGGTCGGTTTCACCACCGTGAACCTGCGGCACGGCCGGCACTGTGGCGACCTGGTGCTTCAGCGGATCGCCGGGGTGCTGCACCGGGTGATGCGCCGCGGTGACTTCGTGGCCCGTTTCGCCGGTGACGAGTTCGTGCTGGTGCTGCCGGGCGCCGGCCCGCACCAGGCGGCCGAGGTGGCCCGCCGGATCGGTGCCGCCGCCGGCGCGGAGAACTGGCAGGCCCTGGTTCCGGGCACGCCGATCGGCCTGGCCTCCGGCTGGTCCGAGGTGGGCACGAACGGGCGGGGGCTGAGCGCCGCCCTGGCCTCCGCCGCCGCCAACCGGAAACCGACTGCATGACGATGACCGTGATCGACCTGGGCGACGTCTCCGGCCCGCAACCGGAACGGGCCGGGAGCGGCGGCCCGTTGGCCGGCGAGTTCCGTCGGGGCACGGTGCGGCGGCTGGCGTTGGCGGCGATGGCGGTGGTGTGCGCGGTGGCCCTGGGCGCGTCGGCCCGTCCCGTTCCGCCGCTGGTCCACGAGCTGTGGTCGGGGCCGATCACCGAGCAGGACCGGATCGCGTTCGACGGCGACACCCTCTTCCTGCACCGGTACAACGGCTGGGAGAACGTGCTGAGCGCCCTCGACGCGGCGACCGGCACGGTTCGCTGGACCCGGCCGCTCGGCAAGCAGGTCTTCGAGCTGGACTCGGCGGCCTCGGTGGGCGTGATCCTGTTGCCCGGCGACGAGCGGACGGTCCGGGCCACGAACACCGACGGCAGCACCACCCTGGTGACCTTCGCGAGCTCGGTGATCGCGATCGACCCGGCTACCGGCCGGGATCTGTGGAGACGGTCCGGCGGCTACGAGTACACCGCCCGCCGTGACGGGATCCTGCTGACCGACCGCGGCGACGACGGCATGCTGACGAGGGGCCGGCTGGTTCATCCGCGGACCGGGGCGGTCATCTGGGAGCGGCCCCTCCCCCGCGCCGACTCGTACGCCACCGAGTTCCGCCATGGCGCCCCGTTCCGGCTGGTCGCCGTCACCCCGGCCGGCGACGTCACCGTGCTGAACTACGCCGACGGCGCTCCGGTGGTGACCGGCCGGATCCCCTGGCTCTCCGGGGCCGCGGCCGGCGACGGGGGTAGTTCCCTGTCGACCGCCCCGGGGCTGCTGCTGGTCAACCGGACCGAGAAGGGCTCCGGCTCGGTCACCGCCTACCGGATCGACACCCTGGACCGGCTCTGGCACCGGGACGGGGACCAGCACCTCTCCAGCCACGAGTGCGGGCCGGTGGTCTGCCTGGTCAACATCGATTCGTTCCAGGCGCTGGATCCGCTGACCGGCGCACTGCGCTGGGCCGGTTCCGGCTATCCGAGCACCTTCGGCACCAGCGACGGCGACGTCCTGATGACCTCCGCGGCCGGCGACGACACCGAGACGATGGTGCGTGACGCGGCGACCGGGCGGCAGCGCGGCTCCGCGATCCGGGGCTGGCCGGCGTTCTCCACAGTCGACGCCGGCCACGTGCTGTTCCTGCACAACTCGCCGCCGAATCCGGCACCCGCCGCGGTACGGCGGCTCGACCTGGCGACCGGCGGGGTCACCCTGCTGGGCGACCTCCCGCTGGTCGGTTCGGGCCGCTGCACCAGCGCCGGCCGTTACCTGGCCTGTTACTCCGCCGGCCGGTTGGTGGTCAGCACGGTCAGCGGCGGGTGAGCTCGGTGTCGCCGGCGAGCCGGGCCGCCCGGTCCGCCTCGGCCAGCGCGTCCAGCACCCCGTCCAGTTCCCCGCCGAGGACCAGATCCAGGTTGTACGCGGTGTAGCCGATCCGGTGGTCGGTGATCCGGTTCTGCGGGAAGTTGTAGGTGCGGACCCGCTCGGAACGGTCGACCGTTCGCACCTGGGCCTTGCGGGCGTCACCGGCCACCGCGTCCGCCGCCTCCTGAGCCTGCGCCAGCAGCCGCGACCGCAGGATGCGCATCGCCGACTCCTTGTTCTGCAGCTGGCTCTTCTCGTTCTGGCAGCTCACCACGGTGCCGGTGGGCAGGTGGGTGATCCGTACCGCGGAGTCGGTGGTGTTGACCGACTGCCCGCCGGGCCCGGACGAGCGGTAGACGTCGATCCGCAGGTCACCCGGCTCGATGTGAATCTCCACATCCTCGGCCTCGGGCAGCACCAGCACGCCGGCGGCCGAGGTGTGGATCCGGCCCTGCGACTCGGTGACCGGCACCCGCTGCACCCGGTGCACGCCGCCTTCCCACTTCATCCGGGACCAGACGCCGTGGCCGCCCTCGGGAACACCCTTCGTCTTGACCGCCACCGAGATGTCCTTGACGCCGCCCAGGTCCGACTCCTGCGAGTCGATCACCTCGACGATCCAGCCGCGGCGCTCCGCGTACCGGCTGTACATCCGCAGCAGGTCGCTCGCGAACAGCGCCGACTCCTGACCGCCCTCGCCCGCCTTGATCTCGACGATCACGTCCTTGGCGTCGTTCGGGTCGCGCGGCATCAGCATCTCGCCGAGCTTCTCCTCCAGCGCGGGCAGCACCGCCGCGACCGCCTCGACCTCGGAGGCGAACGACGGGTCCTCGGCGGCCAGTTCCCGCGCGGCGGCCAGGTCGGCGCGGGCCGCCTCCAGCTCCTGGTGGGCGGTGTTGAGCGGGGCCAGCTCGGCGAACCGGCGGCCGATCCGCCGGACCAGCGCCTGGTCGGCGTGGATGGACGGGTCCTCCATCCGCTTCTCCAGGTCCGCGTACTCGTCGAGAAGCGTGGTCAGACGGTCGTTGCTCATCGGTCTCTCCCCGAGCCGGATGGAAAAGCGAACCACACACGCGAACGGCGCCCGTCCCGAATCCGGGACGGGCGCCGTTGAAGCAGTTACTTCTTCTTCGCGGCAGTGACCTTGGCGTACTTCGCCTGGAACTTCGCGACCCGGCCCGCGGTGTCGAGGACGCGCTGCTTGCCGGTGTAGAACGGGTGGCAGGCGCTGCAGGTCTCGACGCGGATCTCCGCGCCCTTCGCGGTGCTGCGGGTGCTGAAGCTGCTGCCGCAGGAGCAGATGACCTCGGTGGTCGTGTACTCCGGGTGGATGCCGCTCTTCATGTCTTCTCGGTCCCTCTCGAATGGTCGGGCCGCCGGGTCGCCGTCCTGCTGGAGCGGCGTGAACCGGAACCCTTCTTGGCCGATGTACCAGTCTGCCATGCCGCCCGTACCGGCCGGAAATCAGGAGGCGCAACTGGATTCATGCTGGTTAACGTGAGCCTCCCTTCGTTCATTCCCCCCGGGAAGGCACCCCCCCATGACGCTGCTGCACGACGTCCTCGATCCGGCCGAACTGGCCGCCGCGATCGACAACGGGCTCGTCCGCCTGCAGCGCCACCCCACGCTGCCGTTCACGATCTACAACTACACCGAGGCCTGTCAGTACTCGGCGGCCTGGAGCCCGGTCACGCTCGCCTGCCGGGGCCTGATCGTGGACGCCGCCGGCCGGATCGCCGCCCGTCCGTTCCCGAAGTTCTTCAACCACACGGAGAGCCAGGCGCCGGCGCTCGATCCGGGCGCGGCGGTGACGGTCACCGACAAGGCGGACGGCAGCCTGGGTGTGATCTATCACGACGGCTCCGGCTTCGCCGTCGCCACGCGGGGGTCCTTCGCCTCGGATCAGGCACGGCACGCCACCGACCTGCTGCGTACGCGGTACGCGTCCTTCGTACCCCCGCGGGGTTTGACCGTGCTCGTCGAGATCGTCTACCCGGAGAACCGGATCGTCGTCGACTACCAGGGGCTGGACGACCTGATCCTGCTCGGCGCGGTGGAGATCGCGACCGGCCGCAGTCACGGCCCGGAGGCGGTGCCGGACTGGCCGGGCCCGGTGGTGGAGACGTTCGCCTACACGAGTCTGGCCGAGGCGCTCGCCGCTCCGGCCCGGCACGGCCGGGAAGGTCTGGTCGTGCACTTCACCGAGGCCGATCAGCGGGTGAAGATCAAGTACGCGGACTACGTGCGCCTGCACCGCCTGGTGACCGGTCTCACACCCCGGACGGTGTGGGACATCCTCGCCAACGGCGGCGACCTGGACGCGCTCACCGAGCCGCTGCCCGACGAGTTCCACGTCTGGGTGCGGGGCGTCGCCGAGAAGCTCACCGCGGCGGTGGACGAGCGGGCTGCGGCGGTCGAGGCGGCGTACGAGAAGATCATCGCCTCGTTGCCGGAGGGCTGGGGCCGTAGGGAGTTCGCGGCCGAGGCCGTGCGCACCGAGTTCCGTAGTGAGCTGTTCCTGCGGCTCGACGGCAAGGACTACCGTCCCGGCCTGTGGCAGCGGGCCCGGCCCGCGGTCGTCAAGGAGGATCAGTGACACGGCTTCTCATCACGCGGGGTCTGCCGGCCTCCGGCAAGACCACGTTCGCCCGCAAGCTGCAACCGGGTGTGGTCCGGGTCAACCGGGACGACCTGCGCTGGATGCTGCACGGCGCGCGGCTCTACACGCAGGTCGCCGAGGCCCAGGTGACCCGGGCGCAGCGGGCCGCCGTCGAGGCGCTGCTGCGGACCCGGGCGAGCGTGATCGTCGACGACACGAACCTGCGCGCCAAGACGGTCCGGGAGTGGGCCGAGATGGCCGCCCGGTTCGGCGCGTCGTTCGAGGTGCACGACTTCACCGACGTGCCGGTGGACGAGTGCGTCCGGCGGGACGCGGACCGGCCCGAGCAGGAGCGGGTCGGCGAGGGCCCGATCCGCCGGCTGCACGACCGTTACCTGGCCGGCAAGAACCTGCCGCTGCCGGTGCCGTTCGTCGACCGCGGCGGGCCGGGCGTGGTGTACCGGCCCGATCCGGAGCTGCCGGAGGCGGTGCTCGTCGACATCGACGGGACGGTGGCGCTGATGAACGGCCGGAGCCCGTACGACTGGGGCCGGGTCGGTGAGGACGAGCCGAACCCGTCGGTGATCACGGCGGTCCGGGCGATGCACGCGGCCGGGCACGCGATCGTCTTCTGCTCCGGCCGGGACGCGGTGTGCCGCGCGGAGACCGAGGCGTGGCTGGAGCTGT
Source organism: Actinoplanes utahensis (assembly GCF_016862455.1). Taxonomy (GTDB): domain Bacteria; phylum Actinomycetota; class Actinomycetes; order Mycobacteriales; family Micromonosporaceae; genus Actinoplanes; species Actinoplanes utahensis. Next base: position 51,950 of record NZ_BOMZ01000085.1, read on the forward strand.
ACGTCGGTGTGCCGTACGAGGGCCTGTTCATGCGCCCGGAGGGCGACAGCCGCAAGGACTCGATCGTCAAGCGGGAGATCTTCGACCAGGAGGTCCGGGATCGGTGGCGGATCGTCGGAGTGTTCGACGACCGTCAGCAGGTGGTACGTATGTGGCGGCAGCTCGGCCTGACCGTGTTCCAGGTGGCGGAGGGGGATTTCTAGGGTGAAGTACCCGCGTACGTTCCACTTGCCCGGTTCGCCCGGAGCGACCGCCGACGACCGGGTCCAGCAGGACCTGACCTGGCTCGACGGCGAGCTCGTGGTGACCGAGAAGATGGACGGCGGGAACCTGACCTTCACCCGCGACTCGATGTACGCCCGGTCCCTGGACTCCGGCACCCAGCCCTGGGATCGCCCGGCCAAGGCGCTCTGGGCGATGACGGCGTACCGGATCCCGGACGACTGGCGGGTCTGCGGCGAGTCCATGTGGGCCCGCCGCAGCGTCGCCTACCGGGACCTGCCCGGCGTCTTCCTGGTGTTCGGCATCTGGGACGAGACGAATACGCTGCTCGGCTGGGACGACACGGTCGACTGGGCCCGCCGCCTGGAGCTGCCCACGGTCCCCGTCCTCTATCGCGGCGGCAGCCTCTCCGAGGCGCGCGCCGCCTGGGCCGCTCAGCGCGACGAGCAGACCTCCGAGGGGTACGTGGTCCGCGTCGCCGGCCGCATCCCGGCCGCCGAGTTCGACCGCAAACTCCTCAAGTGGGTACGCGCGGACCACGTGCGCACCGACGCGTCCTGGCGTCACCGGGACGACTTCGCCGTCAACGAGTTCGCATAGGGCAGCCCTTGGCCCGGGCCGCGGCCTCCTCGTCCAGATAGAAGGCCGGCCGCTCGTCGAACTCGTCGTAGTAGCGGTGGAAGACCGGGGTGATCCCGCCGGAGATCGGCGGGACGATCCACGTCCAGTCCGCCGGGACCCGGCGGCCGGCCTTCTCCTCGTTGCGCAGGTGGGTGATGAACCGCTGGGACTCGGTGTGGTGGTCGCTCATCTTGACCCCGGCCCGCTCGAAACTGTGCAGGACGGCCCGGTTCAGCTCGACCAGGGCCCGGTCCCGCCACAGCGTCGACTCGCGGCTGGTGTCCAGGCCCATCCGGGCGGCGACCAGCGGCAGCAGGTTGTAGCGGTCGGCGTCGGCGAGGTTGCGGGCACCGATCTCCGAGCCCATGTACCAGCCGTTGAACGGGGCGAGCGGATAGTGCACGCCGCCGATGGTCAGGCGCATGTTGGCGATCGCCGGCACCGCGTGCCAGCGCAGGCCCAGCTCGGCGAACCAGCCGAACTCGGGATGGCTGAGCGGCACCTCGCGGATGGCCCGCTCGGGGAGTTCGTAGACCCGTACCCCGTCGCCCGGGGTTTCGATGACCAGCGGCAGCACGTCGAACGCCTCGCCCTTGCCCCGCCATCCGAACCCGCGCACCGCCGCGGTGAAGTCGATCAGCCGCGGGTCGCCGATCGCCTGCCCGTCGTCGGTGCGGTAACCGGCGTACCGGATGAGCTGCTCGTTCCACACCCGGGCGCAGGGCTGGCCGGGCTGGGCCGCGGCGAAGACGCTGATCACCGGCCGGATCTGAGCGCTGCCGGCGGTCAGCAGGTGCTGCACGAGCAGCGAGTAGATCTCGTCGGCGGTACGGGCCCGCCGGCGGTCCAGCACCATCAGGCTGCGCCAGTAGAGCCGCCCGATGCACCGGCTGGCGTTGCGCCAGGCCATCCTGGCGCCGTGCGTGAGCTCGTCGGTGGTGTGCACGTAGGTGCCGGTCGCGGCGATCTGAGCGCGGACGATGGCGAGGCGGGGTTCGACCGGGCCGAGCCGGGGATTCTCGGTGTAGCAGCGCCGCAGGAAGTCCTCGGCCTCACCGGGGTCCACCGGTGAGCTCGGATCCCATGGCTCGACCGGATGTTCCCGGTAGCCGGGCACGATCATCGAGCGCCTCCGGATTATCGAGGGATGGGGATACCGGAGGTTCGCACGACCCTGGATGGGCTGAATCAGACAATCTGTGCGACGAAAACGACGAGACCCACCCGTTTGGGTGGGTCTCGCCGTTTTTTCGCTATGCGATTTATTCGCCAGGCGTCGACTTGGCGATCTGCATCAGGAACTCGATGTTGGTCCGGGTCTGCTTGAGCCGGTCCATCAGCAGGTCCAGAGCGGCGCCGGACTCCAGCGAGCTGAGCACCTTGCGGAGCTTGTGGATGATCGCCAGCTCCTCCTTGCCCAGCAGGATCTCTTCCTTACGGGTGCTGGAGGCGGAGACGTCCACGGCCGGGAAGATCCGCTTGTCGGCGATCTTCCGGTCCAGCTTCAGCTCGGCGTTGCCGGTGCCCTTGAACTCCTCGAAGATCACCGTGTCCATCATCGACCCGGTCTCGACCAGCGCGGTCGCGAGGATGGTGAGCGAGCCACCGTTCTCGATGTTGCGCGCGGCGCCGAGGAAGCGCTTCGGCGGGTAGAGCGCGGTCGAATCGATACCACCCGACATGATCCGGCCGGAAGCCGGAGCGGCCAGGTTGTACGACCTACCGAGGCGGGTCACCGAGTCGAGCAGGACGACCACGTCGTGGCCCAGCTCGACCAGCCGCTTGGCCCGCTCGATGGCGAGCTCGGCGACCGTGGTGTGGTCCTGCGGCGGACGGTCGAACGTGGCCGCGATGACCTCGCCCTTCACCGTGCGCTGCATGTCGGTGACCTCTTCGGGCCGCTCGTCCACGAGCACGACCATCAGGTGGCACTCGGGGTTGTTGCGGGTGATCGCGTTGGCCAGCGCCTGCAGGACCATCGTCTTACCGGCCTTCGGCGGGGAGACGATGAGCGCGCGCTGGCCCTTACCGATCGGCATCACCAGGTCGATGATGCGGGTGGTGAGGATGTGCGGCTCGGTCTCCAGCCGCAGGCGCTCCTGCGGGTAGAGCGGGGTCAGCTTGTAGAACTCGGGCCGGCGGCGGGCCTCGTCCGGTTCCATCCCGTTGATGGTGTCGAGGCGGACGAGCGGGTTGTACTTGTCCCGCCGCTGCCCGTCGTTGCCACCCTCCCGCGGAGCGGACCGGACCGCGCCGGTGACCGCGTCACCGCGGCGCAGGCCGTACTTCTTGACCTGCGACATCGAGACGTAGACGTCGTTGGGGCCGGAGAGGTAACCGGTCGTGCGGACGAACGCGTAGTTGTCCAGCACGTCCAGGATGCCGGCCACCGGGACGAGCACCTCGTCCTCGTTGACGTGCGGCTCACGGCCCTCGCGCTGGCCGCCGCGGTCGTCGCGCGGGCTGTCGTCACGGTCACGGCCACGGCGACGGTCGCGGAACCGGCTGCGCCGGCTCCGGCGGCCACCCTCGCCGTCGTCACCGTCGTCGTCCTGCCCCTGGCCGTCACGCGGGCCACGGTCGTCGCGCTGCTGGTTGTCGCGCGGGCCACGGTCCTCGCGGGGACCACGGTCCTCGCGCTGGGCACGGTCCTCGCGGGGACCACGGTCCTCGCGCTGGACACGGTCCTCACGGGGAGCGCGGTCCTCACGGAGAGCACGGTCCTCACGAGGTGCGCGGTCCTCGCGAGGAGCGCGGTCCTCACGGGGAGCGCGGTCCTCGCGGGGAGCGCGGTCCTCGCGCTGCTGACCGTCACGCTGGTTGCGCTGCCGGTCCCGGTTGCGCTCGCCCCGCTCGGGGCGGTCGCCCCGTTCGGGACGCTCGGTGGTCTCGGCGGCGGGCGCGGCGGCCGGAGCCTCAGCCGGAGCCGTTGCCGGAGCCGGAGCGGCCTCCACGGCAGCGGTCTCCTGCGCACGCGGCGCGGTCTCCCGGGGCTCCCGGGAAGCCCGCTCACGGCGGCTCCGCGCGGGACGCTCGGCCGGAGCCGTCTCGGCGGGGGCGGCGGCGGTCTGCGGCGCGTCGACCGGAGCGGCCTGGGCGGGAGCGGCCTGAGCGGGGGCGGGAGCCGCGGCGACGGCGTCGGAGCCGTTGGTGCGCGGGCGCGGGGCCGGCTCGGCGGCAGCGGCGGGGGTGCCACCGCTCTGGCGCTCGGTGATCGCGGCGATCAGCTCGCCCTTGCGCATCCGGGCGGTGCCGGAGATGCCGAGGGAGGCGGCGAGGCTCTGCAACTCGGGCAGCAGCATCGCGGACAGCCCGGTGCCGCCACGGCGGCGCTTCGTGGCGGTCGCGGTGGTGCCGGCGCCGTCAGCGACGTCAGAAACACCCGACGTCACGTCGGTGGTGTCGCTCAATGGATTCCTTCCGTCGGAAAAAGCCCGAGATCACCCGGAACTGCAGCGTGGGCCGGGTGCCCTCGGAACCCGCTTCGCAACAGCGGTGCGGGAGTTGGTGCGGCACGGCTGCTCGACCGGTATCCCTCCCGTCAGGGCTTGACGGGTAGGTCTCGGGCGAGTGCAGCGATCTATCGACTGCTGCCCGGCGTGTGCCTTGAGAGAGTTGAGAAAGGGCGGAGGCCCAGAAATCTCGGGGGTGCGGCCGGACCGCAGAGATCGCATGCTTCGCGGCTGTGCCAGGTCTTGAGCTGTGCTCAGATGAAGAGCGTAGTCAACTCGTACGACCTGCGGCAACAGGACCCCGCTCGGCGTGTTCCACCATACCCCCTTTCACAACTGCACCGGCGTCATCCACGCCCAGCACTTCGCCGTGCCAGTGCGCGCCCGGCTGGAAATCGGCCGGGACCTCGGTCAACGCCAGCACGGTCGGCCCGGCGCCGCTGACCACGGCGGCCACCCCGGCCGCACGCAGCGCCGCCACCAGCTCGGCCGTGCCCGGCATCCCGGCGGCCCGGTACTCCTGGTGCAGCCGGTCCTCGGTGGCCGGGAACAGCAGCGCCGGGTCGGCGGTCAGCGCATGCGTGAGCAGCGCGGACCGCCCGGCGTTGAACGCCGCGTCACGGTGCGGGACGGTGGACGGCAACGCCGCACGGGCGGAGGCGGTGTACCCCAGTTCGGAGGGGACGAAAACAGTGGGCCGCACGCCGGCCGCCGGCGCCAGCTTGACCGCCCGCGCACCGTCGGTGTCCATCCACGCGATGGTGAACCCGCCGAGCAGGCAGGGCGCGACGTTGTCGGGATGGCCCTCGATGCGGGCGGCGATCCGCAGCGCGGCTTCGTCGCTGATCGATTCCCGACCGCCATTGATCAGGCCACGGGCCAGTTGCACGCCGGCCACGATCGCCGCCGACGAGCTGCCCATGCCGCGGGCCTGCGGGATCCGGTTCACACAGGTCAGCCGGACGCCCGGCGGGCGCTGCCCGGCCTCGTCGAAGGTCGTCAGCATGGCACGGAACACCAGATGGCTCTCGTCGGTGGGCAGCTCGCCCGCGCCCTCGCCGTGGATCTCCGCCTGGAACCCGTCGCCGGTCACTCGGGCGGTCAAGTCGTCGTACAGCGTCAGCGCCAGGCCCAGGGCGTCGAAGCCGGGACCGAGATTCGCGCTGGTCGCCGGAGTGCTGACGGAGACCGGTTCAGTGACGAAGGACAAACCCATCGCCACATGCTAGGGCTTGATCATTTCGAGGGAGGCTCCCCGGGTCCGGCATTCCCGAATGTCGGCTCGGCCGACGGCTCCAACCGCCGGGTCGCCAGCCCCCAGCCGATCGCGTAGGTGATGGTGATCGACGCGCACCCGGCGATGATCCAGCGCATGTCGACATGGGCGATCACGGCCCCCGCGGCGAGCTGGCTGACCGCGATCGCGAGCGTCGCCAGCATCATGTCGGTGGCGAACACCCGGCCGCGCAGCGCGTCCGGAACCTCGCCCTGCAGCGCGTAGTTGGAGAGCACCCAGTTCGTCCCGCCGGCGAAGTGCGCCACGAACACCAGCGCCGCGACCACCGGGAACCACGGGGCGAAGGCGACACCGAGATAGCCGACGCCGTACAGGCCCATGGAGAGGGCCAGACCGGGCAGCAGCCAGGACGGCCGGTTCAGCACCGGGCGCATCACCAGCGGGCCGACCAGAGCGCCCAGCCCGCGCAGCGCGAACAGCAGACCGGCGCCCAGCGCGCCCATCCCGTGCGACGCCGCGATCAACGGGAACACGGCCAGCACCCCGTTGCCCAGGCCCACCGCCGACTTCACCGTCACCAGCGCCCGCAGCCGGGGACGCCGGGCGATGTAGCGCAGCGACTCGACGAGCGCGGGCAAGGCCCGGGGCGCCTCGGCGCCGCCGTCGCGCGAAGCCTGCAACGGGCGCTTGATCAGGGCGGTCAGGACGCTTCCGGTCAGCAGCAGGACGGCGGTCACCCCGAAGCAGACGTACGGGCTGAAGACGCTGCTCACCACGCCGCCGAGAGACGCCCCCACCACCGTCATCGTGCCCCAGGCGGAACCGGCGATGGTGTTCGCCGCCGCCAGATCCGCCTGGTCCACCACGTTCGGCAGGGCGGCCGACGCGGCCGGCGAGTAGAACGCCTTCGACACCGCGATCGCGCCGATGGCGACGAGTGCCAGCGGGGCGGTCGCCTCGGAGCGGACGGCGAACAGCAGCAGCACCGACAGGAAGGCGGCGGCGTTGGCCAGGATCAGGATCCTCCGCCGGTCCAGCCGGTCGGCGATCGTGCCGGTGAACGGCAGCAGCAGGGCGAGGATGCCGGTGTCCGCGGCCAGCACGAGCGCGCCCAGGGTGCCGCCGCCGGTCAGCTCCAGCAGCAGCGCGAGCAGCGGCACCATGACGAACCAGTCGGCGCCGAAGACCACCAGCTCGGCGGCGAACAGCCGGCGGAAGTCACGGTTGCGGGTAAGGACCGAGAACGTCGCTGGCACGTACCGACCCTATAGAGACCGATGCCCGGTCCCCTGCGGGGGACCGGGCATCGGAACGGACACCGTCACTCGGCCGGGTTCACCGGCTTGCGTGGCATCTTCAGAACCTCGAACTGGTCGGTCAGACCGCGCAGCGCGGACCGGCCACCCTCGGACCGGGCCTCGTGCGCGCCGCCGCTGGAGTCCGGCGCCGCACCGGCCGGGACCAGGTCGTCGGCGGGCTCGCCGGCCGCGTGCCGCGGCCCGTCGCCCTTGCCCTTGCGCAGGCGCCTGGCCTGGCGCTTGGCCCGGCTCTTCTCCTTGCGGTTCTCCACCATGGTGTAGAGCGTCGGCACCAGCACCAGGGTCAGCAGCGTCGAGCTGACCAGGCCGCCGATGACCACGATGGCCAGCGGCTGGGAGATGAAGCCGCCCTCGCCGGTGAGGCCGAGCGCCATCGGGATCAGCGCGAAGATGGTCGCGATCGCGGTCATCAGGATCGGCCGCAGCCGGTGCCGGCCACCCTCGATCACCGCCTCCTTCACGCCGTAGCCCTGGGCCCGGTAGTGGTTGATCAGGTCCATCAGCACGATCGCGTTGGTGACCACGATGCCGACCAGCATCAGCACACCGATCAGCGCGGGCACGCCCAGCGGGGTGCCGGTGAGCAGAAGCAGGCCGATCGCGCCGGTCGCCGCGAACGGGATCGACACCAGCAGGATCACCGGCTGCAGCAGGCTGCCGAAGGTGGCGACCATGATGATGAAGACGATCGCGATGGCGGCCAGCACGGCCAGGCCGAGCTGCCCGAACGCCTCCTCCTGATCGGCGGTGGCGCCACCGATCACGACCTCCGCACCGGGCGGCAGGGCGAGCCGGTCGATCTGCGTCTTCAGGTCCGCGTTGATCTGGCGGAGGTCGTCGCCGGCGACCACGCCGGTGACGGTGGCGGTACGGTTCCCGTCCACCCGGGTGACGGTCTCCGGGCCACCGACCTGCTTGACGTCGGCGACCTGGTCGAGCGGCACGAAGCCGGCCGGGGTGGTCAGCGGCAGGGTCCGGAGCGCGGCCGGGTCGGCCGGCGCCTTGCCGAACGAGATCACCACGTCCTGGGTGGTGCCGTCGACGTTGATCTGGCCGGCCGGGGCACTGCGGAACATGCCCGCCACGGTCTGGCCGATCTGCGCCTCGGTCAGACCGGCGGCCGCGGCGGCCTTGCGGTCCACCACCACGTCCAGCCGCGGGACGCTCGCCACCAGGGAGGTGTCCACGTCGGTGACCCCGCTGATCCCGGCCATCTGGGCACGCACCTGCTCGGTGGCGGTGGCGAGCACCTCGTTGTCGGCGGCGGATACCTGGACGGACAGCGAGCCGCCACCGAGGCCGGAGCTCTCCTGACCGATTTTGATCTCGCCGGCGTTCTCCAGCTGGTCGAACTGCCGGTTCAGCTCGTCGGAGAGCTGCTCGGCGTCGGCGTCCTCGGTGAGCGCCACGTTGTAGTTGGCGCTGGCCGCCCCGCCGCCCCCGGCGAACGGGTTGCCCGAGCTGCCGCCCACGGTGACCTGGTAGGTCTCGATCTCGCCGCGGGTGGCGAGCAGCGCCTCGACCTTCTTGGCCGCGGCGTCGGTGGCCGCCAGGCTGGTGCCGGCCGGCATCTCCTGGCTGATCGTGATGCTGTCCTGTCCCGACTCGTCGAGGAAGTTGGTCTCCAGGTTGCGGCTCAGCACACCCGTACCGAGCAGCACCAGCACACCGATCAGCACCGTGGTCCAGCGCTTCGTGGTGGCGAAGTTGATGACCGGCAGGTAGGCGCGCTGCAGCGGGTTGCGCAGCTCCTTCTCCTCGGCGGCCTTGCGGATCGCCTCGGTGTCGGCGCCGGGCGGCGGCGGCTTGAGGAACCAGTACGCCAGGACCGGCACGATGGTCAGCGCCACGAACAGCGAGGCCAGCAGCGCCACCGTCACGGTGATCGCGAAGGACGAGAAGATCTGCCCGACCAGGCCACCGACGAGCGCGATCGGGGCGAAGACGGCGACCGTGGTGAGCGTCGAGGCGACGACCGCGCCGGCCACCTCGCGAACCGCGCCGAGGATGGCCTGCACCTTCTCCTCGCCGTACTCGAGGTGGCGCTTGATGTTCTCCAGCACCACGATCGAGTCGTCGACCACCCGGCCGACCGCGATCGTCAGCGCGCCGAGGGTGAGCAGGTTGAGGGTGTAGTCACCGATCCACAGGGCGATCAGCGCGACGAGCACCGAGAGCGGGATGGAGACCGCGGTGACCAGGGTCGACCGGACGCTGAGCAGGAAGACCAGGATGACCACGACGGCCATCACCAGGCCGAGCAGGCCCTCGGTGGTCAGGCTCTCGATGGACCGCTCCACGTACGGCGCCTGGTCGGTGATCACCGTCAGGGTGGCGCCGGAGTCCGACTGCAGCTGGTCGAGCAGGTCCCGCACCTCGTGCGAGATCGACACCGGGTTGCCGTCCGGGCGGGCCGTCACGGCGATGCCGAGGCTGTCCACCCCGTCGGTCCGGGTGTACGACTCGGCGGCCGGCAGCTTGCTCTCCACCGCGGCCACGTCACCGAGGCGCACCGGCCCGCGGGAGCCGGTGAGGTAGACGTTCTTCAGCTGGTCGACGGTGGTGATCGGGGTGCCCACCTGCACGGTCAGCGACTTGTCGCCGTCGACGACCGCACCGGCCGGGAGGGAGACGCCGTTGGCCTGCAGCACCGTGGTCAGCGACGCCGGGCTGATCCCGGCCGCGCCGAACTTGGCCAGGTCGGGGGTGATCACGACCTGCTTGGCGCGGGCGCCGGTGATCTGGGTGTCGCGGACGCCCTCGATCGCGTTGAGCTCCGGCACCACCGTGGCGTTGAGCTTGGCGAGCAGCGCGGCCTCGTCACCGCCGTTGGCGGAGGCGGCCAGCACGATCGCCGGGATGTCGTCGGTGCCGCCGGCGAAGACGGTCGGGTCGACGTTCTCCGGCAACTGCGACTGGATGCGGTTCACCGAGGTGGTGACCTGGTTCACAGCCGACTCGATGTCGGTGCCGAACTCGAACATCACGACGACGCTCGACACGTTCTCCCGCGACGTCGATGTCACGGTGTCGATGCCGTCGATGCCCTTGACGGCATCCTCGATCGGCTTGGTCACCTGCTCCTCGACCGCTTCCGGCGAGGCTCCGGGCAGCACCGCGCTGACGAACGCGGCGGGCAGCTCGATCGACGGGAAGAGCTGCTGTTTGAGGGACGGGATCGCATAGATTCCGAAGCCGCTGATCACCAGGGCGATCAGGGCGACGAGACCTCGGTTGGCAAGGCTGAGCCGTGTCAGAGCTGACATGGGCGCTCCCCCGAGAAAAGTTCGGTCGATATTGATAGTTTGCATGACGCGAACAAATGGTTTTCCACTGCCCCCCGGCGGGCCGTGTTCGCGACGGTGGAACGGCACACACGCTTCCCTCGCGCGCGGCACGGCTCGATGTGGGTCGCCGACAAATCCCGCTGATACCGTCGGGCAACACGCACGTCATCGAAGGAGCAGGCGCTGAGCCAGGAAGAGAAGCTGATCGCCGACATCATGGGTGCGTCGATCCGGCTGGAGCACCTGTTCGCCGATGACCGGTCGGACCCGCTCTTCTCGTCACACCTGACGATGTCGCAGCTGAAGATTCTGCTACTGCTGTCCCGGCACGGCACGCTCGCCGGCGGAGAACTGGCGCGGATGCTCGGAGTCGGCGCCGCCGCCCTCAGCGGCATGATCGACCGGCTGGTGGTGCAGGATCTGGTGACCCGCACAGAGGACATCAACGACCGGCGGGTTCGCCGGATCGGGCTGACGCGCGCGGGCACCGAGGTCATCGAGGGCATCATCACGGCAGGGGTGGCGAAACAGCGCCAACTCCTCAGCCGGCTCTCAGCGGAGGAGCTGACGATCGTGGCCAGGGCCATGGAGCTGCTGGTCCGCGAGGCGGGAAGCCAGATAGCCGAGGAGGCCGCAGCCGGCGAAGGCCATGCCGGACGGTAGAGACGAGGTCGCCGATCCTCGGCGACGCGCGGCTCACGGCAGGTCCGGAACGATCCCCAGTCTCGCAGACCACGCCGGGGCGATCCGGAGAAACCACCGGCTGGTCCCAGCGTCGCTGAGACCAGCCGGCCGTGATGTCAGGCCAGGTCGAGGGCCTTCGCCGCGATCAGGGCGTCATTGGCGATGACGGTCGGGGACGGAGCGGTGGAGATCGCCCACTCCGGGTCCTTCAGGCCGTGACCGGTGACCGTGCAGACCACACGCGAGCCGGCCGGGATCCGGCCCGCCGCCGCCTGCTGCAGCAGACCCGCCACGCTGGCCGCGCTGCCCAGTTCCACGAAGACGCCGACCTCACGGGCCAGCAGACGGTACGCGTTGAGGATGTCCCGGTCGGTGACCGCCGAGATCAGGCCGCCCGAGGCGTCCCGTGCGTCGAGCGCCTTGGTCCAGCTCGCCGGGTTGCCGATCCGGATCGCGGTGGCGATCGTCGACGGCTGCTCGACGACCTTGCCGTTCACGATCGGGGCCGCCCCGGAGGCCTGGAAGCCGTACATCTTCGGCAGTCTCGTCGAGTTCCCGGCCTCCTTGTCCTCCTGGTAGCCCATCCAGTAGGCGGAGATGTTGCCGGCGTTGCCGACCGGCAGGCAGTGGATGTCCGGCGCGTCGCCGAGCGCCTCGACGATCTCGAAGGAGGCCGTCTTCTGCCCGTGCAGGCGGAAGATGTTCACCGAGTTGACGAGGGCGACCGGGTAGTCCTGGGAGAGCTTGGAGGCCAGCGCCAGGCAGTCGTCGAAGTTGCCGTCGACCTGCAGCAGGCGGGCGCCGTGCACCAGCGCCTGGGCCAGCTTGCCGAGCGCGATCTTGCCCTGCGGCACGAGCACCGCGCAGGTGATGCCGGCGCGGGCCGCGTACGCCGCGGCGGAGGCGCTGGTGTTGCCGGTGGACGCGCAGATGATCGCCTTGGCGCCCTCCTCCACCGCCTTGGAGACCGCCATCGTCATGCCCCGGTCCTTGAAGGAGCCGGTCGGGTTGGCGCCCTCCACCTTGAGGTAGACGTCGGCGCCGACCCGCTGGGACAGCACCGGGGCCGGCACCAGCGGCGTGTTCCCCTCATGTAGCGAGACCACCGGAGTGGCGTCGGTGACCGGCAGACGGTCCCGGTAGGCCTCGATCAAGCCGCGCCACATGGCCGTACTCCCTTACTGAGCTGGTTTCGACGAGAAGCTGGTCAAACGAGCACAGCGTGCCCGAAGCATCCGGTGTATGGGACCGGATGCTCACTATTCAGGACGACGCCGAGGCGCCGGATCAGCCGGCGCCACCCTCGACGCGCAGCACACTCGCGATCGAACGGACGATGTCCAGCCGCGACAACGCCTCGACCGTAGCCGCCAGAGCCGCGTCCGGGGCACTGTGGGTGACGATGACCAATTTCGCATCATCTTCACGACCGGACTGACGGACCGTCGCGATGGAGACCTCGTGCTGAGCGAAGACCCCGGCCACGGTGGCCAGCACGCCCGGCTTCTCGGCCACGTCGAGACTGATGTGGTACCGCGTCAGCGACTCGCCGATCGGACGGACCCGCAGCTGGGCGTAGTTGCTCTCGCTCGGCGCCCGGGTGCCGGTCAGCTTGTTGCGGGCGGCCGCGACGATGTCGCCCAGCACCGCGCTCGCGGTCGGCCGGCCCCCGGCGCCCCGGCCGTAGAACATCAGCGGCCCGGCCGCCTCGGCCTCGACGAACACCGCGTTGAAGGCGTCGCCGACGCCGGCCAACGGGTGGGTGAGCGGGATCATCGCCGGGTGGACCCGGACGGAGACCGTCTCGTCCCCGTCGGGACCGATGCCGCGCTGCGCGATGCAGAGCAGCTTGATGGTGCAGCCCATCTCCCGGGCGCTGGCCATGTCACCGGCGGTCACCGCGGTCATGCCCTCGCGGAACACGTCCGCGGCGGTGACCCGGGTGTGGAAGGCGAGCGAGGCGAGGATGGCCGCCTTCGCGGCGGCGTCGAAGCCCTCGACGTCGGCGGTCGGATCGGCCTCCGCGTACCCCAGCTCGGTGGCCTCCTCGAGGGCCTCGTTGAAGCCCGCGCCGGTCGCCGCCATCGACGACAGGATGAAGTTGGTGGTGCCGTTGACGATGCCGGTCACCGCGGTCACCCGGTCACCGTGCAGCGACTCGCGCAGCGGGCGCAGCAGCGGGATCGCGCCGGCCACCGACGCCTCGTAGTAGAGGTCGGCGTTGCCCTCGGCGGCGGCGTCGTGCAGCGCGCCACCGTCCTCGGCGAGCAGCGCCTTGTTGGCGGTGACCACGCTCTTGCCGGCCCGCAGCGCCTCGACCAGCCAGGTCCGCGCCGGCTCGATGCCGCCGACGACCTCGATCACCACGTCCACGTCGTCCCGCTTGATCAGGCCGAGCGCGTCCGTGGTGAGCAGCGACGGATCCACCGGCAGATCGCCGCGCTCCCGGCCGGGGCGCCGCACCGCGATGCCGGCGATCTCCAGGGGGGCACCGATCCGGGCGGTCAGGTCCTCGGCCTGCTCGTGCAGCAGACGGACCACTTCAGTGCCGACGGTGCCGCAGCCGAGCAGGGCCAGCCGGACCGATTTCGCTGAGCTCATCCAACATCCAATGCAAGCAGGTCGTCCTCGGTCTCCCGGCGCACGATGACGCGGGCGGCGCCGTCGCGCACCGCCACCACGGGAGGCCGGGGAACGTGGTTGTAGTTGCTGGCCATGCTCCGGCAATAGGCCCCGGTGCCCGGCACAGCGAGAAGATCTCCGGGCTGCACGTCGCTGGGCAGGAATTCATCCTTCACGACGATGTCCCCGGACTCACAATGTTTTCCCACAACGCGGGCGAGCATCGGCTCCGCGTCGCTGCGCCGGTTGGCCATCGTCGCCGAGTAGGACGCGTCGTAGAGAGCGGTGCGGATGTTGTCGCTCATCCCGCCGTCGACGCTCACGTACGTCCGGATGCCCTCGCGGTCCTTGACCGTCCCCACCTCGTAGAGGGTGAAGACCGACGGGCCCACGATGGCCCGGCCCGGCTCGATCGACAGGTGCGGCTTACGTAGCGACGCCATCTCGCACTCGGCCTCGACGATCTTGTTGATCCGCTTGGCCAGGTCACCGGGGGTCGAGGGGTCGTCCTGGGTGGTGTACGCGATACCGAAGCCACCGCCCAGGTCCAGCTCCGGCAGCTCCACCCCACGCGCGTCGCGGATCTGTGCCTGCAGCTCCAGGATGCGCCGGGCCGACACCTCGAACCCGCTGGTGTCGAAGATCTGCGAGCCGATGTGCGAGTGCAGCCCGCGCAGGTCGAGCACGTCATCGTCGAGGATCTGCGCGGCGGCCGCGAACGCCGACCCGCCGGCCAGCGAGAACCCGAACTTCTGGTCCTCGTGGGCGGTCGCGATGAACTCGTGGGTGTGAGCCTCGACACCCACGGTGACCCGGATCAGCACACCGGGCCGCTTGCCCAGCTCGGTGGCGAGCGCGGACAGCCGGGCGATCTCGTAGAACGAGTCGACGACGATCCGCCCGACCCCGGCCTCCAGAGCCCGGCGCAGCTCGCTCTCCGACTTGTTGTTGCCGTGGAAGCCGATCCGCTCGGGCGGGAACCCGGCCGCCAGCGCCACCGCCAGCTCGCCGCCGGAGCAGACGTCGAGGAACAGCCCCTCCTCCTCGACGACCCGGACGACGGCCTTGCAGATGAACGACTTGCCGGCGTAATAGACGTCGGCGCCGGAGAAGGCCGACGCGAAGTCCCGGCAGCGGGCCCGCAGATCGTCCTCGTCCAGCAGGTAGGCGGGCGTGCCGTAATCGGCGGCCAGCTCGGCGACGCTCACGCCGCCGATCTCCAGGGCCCCGGCGGCGTCGCGGGTCACGGTCCGCGGCCACAGTTGCGGTACGAGGGCGTTCACATCCTCGGGGGTACGCAGCCAGGCCGGCCCTCGACTGCCGAGGTCACCGTGCAGGGCCCCGGCCTCGTGTGCGCGCATGCCTTACATCCTCTCCGGAGCGGAGACCCCGAGGAGGTCCAAACCGTTGGCGAGCACCGTACGAGTGGCCTCGGCCAGCCACAGCCGTGACTGGGCGAACTCCGACACCGGCTCGTCGCCCTTCGGCAGCACCTGGCAGGCGTCGTAGAACCGGTGGTAGTCGGTGGCCACCCGCTCCTCCAGGTAGACCGCGATCCGGTGCGGTTCGCGCAGCTCGGCGGCGGTCGCCACCACGCCGGGGAACTCGCCCAGCGTCTTCAGCAGGTTCCGCTCCCGCTCGTGGGAGAGCAGCGCCGGGTCGTACTTCTCGCCGCGGCTGACCTTCTTCTCCTCGGCGTTGCGCAGCAGCGAGCAGATCCGGGCATGCGCGTACTGCACGTAGAAGACCGGGTTGTCGCTGGAGTTCTTGGTGATCTCCTCGATGTCCAGCGTCAGCGTGGAGTCGGTGGAGGAACGGGCCAGCGAGTACCGCGCGGCGTCCGCGCCGACCGCCTCGACCAGCTCGTCCAGGGTGATGATGTTGCCGGCCCGCTTCGACAGCCGGACCGGCTGGCCCGCGCGGACCAGGTTGACCAGCTGGCCGATCAGGATCTCGATGTTCTTCTTCGGGTCGTCGCCCGCGCACGCCGCGATCGCCTTGAGCCGGCCGATGTAGCCGTGGTGGTCGGCGCCGAGCAGGTAGATGCAGCGGTCGAACCCGCGCTCCCGCTTGTTGATGTAGTACGCCGCATCGGCCGCGAAGTAGGTCTTCTCCCCGTTCGACCGGATCAGCACCCGGTCCTTGTCGTCGGTGAAGTCGGTGGTGCGCAGCCAGATCGCGCCACCCTCCTCGAAGATGTGGCCCTGCTTGCGCAGCTCGTCCAGGGCGTGCTCGACCGCACCGCCGTTGTGCAGCGTCTGCTCGGAGAACCAGACGTCGAAGTAGACCCCGAAGCGCTCCAGGCTCTCCCGGATCTCGGCGAGCATCAGCTCGTAGCCGCGCTCCTGGAAGACCGGCAGCGCCACCTCGGCCGGCTGACCGATCAGGGCGGGGTCGGCGTCCGTGATCGTCCGGGCGATCTCGGTGATGTAGTCGCCGACGTAACCGTCCTCCGGGGCCGGCTCACCGTTGGCGGCCGCGAACAGCGACCGGGCGAAACGCTCCACCTGGGCGCCCGCGTCGTTGATGTAGTACTCACTGGTCACCTCGGCGCCGGCGGCGGACAGCACCCGGCGCAGCGAGTCACCGACCGCGGCCCACCGGGTGTGGCCCAGGTGGATCGGGCCCGTCGGGTTCGCCGAGACGAACTCGAGGTTGACCTTCTCCCCGGCCAGGGCGGTGTTCCGGCCGTACGCTGAACCGGTCTCCACCACCAGGCCGGCGATCGCGCCGAGCGACGCGGTGTCCAGCCGGATGTTCAGGAAGCCGGGGCCGGCGATCTCCACAGCGCTGATCCCGTCCCGGCGGCCCAGCTCCTCGGCGAGCGCCGCGGCCAGCTCGCGCGGGGCGACACCGGCCTTCTTGCCCAGTTGCAGTGCCAGGTTGGACGCGTAGTCGCCGTGCTCGGGGTTGCGCGGACGCTCCACCGTCGTCGTGACGGGCAGCAGCGCGACATCGAGTCCGCGCGTCTCGAAAACGGCACGAGCGGCTGAGAGAACGGTGTCAGCAAGGTTGGCGGGAGTCACTCAGCCATGCTATCGGGGGTAGACTTCGGCGTTCGGCGGCCACCCGAGCCCCGCCCCTTCCCCTTTATTGACGAATCGACGAGGCACGATGAGCATGAGCACGCCGGGGCCCGAACGGGTCCCGTCCACCGTCAAGGTCGGCAAGACGACCGGCCAGGGCAACCCCCCCTCGGGCAAGCCCGGCACCGGCCGCCCCGGTGGCGCGAACCGTCCCACCGGCAAGGGCAAAGGCAAGAAGGGCCGCAAGATCACGCCGGTCAAGCCGGGAGGCAACGGGGGCCCGATCGCCATCGCCGTCGTCGTGGTTCTGATCGCGGTCGGCATCATCGGCTGGGGCGTCTGGGCCTCGATCAAGTCCGACAAGGAGAAGGAGACTCCCTGGGAGGACCGTGCCGCCGCCATCGCCGGCATCGTGAACTACCGCGAGGATCCGGACAAGAGCCTCACCGCGCGTGACCACAAGACGGGTCCTCTCACGTACAAGCTGAATCCGCCGGTCGGTGGCGAGCACAACGCCCGCTGGCAGAACTGCATGGGCGACGTCTACGACGCACAGATTCCCACCGAGCACGCGGTGCACAGCCTGGAGCACGGAGCCGTCTGGGTGACCTACAAGCCGGGCCTGCCGGCCGACCAGGTCGAGGCCCTCACCTCCAAGGTGAAGGGCAAGTCGTTCAGCATGCTGAGCCCGTTCCCGAACCAGGAGAGCAACATCTCGCTCCAGGCGTGGGGTTACCAGCTGAAGGTGGACTCGGCCGACGATCCCCGGATCGACGAGTTCATTCGCGCGCTGAGCCTGAACGCCTCGGTGGAGCCGGGTATCCCCTGCTCCGGCGGCCTGACCACAACGGGAACGACTCCGTCCCTCACCGGACAGTAGGCGATCGACGTGCCTTCGACCATGCCGGCCGAATCCGTCGAGGACGGCGACATCGCGGCCGACCACCCGCGGGAGCGGCGCGGGTACACCGTGCTGACGCATGCGCTCGTGGCGCTGGTCACCCTGGCGGTGGGCCTCGCGGTGGGGTTCCTGGCCACCCGGCCCAGTCACCCCGGTGACGACTCCGCCGAAGCCGGCTTCTTGCGTGACATGGCCACGCATCATGGTCAGGCAGTCGACATGGGCATGATCGCGTACGCGAACGCCACGCTGCCGGAAGTCCGCTCACTGGGCCTGGACATCGGCCTCACGCAGCATGGCCAGGTCAACATCATGCAGACCTGGCTACGCGAGTGGGGGCTCAACCCGAACGGCAGCCGGCCCCCGATGGCCTGGATGCCGGACGGCGAGGAGTCACTGCAGGACGGGCTCATGCCCGGCATGGCCACCCAGGAACAGATGGAGGAACTGCGCCGCGCCGACGGCAAACAGGTCGACATCCTCTTTCTGACCTTGATGCGCCAACACCATCTGGGCGGCATTCACATGGCGCAGGAGATCGTCGAGATCTCGGATGATGACGATGTGAAGTGGCTCGCCCAAACCATGGTCGAGACACAGCAGTCCGAGATGAACGTGCTTGCGGACCTCCTCAAGCAGGCACAGGCGGCTTGACGGATCGTCACGATCGCTCAACGCTGACGCGACGGGCCTGGCAGCCGATGGCTGCCAGGCCCGTTTCACTCGGTGAGGTCGATTACGGCACAGTGATCGTCGGGCTGTCCACCGTCATGTGCACAGCACCGCTCGCCGTGTAGATCTTGACCCGGTTCTTGATCTTCGTCCCACGGTTGCGCGTGACGTAGCTACAGCAGTAACGACCGGTACGCGTGACGGCACCGAACATCGTCTGGTAGTTCTCGACTCCGTTCACGACGAAGTGCTCCGAGTAGCGAGCGACGCTCCAGTCCGGCGCCCGGTTGATGTAGAAGTCGCCGCGAGTCTTGGCGCCGTCGTCACCGTGGTTCACGCACACGACCACCGTCGGGTTCGTCGAGGCGCTGCAACCTCCCGCCGCGAAGGCCGGGGCGGCGGTCGCCACCGTGAGGCCGGCAGCAGCGACTACCGCCGCCGTCACGTAATTGAGAACCTTTTTCATGTTCCACCCTTCCGAGGTTTCCGCAGAGGCCATACGACGTCGCCTTCATTCGTGTTGCTTCAGGTCACGCCGTTGCCCCGTAGCGCCAGCTGCCGGCCGAGCATAGGCAGATGCACGTGTCTCGATGTTGCGCATGCGTGCACAGGCGTTGACCGTGAGTGCACACTCGGCGCGAGTGGGCAGCTTGAACAGTTAGGCGCCGATCGCGCGGTTCGGGCCGGTTCTCGATGTTCACGAGGCAGCAGATCGAGCGCGGTGACGGAAAATGCGGATCTCGGCGTCACACCGAGATGCAGACGCGACGTAGCAGGCGGATGGACGGATCCCAGCCCGGCTGGATGCAGGCGGACCCCGACAAGCAGCCGCCTCCGGCCGTCAGATCAGCCGGGCTCCAGCCGACGCCTGAACGGCCGGCTCGGTGAACGAATCGAACGACACACCGCGACGACACCTAGCGCCTGCCTTGACGGTCGGCCCGGTGACCATCGGTTCTGCGCATGATTCGGGCAGGCCGCCCTCTCGCCGCCTGTGGGAGGTGATGCCGGGCAGGCCGAAACCCGTCGCTACACGATCCCCATGGATCACGAGCCCGGCCAACACCGGGCACCGGCCTGCCGAAAACCGAGAAGAAACGTCACTCGGACGACATTCTCTTACGATAGGCGGCCGGAGCGATACCGTACATCTCGCGAAACAGCCTATTCGCATGAGCGGAGTTGCGAAGCCCCCATTTCTGCGCGATGGCCTGCACTGGCTTGTGCCTGTTCTGAGGCTTTACAAGATCCCGACGCCAGCCCTCGAGTCGACGTTCACGGATCCAACCCGACACGGTAAGCCCACCCTTACGAAAAATATTGTGCAGCTGCCTGACCGAAATATGATGGGACTTCGCCAGGTACGTCGGCGTAAGGTCGGATGCAGCGAGCCGCGTTTCTGCGAAATACTGGATACGCTGCAGAACGGAACTGTCCCTCTGCCCGGCGGGCAGTTGTGCGATCTGCTCAGCACGCTCCACCACGACGACCGTCAGCAGCTCCAGCAAAACGCTGGACAGCCGCACACGTGCGGTTGCATCGATTATCTCAGCCTCCTCGAGAAAGGCTTGCAAGACGTTCAGGAGCACTCTTCCAGCCCCGCAGCGCCCAGACAGGTCAGCGGCGGATAGCTCCTCTTCCGGCCGATTACTGCAGCTCAAGACGCTACGCGGGATCTGCACGGTCACCCACTCAGCGGCGACAGCTCCACCGCCGAGGGTCTCGTCCCCACGCACCCGGTAGGTCAGCGGCCGCGAGGTGTCACAGAGCGCCATGTCCGCCGGCGAAAGAGACTTGGCATTGACCCCTTGAACGATATCCATTCGCCCGCCTATCACCCAGAACAGGACGTAGGGGGCCTCACTCGAACTCTTGGTGCCGATGGAGACACTGGAGAAACATCGCGTACGGGATAAGCGGAGCACCCCGAACTCTGAAGATTCCACCAGCATCAGCGGAAGCACCGCCGCATTTGATCGACTCGACTCAGCTCTTCCGTTCTTCGCCGTAAATGTAAACTTTACCGACAAGAACCGCCCCCGACGC
This sequence comes from Actinoplanes utahensis, assembly GCF_016862455.1. Classification (GTDB taxonomy): domain Bacteria; phylum Actinomycetota; class Actinomycetes; order Mycobacteriales; family Micromonosporaceae; genus Actinoplanes; species Actinoplanes utahensis. Next base: position 72,039 of record NZ_BOMZ01000085.1, read on the forward strand.
ATCGCCAAACCCGAGCGCCACCCCGTTTTATAGCGCCCGGCACCGACTTCGCGCACGAGGCAACCGAAGCCTGGGCCAGGCTAACATGGGTCCATGCGGTGGCGGCCAATGACCGCGATCAAAGTCACGTTAAAGCGGCACGCCATCCGAGGCACCCGGGGGCCGTTCCAGGGAAACGACATAAGACCGCCGGGGCGAGCATTCTTCCTGCACAGCAGCAGATCCGATGGGCCGGCCGAGAACAGCCCGCACGGTCGCCAGACACGGACAGCGACACCGCTTCGCCCGGAGAGTTCCGAGCCGGAACGTGGCGAGCGGTCAACCGTGCCCGGACCGGTTTCCGGCATAGCGTCGACTCACCGCACCGAGCGGACGGGACCGCATCAGCCGACGCGCGACGTAACCCGGAGCGCCACACGCGAACTCAGCGACTCGCGTCGCAAGAAGTCAGGCCCTGCGTGCACCGTGACCAGGCACGGCAGCGTCGCTGTCGCATCGACGGCCCCGTCGATGTGAACCAGGTGCGCCGTCGCCTGACATCGACCGACGCGGCGCTGACCCTCGAGGGCACACCGGGTTGGTGAAGCCGCAGAGGCACCTGCTAGGCTAATCATCACTGAGCCCCCGTAGCTCAGGGGATAGAGCGTCGCCCTCCGGAGGCGAAAGCGCAGGTTCGAATCCTGCCGGGGGCACGATCTCTGGGCGACTTGTGTCCGCGGAAAGCGCGGACGGGGTCGCTCGTTTTCTTTCTGGCCCGGGGCCGAGCCCCGGACCCCGCGTTACGGGCTCACCGTGACGCCGCCGGTTCACCGTCACCCCGCACGGGCTCACCGTGACACCGCCGGCTCACCGTCACCCCACACGAACTCACCATGACACCGCCGGCTCACCGTCACCCCACACGGGCTCACCGTGAC
>NZ_BOMZ01000086.1 GCF_016862455.1 Actinoplanes utahensis
CCACCGTGACACCGCCGGCCCACCGTCACCCCGCACGAGCCCACCGTGACACCGCCGGCCCACCGTCACCCCGCACAGGCCCACCGTGACACCGCACGGGCTCACCGCGACGCCGCCGGTTCACCGTCACCCGCACGGGCCCACCGTGACGCCGCCGGCCCACCGTCACCCCGCACGAGCCCACCGCGACACCGCCGGCCCACCGTGACAGTGGCGTCGCTGGCGCGCTGTGGCGCCTGCACCGTTCGCCGATGCTGCTGATCTGGGTGTCGGCGGATTCTGCGGTGGGCCGGGCATGGTGGTGTGGCGAATCATGCGCCCGGCGTCAGGAATTGCGGCTATGGGTTTTCTTGCCTGCTCGTAACGCATTCTGTGCGCACGATACGCCATATGGAAGTCACGCAACGTAAAGATGATCGCCGCGAATGATGCGGGACAGGTAGGACTCGCTGCTCATCGGCTCGGTGGGAATCCGCAGCTTGTGCACGAACGCGCCCTCCATGATCGTCTGGAACATCTCCGGCTCGTACGGACGCAGCATCACCGACTGCAACGCGTGCGGCGGCGTCGCGTTGAGCCGCAGCCCGTCGTCCCACTCCGCGCGGAACCGGTCGTCCAGCCGGTGCAGCATCTCGAAGATGTGGTGGTGCAGGAGCGGGTCGAGCCCTTCGCCGCGCTTCTCCCACCACAGGAACGACGCGGCTCGCCACAGGTGCATGACGTAGCTGTCCCGGCGGCTCGCCAGGAACCAGTTCGACAGGTACGGCCCGGTGTAGTTGAAGGCGAACATGCTGCTCTTCGCCAGCGCCCGGTCGACGTGCGGCCGCAACGGCTCGGAGACCAGGCAGGTCGCGTCCACCCAGATCCCGCCGAACTTCTCCAGCAGCGCCATCCGCAGCAGGCCGGAGAAGTGGATGTGGTCGCCGTCCAGCGCGGCGGCCAGGTCCTCGGGCACGTCGACGTAGGCGCCGATGTCGGCCCGGCTGAGCGCGTGCACCGGCCCGTTGCTCCGGCGCAGCGCGGCGAGACAGGCCCGCACCACCGGCGGCGCGGCCTCGAAACCCTGCGCCCAGTAGACGAAGATCGGCTGGTCGAAGGTGCTGTCCACGGGCCGGGCCAGCCGCTGGGCGGCCTGGGTGCGGATCTGGGCCAGGTGCTCGGCGAGGAAGACGCCGACCTCCCGCCGGGCGCCGAAGGACGTGACGTCCGAGTCGAGCAGGGCGGGACCGTCGAACGGCAGCTTGGTGTCGTACGCCAGGGCCGCGGCCGAGGCCCGGCGACTGTCGTCACGGCGTTTGAGCTTGTCGTAGGCGTGCGCCAGGGCGTACCCACGAACGTAGGCCTCCGGCCGTTTCGCCACCGCGCCGCGCAGCAGCTGCTCGGCCGCCGCCCAGCGCTGCTCCTCCAGGGCGATCCGGCCGAGCTCGTACGCGGCCTCGCCGTCCGGATCACCGGCCTTGACCACCCGGCGCAGCGCCGCGACCGCGGCCGCTCGATCGCCTTCGGCCAGCGCGATCCGTGCGATGGCCGGCGGATCGTCGCCGGCCGCCGCGCGCAGGGCCGCGGCTTCCTCCGCGGAGAGCGGGGACGGCATCACCGACGGGGACAGTCGCAGCGTGCGGCGTGACGGCGAGGCGTCCGGCTCACCGGTCCACTCGTAGACGTACGAGCCGTCGGGCGGTGTCGAGCCGTCGAAGTAGCCGACCGGCTCCCGGGTGGCGGTGACCGCCGGCTCGTACCAGATCACCGGGCCGTCGCCGGCCACCAGCCCGATCCGGCACTCCCGCACCCCGGCCGGAACCGTGAAGGTCACGCTGATCCGGTGATGCCCGTGCTCGTCGCGGGCCGGCGCCGACCGCACCGGCCCGCTGAACTCCGCGCCGTCCACGGTCCAGTCGGCCACCAGGCGGGGGACGGCCGGGCCCAGCGGCTCGGCCAGGAACAGCGACACGCTCGCCGAGTAGACCGCATCGGGCTCCGGGGTGAACCCGGCCACGAACCAGGTCTCCGCACCGCTCACCCGGACTCCGGTCACTCCCGGGCGGCCGGGCACGTCGACCTGCTCGGCCACCAGCGACTCGGGCAGCCGCATCGCGGAGGGCTCACCACGAAAGCCGGGGTCCGGCACCAGGTTCACCACCGACGGCGGGACCGGAGCGGGCGCGGGCTGCTGCGGCGGGGTACGGCGCATCGCCTCCCGGAACCGGCCGAACATGCTCTGGTCAGTGGATGCGGTCGCCGTCATCGATGTCCCTTCGCAGCGTGCCGCCGCAGTTTAGTCGGACATCGGGCGCTCCCCTGCGGCGAGCGGACTCCGCGGTACGGACGCCCTCACAGCGGCAGGACCACGGCGGACGGCCGGCCGCCCACACACGTCACGTTCATCCGGTGCCTCGTCAGGTCACCGGCGAACACCACCACCGCGGCCAGTCCCGGGCCCGGATCGGCGCGCTCCACGGTGAACCCGTCCGCCGGCTCCCAGGACAGCAGCTCAGCGCCCGCGGGCACGCACCGCGCCAGCACCGAGCCGCCCGCCGACTCCAGGCGGGTACCGACGGGCGCCGGAGGGTCGGACGGCCCGGGCTCACTCACGCTCGGTTCGGGAGCGGCCGCTGACGACGACGGTGGCGACGAGACCGGGACGAGGGGTGGGCCGGATCCGGCAGCAGCGGCGCTCGCGCTGGTCGCCGCTAGGCTTTCCGGACGGTCGGTGGTCCGGGAGGGCCGGGTCTGCACCGGTCCCCCGGAGGCGGTTCTGGTCACCTTCGGTGACGACGCGGGCGGTGCGGCCACTCCGGCGGCGCCGGGCGGGTCGTTCTCTCCCCCGCTCAGGGCCAGGACCAGCGGCACCGCGGCGATCGCGGCGATCGTGGCGGCCACGGCCGGCAGCCGCGCCTTCTTCCACCGATCCCTCGGTACGCCCCTCGCGCCCGCCGCCGCACCACCCGGCGCGGTCGCTCCCCCGGCCGCGGCGCGCGGCGGCGTCACCGGCTCGGTCTCGTGGACGCCGGTCGGTTCCTCCCAGGCGTCCAGCGGGCCGTCGGGACGGTCGTTTCCCCGTACCCCCAAGCTCTTGGTGGTGTTGGCGGCCTCGGCCGCGTCGCCCAGCAGACCCGCCAACTCCGCCGCGTCCGGCCGCCTGGCCGGGTCCTTCGACAGGCACCGGGTGACCAGCCCGGCGATCTCCGCGGGCACGCCGGGCAGTTCGGGGAGCGGCAGCGGCTCCTGGTAGACGTGCGCCTTGAGCATCTGGGTGGTGGTCTCCACGGTCCACGGCGCGGTGCCGGCGAGGAGGCGGTAGAGCAGCACGCCGAGCGCGTAGACGTCGGAGGCCGGCTCGATCGTGCCGCCGGTGAGCCGCTCCGGAGCGAGGTAGGCGGGCGTGCCGAGCAGCGCGTCCTCGGGCGAGGCGGGCCCGGCGACGGCCGCGATGCCGAAGTCCACCACCTTGGCCCCGGAGTGCGTGATCATGATGTTGGCCAGCTTGATGTCCCGGTGCACGAGCCCGTCGGCGTGCGCCACCGACAGCGCGGTGGCCACCTCACCGCAGATCCGGAAGACCGTGCGCGGCGGGATCCGGCCGCGGGACACCCGTTGTTGCAGCGTCGGGCCGTTGATCAGTTCCATCACCACGTACGGGACCTCGCCGGACTCGCCGAAGTCGTAGATCTGCGCGATGTTCGGATGCGAGAGAGTGGCCGCCGCCCGCGCCTCGTGCAGGATCCGCCGGGCGAACCGCGGATCGCCGGCGTAGCGGCCGGCCAGCACCTTCACCGCCACCGGGCGATCCAGCACCTCGTCCAGGGCGTGCCAGACAACGGCCATGCCACCGCGGCCCAGTTCGCTGATCAGCCGATAACGCCCGCCGAGTCTGCTGTCCACCTCCACCCGAGGCAGTCTGCCGAACCACCCCCGGATCACATAGTCGAGCGCCATTCGCCTTACGGCGCCCGGCAGCGCCCTGATCTGGTGATATCGGTCCCAGCGGGCGACCGGCGCCGATCCGATCCACCCGCACGGGTGACGCCGGTCGTAGGGTCGCGTCCATGACCGAGAACTGGCGGCATCTCCCCGCACCGGCCCGTCCCATCGCCGCCGCGGCGACCGCCGCCGTCGAGGCGGTCCGGGCCGCCGACCGCGAGGCTCTCGACGAGGCGGCGGCCGACCTGGCAGCGCTCGACCCGGCCCAGACCGGTCTCGTCCTCGGCACGGCCGTCCGGCTGCTGCTGGAGGACGGGCATCCCGACGGTCTCGCCGCCGAGGATGTGCGGGCCGCCCTGGCGAGCGCGGTCCGCTCGTGGCCGGAAGCGGATCCACAGGTGGTGCTCTGGCTGCTGGCCGGGTCGCTGGGGGTGCTGGAGGAGGACGGGACGCCGGGCCCGAAACCGGGCGCGCTGGCCCGGAACGCCGCGGTGCTCCTCGCCGACCTGCTGGCCGGCCGGCCGATCGGGCCCTGGTGGACGGCGGCGCTCGCCGAGATCGAGCGTGTTCAACTCAACGATTAATATTTTGCAGAAACTGCAAGTTTGGCTCTAAGGTCGCCGGGTGGACACATCACCCGGCGACCCTTCCGCCGGCACCCCTTCGCCCGGCCGCCGGGAGATCAAGCGCAGGCAGACCCGCGTCGCCCTGATCACCGCCGCGCTGCGGCTCGCCGACGAGCGCGGCGCCGACCGGGTGACGGTGGACGAGATCAGCGCGGCGGCCGAGGTGTCGCCGCGCACCTTCTTCAACTACTTCACCACCAAGGAGGACGCCCTCGTCGGCGACCCCTTGGAGGGCTGCGCCCCGCCGTCGATCGGGGACGGCCCCCTGCTGGACGCGATGCTGGAATCGCTCGCGCCGGCCCTCGACCAGATCCAGCAGGACCGCGATCTGTGGCTGCTGCGGATGCGGGTGATCGCCGCCAACCCGCAACTGCTGCCGCTGCTGATCGCCGCGGCGGCCTCCGCCGAGCAGCGCCTCGCCGGCGCGCTCGCGCAGCGCGGCGATCTCCCCACGGATCACGCGTTCCCGCAGGTCGTCGCGTCGGTGGCGAACGCCGCCGTCCGGGTCGCGGTGATGCGCTGGGCGAAGGACGGCGACACCCGCCCGCTCCTTCACCACGTCCGCGAGGCCTTCGCCATCCTCGCCTCGATCTAGACGGCCCGGCCCGCGGTCGCCACCACCGCCTCGATCCCCATCCACCACCCTCGCCTCGATGGAAAGAAGCCGATGACAGCAGTACAGCCCGAAACCACCGCCGAGAACTCCGGCCGGATGTCGCACCGGGAGGTGGTGCAGGCGCTCTCCGGCCTGATGCTCGGCATGTTCGTCAGCATCCTGGCCTCCACCATCGTCTCCAACGCCCTGCCGCGGATCATCGCCGATCTGAACGGCAGCCAGTCGGTCTACACCTGGATCGTCACCGCCGAGCTGCTCGCCATGACGGCCACCGTCCCGCTCTGGGGCAAGATGGCCGACCTCTACAGCAAGAAGCTGCTGATCCAGCTCTCCCTCGGCCTCTTCGTGGCCGGCTCGCTGGTCGCCGGCCTCACCCCGAACGTCGAGGTGCTACTGGTCAGCCGGGTGCTGCAGGGCATCGGCGCGGGCGGCATGAGCGCGCTCGCGATCATCGTGATGGCCGCGATGATCCCGCCGCGCGAGATGGGCCGCTACTCCGGCATGTTCGGCGCGGTCTTCGGCGTCGCCACCATCGCCGGCCCGCTGATCGGTGGCGTCCTGGTGGACACCTCCTGGCTGGGCTGGCGCTGGTGCTTCCTGATCGGCGTGCCGTTCTCGCTGATCGCGATCGCCCTGCTACAGAAGACCCTGCACCTGCCGGAGGCCCGCAAGGCCGAGGTCAGCATCGACTGGCTGGGCGCCCTGCTGATCACCGCCGGTGTCAGCACCCTGCTCATCTGGTCCACGCTGGCCGGTGACAAGTTCGACTGGGGCTCCTGGCAGACCGCCGCGATGGTCGCGGGCGGCCTGGCGCTCCTCGCCCTCGCGGTGCTCGTCGAGTCCCGGGCCAAGGAGCCGATCATCCCGCTCGGCATCTTCCGGCACCGCACGGTCACCCTGACGATCGTCGCCAGCGTGCTGGTCGGTGTGGCGATGTTCGGCGGCACGGTGTTCCTGTCGCAGTACTTCCAGGTGTCGCTCGGCAAGTCGCCGACCGTCGCCGGCCTGATGGGCCTGCCGATGGTCTTCGGCCTGCTGGTCTCCTCCACCGTGGCCGGCGGCCTGATCACCAAGTTCGGCAAGTGGAAGATCTACCTGGTCGTCGGCTCGATCGTGATGACCGTCGGCATGCTGCTGCTCAGCACCATCGACGCGCACACCAGCGTGCCGGTCATCTCCGTCTACATGGCCGTCCTCGGCGTCGGCGTCGGCCTGCTCATGCAGAACCTGGTGCTGGCCGCGCAGAACGACGTGCCCGCGGCCGAACTCGGCGCCACCACCTCGGCGCTGACGTTCTTCCGCAGCATGGGCGGCTCGATCGGGGTCAGCGCGCTCGGCGCGGTGCTGACCCACCGGGTCACCTCGCTCTTCAGCGAGAAGTTCGGCGCCACGGCCGCCGGTGGCGGCGAGGTGCCCGACCTGCAGACTCTGCCGCCCGAGGTGAAGGCCGTGGTCGCGGAGATCTACGGTACGGCCACCGCCGACCTGTTCCTGGTCGGCGCCCCGATCGCGTTCCTCGCGGTGATCGCGGTCGTCTTCGTCAAGGAGAAGCCCCTCTCCACCCTGTCCGGTGACGAGCGGCTGAAGCAGGAATCCGCCCTGCACTGACCCGTCAGAGGGAGGGCCGGACCGGTCGTTATCGGTCGGCCGGTCCTCCTCGGACGGGTGAAAAAGTCGGTCCCGGTCAGGACGGGCGCAGGCCGACCGAGGTGCGCGGGTTCGGCGGCTCGGCGCACCCGAGCAGGCCGACCAGGCCGGAGACCCAGAGCTGCCGGTAGACCGTGGCGCTGGGGTGGCTCACCACCAGCTTCACCCCGCTCGCGGCGGCGGTGTGGAAGCAGGCGACCAGAATGCCGATCCCGATGCTGTCGATGAGCATCACACGTTGCAGGTCCAGACAGATCCGAGTCGGCGTCATCGTGGTGAGGACGTCGTTGACCGCGTCCCTCATGACGTGAGCGTTGTCCAGATCGATCTCTCCGCTGGGAGCGATCTCGACAGTGCCGTCGGCCAGCTGGCGGGTCGTGATCGGCAGATACACAGCTGCCCTCTTCCTGGCGTCCAGCCGGGGCTGACGCCGACTTACCGCGGGACACGGTTGCGCCGGCCCGAGATGAGGGTCGTGCGCGTGCGGCGCTCGCTGGGGGACACCGACTTCCGAACCCGCGCTCCTACAACAATCCGCTGGTCTGCAAGTTACGCCACGTAGGCGCGGAACGCCAGAGTAGTTCATATGGCCGGAATGTGCTGGAACGGTCAGCGCGTGGCGGCCACGTTGACGGTCCATCGAGTCGGACCGAATACTCACCGTATGCGTTGGAGCGCCGGGCGGCATGACTGACGGCTCCCCGCGCGTCGCCGCGGCGCCGGGCATCGTCTCCTGCGACGGGATCGACCTCCTGAATCGTTTCTACCGCCCGCTGTCGGGGAACGGAAACCGCCAGCCCGCCACCGAGATGATCCAACTCGGACCTTTGACGGTCGGTCACCTCACGTTCGCCCGCAGCGGGACTCTGGACGTCGCCGAAGTCGACGCCTATCACGTGACGCTGCCGACAGCCGGGCTCGTCCGGGCCCGTTACGCCGGGCAGGAACTGACCGCCACCCCCGCCACCGCGCTGGCGTTCCGGCCCGGCGACCGGATCCAGTTGCGGCACGAACCGAACACCACCGAGTACGACGTACGGATCGAGAGCTGGGCCCTCGAAGCGGAACTCACCGCGCTCCTCGGCCACGCCATCGACGGGACCATCGACCTGCCACCCGCCTTCGACCTCACCGCCGGGCCCGCGCACAGCTGGAGCCGGCTCATCCAACTGCTCGGCAACGAACTCGACCACCCGTCCAGCCTGATTCGCGAGCCGCTCATCGCCGAACAGCTGTGCGGCAGCGTCCTCAGCGGGCTGCTGCTCAGCGTCCCGCACCGGTACCACGAGGAACTCGTCGCCCCGGCCGCCGTCGGACCGCCCCGGGCCATCCGGCGGGTCCTGGCGGCGATCAGCGACGAACCCGAGCACGCGTTCACCGTGAGCGAGATGGCGGCCATCGCCGGGATGAGCATCCGGTCGCTGCAGTCCGGGTTCCGGCGGCACGTCGGGGATGCGCCGATGGCCTACCTGCAGCAGGTCCGGCTCACCCGGGCCCACGAACAACTCCGGCACAGCGAACCGGCGGAGGCCACGGTCGCGACCGTGGCGCACCGGTGGGGGTTCACCCACCTGGGGCGGTTCGCGTCCGCTTACCGCAAACGCTTCGGCGAGTCACCGTCGGAGACTCTCCGGACCCTCAGCTGAGCGGGCGGGCAGATCACCTGATCGAGGGTCACTCGCCCGGGTCACAGCGGCGCGGTTGCGGCACACCACCGGTGTGGCGGGACGCGCCGGGCGTACCGAAAAGGTGTCCCCGGGACGGCGCCCAGTCGCGCCAGGCGGACAACCGCGGCGGCACCGTGGCCATCTCCCCGTCACCCGGCCGGCACTGCCGCCGGAGATAGGCGACCACGCGCTCAGCGGCCGCCCCGCCGTTCTCCGCCATGCTCAGCAGCAACCGGCGATCGTCGTCCAAGCCGTCCCGGCCGGCCTCCCTGAGCAGGGCGGCAAGCCCGGCCAGGGCCCGCGCTACCTCGGAGGCGTCCCGCTCGGCATCCCACAGGCCCGTCACTCCCGCGCTCCCCCGCGCGAGGCCGGCATCCCATCTGACATGGCTGTGCGGTCGGTCATGCAATGCATCCCCTCACCCGACACGCGCTCGGCGGCGGCCGGAACCGCCACCACCGGGCGATCCGGCCCCCGGTGCACGTGACAAGCCGAAAATGTATTCGGCTCGCTACTATGCGTCCATCCGTAACGCGCAGGTTCTGTCCAGTTAGCGCTCAGTTCGGCGAGGCGCGCTCGCCGAGCGATCACCGGGTGTGGATGATCGTCAAACGGATGCGGGCGAGATCCTCGTATTTTCCTCGTCGGCGTGTCCGGCGCCGCCGGACACGTTCGGGGCGTCAGAGGCGGATCGTGGCGCGGTCGTCGAGGGAACGCTCCGCGGCGGCCAGGATCGCGGTCACGCCCGCGCCGAAGCGGACGTCACAGGCGGGCGCCGGGCCACCGGAGGCGGCCGCGATCAGCTGGTCGAGGGCACGGCTGAACGCCTCCGGCGGGGCCCACTCACCCCGCGGAACCACCCGCACGCCCGCCTCCCCGCTGAAGGCGGCCTCCTCCCGGGCGGCGGCCGGCGGCGCGTCGACCGCCAGCGTGAGCCGGCTCACCGCCCCGCTCTCGTGCTTGAGCAGCAGGAATGTGAGGTCCCGGTCGCCGGCCACGGCGGTCACCTCGGCGACCGGGCCGAGGACCGGAAGGACCAGGGCCAGCGCGTGCGGGCCGACGTCCCACAGCCCGCCCCGCTCCCGGCGCCACGGCGAGGCGCCGAACGGATTCCCCGGCTGGAAGATCGAACCGAGATGGTCGACGCGGGCCTCGCTCCAGCCGCCGGTGGCCACCGCCTCGGTGATGAAAGCGTCCATCCCGGGCGTGAACCGGCGGGTGAAGAACACCACCGACGCGACATCCGCGGCGGCCGCCACCAGGGCTTCGGCGTCTTCGGTACGAGTCGCGACCGGCTTGTCCAGCAGCAGGTGCCGGCCCGCCCGGGCGGCGCGAACCGCGAGTGGCGCCTGCACGTCCGGCGGCAGGGCGACCGCCACCGCGTCCACGTCACCGATCAGGGCATCGACATCGGAGTACGCCGGCACACCGTGCCGCCCGGCGAGCTCCGCCGCCTTCTCCGGGTCGCGTCCCCAGACCCCGGCGAACTCCACACCGGGATGTGCGGCAAGCGCCGACGCGTGCGGATGACGGGCCCACGGCCCCGTACCGAAAAGTCCGAAGCGCACCGGATAGCCCACCTTCATCGTCGATGATCGCCAGGCCGGAAGTTACCAGGCCGAAGGCACCTCAGTAACCTGGCCGGGTGAACCGTCCCCTGTCCTCGGCGACGATCATCGCCGCGCTGCTGCTCGCGGCCTGGTATCTGGTGCGGGCGGCGCTCGACCGTGCCCCGAACCGGGCCGACCTGATCGCCGTCGCCGCCCTCGGCGCCCTCGTCACCGTCCTGGCCCTGGTCGCCGTGGCCGGCCTCTTCGACGGCAGCCGCCCCTCCGACACGGCCACCTTCGCCGGGTACCTGTTCACGACGGTCGCCTTCGCCCCCGCCGCCGCCTGGCTCGCCCGCATGGAACCGACCCGCTGGGGCAGCCTCATCCTCGGCGTCGGCTGCCTCGTCCTGCCCGTCCTCGTGCTGCGCCTGCAGCAGATCGCGTCGGTGACCGGTGCCTGACAACGAACGTACCGACATCGCCACCCGGCCCCGCGACGCCGCCCTCGGCTCCGGGCTCGGCCGGGTCCTGCTGCTGGTCTACGGCACGTTCGCCCTCTCGGCGAGCGCCCGCGCCCTGGTGCAGATCACCACCCACTTCAGCGAGGCGCCGCTGGCCTACCTGCTCTCCGCCTTCGCCGGCCTGGTCTACATCGCCGCGACCGTGGGCCTGGCCCGCGGCGGCCCGCGGGGCCGGATGATCGCCCTGGTCAGCTGCACCATCGAGCTGGTCGGCGTCCTGGTGATCGGCACCCTGAGCATCGTGGACGGCGTCGCCTTCCCGGACGCCACGGTCTGGTCCGACTTCGGCGCGGGGTACGGCTACGTCCCGCTGGTGCTGCCCTTCATCGGCCTCTGGTGGATCTGGAAGCGCTGAGCTGAGCTGAGCCAACCGGCTCCGCTTCGCTCCGCGGCAAAATGCCTGATAACCGGTGTCGAGGCAACCGGCGGCATTTCGCGGGACTCCCGCGGCCAGAGGACACACGGGAAACCACGGGCCACAGGCGAGGGGGTCAGGCTCCGCTCTCGATGACGTGCGGGATGAAGTTGCAGGTGTCCGTGGTCACCAGGCCGGCGGTGCCGATGCCCTCCCGGATGCCCATGCCGGCCGGCTCGCCGTCGATCAGCCAGGAGCCGATCACCGGGTGGACGGTGCCCTCCAGACTCTCGAAGGACGGCAGTTCGCACAGCTCCTGGACGACGTAGCGGCCGTCCGAGCCGTACTCGGAGGAGACCGCCGTGACCGGGACGCCGTCCCGGACCAGGGTGACCGAGCCGCCCTCCCGGCCCCAGACGGGCTTCTTCGCGTACGACTTCAGCGACGCCGCCGCGGAGGACTCGGCGAAGTAGGACGGGAGAAGGTACCTCGACCGCTCCGGATCGTCGCCGAACAGCTTCCACAGGACCGGGAGCAGCGCCTTGTTGCCGAGCAGCGCGGCCTTGTAGGGCGGCTCCATCCACACCGTGCCACGTTTCTCGGGGTCGGCCATGTTGCGGAAGAACGCCTTGCCGCCCTCCTCGTGCCAGAACCACTCCCACGGGTACAGCATGAAGATGATGTCGATCGGCTCGGCCCGGTGCTCCTGCCCGGGGCCGGGGACGAACAGCACCCGATCACCGGCGACGTCCCAGCCGATCTGGCTCATCGCGATGAGCTCCACCGGGTAACCGGCTTCCTCCGCGGTCGCCATCAGGTACGCGACGTTCATCCGGTCCTCGCCGGAACGCTCGCTCGTCTCGTACGCGAAATAGATCTTGGGTTTCTCCGGCAGCCAGGGCCGGGCCTCCCGCAACTTGTCGATGTTGCGCCGCCAGGCGCCGGGGTCGCCCGGCTCGCCGGGCTCACCCTCCCACCCGGTCAGGGCCTCGTGGATGGAGTTCCACTGGCGCCAGGGGTGCTGGGTGACACCGGTCTGGTCCATCCAGTGCCACTGGATGACCGCGGCCTCGACCAGCGACGTCGGCGTCTGCGCGTTGAACTCCAGCAGCTTGGGCACGCTGCCGGCGCCGTTGTACCAGAAGTCGAAACGGCCGTAGACGGTCGGCGAGTAGTCCGGCGTCTGCATCGGCAGGCGACCGTCCGGGTCCTTGTCGCGGTGCGTCCACGTCTCCGCGTCACCGTCGAACCAGGTCCGGATGATCTGCTCGTGGGTGTACTCGGGGATCCCTATCCGGGCCAGGAAACACGACTCGGCGTTGCACACCGAGTTGAAGAAGCCCTGCCTGCGGCCCTCGGCGGTGTGCCGCGGGCACTGCGCGACCATCCAGTCGCCGGCTTCCAGGCACATCGCGTAGAGGGTCGAGGTGGCCGTCTCCAGCTCCTCGATCTCGGCGGCGGTGAAGTCGTAGTACGACCCCTCCTGCCAGTACGAGTACTCCGAGCCGTCGGGCAGGACGTCGTCGTTGTACGTCAGCCCGAGGCTGAAGTTGGTGAGCCGCCATCCGTCGCGAATCGGCCCGTTCGAGATCCGCCGCACTGCTCAGCCTCCCGAGGAAGAGCCGCTGCCGCCCTTGCCGACGACGCTGGTCTTGACCGTGCCGTTGGAGATCTTGCCCGAGGAGGGCAGACCGAAACGGGACCGGGAGGCCGCATCGTTGTACGCGAACCGGCTGCCACCGGCCGGCAGCCTCGAGCCGACCGGGTAACCCGACCGATAGCTCGAGGAATGCCAGATGAAGAAACCGCCGCCGCCACCGCCGCTGCGGCCACCGTCGTCGTCGCAGTAGTCCTCGTCGACGATCACGCCGTTCTCGTCGGCGCAGTAGAAACCCTCGTCGACGTACTCATCGTTGTCGCACGCCGCAGTACCACCCGCGGCCAGCAGGAGGAAGGTGCTGGTCAACGACACGGCCCGGGAACTGATGCGTCGATTCATGATTTCTTTGTAACTCTTCTCAGCAAGTTGCCAGTAACCATGAGTCCTCAGTCCTGCGGTCCGCCGGCCACGTACACCACCTGGCCGGAGACGAACCCGGCCCCCTCACTCACCAGGAACGACACCGTGTTCGCCACGTCCTCGGGCCGGCCGGCACGGGCCACCGGGATCTGGCTGACGGTCGCCTTCTCGAAGTCGGCGAAGTCGACGCCGATCCGGGCCGCGGTGGCCCTCGTCATATCGGTCACGATGAAACCGGGCGCGACCGCGTTCGCCGTGATGCCGAACTTGCCGAGCTCGATCGCCAGGGTCTTGGTGAAGCCCTGCAGACCGGCCTTGGCGGCGGCGTAGTTGGCCTGCCCTCGGTTACCGAGAGCGGACGTGCTGGAGAGGCTGACGATCCGGCCGAAGCCCGCGTCCACCATGTGCTTCTGGACGGCCTTGCTGAACAGGAAGGCGCCCCGCAGGTGCACGGCCATCACCGTGTCCCAGTCGTCCTCGCTCATCTTGAAGAGCAGGTTGTCGCGCAGCACACCGGCGTTGTTGACCAGCACGGTCGGCGCGCCGAGCTCGGCCACCACCCGCTCCACGGCGGCCGTCACCTGATCCTTGTCGGCCACGTCCGCGCCGATGGCGATCGCCTTGCCGCCGGCTGCCACGATGGCGTCCACGGTCTCGGCGCCGGACTTCTCGTCGAGGTCGACGACGGCGACGGCCAGGCCGTCGGCGGCGAGCTTGCGGGCGATCGCCGCGCCGATGCCGCGGGCGGCTCCGGTGACGACAGCGACACGAGGTACGGACTGCGACATTGCGGCCTCCAGCAGTGATCGCGGCTCTACTGGAGGCCGATGCTAGACCGGGTCAGGCGGTTCTGCGCATCCGGATCCACCGGTATCCGTATCCGCCGACCTTGATCTTGTCGAGTTCGCCCGGCTCCGGGTACTCCTGGTCGGCCAGCACATCGTTCGGGAAGTCCGCTTCGGCGGCGAGACTGCTCAGATCGACGATGGCGTCCTCGGTGCCCAGATTGTGCACGAACAGCATGGTTCCGGTGTCGGCGTCGGCCCGGTGCACCAGGACACCGGGAGGCACGGTCACGTCCACGTGGTCGCAGGTGCCCCCGCCGATCTCGGGAGCTTCCCGGAGGGTACGGGTCATCCGCTCGAACCATGACAACAGCGACGACGAATCGTGCCGCTGCAAGGTCACGTTGACCTTCTCGAACCCGAACTCGCCGCCCGAGATCACCGGCCGGACCAGGTCCTTCGGATCGGCCGTCGAGAACCCGCCGTTGGGCTGCAGAGACCACTGCATCGGGGTACGGATGGCGTTGCGGCCGTCCAGTGCGAGATCGTCACCCATGCCGATCTCCTCGCCGTACCGCAGCACCGGCGTCCCGCGCAGGCTGAACTGCAGCGAGTAGGCCAATTCGACCCGGCGCCGATCGTTGCCCAGCATCGGCGCCAGCCTCCGGCGGATGCCCCTGCCGTACAACTGCATGCTCTCGTCCGGACCGAACTGCTCGAACACCTCACGGCGCTGGTCGGCGGTGAGCCGGGACAGGTCGATCTCGTCGTGGTTGCGCAGGAAGGTGGCCCACTGCCCGCCGTCCGGCAGCTTCGGCGAGTCCCGCAGCGCGTCGATGATCGACTCGGGGTCCTGCCGGGCCAGCGCGAGCACCAGCTTGGCGTTGAGCATGAAGTCGAACAGCATGTGGATGCGGTTGCTGGAGCCGCCGTCGTCACCGAAGAACGGGATCAGGTTCTCCGGCTCCACATTGGCCTCGGCGAGCAGGACCGCGTCGCCGCGCCGCCACTGCACGTGCTGCCGCAGGTCGGAGAGGAACGCGAAGTCCATCGGCGACTTCGGGTTGCCCGGCTCGGTCTCCTCGATGATGAACGGCACCGCGTCCATCCGGAACCCGGCCACCCCGAGCTGCAGCCAGAACGCGCAGATCTTCTTGACCTCCTCGCGGACCTGCGGGTTCTTGAAGTTCAGATCCGGCTGGAAGTCGTAGAACCGGTGGTAGTACCAGAGTTTCGCCTTACGGTCGTAGGTCCACGTCTCCGCCTGCTCGCCCGGGAAGACCATGCCCTGGTTGCGGTCCGCCGGAGCGCTTTCGCTCCAGACATACCAGTCCCGGTACGGCGAATCAGGCGACGACCGGGCCGACTGGAACCACGGGTGCTGGTCGGACGTGTGGTTGACCACCAGGTCGATGATGACCTTGATGCCCCGGTTGGCCGCCTGGTGCAGCAGTTCGGCGAAGTCGCCGAGGCTCCCGAACCGCGGGTCCACATTGTAGAAGTCGGACACGTCGTAACCGTCGTCCCGGCCCGGGGACGGGTGGATCGGGTTGAGCCACAGACACGTGATCCCGAGCCGGGCGAGATAGTCGAGCCGCCCGATCAGACCGCGGATGTCTCCGCAGCCGTCACCGTCGGAATCGGCGAAGGAGTCGATGTCGAGGCAGTAGACGACGGCCTTGGAGTACCACCGGTCACTCATGACCGCTTACCTATCCTCAGCGCCCTCACTCGAAACCGCGTTCACCCCACCCCGGCCCCGGCCGCCGCCGCTCCCAGCCAGCGGCGGCCCGCCTCCCAGCCAGCGGCGGCCCGCCTCCCAGCGCCGGGTGATCTCCGCCGTCACGGCGAAGGTGGCCACCGGGATCAGGACCAGCGCCGCCCACTGCCCCGGCCCGAGCAGCCGCTCCGCGCCCGGGTTACGCATGTTGAACTCGACGAGATCACCGAACCCGGTGATGATCAGCGGGAGGGTGACCAGCACCGGAGTGGACCAGACCACGAGTCGGCGCCGCACCGCCGGAGCCTGCCGGGCCACCCCGACGACGACCAGCACGGCCGACGCACCGGTCAACAGGAGGATCGAACCTACCGACGCGGCCGTCCATGGCTGAAACGAGATCATCCACGGCCAATACCTCAGGAAGGACCCCTGGGCGATCAGCGCCAGACCGGCCAGGACGACCGGAAGCCAGCCACGGATCCGTCCCGGCGAGGCCCACATCCGCCCCGGCGCCGGGCCCGCCAGCGGAACCGCGATGAGCACCAGCACCGCCGCGACGATCACCCAGTAGACGTTGAGCAGCATCGCCGGAGTGTCGAGGTAGAGCCGGGCCGGCGCGATGATCTCTCCGGCCAGCCCGGCGACCGCGCCGAGGAGACCGACGGAACGCCTGCCGGCGACCGCCCCGCCGAGCGCCACCGCCCACCCGGCGAGCCGGAGGAACTCCACCGGGTCGGCCGGGAACACCCGCGCCGAGAAACCCTCGGCCCAGGCCGTCACCATGCCGAACCGGCGGGCCGTCAGCGCGAACAGCAGGATCGCCCCGAAGAACCAGACGACCCGGGCCGCCTCACGCCAGGCGCCGCCCGGAGCGGCCAGCGCCCGCAGGTGGGCCGTCAGCGCCGCCCGAACCAGGTCGAACACCTGAGCCGGTCCGGTCCGGGCCTCGGCGAGCAGGACCGTGATCATCTCCTCCTCGTACTCCCGGCGGAAGGCACGGGGGTAGAGGGCGAGCAGCTGACGACATCGTGCCTCGGTCACTCCGTGGCCCCCAGTCGCCGGAGGCTCCGCGAGGCGGTCCAGCGCTCCCACACGAGCAGCCCGGTGACACCGGCGGCGAGCACCATGACGGGCAGCAGCGCCGTCAGGACGATCTGGCCCAGAATCGACATGTCGAACCCGGAGTGGATCCCGACGGTCACCGACCCCGCCACCTCGACGACGGCGGCCAGGATGATGTAGAGAACGGCGGACAGGACGACGATCCGGCCGCGCACTCCCCGGCCCGTGACCCACACTCCGGCGGCCACGACCAGCCCCGGCAGCCAGAAGCCCATCATCTCCGTCAGCATCGGATGGGGTAGATAGGGCGAGGTGATGAGCGGCTCGGGAGCGATCGCATTCCAGTCGAAGGCGCGGGTCAGGGCCGCGAGGACCGTGGCGGCGGCGAGCAGCATCAGGCCGCGGGCGCCCAGCACCGCGCGAGCGGTCCGGCCGGAGGCGGCAGCGGACAGACCGGTCACGATGGCCGCGAGCACGATGCCCTGGGCCGCGAACAACGCGGGTCCCGGCAACAGCCCGGACCAGAATCCGGCCACCCCCGCCTGAACCAGCACCCCGACGGCGGCGAGCACCATCGTCATCCGCCGCAGGCCCAGCACCGCCGCGGTCACGACCAGCAGCCAGATCACCGCACGGGCCGTCGGGTCGGCCAGCATCAGGCCGTCCACACCGTAGGCGCTCATCCGGTCGCCCCGCGCCCACACCACCAGGCCGGAGGTCAACGTGGTGACGGCGGCGCCGGCCAGGGCGATCGCGGCGAGCAGGGCGGTCACCGCGGCGGCGTCGCGCCACCCCATACCCCTCTGGGTGAGGGAGGCGCGACCCAGACGGGCCGTGAGGCCCGCGCGGACCAGATCGAGCACATCGGCCAGGGCCGGCAACCGGCGACCGGGCTCCGCACCGGACATCAGCACGCCGAGCATCTCCTCCTCGTAGGCAGCCCGATGACCGGCCGGATAGACCCGCAGCAACCTGCGGTAACGCCTCTCGAGAACGGTCATGCCGACACCCCCGCCGCTCTCCGGCGCCGCCACAGCCCTCCGGACGGCACCTATCGATCCGCTCGTCAGCTCGGTCATGCGGGCGCGCCTCCGATCTCGGGCCGGCGGGCGCGCAGGCGGCGCTCGGCGATCGCGGCCTGGGTGCGCAGGCGGTCGGTCTCGGCGGCCAGGCTCCGCTCGCCGGCGCCGGTGAGCCGGTAATAGCGGCGCAGGCGGGACTGCACGACCTCCTCCCGGTCGACCTCGATCAGGCCCTCGACGCGGAGCCGGTCGAGAGCGGCATAGAGGGTGCCGGCCCGGAGGCGCACCCGCCCGCCGGTCATGGCGGAAACGTCCTCGATCACGGCATAACCGTGTCGTGGCTCCTCGGCCAGGGCGGTGAGCACGAGGAACGTCGGCTCCCGCATCGGAGTGTCGCTCATGGAGGAAAGCATATACCGATGACAGGTATATACGGGAGTCGGTTCATGTGGCGGTTCTCGGGTAACTCTCAGCAACCGGCTGCACTGTTGTAGGGGATCGGGCTGGACTCACCACTCATGGAGGCGCGCACATGGCGGACGGCGGACTCGAGAACCTCGGCGGACTGACCGGTTGGGTCGCTTCGGTGATCGATTCGCTCGGGGAGATCGGCGTCGGCCTGCTGGTCGCCCTGGAGAACCTGATCCCCCCGATCCCGAGCGAGATCGTGCTGTCGATGGCCGGCTACCTCGCCAGCGAGGGCCGGGTCAACGTGGTGCTGGTCTGGTTCACCGCGACGCTCGGCGCGCTGGGCGGAGCGGTGGCGCTCTACTGGCTGGGCCGAGGGCTCGGCGAGGAGCGGCTCAAGCACTGGCTGGACCGGATTCCGCTGGTCGATTCGGACGACCTGAACCAGGCGGACCGGTGGTTCGAGCGGCACGAGCGAGCGGCGGTGCTGTTCGGGCGCTGCGCTCCGGTCGTACGCAGTCTGGTCTCGATCCCGGCGGGCGCCAACCGGATGCCGATGGGCCAGTTCATGCTCTTCACCGCGATCGGCAGCGGCGTGTGGAACGCCCTGTTCGTCGGCGCCGGTTACGCGCTCGGTTCCCGCTGGGAGGACGTCGAGAAGTACGCCCAGTGGTTCGACTACGCGATCTGGGCGTTCTTCGCGATCGCCATCGGCTCGTGGGTCGTGAAGAAGGTGCGCAAGCGGCGCGCTCGCGCCGCCGCCCGCGCCCGCTGACTCAGAACTCGGCTCGCCGCCGGCCGGAGCGGCGAAGCCGGTGCGGCGGGTCTTGACCCGAGGGCCTGTAGATATGGAATTCCGTCGATCGTTTCCGGGGAGATCGCGCCGGGTATCCCGACGCCCATGGAGACCGCGACTTCCGGTACCGAGATCTCCTCGGAGCTCGCCGCCGAGGCCGAAGAGCACGATCTGCTCACCCTCGGCGTCGAGGAGGAGTACCTACTCGTCGACGCGACCGAACCCCGCGCCGCCGAACTCGTCGAGGAGGTCTTCGCCGAGCTGCCGGGGAACCTGCGGGACGTGGTGCAGCACGAGTACTACCGCACCCAGATCGAGGTGGCCAGCCCTCCGCACCTGGAGCTCGGCGCGCTCACCGAGGCCCTGCGCGGTCTGCGCTCCGGTGTCGCGGCAGCGGCCGAGCGGGCCGGCGCCCGGCTCGTCGCGGTCGGCACCGGACCGGCCGCCGGGCACAACGCGCGGATCGTCGACAACGAGCGCTACCACCGGATGCGCGAGCGATTCGGCGACCTCTCCCCCGGCCAGGGCATGTGCGGCACCCACGTGCACGTCAGCATCCCCGACCCGGAGACCGGCGTGCAGGTGCTCAACCACCTGCGCCCGTGGCTGCCGGTGCTCCAGGCGGCCACCGCCAACTCCCCGCTGTTCGCCGGGCACGACACCGGGTACGCCAGCTGGCGCTCGGTGATGTGGGAGCGCTGGCCCACCGTCGGCCCGACGCCCTACCTGCGGTCCCACGAGCACTATCTGACGCTGGTCGAGGACCTGGTCGCCAGTGGCGCGATGCTGGACGACGGGATGCTCTACTGGTACGCCCGCCTCTCCGCGCACTACCCCACCGTGGAGATCCGGATGGGCGACGTGATGCCCACCGCCGACGACGCCGTGCTGCTCGCCGCGCTGACCCGGGCCCTGGTCGCCACCCTGCTGCGCGAGGTCCGGGCCGGGACGCCCGCCCCGGACGTGGCGCACCCGCTGCTGATGGCGGCGCACTGGCGGGCCGCGCACGACGGCCTGGAAGGGCTCAACATCGACATGGCCACCCGGCAGCCGCGGCCGGCCTGGCGGCTGCTGCGCCAGCTGTTCGACTACGTCCGGCCGGAGCTGGAGCGACACGGCGACCTGGCCACCGTCACCCGCCTGCTGGGGCGACTGCGGGAGCATGGCAGCGGCGCGGCACGCCAGCGGGCTCTGCTGGCCCGTGGCGGCTCGGTCGCCGAGGTGGTCGACTGGCTGGCGAACACGACCCGGGGAGACCGTTAGGGATAGGATCCTCACAGATTGCGCTCAGCTTCGTCACCTCAGGTGACCAGCTAAGACGCCGCAGGGTGACGATGCGATGACCGATTCGGTATCGCGCTCGATCATCTTGCACGGTAGGCATGACGGATGCCGCCGCACACCCCGCTTTCACCTGCGTCGATGTCACGTGCGGACAGCCGGCCGACCGGTCGGCACCGGGCCCCCGACGAGGCGGCCCCCCAGGTTCCCGCACAGCGTGTGGCGTCCGGGATCAAGGGGTTGCGCACCGCGATCGTCGAGGCCTCCGGCGCGGTCGTTCCGGCCCCACGGTCGGCGCGGCACCGCGCGGGGTCGTACCGATCGGATGGCGCCGCCCGCAAGCGGAGCGGCGCCCACCGCGCCCCCGCGGCGAACCAGCCGGTGGAGACCCTGCTGCGTGCCGCCCGAAGCCGCCCGCAGGTGCTGCTCGGCGCCCTGGTCGCCGCCGGCCTGCTGCTCACCGCCGTGCCGATCCCGCAGGACAGCGGCGAGTCCACCAGCGTGATGACCGCCGCCGCCGAGGCGGTCGGTGTGATCGACAAGCCGGTGGAGAAGAAACCGGCCGAGTCGAAACCCGAGCCGGAGGCGGTGCAGGCACTCCCGGCGGCCAGGCCCAGCCCGGCGGCCACGCCGGCCCCGGCACGGTCCACACCGGACGCCCGGCGGACCGAGAGCAAGCCGGAGAAGGTCACCGTGCCGGCCGGCGACGGGCCGTTCAACTCGCTGCGCACCACCGGTTCACGGGTGGTGATGCTGAGCTTCGACGACGGGCCGGACCCGCAGGAGACCCCGAAAATTCTGGACCTGCTCGAGAAGCACCAGGTGAAAGCGGTGTTCTGCCTGGTCGGCACGCAGGCACGGCGGCACCCGGACCTGGTTCGCAGGATCGCCGAGGCCGGGCACGTGCTCTGCAACCACACCTGGAGCCACGATCTCAAGATCGGCACCAAGAAGCCCGACCAGATCCGGGCCGATCTGGGGCGGACCAACGCGGCGATCCGGGCGGCGGCACCGGGTGTCGCCATCCCGTACTTCCGGGCGCCCGGCGGCAACTTCACCGACCGCCTGGTCACCACGGCGTACGGCGACGGCATGACCTCCCTCTACTGGGAGGTGGACCCGCGTGACTGGGAGCACCCCGAGGGGGAGACCTCCGAGCAGCACGTGAAGCGGATCGTCGCCCAGGTGAAGAAGGAGACCCGGCCGGGCGCGATCGTGCTGTCGCACGACTTCAACCAGCCGGACACCACGACGGCGTACACGGAACTGCTCCCGTGGCTGGTGAGCAACTTCGAGATCGGCGTCCCCGGCGCCGAGCCCGCTCCCGCGACCCCGTCGCCCAGCACCCCCGCCCCGGAGACCCCGGAGACCCCGGAGGCCCCGGAGGCGACGCCCTCGCTCAGCCCGAGCGTCTCCGCGACATGACGACCGGCGGCTGGCAGGCCGGGCACCAGTAGGTGTTCCGGCCGGCCATCCCGCCCATCGAGATCGGGGTCTCGCAGACCAGGCACGGCTGGCCGGAACGGCGGTAGACGTACACCTCGCCGCCGTGCCGGTCGACTCGCGGCGCCCGCCGCATCGCCTCCGGGGTGTGCCGGGTGTGCACGGTGTCGATCCGGCCCCGCAGCACACCCTCCTTCATCAGCGCCCGCAGATCGTCCCAGATCGCCGTCCAGGCGGCCTCGTCCAGCGCGGCGCCCGGCGTCTGCGGGGACAGGCCGGCGCGGAACAGCACCTCGTTGGCGTAGATGAGGCCGCAGCCGGCCACGATGGACTGATCCATCAGCAGGGCGAGCAGCGGTTTCGTGCTGCTGCGGATCCGGGCCCCGGCGGCGGCCGGATCGGAGTCGTCGCGCAGCGGATCGGCGCCGAGCCGGGCGCGCAGCAGGTCCACCGCGGGCGGCTCGAGGATCTCGCAGGCGGTCGGACCGCGCAGCTCCAGCCAGTGCCGGCCCCCGGTCAGCGCCATCCGGACCTGGCCCAGCGGCGCCGGGGCGGGCAGCTCGCCGTCGGCGAACTTGCCGTAGAGGCCCAGGTGCACATGCAGCACCCGGTCGCCCTCGTAGTGGTGGAGCAGGTGCTTGCCGACCGCTTCGGTGTCGAGCAGCCGCCGCCCGTCGATCAGCGCGGCGCCCGCGGCGAACCGCCCCTGCGGGCTGCTCGCGCCGACCGGGTGCCCGGCGAAGAGCTCTCGATGACGGGCGGCGAGGCGGTGAATGGTATGTCCCTCCGGCACGCACCAAAGGTAGCCGGGCATTATGCCCTCAGCGGATTCGCCCTGAGGCGAATCGCTGGGATCCGGGCCACGGCTGGGAGAGAGTGAGTTCATGAGCATTGAGACGACAATGCGCGGTGGCGGCGCATCCTTCGACGACCAGGTGTTCGAGCGCCTCCTCCGGGAACGGATCATCTTTCTCGGCAGTGAGGTCAACGACGAGGTGACCAACCGCATCTGCGCCCAGATGCTCCTGCTCGCCTCCGAGGACGCGGAGCGTGACATCGCGCTCTACATCAACTCGCCTGGTGGCTCGATCAGCGCCGGCATGGCCGTCTACGACACCATGCAGTACATCAAGAACGACGTGGCCACCATCGCGATGGGCATGGCCGCCTCGATGGGGCAGTTCCTGCTCTGCGCCGGCACCCCCGGCAAGCGTTACGCGCTGCCTCACGCCCGCGTGATGATGCACCAGCTCTCCGGCGGCATCGGCGGCACCGCGGCCGACATCGCCATCCAGGCCGAGAGCATGCTGCACATCAAGCAGGTGATGAACGAGCGGATCGCCTTCCACAGCGGGCACACCCCGGAGGAGATCGAGCGCGACTCGGACCGCGACCGCTGGTTCACCGCGCAGCAGGCCAAGGACTACGGCCTGGTCGACCACGTGATCGCCAAGGCGGCCGACGTGCACACCGGCACCGCGCTGGTCTGACCCACCGCTTCGCCCGCGCCGCCCGTGTCGAATCCGGGCGGTGCGGGTAAGCAATCACGTCAGAACCCGCCAAGGAGGTACTGACGTGAGGATCCCTACGTTCCCTCGCCAGTCCACGGCCGATAACGCGGACACCGAGCGCACGCCGGTGATCCCCCGCCGGGACGACGGCGCATCCACGACCACGACTCTTCCGCCCGTCTCGGAAACGGATCGCGCGAAGTCCATCTCGGAGCCGGTCCCGGTCCCGGCGGCGCCCGCGCCACGGGCGCGGGCCAGCTTCATCGCCACGCTCGGCCTGATCCTCGCGGTCGCCGGCGCGTTGCTGGTGCTCTCCGGACCCCTTCTGGGGTACGGCGTCGGCGTCGCCGCCCTCGCCCTGGTCCTCTCCTTCGCCGGCATCTTCGCCACCCGCAAGCGCCACGTGGCCGGCAAGACCGACGCCGTGATCGGCCTGCTGCTGTCGATCGGCGCCCTGGTCGTCGGCGTGCTGGCGCTGGCCGGGCAGCTCTGGTGGCTGGGCACCGACACCAACTCGGTGAGCGATTTCCGGACTTGGCTGGATGGTCAGTTTGAAACCCGCTTCTGACGGGTAAGTGACAGATACCGGCGCTGGTGGTTCACCGGCGGCCCCTCCCCTCGGAACCGGGACGGCGTCACACCCGTCCCGCCCCGAAACCCTCCGGCGGTTCGCCGGAGACTGCTCAGGCCCTGGCAACGGGTGGCGGTTCGCCCCCGGCGCTAGGGCCTTTGCAATGTTTCGCCACCGGCACCCGCGATCACGCAACGATCAGCCGGATCACGCATGGTTGATCCGGGGTGTCCGTCGGTGCCGGGCGCATACCGTTTCTCTTCATGAGCCTCAAGCGCCGCTACCTGATGTGCCGGCCCACCCATTTCGCCGTCACGTACCGGATCAATCCGTGGATGGACCCGACGGCGCCGTACGACAACGCCCTGGCCGTCAGCCAGTGGGAGAACCTGCGGCAGACGTTCCTCGGACTCGGCCACACCGTCGAGCTGATCGACCCGCTGCCCGGCCTGCCCGACATGGTCTTCGCCGCGAACGGCGCCACCGTGGTCGGCGGCCGGGTGCTGGGCGTGCAGTTCCGGGACGCCGAGCGGGCCGACGAGGCCCCGGCGTACGCGGCCTGGTTCCGCGAGCACGGCTTCGAGGTGCACGAGCCCAAGCACACCAACGAGGGTGAGGGCGACATCCTGCTCGCCGGGGACGTGCTGCTGGCCGGCACCGGGTTCCGGACCGCGCACGCCTCGCACGCCGAGACCCAGGAGGTCCTGCAGCGGCCGGTCGTCACGCTGCAGCTGGTCGACCCGGCGTACTACCACCTGGACACCGCGCTCTGCGTACTGGACGAGCGGAACATCGCGTACCTGCCGCAGGCCTTCTCGCCGGGCTCGCAGGCCGTGCTCCGGCAGCTCTTCCCCGATGCGATCATCGCCACGCCGGAGGACGCGGCCGTGCTGGGCCTCAACGCGGTCAGCGACGGCGAGACCGTGGTGCTCGCCGAGCAGGCCACCCACCTGGCCGGCGCGCTGCGCGCGGCCGGTTACCGGACCGTCGGGGTCGACCTCTCCGAGCTGCGCAAGGCAGGCGGCGGCCCGAAGTGCTGCACGCTTGAGGTCCGCCAATGATGGGGTGCACCGAGAGCAGCGAGGCCCGGGAAAGCATGGCAGGGAGGAACTTCTCGTGACGACTGTGGAATTCCGTACGGGTGAGGCCCTCGCCGACGCGGAACGGTGGACCGCCCACAACTACCACCCGCTGCCGGTGGTCGTCGCCGAGGCCGACGGCGCCTGGGTGACCGACGTCGACGGCCGCCGCTACCTCGACTTCCTCGCCGGGTACTCCGCCCTCAACTTCGGGCACCGGCACCCCGATCTGATCGCCGCCGCGCACGCCCAGCTCGACCGGCTCACCCTGACCAGCCGGGCCTTCGTGCACGACCGGTTCGCCGAGTTCTGCCGCGGGCTCGCCGAGCTGTGCGGCAAGGATCTGGTCCTGCCGATGAACACCGGCGCCGAGGCGGTGGAGACCGCGATCAAGGTGGCCCGCAAGTGGGGCTACCGGGTCAAGGGTGTGGCCGACGAGCGGGCCGAGATCATCGTGGCGTCCGGGAACTTCCACGGGCGTACCACCACGATCGTCAGCTTCTCCACCGACCCGGAGGCCCGGGCCGACTTCGGGCCGTACACCCCCGGCTTCGTCGTGGTGCCGTACGGGGACGTGGCCGCGGTCCGGGACGCGATCACGCCGAACACGGTGGCCGTGCTGATGGAGCCGATCCAGGGCGAGGCCGGTGTGCTGGTGCCGCCGGCCGGGTTCTTCGCCGGCGTCCGTGAGCTGTGCACCGAGCACAACGTGCTGATGATCGCCGACGAGATCCAGTCCGGCCTGGGGCGTACCGGGAAGACCTTCGCCATCGAGCACGACGACGTCGTCCCGGACATGTACGTGCTCGGCAAGGCCCTCGGTGGCGGCATCGTGCCGGTCTCCGCGGTCGCCGCCGACCGGAACGTGCTCGGCGTGCTGCGGCCCGGTGAGCACGGCTCCACCTTCGGCGGCAACCCGCTGGCCTGCGCGGTCGGCGCGGAAGTGGTCAGGCTGCTGGCCGGCGGCGAGTTCCAGGAACGGTCGGCCCGGCTCGGCGCCCGGCTGCACGACGGCCTGAACGCGCTGATCGGCAAGGGCGTGGTGGCGGTCCGCGGGCGCGGCCTGTGGGCCGGCGTGGACATCGACCCGGCGCTGATGACGGGGCGGCAGGCGTGCGAACGTCTCGCCGAGCGCGGCGTGCTCGCCAAGGACACGCACGGCTCCACCATCCGGCTCGCGCCGCCACTGGTGGTCACCGAGGAGGACATCGATCTCGCGCTGACGCACCTGGCGGCCGTCGTCCAGGGATGACCGGGAGACCAGCGCCGCCGCCGTGGACCCTCGCCGGGTCGGCGGCGGCGCCTCTCGTTCTCCCGGTTACCGGCCCACCGGCCGGAACGCCATGGTCGGGGCCTCGCCCATCACCGACTCCGGCTGCACCACACCGCCGCTCGCCCACAGCTTGGAGCGGCCCACGTACACCCCGGCGTAGAGCTCGACGACGTCGTCCGGGCCCAGCAGCAGGCTCTGCTCCCGGCGCAGCGGGATCCGGGCGTCGTCGTCCATCGAGCCGCCGGGGCGGACCCCGGAGCCGTTCATGCTGATGTCGGTCACGGTGATCTCGCCGCCGCGCAGCGACAGCTGGACGTGCCCGCGGCTGATCCACTTGCGGGCCTCGTCGGTGAGCCACTGGCCCAGCATGACGCCGGAACCGCCCTCCGGCGCCCGGCCGATCACCACCGCCTGGTCCTCGGACACCGCGAACCGCTGACGGATCACGCCGTCGATGCGGACCGAGAAGACCTCGGTGGCCGGGCGGGCCCCGGCGTCCCGGAGCCGATCGCCGTGCCGGGGGCAGGTCGGCACGCCCGCCCGCAACGCCGGCGGCGGCTGCGACACCGGGCTGGTGTAGACGCGCATGTCGGCGAACGGGCTGTCCGAGTCGCCACCGCTGCCGTAGGCGTTGCAGTTCGGCGCGGGGCAGCTCCACACCCGGGCGAGCAGCCGCTCACCCAGCGGCGACCGCGGCGCCGGCGGGGTCACCTCGCCCCGGCCGACCCGGGCCACCAGCGTCGGCCCGGCCTGGCTGGACACCAGGGCGAGCAGCCGGCCCGGCTCGGTCACCCAGGGACGGCTGGCCCGGAAACGGTCCTCCCGGTCCCGGGTGAGCACCGGCAGGCCGAGCATCTCGGCCACCTCCAGGGCCCGGTCGTCGAGCTGCGGGACGACCTCGACCTTGCCGTCGTCGGCCCAACGGCGCACCACCATGCGCTCGTTGGAGGTCAGGTCGGTGTCGGAGAGCAGGGCCCGGGGCGTGATCGCGTAGACCGGCACGTTCTCCTCGGACATGTGCCTGCCGAGCGCGTCGACCAGGAGGCCCAGACGGACCAGGCTGGCCGGGCGGCCCCCGTCGAGGTCGGCGTAACGGACGACCTCCGACAGATCCACCACGGCCCGGGCGAGTGCCGGATCAGTGGTGAGCCGGGTCTCGATGGCGTCGAGGACCTTGCTGACCTCGAATCTCACGAGTCCTCCCCCTGTGCGTACGCGAACTGACGCTCTGACCCATCATGCCCGCCCCTTGATCCCGCGGAAAAATCGGGCCGGACCCGAACCCTGATCATGTGCGGATTCCGGGCGGGTACGACGGCCGGACTCCACACCCGGGAACGCACCGATCACCGGCGCAGACGGGGCGACCACAGCGGGCGGGGCGCGGGCTGGTTCTCCTCGACCCACGCGTCGATGCGGGCCCACCACTCGTAGAGCCAGGCCACCCGTTCCTCCTCGCCGGCGGGCACCTCTTCCGGCGGCACGCTCCAGAACCGCATCACCAGCCGCTTGTCCATCGGCAGCTCACGCCACACGTCGGCGACGCTCAGCATCCGGTCCAGCCCGGTGTGCGCCACGAAGATCACCCCGGCGTCGGGGGCGGCCTCGATCGCGGCGAGCAGTCCGCCCGGCTTCGGCGGCAGCAGATGACGCAGGTTCTCCGCCTTGACCGCCATGTCGTGCAGGCCGCGGGCCCGCAACCGGGCGATCGCGTTGACCTTGCGGCGCGGGGTGAAGTTGCCGCCCTCCGGGAAGATCACGAAGGCGTCGTTGTCGTCCAGGCCGGTGGCCAGGTCGCCGATCTGCTCCTCGAGCGTCGCCGTCCCGGTGCGCCCGGGCGAGATGAAGCGGTTGGGCAGGCGGTTGAGCAGCACGTCCACCGCCGGATCCCACTGCAGGGCCGCTTTCAGCACGATCCGCGGCTCCCGCGCGAACCAGTTGACCAGCGCGTGGATCAGGGTGAACGAGTCGCCCGGCCCGGCATGCCGGCTCACCACGATCTCCGGCCGGCCCGGCTGGGCGGTGTCCGGGTCGGTGCCCACCACGTCGATCTCCAGGTGCAGCGACCACCGCGCGAACCAGAAGAGCAGGCCGAGGAACCGCCCGGTGAGCACGTAGTGCGCCCGCTGGAAGACCGGGCCACGGATCCGCCAGCCGCAGCCCGAGGCCAGCCAGAGCACACCGAGGGCGATCAGCGCCGCCGCGTCCCACACCAGGTAGACGATCAGCAGGAAGACCAGGCGTGGCACCCGCAGCCGGCCCGGGACCAGCGGGGAGAAGGCGAGCCCGAGCAGCAGCCAGAACGGCAGGGTGGTGAGCAGGGTGACGGCGAGCACCACGACGGCCGGCGCGATCACCACCCGGCGGACCCAGACCGGCGGCATCAGTGCCCGCCCGGCTCCGGCAGCGGGTGCACGTTGGCCGTCAGGTAACGCCGGGAGGCGGTGTAGGCCCGGCTGATCCGGCGGCCCACGGCGGCCATGTCCCGGTACGCCCACGGCGAGTCGTCACGGCGCTCGCCACCGCCGCTGGGAAGGACATGCACCCGTACATCGTCCGGCAGGGACGCAAGCTCCCGGGCGAACCGGTGCCGACGGGCGATCTCGAAAGCCACCTGAGCCACCTCCCACGGCCGTTTCGGCACGCTGAGCTGACGCTCCACCCGGCCCACCTGAAGCACGAAGATCATCTTCGCGCCGAGCCGGACCGCTTCGCCGATCGGGATCGAATTGACGATGCCACCGTCCACATAGTGCTCACCGGCGATCTCCATCGGCGGCAGCAGGCCCGGCACCGCCGACGACGCCAGCACCGCGTCGACGAGCGGCCCACTGTCGAACCAGTGCTCGGCGGCCCGCTCGATGCTCGCCGCGCAGCAGTGGAACGGCACCTTGAGCCCGGCGAACGTGGCCGCCTCCCCCAGCTCGCTCTCCAGCAGCCGGCGCAGCGGGCGCGGCGAGTGCAGATGGGTGCGGGCCGCGAACCGGCGCATCTGGCGGCCGATCGAATCGCCGTACACCGCCGCCGCCTCCGGCGAGGTCCAGAGCCGGAGCAGCCGGTCGGTGACCGCCTCGCACGGGTCGGAGGCGACAAGCGCGCCGTTGACCGCGCCGATCGACGTGCCGACCACGACGTCCGGGCGGAACCCGGCCCGGAACAGCGCCCGCAGCATGCCCACCTCAACCGCGCCGAGGACTCCCCCGCCACCGAGCACGAACGCCACCGGACCCTCGATCATGCACCCATCCTCGCATGCAGTCCCGCTGCTCACGGCCTTGCCTTGACGCCGACGTCAGGGCCTAACGTCTCTTCCCATGCTGATCGGAGAGCTGGCAGAGCGGGCCGGCACCAGCCCCCGGACGCTGCGCTATTACGAGGAGCACGGGCTGATCCACCCGAGCCGGGACGCCAACGGCTACCGGCAGTACGACGACGGTGAGCTGCGGGTGGTGCACGAGATCCGCACCCTGCTCGCCGACGGCTTCGGGGTGGACGACATCAAGCCCTTCGTCGCCTGCCTGCGGGCCGGCAACAGCGCCGGCCACGTGTGCCCGGACTCGGCCATGGTGCTACGCCGGCGCCTGGCCGAAGTGGACGGATACCTCGCCCGGCTGACCGAGGTCCAGCAGCGGTTGCGGGACCAGTTGAAGGAGATCAAATGCCAGATGACGCCCTGATCACCGTCACCGACGCCACCTTCGCCGAGACCGTGCTGGCCTCGGACGTGCCGGTGCTCGTCGACTTCTGGGCGCAGTGGTGCCCGCCGTGCAGGCCGCTGGCCGGCGTCCTGGCCGAACTGGCCGGAGAGTTCCACGGGCGGCTGCTGGTCGCCTCGCTGGACGTGGACGCGAACCCGTCGACGACCATCACCTACCGGGTGCACTCGATGCCCACGCTGCTGTTCTTCCGCGACGGCACGGTCACCTCGACGATCGTCGGCGCCCGGCCGAAGTCGATGCTCCGCCAGGCGATGACGAACGCCCTGACGCCGTACGCCAACGTCTGAAGCCCTTCCCGTGCGGATCTCGGCCGCGTAGCGCGCCCGAATACACACGCCGGACTTCGCTAGTCGAGTTCCGGCATCGCGACCGGCTGGGGCCGGGGATGGCAGGCGCCGCACTGCGCCGCGTCCTCGACCACCAGCGCCTCGGCCCGGTCGCGCCGCTCCGACCGGATCACCTCCAGCAGGTACGGCCCGAACCGCGCATGCTCGGCGCACACCCCACGGCCACAGAACCGGCACGTCGCACGTGCCCCTTCGGCACAGAACCAGCACAGCATGGGCGGCCTCTCCTCACTCGTCTCCGGTGGGGCCGCCCGGCCGTCAACTGCCGGACGGCACCGCCGGCGTCTCCGTCTCCCCTTCGGTGGGATCCGGGGTCGGCGGGTCCGTGGTCGGCTTCGTCGTGGGCGGGTCCGTGGTCGGCTTCGTCGGCGGCGGGTCCGTGGTCGGCTTCGTCGTCGGCGGCGGGTCCGTGGTCGGGTTCGTCGTCGGCGTGGTGGCCGGCGGCTTCGTCGTCGGCGCCTTCGTGGTCGGCCGCGTCGTCGCCTGGCCCGTCGGGTCCGGGGTCGGTTCGTCGGTCACGTCGATCGCCTGATCGTCGCTGTCCTCCTCCGGCGCGGTCGTGCTCACCGACGGCTCCGGCGTGGTCGTGACCGCGGACTCCTCCGGCACCGCCTCCTCGGTCGGGTCCTCGGTCGGCTCGACCTCGGTCGGCGGCGCGATCGCCACACCGTCACCGCAGTTCAGCGGCTCCTTGTTCGCCGGGTTACCGGCGCCGCCGACGTGCACCGAACCGGACGAGACCGTGACCTTGCCGGGATCGACCGCGTACCAGGCCCGGCCGGCGCTGACGACGTCGCCGCTAGCCCGCTGCACGGTCAGAGACAACGGCCGGTACGCCCCGCTCGGGCTGCTCGTGTCGGCCAGCACCCGCCCGTTCTCCAGGGTCAGCCGTCCGGACGGAGTGGACTGTCGCCCGTTCTCGACCCCGACGGCACCGATCCGGGTACGCGACCCGCCGCACAGGACCACTGCCGCGCCACCCGGGAAGGTCAGCAGGGCCACCCCGCGGCCGGGGACCTCGATCTCGGCGCCCGCGGCCAGATAACGCTTGTCGCCGGGCGTCAGCGACGTCGACTCCCGGTCCGCGACCGCGGTGGCGCCGCCCCGCTGCACGCTGAGCAGGACCCGTTCGGTGGGCATCTCCGCCCACGCGGGGCCGGACCGCAGGTTCACGAGCATGCTGCCGAGGGCGAACACCAGCATGAGGCTGACGAACCCCCACATCCGGCGCTCGAAGTGACGGTCCACGTCGTACTGCTCGTCGGTGTCCGGCGGTCCCGGCGGCACAGCCAGCGGCGGATGTGCGGAACCGGGACGGGCCACCGCCGGGGTGCTCGGGCGCAGCGCGGGCATCGGGACGCCGGGGCCGTACGAGCCGATCAGCGGGGGCAGGTGGGAGGCGTCCGGGATGACCCAGAGCCGCACCGGGGTGCGTGCCTGCGCCACCATGCCGGGGCTGCCGTCACCGACCGGGCCGACCAGGGTGCCGCGGCGCAGCTCCACACCGTCGGGCATGGCGATCACCCCGGACTCGACCACCACCGCATGGGTCGGGCCGGGCAGGATGACCGGGGCGCCCGGGTCCAGATCGGCCGGGTGCGCCGCGTTGATCAGCGCGAGCCGCTGGTCCTCCTCCAGCGCGGCGAGCGCCGGGGTGTCGGCGAAGAGGGCCTCCGCCTCGGCACGTTCGTGCGGCGGCGGGCCGGGCATCGGCCCGATCACGGCGGCGGCCGTGGCGGCCGGCATGGACAGCATGGTGACGCCCGCGGTGTGCCAGTCGAGCCGGGCCGGCCGGCCGGTCAGCGCGGTGGCCAGGCCGACCACACCGCCGGGACCGACGTGGTGCCGGATGGTGCCGCCCGGGTCGCCGGGACGGCGGCCGTGCAGGGCGCCCTCGACCACCACGTACACCGCGCTCTGCTCGGCGCCGGCCAGCACCAGCTGACGGCCGGTCGGCGGGCGCATCCAGCGGGCCCGGGCGGCCAGCGCCTGCAGCGACGTGTCGGGCAGACCGCCGAGCTCGGAGGCGCGCAGGGCGGCCACCCGGCGCGGCAGGTCCGCCTCGCGGTCGCGTTCGGCGAGCCGCTGCCGCAGCCGGCGACCGGCGCGGACCAGGCGGCCGAGCAGGAAGTAGACCGGCGGCGAGACGACGCCCAGGATGATCACGAGCAGCAGCAGACGGCCGGTGAGACCCTCGTGCCAGAGGCCGACGGCCAGGCCGCGGATCCGGTCGGTCCACAGGCGGTACGCGAGGCCGGCGGCGCCGGCCAGCCAGAGCAGGGCGAGCACACCGTAGAGCGCGACGAGGCGGCCCTCCTGGTCCAGCCGCTTCCAGCGGGGGCCGCGGCGGCGCAGGCGCCCGCCCATCCAGGACAGACTCCGGGCGCGGACGTCCGGAATCTCCAGCCAGTCCATCAGCAGGTACTTGCCGTCGAGCGGCAACAGCGGGCTGAGGTTGAAGAACGTGTGCAGGTAGAACAGGAAGGCCAGCTTGAACGTGACATCGGCGATCGCGGGCACCGCGAACCCGGCCAGCTGGAACACACCGGCCAGGCCCAGCGCGGCGGCCGGCCCGGCCGCGGTGACCGCGATCCGAGCCCGTCGCCCGGCCATCCACACGTCGCTGGTGTCGACGAAGACCGACGGGATGCCGAAGTGCAGCATCATCCCGGCCGCCGGGACCTCCCGGCCGACCCGTTTCGCGGCGAGCGCGTGACCGAACTCGTGCGCCGCCAGCACGAACACGTTCAGTAACACCAGAACGAGCGCCCCGAACAGGTACGAGTCACCCACCAGGAAGAGGGAACGGCTGCCGCGCTGCCAGGTGCCCGCGAAGAGCAGCAGCCCGGCCACCGCCACCAGACCGCCGAGCCACACCGCGGGCCGGGTGAAGAGCAGCTTGCCGACCGTCCGGTAGAGCGCGCTGACCACGCCGTCCACCGGGACCGACAGGACCACCCGGGCGCGCGCCGCGGCGGCCAGCGAGTCGGCGGCCCGGCGGGGCAGCGGCTCGCGGCGCATCTCGCGCAGCGGGCGGAAGGCGTCCATCGGCAGCTCTTCGAGCATCCGGTTGGCGGCCAGGTCGGCGACGACCCGGCGGACCTGGTCGGGCGCGAGCCGGCCGGCGATCCGGGCGAACTCGGCGACCAGCCGGGCCACCGTGCTGTCGCCGTCCATCATCAGGGCGAGCTGGTACTCCTCGGGGGTAAGCCGAAGGTACGAGCTGCGGCCGCCGTCCTCGGGCGAGCGCAGCATCACGTAACGGCCGCCACGCACCGCGGTCCGGTGCCGGACCTCGATGCCGGGGCGCAGGACCGGGCGGGCGCCGGCCGGATTGAGCCGGTCCGCGACGGTGTGCCAGAGCCCGGTGTCGGCCGGCCCCGACGGGACCCCGGGAGCCCTGCCCGCCAGGGCTTCCCAGACGTTGGTCCGGGTCTCGACGTACGTCACCTAAGGGGGCCTTTCGCTCCGCCGTACCGCTGCCGTCTTCGCCTGTGCGGTCCTCTCGTGGCGAATGGAGATTAGGCAATCACCTGCTCGAACGCGAGTCCCCCGTGAGGAAAACTTCCTGTTGGCGGGAAACGTCCGCAAAAACTCGGCATAGACGGGAATACGGCGGGTGATGTGCCCACCCCCTGGGCACATCACCCGCCGTAGCGGAAGGTCGATCGGTTACTGGGCCTCCTGCAGCGTGACGGTCACCGTCTGCTTGCTGCCGTTCCGGGTGAAGGTGAGCGTCATCTGCTTGCCGACGGCGCTGCCCTGGACCGCCGCGATCAGGTCGTCGGCGTTCTCGATGGGCTTGCCGTCCGCCTCGGTGACCACGTCGCCGCGCTGGAGCCCGGCCTTGGCGGCCGCGCTGTTCTCGGTCACCGCGCTGATCCCCGCGCCGCCACCCTCGGCAGCCGCGACGCTCACCCCGAGCGCCGGGTGGCTGACCTTCTTACCCTGCATCAGGGCGTCGGCGACCTGCTTGGCCTTGTTGCTCGGGATGGCGAAACCGAGGCCGATGTTGCCGGTGCCCGACCCGGAGGTGGCGATCGCCGAGTTGATGCCGATCACCTCGCCGTTGGTGTTGACCAGGGCGCCACCGGAGTTGCCCGGGTTGATCGGGGCGTCGGTCTGCAGCAGGCCGGTCATCGTGGTGGGGGCCTGCTGTTGTGGCTGGCCGAACGGGTTCTGCTGCTCCTGCTCGCTGCCGGACTTGATGGCCCGGTCCTTGGCGCTGATGATGCCGGCGGTGACCGATCCCTCCAGGCCGAGCGGGCTGCCCAGCGCCAGCACGGTGTCGCCGACCTGGCTCTGCGCGCTGTCACCGAACGTGGCGGGCTTGAGGTCGGAGACGCCCGTCGTCTTGATCACGGCGAGGTCGGTCCGCTCGTCGGTGCCGACGATGGTGGCGTTGGCCTTGGTGCCGTCGGCGAAGATCACCGTCACGGTGTCGCCCTGTGCGGTCGAGATCACGTGATTGTTGGTCACGATGTAACCGTCGGCGGTGAGCACCACACCGGAGCCCTCGCCCGACCCGGTGGTGATCGAGACGACGCTGTCCTGCACGGCGGCGGCGATCTGCGCCAGCGACGAGCGGTCCACCACCCGGGTCACCTCGGTGTTGCCGCTCTGCAGGGTGGACGGCGCGCTGTCCGGGCTCAGGGCCAACGCGGTGGCGGCGCCGACCCCGCCCGAGGCGAGCGCGATCAGCACGGCCGCCGCTCCGGCCAGGAAGATCTTCCGGCCGCGGCCGGGGCGGCGCTGGTCGCCGCCGGGCTGCGGCGGGCCCCAGCCGGGCGGAACGCTGCCGCCGCCGGCGGCCTGCGCCGCGGCGGCGGCGTGCCAGGCCTCGTAGGCCGACGAGGGCTGCTGGCCCGGCGCGTAGCCCTGGGGGGACTGGTACGCGTAGTGCGGGTGACCGTAGGGAACTCCGCTGACCGGTTGGCCGGTGACCGGCTGGGCGGAGACGGGCTGCGCGGCAGCGGGCTGCTGCCAGGGCGACTGCTGCCCGGGCGGCTGCTGCACCCATGCGCTCTGCTGCTGCTGAGGCGCCGCGGACTGGGGAGCACCCGACTGCGGGGCAACCGGCGGCTGCGCAAGCGTCGGCTGCTCAGACTCCACCCGCTCCGTGCTGCTGTGGTCAGCAACGGCGTCCGCGGGCCGCGGGCTGGTCTCGTTCTCTTTCATGCTGCCTACTCTGCCCTGTCGTACTCGTACCGAACTGTGTTAGCCCTGGACGTTTTCTGTGAAGCTTTTATCCACTTTTATGGTAGGCAGCGTCACGCGGAAGGTAGCGCCCCGGCCCGTTTCCGACAGCACGTCCACGGTTCCCTGGTGGGCGCGCACGATCGCCGCCACGATGGCCAGTCCGAGACCGGTCCCGGTGGCCGCGCGATCGGTCTTGCGGGTCCGCGCCTCATCCACCCGATAGAAACGCTCGAACACCCGCTCCACCTGCTCCGGGCTCAGCCCCGGGCCGGTGTCCGACACCTCCACCACCGCGTGGTCGCCGTCGCCGGCGTACAGCCGCAGCGTCACGGAGGCGCCCGGCGGCGTGTGCACCAGCGCATTGGTCATCAGGTTGCCGATCACCTGGCGCAGGCGGGCGTCGTCCCCGTTCGCCACCAGCCGCTCCGGGGAGTCCCGGACCTCCAGCTCGATCTCCCGGTCCGGCGCGGTCGCCTGCGCGGCCTCGACGGCGTCCATGGCCAGCACCGGCAGCTCCACCGGCGCGAGGGTCAGCGGCCGCTCCCGGTCCAGCCGGGCGAGCAACAGCAGGTCCTCGACCAGCAGGCCCATCCGGGCGGCCTCGTCCTCGATCCGTTTGACCAGGCTCGCGACCTGCTCCGGTTCGGAGACGGCGCCCTGCCGGTAGAGCTCGGCGAACCCGCGGATGGTGGTCAGCGGCGTGCGCAACTCGTGTGAGGCGTCCGCGACGAACTGGCGCATCTTCGCCTCCGACTCCAGCGCGCGTGCCTCGGAGCGGTGAGCGGCGTCGGCGTTGTCCCGGGCGATCTGCTCGGCGGCCCGCGCGGCCTGCTCGGACAGCGCCCGGGCGATGAACGCCGACTCGATCTGGGCCAGCATCGTGTTCAGCGCGTTGGAGAGCCGGCCCAGCTCGGTGGTCGCCTCGCCGCCGTCCTCCTCCGGGTCCGGCACCCGCTGGCTCAGGTCACCGGCCGCGATCCGGGCCGCGGTGCGCTCGATCTGCATCAACGGGATCAGGCTCTGCCGCACCAGCGCGGCGCCGACCGTGGCGAGCGCCATCAGCACACCGACGCCGACCAGGAAGTCCACCCAGATCAGCCGGCCGATGGCGGCGTCCACACCCGTCATCATCTGAGCGACATGCAGCACCTCGCCGTGTTTCAGCCGGGTGATGGTGACCCGCCAGATGTAGTGCCCGTCCTGTGACCGGACCGTGCTGGGCGCGTCGTCGTGCGCCTCGACCTGCTCGATGCCGGTGAAGAGCGGCGGCACCTCGGCCTCGTCCAGCTCCGTACGGTCGTAGGAGCCGGGTTCCCCGACACCGCTGACCGAGGTCACCCGGACGAAGTAGTCGGGCGGCACGAAGACGGGAACGGTCTCGTACTTGTTCAGCTCGCGGGCCAGGCCCGAGGCGTACGACTCGAGCTGCCGGTCCATCCGCTCGATCATGAACTCGTGCAGGGCGTACGTGCTGGTCGCGCTGATCAGGGCGAGAGCCGCGAAGACCAGGGTCAACACTGAGGCGACCAACTTGGTCCGCAGGGAGATCTTGCGCAGGCTGGGCTGCCGCGGAAGCGAGGAGCGCATCCGCTCGGCGAGACTCACGGCCGGCCTAGACGGCCGGCTTGCGCAGCACGTAACCCACGCCGCGCAGGGTGTGGATCAGCCGGGGCTGCACGTTGTCCACCTTGCGGCGCAGGTACGAGATGTACGACTCGACGATGTTGTCGTCGCCGCGGAAGTCGTATTTCCACACGTGGTCGAGGATCTGCGCCTTGGACAGCACCCGGTTGGCGTTGAGCATCAGGTAACGCAGCAGCTTGAACTCGGTCGGCGAGAGCTGCACCCGGGAACCCGCCCGGTAGACCTCATGGGTCTCCTCGTCCAGCTCGAGGTCGGCGAAGACCAGCCGGGACGGCTGCTCGTCGCCGGCGTTGGTGCGGCGCAGCACCGCCCGGATCCGGGCGGTGAGCTCCTCGAGACTGAACGGCTTGGTCACATAGTCGTCGCCGCCCAGGGTGAGGCCGCGGATCTTGTCGTCGGTGCCGTCCCGCGCGGTCAGGAAGACCACCGGGGTCCGCTGCCCGCCCTCCCGCATCAGCCGGATCACCTCGAAGCCGTCGAGGTCGGGCAGCATCACGTCGAGGACGACCAGATCGGGGGTGGCGTTGCGGGCGGCGCTGACGGCGGCGCTGCCGCTCATCGCGGTGGTCACCTCGAACCCGGCGAATCGCAGGCTGGCGGAGAGCAGCTCCAGGATGTTCGCGTCGTCCTCGACGACGAGCAGCTTGGCCTCGCTCTGCTTGGGCTGGGTCTGGGTAGCCATGGGGGC
Source organism: Actinoplanes utahensis (assembly GCF_016862455.1). Taxonomy (GTDB): domain Bacteria; phylum Actinomycetota; class Actinomycetes; order Mycobacteriales; family Micromonosporaceae; genus Actinoplanes; species Actinoplanes utahensis. The sequence continues at coordinate 37,475 of NZ_BOMZ01000086.1, forward strand.
CATTCTTCTCTCCACCGCTGCACCATGGCTGCACGCCGGCTGAAAAATTTCTGTGAGCCGCCCGGTGATCACGCGGCCAGGTGATAACCCCCGCACCCGAGGCTGGACTGTGCCGCCCGGGCCAGCACCCGCCGGTCAGCACCGGTATCGGGCCGCAGCGCGGGGGCCGCCACCAGGGTCAGCGTCAGCCCACGGATCCGGGCCACCCGGACCACCGAGGCCCCGAGGGTGTCCTCGCCCACGAAACAGGCCTCGGTCGAGTCGTAGGACACCGAGACCGGGACCACCGGGGCGCCCGCGTCGATCGCCGCCTGGAACAGGGCGGGACGGAACCGGCCGGATTCGGGGCCGCAGAAGGTCGTACCCTCCGGAAAGACCGCGACCGAACGCCCGGCCCGCAGCGCCGCGGCGACCTCGCGCACCGTCCCCGGCAGCGTGCTGGGCCTGGTCCGGTCGATGAAGATGGTGCCGGCCCGCCGCGCCGCGCCACCGAGGGCGGGCCAGGCCCGGACGTCGTGCTTGGCCACCAGCCGCACCGGCGTGACGGCGGCCAGCGCGACCACGTCCAGCCAGGAGACGTGGTTGGCGACCAGCAGGCTGCCGGGACGCGGCGCGGGACCGCGCCACACCACCTTCACCCCCAGGACCGCGATGATCGCCCGGGCCATCACCCGCAGCGCGCCGCTGTGCAGCACCGCCGCCAGAAGACCGAGGAGGAGCACACCGGCCAGCGCCGTCATCCGCGTCAGGGACGTCATCGTCGCGGTCCGCCGGGATCCGCCCGCCCGGCATCGGTCCCCGCACGCCGAGGCGGGCTGCCAGAACGTGGCCGCCCTCATCGCGACGCGCCCAGGAAGTGCCGGCGGTACCGCGGGTCCAGCCGGTCCATCGAGAACAACACATAGAAGTCGGCACAGTCGAAGTCGGCGTCGTACGCCGGCTCCCCGCACACCCAGCTGCCCAGGCGCAGGTAGCCGCGCAGCAGCGGCGGCACCGCCGCCTTCGGGTCGGCCGGCACACCCGCCGCGGGCGTCCACGGGGTGCGCGGCCGCACCCGCAGCGCGGGCGGGGACAGGTGTTTCGCGGTGATCCGGGCGCGTACCCCGGCCGCGGTCGCGCCGCCGTCGGCGAGCGGCACCGACGCGCAGCCGCCGAGCCAGCGCAGGTTGTTGAGGTGCAGGTACCGGGCGATGCCGGCCCACATCAGGTTGACCACGGCGCCGGAGCGGTGGTCCGGGTGCACGCAGGAACGGCCGATCTCGACCAGGTGGTCGCGCAGCGGCCGCAGCGCGCTCAGGTCGAACTCGCTGTCGGCGTACCGGCGGCCGGCCAGTTCGGCCGCCCGCGGCGGCAGCATTCGGTAGGTACCGACCACCTCGCCGGACGCGTCGTCGCGGACGATCAGGTGGTCGCAGTGGGCGTCGAACTCGTCGGTGTCGACGCCCTCGGCGGAGCCGTTCAGCCGGGCGCCGAGCTCCCCGGCGAAGACGTCGTGGCGCAGGCGCTGCGCGGCCTCGACGAGACCGGGGTCGTCGGCGAGGAGAAGGGTATAGCCGCTGGTACCGGTAGGTGCGGCGGCGGTCATCAGAACTGCCATGTGATCTGTTTAAGGCTGATGTCTGCCGATGGCGTGTCCCTTCAGGTGGCTATGTGTGACCGATTGATGAACGGCGTGTGCGAAGGTCTGGGGATGCTCATCCCGGCTCGATTCAACGGCCCGCCCGGCTCCGGAAACGGTGGCTGGTGCGCGGGCGTCTTCGCCACCGCCGCGGGCGCCGTGATCGGCGGCCCGGCCCATCAGGTCACGCTGCGGCTGCCGCCGCCGCTGGACACCCCGCTGGCGTTGCGGGACGGCTCGATCCTGGCCGGCGACGCCTTGGTGGCCGAGGTGACGGCCGGCGCGGACGCGGGCGACGGGGCGCCGCCGGTCCCGTTCGCCGAGGCGTCGGCCGCCTCGCGGAACTATCCCGGTCTCACCGCCCACCCGTTCCCGGGCTGCTTCGTCTGCGGGCCGGACCGGGCCCCCGGCGACGGGCTGCGGATCTTCCCCGGGCCGCTGGCCGGGGACCGGACCGCGGCCCCGTGGACGGTTCCGGACGACGTCCGCGCCGAGACGATGTGGGCCGCGCTGGACTGCCCCGGCGGCTGGGCCGCGATCGGCCCGGCCGGGCGCGCGTTCGTGCTCGGCCGGATCGCCGCCCGGATCGGCGAACTGCCCGCGCCGGGCGCGGAATGCGTGGTCACCGGGTCGCTGTCGGCGGTCAGCGGACGGAAGGCGACAGTCGATTCCGCGGTGTACGGGCCGGACGGCCGCCGCCTCGCCTCGGCACGGGCCACCTGGCTGGCAGTGATCTAGTACGTTGAGCGCTTCGTCACCCACGGGAGGGGAGCCGACGTTGAGCCGGCCCGACTACGCGGAGATCAGCGTCGAGCATCTCACCAAGCAGTACGCGAAGGTGCGTGCCGTCGACGATCTCTCCTTCACGGTGCGCTCCGGGCGGGTCACCGGCTTCCTCGGCCCGAACGGCGCCGGCAAGACCACCGCCCTGCGCATGATCCTCGGGCTGGTCACGCCCACGGCCGGCACCGCCACCATCGGCGGCGTGCGGTACGTGGACCTGACCGACCCGATCCGCCACGTCGGGGCGGTCCTGGAGGCGTCCAGCGCGCACCGCGGCCGCAGCGCGCGCAACCACCTGCGGGTGATCTGCCGCGCGGCCGGCCTGCCGGACCAGCGCGCCGACGAGGTCCTGCACATGGTCGGGCTGAACACCGTGGGGACGCGCAAGTTCAAGGGCTACTCGCTGGGCATGAAACAGCGGCTCGGGATCGCCGCGGCGATGCTCGGCGACCCGCGGGTGCTGATCCTGGACGAGCCGACCAACGGCCTCGACCCGGAGGGCATCCGGTGGATGCGGGACCTACTCAAGGCGCTGGCCGCCGAGGGGCGCACGGTCCTGGTCTCCAGCCACCTGCTGGGCGAGATGCAGTTGCTCGCCGACGACGTGGTGATCATCGCGGCCGGCCGGCTGATCCGGCAGGGCCCGGTCGACGAGGTGCTCGGCGCCACCGCCGGCGCAGCCCGGGTCCGGGTCCGGGCCCCCGAGGCCGACCGGCTGGCCACCGCCCTGCGAGACGCGCACCTCGAGGTCGCCGTCTCGCCGGACGGCTCGTTGCAGGTCACCGGGGCGGAGCCGGCCCGGGTCGGCCACCTCGCGTTCGCGGCCGGGATCGAGCTGCACGAGCTGACCGGGGAGAGCGCCGACCTGGAGCGCGCCTTCCTGGAGCTGACGGCCGGGAAGGCGGGCGCCCGATGAACCTGTTCCGTGCCGAGTTGCTGAAACTGCGTACCACCTCGTTGTGGTGGATCTTCGCGATCATCCTGGTGCCGCTGTGGGGTGTCGCCCTGGCCTACAACTGGCTCGCCGTCGAGGTGTCCTTCTCGTCGCCCGAGGCGAACATGGAGAACGTCGGTTTCGGCAGCCTGGAGACCGTGGTCTCGGGGCTCTACACCTGTGGGCAGTTCGGCGGGGTGCTGCTGGTGGTGCTGCTCAGCGCCATCCTGATCACCAGCGAGTTCTTCCACCTCACCGCGACCTCGACGTTCCTCACCACGCCGCGCCGCGAGCTGGTCGTGATCGCCAAGATGGCCACCGCCGTGGTGATCGCCCTGACCGTCTGGCTGTTCACCACCCTGCTCAACCTGGCCGCCGCCCCGCTGGTGCTGAGCACCGTCGACAAGCCGTCCTACCTCGGCGAGACCTTCGTCTGGCAGGCGATCGGGCTGAACGCGCTGGCCTTCGTGCTGTGGGCGCTGCTCGGGGTCGGCGCCGGCGTGCTGATCCGCAGTCAGATCGGCGCGACGATCACCCTCTCGGTGCTGTACGTGGTCGGCACCCAGATCCTCACCATCGTCTTCACGGTGCTGAGCCAGACCGTCTGGGAGCCCTTGATGGGACTCCGGGTGCTGGTCCCGACCCTCGCCTCGGAGCTGCTGATCACCGGGCCGATGCTGCCGGACGACCCGCCTCGCTGGGTCGGTGGCCTGATCCTGCTCGGCTACGCCGCCGTCACGGCCGTGCTCGGCACCCTCATCACCAGACGGAGGGACGTGTCCTGACCCCGGAGTGGGACCGACGGCCCCGAGCCGCGCCCGAGGAGAAAACCGCGCTTTCCGCACCGACCTGCCGAAACAGTATTCGGTACGAGTTTCGGCGCGCCTGCGGCCGAAAATCCCAAGGGTGTAATGTCGCCCCGTCGCGACGGGGCGGCGAGGCCGGAGTCGTCGGTCGCGAGGGTTAGTTAGATTGACCACCGCGTGGACGTCCGCACCGACAGTGCCTGTGCACGGCGTAGCCTGGACACCGAATCCTACCCGTCCCGCGTGACGTGATCAGTCACGTGATGACAAAAACGGTGAAAGAGGCGAACGCGGCAGTGTCGACGCAGCAGACTTCGCAGGACAATCCACTCGCGGATTTCGGTCCCAACGAGTGGATCGTCGATGAGATGTACCAGCGATACCTGGCCGACCCGACCAGTGTCGACCCTGCCTGGCACGACTTCTTCGCCGACTACAAGCCGGCGACGTCCCAGGACTCGATCGCGACCCCGGCCGAGGCCACCGCGGCCAACGCCACCGCGACCGCCGCCAAGGCGGGCACGGACGCACCGGCCGCCGCCACGGTCGCCAAGCCGAAGCCGGTGACCCCGGCTCCCGCTCCCGCCCCCGCGGCGAAGGCGGCCCCCAAGCCGGCGGCCAAGCCCGCCGCCGCTGCCGAGTCCGCACCGACCGGCGCCAAGACCACTCCCCTCCGCGGTGTGGCCGGCAAGATCGTGCAGAACATGGAGGCCTCGCTGCAGGTCCCCACCGCCACCTCGGTGCGCGCGGTCCCGGCGAAGCTGATGGTCGACAACCGCATCGTCATCAACAACCACCTCTCCCGCGGCCGGGGCGGCAAGGTCAGCTTCACCCACCTCATCGGCTGGGCGCTGGTGCAGGCGGTCGTCGCGCACCCGGAGATGAACAACACCTACGCCGAGATCGACGGCAAGCCCACCCTGGTCCAGCCGGAGCACGTCAACCTCGGCATCGCGATCGACCTGGTCAAGAAGGACGGCTCCCGCACGCTCGTCGTCCCGTCGGTCAAGAAGTGCGAGACCCTCGACTTCCGCGGCTTCTGGCAGGCCTATGAGGACATCGTCCGCCGTGCCCGCCGCAACGAGCTGACCATGGAGGACTACGCCGGGACCACGATCTCGCTGACCAACCCGGGCGGCATCGGCACGGTGCACTCCATCCCCCGCCTGATGAACGGGCAGAGCGCGATCATCGGCGTCGGCGCCATGGAGTACCCCGCCCCCTACTCCGGGATGAGCGACGAGACCCTCGCCGATCACGGCGTGAGCAAGGTCACGACGCTGACCAGCACCTACGACCACCGGGTCATCCAGGGCGCGCAGTCCGGCGAGTTCCTCAAGGTCATGCACGAGCTGCTGCTAGGCCAGCACGGGTTCTACGACGACATCTTCACGTCGCTGCGGATTCCGTACGAGCCGGTCCGCTGGGTGCGTGACGTGGCACGGACCTCCGAGGGCCAGATCGGCAAGGCCGCCCGGGTGGTCGAGCTGATCCACGCGTACCGGGTGCGCGGTCACCTGATGGCCGACACCGACCCGCTCGAGTTCACCATCCGCAAGCACCCCGACCTCGACGTCCTCCAGCACGGTCTGACCCTCTGGGATCTGGACCGCACCTTCCCGGTCGGCGGTTTCGCCGGCAAGGAGAAGATGAAGCTGCGCGACGTGCTCGGCGTGCTGCGCGACAGCTACTGCCGCCGCATCGGCATCGAGTACATGCACATCCAGGACCCCGAGGAGCGCCGCTGGGTCCAGGAGCGCATCGAGGTCAAGTACGCCAAGCCGGACACCGACGAGCAGAAGCACATCCTGCACCGGCTGAACGCCGGCGAGGCGTTCGAGACCTTCCTGCAGACCAAGTTCGTCGGCCAGAAGCGGTTCTCGCTGGAGGGTGGCGAGTCGCTGATCCCGCTGCTCGACGCGGTCCTCCAGTCGTCCGCCGAGGCGGGGCTGGACGAGATGGTGATCGGCATGGCCCACCGCGGCCGGCTGAACGTGCTCACCAACATCGTCGGCAAGCCGTACGAGAAGATCTTCAACGAGTTCGAGGGTCAGATGGACCCGAAGAGCGCGCACGGCTCCGGCGACGTGAAGTACCACCTCGGCCAGACCGGCAAGTACACGACGCCGGACGGGGAGTACTCGACCACCGTCAGCGTGGTCGCCAACCCGTCCCACCTGGAGGCCGTCGACCCGGTCCTGGAGGGCATCGTCCGGGCCAAGCAGGACCGCCTGGACCTGGGCCTGCACGGCTACACGGTGCTGCCGGTGCTGGTGCACGGCGACGCCGCGTTCGCCGGTCAGGGTGTGGTCGCCGAGACGCTGAACCTGTCGCAGCTGCGCGGTTACCGTACCGGCGGCACGGTCCACGTCATCGTGAACAACCAGGTCGGCTTCACCACCGCCCCGGAGTACAGCCGCTCCAGCATGTACTCGACCGACGTCGCCCGGATGATCCAGGCGCCGATCTTCCACGTGAACGGGGACGACCCCGAGGCCGTGGTCCGGGTCGCGAAGCTGGCCTTCGAGTACCGGCAGGCGTTCAACAAGGACGTCGTGATCGACATGATCTGCTACCGCCGCCGCGGTCACAACGAGGGCGACGACCCGTCGATGACCAACCCGCGGATGTACCAGATCATCGACACCAAGCGCAGCGTGCGGAAGCTCTACACCGAGGAGCTCATCGGGCGGGGTGACATCACCGTGCAGGAGGCCGAGGAGCAGCTGCGCGACTACCAGGGCCGGCTCGAGGAGGTCTTCAAGGCCACCCGTGACTCGGCCGGCTCGCCGCCGCGGCCGCGGATCATCGCCGAGGAGCCGGAGCCGGAGGTGCAGACCGCCGTCGACCCGGGCGTGGTCCGCGCGGTCGGCCAGGCCCACGTCGAACTGCCCGAGGGCTTCACCCCGCACAAGCGGGTCCAGCAGCTGCTCGACCGGCGCGCCAAGATGTCCACCGACGGCGGCATCGACTGGGGCTTCGGTGAGCTGATCGCCTTCGGCTCGCTGCTCCACCAGGGCGTCACCGTCCGCCTCGCCGGTCAGGACTCGCGGCGTGGCACGTTCACCTCGCGGCACGCCGCCATCGTCGACTCGAAGACCGGCAAGGACTTCCTGCCGCTCGGCTCGCTCGCCACCGGCAGCGCCCGGTTCTTCGTGCACGACTCGCTGCTGTCGGAGTACGCGGCGATGGGCTTCGAGTACGGCTACTCGGTGGAGAACCCGGACGCGCTGGTCCTCTGGGAGGCCCAGTTCGGTGACTTCGTCAACGGCGCCCAGTCGATCGTCGACGAGTTCCTCTCCTCCGGCGAGGTGAAGTGGGGCCAGCAGTCGTCGCTGGTGCTGCTCCTGCCGCACGGCATGGAGGGCCAGGGCCCGGACCACTCGTCCGGCCGCCCGGAGCGCTTCCTGCAGCTCTGCGCGCAGGACAACATGCGGGTGGCGAACCCGACCACTCCGGCGAACTACTTCCACCTGCTGCGCCGTCAGGCCCTGTCCACCAAGCGCAAGCCGCTGGTGGTCTTCTCGCCGAAGTCGCTGCTGCGGCACAAGCTGGCGGTCTCCTCGGTGAACGACTTCACCCAGGGCACCTTCCAGCCGATCATCGGGGACGCCGGCAACAACGGCCAGCCGCTGGACGCCGGCTCGGTCAAGCGGGTGCTGCTCTGCTCCGGCAAGGTCTACTACGACCTGCTGCAGGCACGGGGCGACCGCGGCATCACCGACACCGCGATCATCCGGATGGAGCAGATCTACCCGCTGCCCGTCGAGGAGCTCAAGGCCGTCCTCAACCAGTACCCGAACGCCGAGGACTTCGCCTGGGTCCAGGAGGAGCCGGCCAACCAGGGCGCCTGGTCGTTCGTGGCGCTCAACCTGCTGGAGCACCTGGAGGGTGTCCGGCTGCGCCGGATCTCCCGCCCCGCTGCGGCCGCCCCCGCGGTCGGCTCGGCGAAGATGCACGACGCCGAGCAGCAGGCGCTGATCGAGGCCTCGCTGCCGCGGCCGTGACCGTCTGACCGACACGTATGAGGGGCCGCTCCGGGAAACCGGGGCGGCCCCTCATACGATGCGGGCATGTACTTCACGGATCGTGGCATCGAGGAACTGGTCCAGCGGCGTGGCGAGGAGACCGTCACGCTGGAGTGGCTCGGTGAGCAGCTGCGCACCTTCGTCGACATGAACCCCGAGTTCGAGACCCCGATCGAGCGTCTCGCCACCTGGCTGGCCCGCGACGACGAGGACGACGAGTAACCGCGTTATGCGGCCGGTTTCAGCCGCATCATGTCCACCAGCAGATCCAGCTTGTTATCGAACGAGTCGAACCGCTGGTCCATGCGGTCAAGGCGCTGATCGATGCCGTCGAACCTCCGGTCGACTGCCGCGAACCGCCGGTCCACGGCATCGAACCTCAAGTCGATCTCCGCGAACCGCCGGTCCACGGCATCGAACCTCGAGTCGATCTCCGTGAACCGCCGGTCGTGCTCCTGAAGTTGCGCGCCGAACCCGTCGACCGTCTGCTTCAACTCGCCGGTCACGCGCTCGAAGTCCGCGATGCTTTGGCTATGGCGCTCCACGTTGTCGCTGAGCCTCTGCAGCTCTTTCATCATCCTGTCCCGGATCTTGTCCTCCTCATCGATCCACTCTCCGACCGCAGCCATACGCTCTTTCATAGTCTCCGGCATCAGGCCCTCCCCCATGTTCAGTCGACCGAGCCGAGCACCGTCTCCCTTGCTCGGTATCAGGTGTTCGAGAGACTAGTGTGCATGTGACGGGCGCCATCGGCAAGAGGGGACCTTCGGCCCGACTCGGAGGCCCACGGGTGGGTAGGTTGAGGGCGTGGCACGCAGCGTGTACGTAGCGGGTTTGGGCCCGTCCGTCGGTAAGGGGACCGTGGCGCTCGGCATCGTCGAGCTGCTGTCCCGGCAGGTGGCGAAGGTGGCCGTCTTCCGGCCGCTGGTCTCCGGGAGCGGGCGGGATCCCCTGCTCGCCGTCCTGCGCGAGCGCTATCCCGGCCCGGTCGGCATCGAGGACTCGTTCGGCGTCACCTACGCCGAGGCGACAGCCCTGGTCGCCGACGGGCGCTGGGAGGAGCTGATCGGCCGGATCGTCGAGCGCTATCGGGAGGTCGAGCGGCGCAGCAGCGCGGTCGTGGTGGTCGGCAGCGACTTCGCCGACAAACCCGGCGAGGGCCAGGACGAGTTGCCCCGGGAGTTCGCCTTCAACGCCCGCCTGGCGAACGAGTTCGGCAGTGTGGTGGTGCCGGTGGTCAGCGGCGAGGGGCGGACCCCGGAGTCGCTCGCGGCGGCCGCCCGAGGGGCGTACCACTCACTCTCGGACCTGGGCACGACGGTCCTGGCGGTGATCGCGAACCGGGCGCCGCAAGCGGCTCTCGGCGGCACGCCCGAAGGGTTGCCGGTGCCGTTCTGGACCGTCCCGGAGGTGGCGGCGATCGCCGCGCCGACCGTCGGCGAGGTGGCCACGGCGCTGGACGCCACAGTGGTCGCCGGATCGCCGGGCTCGCTGGAGCGGGACGTGCTGGACTACGTGGTCGGCGCCGCCCAGGTGCCGAACGTTCTCGGCGCGCTGACCGACGGGGCGCTGCTGATCACCCCGGGCGACCGCGCCGACCTCCTGGTGGCGGCGAGCGCGGCGCACGCGGCCGGCAACGTCACGCTGGCCGGTCTGGTGCTCACCCTCGGCGAGCGGGCCGACGAGCGGGCGATCCGGGTGATCGAGCGCCTCAACACCGGGCTGGCCATGCTGGTCACCAAGGCCGGCAGCTATCAGACGATCGCCGCGGCCAGCCGGATCACGGCGCAGCTCAGGACGCCGCGCAAGATCGACGCGGCGCTCGGGGCCTTCGAGGAGAACGTGGACACCGCCGAGCTGTCCCGGCTGCTCGACGTGACGCGGTCCAGCCGGGTGACCCCGCTGATGTTCGAGAACGACCTGATCGAGAAGGCTCGCGGCGACCGGCGGCACCTGGTGCTGCCGGAGGGGACCGAGGAGCGGATCCTGCGGGCCACCGAGACCCTGTTGCGGCGGGGCGTGGCCGACCTGACCCTGCTCGGCGACCCGGACGAGATCAACCGCCGGGCCCGGGAGATCGGCGTGGAGATCGGCGGGGCGCACCTGGTGGACCCGGCGACCTCGCCGCTGCGCGACGACTTCGCCGAGCGCTACGCGGAGATCCGCAAGCACCGGGCGGTGACCCTGGATCTGGCGTACGACGTGGTTCGCGACGTCAACTACTTCGGCACCATGATGGTCGCCGCCGGGCTGGCCGACGGCATGGTCTCCGGCTCGGTGCACACCACGGCCGCGACGATCCGCCCGGCCTTCGAGATCATCAAGACGGTGCCGGGCCTGACCGTGGCCTCCAGCGTCTTCTTCATGCTGCTGGCCGACCGGGTGCTGGTCTACGGCGACTGCGCGGTCAATCCGGACCCGGACGCCGAGCAGCTCGCCGACATCGCGCTCTCCTCGGCGCGCACCGCCGCCGCGTTCGGCATCGAGCCGCGGGTCGCGATGCTGTCCTACTCCACCGGCAGCTCCGGCTCCGGCGCCGACGTGGACAAGGTCGCCGCTGCCACCGCGCTGGTCCGCGAGCGGCGCCCGGACCTGCCGGTGGAGGGCCCGATCCAGTACGACGCGGCGATCGACCCGGCCGTCGCGGCCGCGAAACTGCCCGGCAGCGCGGTCGCCGGCAAGGCCACCGTCTTCGTGTTCCCCGACCTGAACACGGGGAACAACACCTACAAGGCCGTCCAGCGGTCGGCGAACGCGGTCGCGGTCGGCCCGGTGATGCAGGGTCTCCGGCGGCCGGTCAACGACCTGTCCCGTGGCGCGACGGTCAAGGACATCGTGAACACGGTCGCCATCACGGCGATCCAGGCGGGAGCGCTGTGAACCATCGGCGATCTGACATCGAGCCCGCCGCGTACGGCGTGCGACCCGTTGCCCGGCGGTCCTGGCCGCATCACGTCGAGAGGGGTTCACGATGACCCGGGTACTCGTGCTCAACAGCGGCTCGTCGTCGCTGCGTTACCGGCTCTTCGACGGTTCCGAGGTGCTGGCCAAGGGGCTGGTCCAGCGGATCGGCGAGCCCGGTGGCGACGCCGCCGACCACGGCGCGGCCCTGCGGAGGCTGATGGACGAGCTGGACCTGGCCGGCCTGGCCGCGGTCGGGCACCGGGTGGTGCACGGCGGGGAGCGGTTCACCGCCTCGACGGTGGTCGACGACGACGTGCTGGCCGCGATCGAGGAGCTGATCCCGCTCGCGCCGCTGCACAATCCGGCGGCCCTGACCGGGCTGCGGGTGGCCCGCGACCTGCTGCCGGACATCCCGCAGGTGGCGGTCTTCGACACCGCGTTCCACGCGACGATCCCGCCGGAGGGCGCGCTCTGGGCCATCGACCGGGAGGTCGCCGGCAAGTGGGGTCTCCGGCGGTACGGGTTCCACGGGACCTCGCATGCGTACGTCTCCCGCGAGACCGCCCGGCTGCTCGGCAGACCGCCCGCCGAGACCAATGTGATCACCCTGCACCTGGGGAACGGGGCGAGCGCCACCGCCGTCCGGGGCGGCGCGAGCGTGGCCACCTCGATGGGCTTGACGCCGCTGCCGGGCCTGGTGATGGGCACCCGGTCGGGTGACATCGACCCGAGCCTGATCTTCCATCTGCACCGGGTCGCCGGTCTGTCACTGGACGAGATCGAGGACATGCTGACCCGCCGTTCCGGCCTGCTGGGGCTGGCCGGCGACAACGATCTGCGGACGGTGCAGGAGCGGTACCTGGCCGGCGATCCGGACGCCACGCTGGCGTTCGACGTCTACTGCCGGCGGATCCGGGAGTACACCGGCTCGTACCTCGCGGTGCTGGGCCGGGTGGACGCGATCACCTTCACCGGCGGTGTCGGGGAGAACTCCCGGCTGGTCCGGGCGAGGACGCTGGCCGGCCTGGAGGCGCTGGGCATCAGCGTCGACCCGGAGCGCAACGAGCGCAACGCCACGGTCATCTCGCCGGACGGCTCACCGATCACGGTCTGCGTGGTGCCGACCGAGGAGGAGCTGGAGATCGCCTCGGAGGCACGGAAGGCCGTGGCCGCCTAGCCCCTCGCTCCAGCGAGGGGCTAGCTCGCTCCCGCGGCGCCTAGAGGGCGAGCCAGGCGAGCAGCGCGATCACGACGACCACGACCGCGACCACTCCGCCGATGACGAACGGAGTCTTGGACGGCGCCTCCGCCTCGGGGGGCGTCGTCCGGGTGAAGGCCCGGAACGCCTCGGTGTTGCCGCTCGGATCGACCTGGTTGTCAGCCATGTCGCCGACCCTAACGAAGCCGGTCAAGGATGGCTAAATACGGCACCTGATCGGCGGAACCGGGTGTGATGTCGGCTACCATCCGTTGCCAGCATTCTTTGATCTTGAGACGGCAGAATGGTGCGGATGTTGCGCCGTTCCGTCCTCACCCTCGCCCTGGTCACCGGCCTGAGCGCCTGCTCGAAGGCGCCGGAGCCGTCGACGTCGAAGGCTCCGGAGGCGTCGACGCCCAAGGCCGCCGGTTCGACCACGCCGGCACCGGCGCCCGCCGGCGGCACGCAGGAGTTCGCGTTCGACCGGGACGGCCGCCGCCCGCTGCCCACGAAGGTCTGGCTGCCGGCCGGGACAGACCCGGCCCCGATGATCTATTTCAGTCATGGGCTCACTTCACAGCCCGACGACTACACGGAGCTGCTGAGCGCCTGGTCGGCCGCCGGGTTCGTGGTGGCCGCCCCGAAGTACCCGCACACCTGGTATCAGGCGGCCACGTTCGACGCCGACGACGTGGTCAACCAGCCGGCCGACGCACGATTCGTGATCACCGAGGTGCTGAAGGCGCTGCCCGGCCGGATCGACACCGGCCGGATCGCGGCGGCCGGGCACTCGGCGGGCGCGATCACCACGGTCGGGCTGTTCAGCGGCAGCCGGGACGAGCGGCTCAGGGCGGGTCTGCTGATCGCCGGCCGGCAGATGGCGAAACCGGCCCCGTTCGCGGGCAGTCCGGCGCCGCTGCTGTTCGTGCAGGGCAAGCGGGACGAGACGGTCACCTACGAGCAGGCGTACGGGGCGTACAACGAGGTGACCTGGCCCAAGGGCTTCCTGGAGATCCCGAAGGGCGGCCACCTGCCACACCGGGACCAGCCGGCCCTGGTGGCCGCCACCACCACCGATTTCTGGCTCTGGACGCTCCGCGGCGACGAGGCCGCCGGGGCCCGCCTGCCGCAGGACGCCGCAGCGGGTGGGGTGGCCGCCTTGACCAGCACTTTCTGACCCCAGCGTGGATTTCGGGGGTGTCAGGGTTCGATGACGATCTTGCCGAAGACGTCGCCGGCGGCCAGGCGGGCGAACGCCTCGTCCGCCCGACCCAAGCCGAAGGTCGAGTCGATCACCGGGCGCACCGTGCCGGCGGCGACCAGCTCCAGCAGGGCCGCCAACTCGTCCGGGGTGCCCATGCTGCTGCCCAGGATCTCCAGCTGCATGGCGAACACCCGGCGCAGGTCGACCTCGGGGCGGTGACCCGCGGTGGTGCCGCAGACGACGATCCGGGCACCGGGGGCGGCGCACTTCAGCGAGTGATCGAAAGTGGCCGCGCCGACCGACTCGATCACCAGGTCGACGCGCTCGGGCAGGCGGGCGCCCGGTTCCACGGCGGTGACGCCGAGCGCGGCGATCCGCTCGCGTTTGCCGGGGTCGCGGCTGGTCGCGTACACCCTCTTGCCGAGGGAGACCGCAAGCGCCGCCGCAGCCGTCGCGACACCGCCGCCCGCACCCTGGACCAGCACCGCCGAGGCGTCCGCGACGCGGCCGCGGCTGAGCATGTGGTACGCCGTGAGCCAGGCCGTGGGCAGGCAGGCCGCCTCGGCGAAGGACACGCCTGCCGGTTTCGGGATCAGGTTCTCCCGGGGCGCGGCGAGGCGCTCGGCGAGCGTGCCCGGGTGCCGCTCGGAGAAGAGCGAGAAACCACGCGGGTCGGCCTCGTCCTCCACCACCGGATAGACCACGACCTCGTTGCCGTCGGGGTCCACCCCGGCCGCGTCGCAGCCGAGGATCATCGGGAGCCGGTCGGCGGGCAGGCCCACGCCGCGCAGCGACCAGATGTCGTGGTGGTTGAGGGAGGCGGCCCGCACGTCGACGGGCACCCAGCCGTCCGGGGAAGTGAACGGCAGATCACCGACGGTCAGGCCGCTGAGCGGCTCTTCGGGACTGAGTGCTGAGGCGTAGGCAGCGCGCATCTCCCGACCTTAGCGACCGTTAACGCATCACGCCGCCCTCGAGGAACGCGGGGCGGCGTGACGACGCGTCGATCAGGCGTGCTGCGCCTCGACCACGACGGCCGGAGCCGGGGCGGGGACCGGGGCGGGGCGGCGCGCGACGCCGTCCGCGATGGCCGCCGCGGCGACGGCGGCGGCGACCGCCGGGGCGACCCGCGGGTCCAGCGGTGACGGGACGATGGCCTCCGGGCGCAGGTCGTCGGCGACGATAGCGGCGATCGCGTCGGCCGCCGCCACCTTCATCCGGTCGGTGATCGTGCTCGCCCGGACGTCCAGAGCCCCGCGGAAGATGCCGGGGAACGCCAGGACGTTGTTGATCTGGTTGGGGAAGTCGCTGCGGCCGGTGGCGACGATCGCGGCGTACTTGTGGGCGATCGCCGGCGGGACCTCGGGGGTCGGGTTGGCCAGCGCGAAGATGATCGCGCCGGGCGCCATGCCGGCCAGCGCCTCCTCTCCGATGTTGCCGCCGGAGACGCCGACGAGCACGTCCGCGCCGATCAGTGCCTCGGTGATGCCGCCGCTGCGACCGGAGAGGTTGGTGGTCGCCGCGATCTTCGCCTTCATCCCGCTGAGGTCGGTGCGCTCGTCGTGAATGATGCCGCGCGAGTCGACGACGATCATGTTGGCGCCCTCCACACCCGCCGCGATCAGCGTCTGGGTGATCGCGACCCCGGCGGCGCCGGCGCCGCTGATCACCACGCGCAGGTCGCCGAAGGAGCGGCCGAGCAGCTTGGCGGCGTTGCGCAGCGCGGCGAGCGTGACGACCGCGGTGCCGTGCTGGTCGTCGTGGAAGACCGGGATGTCGAGCTCGGCGTCGAGGCGGCGCTCGATCTCGAAGCAGCGCGGGGCGCTGATGTCCTCGAGGTTGATGCCGCCGAACGACGGGGCCATCGCCTTGACCGTGGCGATGATCCCCTCGACGTCCTGGGTGTCCAGGACGATCGGGATCGAGTCGACGCCGCCGAACTGCTTGAACAGGACCGACTTGCCCTCCATGACCGGCATGGCGGCCTTGGGTCCGATGTTGCCGAGCCCGAGGACGGCCGATCCGTCGGTGATCACGGCGACCGTGTTCGACGTCCAGGTGTAGTCGGGGTAGAGGGCCTCGTCCTCGGCGATCGCCTCACAGACCCGCGCGACGCCCGGCGTGTACGCCAGCGAGAGGTCGTCACGGCTGGCCAGCGGGACGGTCGCGCTCATCGTCATCTTGCCCCGGCGGTGCAGGTCGAAGACGGGGTCGGCGGCGAGGGCGGGATCGAGTTCGAAACTGAAGAAAGACACGGTGAAACTCCACAATGCATCGACATTGATACGTGGCACCTGCTGAATCCCGGTCGCGAGTATGCGCCGGAACCGCGGTGCGATGCGGGGATCACCCGGTACAACCACCTCCAGCGCGGGTGTGCGCTGGGGATCAGAGGACACTAACTTAACCGGAACGGTCTCGGGTAGTAGCGAAATATCACACGCCCGATGACGTCGGCGACGCCGTGAGCACGGGAATCGTCCGTGACGAACTCGTTGTCCCCGATCAGCCACCACCCTCCGTCCCGTTCCTCGACGGCTCGCTTGACCACCAGCAGGCCGGGCCGGGACCGGAACTCGGCCACCACCACGTCCCCGGCCCTTACCCGACGTGCTCCGCGCCGCACGATCAGGGCGTCGCCCGCCCGCAGTGTGGGCGCCATCGAGGGACCGTGCACGAGCACGGCGAACAGTGGTAATTGCCACCTCAAGGCATCAAGCCTCCGTCGCGTTACCCCAGCGATGTAAGGGGTAGGGTCAACCTCGGATCATCGCAAACTCTATGGAGGAGTCCTGATGCGACTTCCGCGTTTCCTCACCCCGCGCACTGTGGTCAGCGCCCACTGCGACCTGCCGTGCGGCGTCTACGACCCGGCCCAGGCCCGGATCGAGGCCGAGTCGATCAAGGCGATCGCCGAGAAGTACCAGGCGAACACCGACCCCGAGTTCCGCACCCGGGCCATCCTCATCAAGGAGCAGCGCGCCGAACTGGTCAAGCACCACCTCTGGGTCCTGTGGACGGACTACTTCAAGGCCCCGCACTTCGAGAAGTACCCGAACCTGCACCAGCTCTTCAACGAGGCCACCAAGCTCGCCGGCGCCGCGGGCGCCAAGGGCCAGGTCGACCCGGCCGTCGCCGAGCAGCTGCTGGGCAAGATCGAGGAGATCTCCAAGATCTTCTGGGAGACCAAGCAGGCCTGAGCCCGCGCGGTCCATCGAACGGCCGGCCCGCCCTGCGGCGCCGGCCGTCGCTGTTTCACCCTGTCCACGGAAAACAGGCGGTGACCGGGTGGTCCCGCAGCGTCTTGCAGCCGCTACAGTCTCTCCATCGGGAGGAGGGGACCGAGTGACTCAGATGACGGAGTTCGAGCCGGATGTCGGAGACGACGTCGTGCTACTGACGGTGCCCGCCGACGGGGGCTACCTGGGTGTCCTCCGGACGGCCACCGCGGGTCTCGCCGCCCGCCTGCACTTCGCCCTCGACGAGATCGAGGATCTGCGCATCGCCGTGGACGAGGCCTGCGCCATGCTGCTGGCCATCGCGACCCGCAACGCGGAGCTGGAGTGCCGCTTCGCGGTGACCGACGACGCGCTCACGGTCGAGGTCACCGTGGCCACCGTCCGTGGCGCCCGGCTGCCGTCCGAGTCCTCTTTCGCGTGGAAGGTGCTGACCGCCCTCACCACGTCCGCCGAGGCCTCGGCGACGGGCCGGCACGCCACGATCCGGCTGCTGACCCGCCGGACCGAGTTCTAGATCCACGTGCGGCGCCGCCCTGCGCCGGATCCGCCGCACCGGGGCCTAGCGGACGGTCCGGGCGATGAAATCGAGGTGCGCCGCCGCGCACCTCGTCGCGCCCTCGGGATCCCGCGCGGCCAGGGCGTCCAGGAGCGACCGGTGGTCGATGTCGATCTGCCTCCAGTAACCCTCGGGCAGATCACCGATCACCTCCTCGCCGTAACTGGCCTGGTACAACGGCCGCCCCACCAGCTCGAACAAGGGATTGCCGGTGGCTTTGGCGACCGTGCGGTGAAAGGCCGAGTGCGCGGCCAGCATCGTGTCGACGTCATCGGCCCCCGGGTCGAACAGGGCCCCGCGCAACTCGGTCAGATGCGCCTCCTCCCGACGGATCGCGGCCATGCCCGCGGCCGGGACCTCCAGGGCACGGCGTAACTCCAGCAGGTCGGCGAGACCCACCGCGGCGGAGTGGGTGAGCAGGGCGAACCCGGTGGACAACCCGTCACCGAGCTGGCGTGCGTCCGGATGGGCGACGAAGCTGCCGCCGGTGACACCCCGCGTCGTGACGATGAGGTGCTGGCTGGCGAGCAGGCGCAGGGCCTCGCGGACCGTGCTGCGGCTGACGCCGATCTTGACGCACAGTTCGGGTTCGGGCGGAAGGCGCTCACCGGGTTGCAGACGTCCGGATGTGATCTCCGCGCGTAACTCGTCGGCGAGCTGCTGATAGGCGGGTGGGCGCACCGTGGAGCCGGTCACCCGTCCAGGTTAGGCCCTGATCCGCCTGCGCAGACCCGCTAATCGACGGCCAGCGATCGACTACCGGGCAAAACGCGGCCGCTTCGTCGACGGCCGGGCGGGATGCGACCGCCCAGCGCCCCGAGTGTCGGCGAATCGCGACCGCTCAGTCGACGCCCAGCGCTCGGCTACTGGGCGGAACCAGGATCAGGGCGGCGGTCAGGGCGCCCAGGAGCAGCAGCCCGATCCCGGCCCAGAGCGTGCCGTACTGAACCAGGAAACCGCCGGTGGCCAGCAGGAACAACTGCACGACGACGGCCGGGCCGCGGGCTCGCACCTTGCGGCGCCCGAGGGCGCGGGCGACCGCGAAGACCGCGAGCGCGGCGAGGGCGGCCATCACGGTCAGCGAGGCGGCGATCGCGATGACGACGTCGTCGCGGGTCAGATCGAGGACGATGAGGTACGCCGTGAGCGCGGCGAGCCCGGCGCTCTGGAGGTAGAGCAGCCGGACCCCCCATTCGAGAGTCGGAGTGCGGGGCACTGGTGCACCATACCGACAGCTTTCCGGGCCGTTGCCGGGTACAGTGCCGCGCATGCGTGCGTTGCTGGTGGTCAACCCCCGGGCGACGACCACCAGTGAGCGCGGCCGCGACGTTCTGGTGCGGGCGTTGCGCACCGCCGCGGATCTGAGCGTGGCCTACACCGAGCGGCGCGGCCATGCCACCAGGCTGGCTCGCGACGCGGCGGAGAGCGGCGTCGACGTGGTGGTCACGCTCGGCGGCGACGGCACCGTGAACGAGGCGGTGAACGGACTGCTGACCGCGTCGGCCGCGCTCGGCGGGCTGCCCGGCGCCCTCGCCGACCGGTTGCCGGCGCTGGCGGTGGTCCCCGGCGGCTCCACCAACGTGTTCGCCCGCGCGCTCGGTCTGCCACGGGATTGGGCCGACGGGACGAGCGTGATCCTGGACGGCCTGCGCGACGGCCGGCACCGGGTGATCGGGCTGGGCCGGGCGGACGACCGCTGGTTCACCTTCACCGCCGGGCTCGGCTGGGACGCCGCGACGATCCGCCGGGTGGAGCAGGCCCGCCTGCGTGGGCGCACGTCGACGCCGGGTCTCTACGCGCGGGCGACGTTCGGCCAGTTCTTCACCGGCCTGGACCGGCGGGACCCGCCGCTGACCCTGGAACGACCGGGTGAGACCCCGGACACGGACCTGGGCACGGTGATCGTGCAGAACACCGCCCCGTGGACGTACGTGGGCGACCGTCCTGTCCATTTGAATTCGGACGCCTCGTTCGATCTCGGGCTGGATGTGCTGGCCCTGCGCCGCCTCACCGTCGCCCGCAGCGCGCGCACCGTGACACAACTCGCGTGGCGAGCCGGTGATCCGCAAGGTAAACAGGTGTTACGTCTGCATGACGTCGCGGAGTTCACCGTGGTCGCGTCCCGGCCGCAACCGTTCCAGCTGGACGGCGATTACCTAGGGGAGCGGCAGAAGGTGCACTTCGTGTCCGTCCCCTCGGCTCTGCGTGTGATCTGCTGACGTCGGGGTACGTGTTCGGACACGTGCTCACGATCCGTTACAGAAACACGGGCAAAAGGTCAGCGAAGTGGCCGGGACCGTACTACATTGATGGGAGCGTTCGTCAACCGGCACCGGCTACAGCGGCGGAACCGGACATATGGGTACGTGAGCCAGCTCACCCGCCGGGAGAAACTTCCAGCGCTACCCTTGACATCGCGTGAGTTCGTGAAAGCATTCACAAGCGATAAGAAGTAACCGGTTGCCGCTTGTACGCGTTCCTAATCCAGAAGCGCCTAAGAGCAACCAAACACAAAAGCTTGCTGACGCACCGGTGAGCGTACGGGCACAAGCCGTCGCGAACCACTGCGCTCGCATATAGGTAAACAGCACTGTTTTCATTACCCCATCCGAAACAAGGAGTTTGCCGCCATGGACTGGCGTCACGATGCGATCTGCCGCGACGAGGACCCTGAGCTGTTCTTCCCGATCGGGACGTCCGGCCCGGCGCTCCTGCAGGTCGAGCAGGCCAAGGCCGTGTGCCGGCGGTGCCCGGTGACCGAGTCGTGCCTTCAGTGGGCACTCGAGTCGGGTCAGGACGCCGGCGTATGGGGCGGGATGAGCGAAGACGAACGGCGTGCCGTCAAGCGCCGTGGCGGCCTTCGGGTCGGCGCCCCCACTGCCTGAACCAATCCCCCACACAGCATTCGCGCCCCGGGCCTTACGGCACCGGGGCGTCTTGCTGTTTCGGGACACTCACGCTGCGTTCCATTCCACAGTGCGCTAATGCGATCACGGTACGTTTAGCCGTACCGCCGAAATGATCTCGAAATTCTGATCAAGACGCTTTGCGTCGCGACTCCGGCACACTCCGCATAGGACGGTCCCGATTCCGATCCGCTTATGCCCCAACGGTTGCCTAGCGCAGAGTGATCGTCGCCCAGAGTGACGTCCCGCTGGTTGTCAGGGCTGTCTCGCGGGCCGCGAGACAGCCCTGACAACCAGCCGGGGTCTCCGGCCACCAGCGGGACCGACACAGCCACGGCACCCAGCGGAGGTTCAGGCTGCGAGCGGGACCGGCACAGTCCCGGCGCCCAGCCGGGATCTCAGGCCGCGACGGGGAGCGGGGCCCGCAGCACCGTCTCGGCCCGGGCGCAGACCAGCCGGACCAACTCCGGCGCCGCACCGAGGGGCTCGGCGATCGCCACCGCCCCGGCTGCCCGCGCCGCATCGGCGGAGGCGTCATACAGGAGTCCGGGGGCCAGGAAGTAGGCCGCCATCCCGACCCGCCGGGCGCCGGCCGCACGCAGCCCGGTGACGGCCTCTCCGGCCCGCTGTCCGGGTCCGGAGGCGTAGGAGACGGCCGCGGGCATCCCCAGGCGCCGTCCGAGGGCCGCAGCGGCGTCAGCGACCGTCTGGCGGGCTTGATCATTGCGGGTGCCGGCGGCGGCGAGCACGACGGCGTCGAGGTCGTCCACCGGCAGCCGGCGGCTCACCGCGGCGAGCAGCAGCGGCGAGGCGGGGCCGAGCACGTCGGTGGCGGTGACGGCGATCGGCAGCAGCGCGGAGGCTTCGCGGATCACCGCGGGCAGATCGACCCGACCGTGGTAGGCCGCGGTCAGCAGGAGCGGGACGAGCACGGCGCGGGGGCCGGGCAGGGCCCCCAGCACGTCCAGTGGCCGGGGCCCGTCATGGTCCAGGTACGACGCCCGGACCGTCCATTCCGGCCGGGCCAGCCCGACGGCCCGGGCCAGCGCCTCGGTGGACATCGCGGCCCGGGGGTCACGGCTGCCGTGGGCCACCAGGACCACGGCCGGCCGTGCCGGGGGTTTCAGACGTGCAGACCGCATTCGGTCTTCTCGAACATGGCCCAGCGCCCGGCGCGGGGGTCCTCACCGGCCTTGGTGCGGCGGGTGCACGGCCAGCAGCCGATCGAACCGTAGCCCTTCTTGAACAGCTCGTTGACCGGCACGTCCCACCGGCTGATGTACGCGTCGACGTCCTCCTGGGTCCACGCGGCGATCGGGTTGACCTTCACCTTGCCCTTCTTGGCGTCGAACGCGACGACCGGCGTGTTGGCGCGGGTCGGCGACTCGTCGCGGCGCAGGCCGGTGGCCCACGAGTCGTACTCGGCGAGGGCGCGCTCGAGCGGCTCCACCTTGCGCAGGAAGCAGCACTCGTCGGGGCTGCGGGCGAAGAGGCGGGGCCCGTACTCGCCGTCCTGCTGGCCGACGGTCAGGCGGGGACGGATCGAGCGGACGTTCACGTTCATCGTGCGGACGACCGTGTCACGGACCTTCAGGGTCTCCGGGAAGTGCAGGCCGGTGTCCAGGAAGACCACGTCCACGCCGGGCGACACCCGGGAGAAGAGGTGCGCCACGACGGCGTCGGCCATCGAGCTGGTGACGCAGAACCGTTCGCCGAAGGTGTCGGTCGCCCACTTGGCGATCTCCTCGGCGGGCGCGCCCTCCAGTTCCTCCGCCGCGGCGAGGGCGAGAGCCTGGAGTTCCGCCGGCTTACGCCGTTCCGGACCGGCGGGGGACGAGGCCAGATCGATCAGGCCCAGACCCGCGGCATTGAGAAGACTCATTTGGAACCCACTCCCTTGGACAGAAGGCCGATGAACTTGATCGAGAAAACGCGGGCGCAGGAGCGGCACTCCCACGCGCCGTGCGAAGCCTCGTTGGGACGCAGGTCCTCATCGCCGCAGTAAGGGCAGTAGAGCGGGGCCTGTCTGTCGCTCATTTCAGGAGCTCCTCGTCCGCCCGGAGGACCCAGCGGGCGAACGTCTCACCCTCGGCCCGGCCGTCGAGGTAGTGGGTGGCGACGCGTTCCACGTACTCCGGGAGCTCTTCGGCGGTGGCCTTGAGGCCACGCACCTTGCGCCCGAAGCCCGCCGTCTCGCCCTTGGCCATGCCGAGAGCCCCGCCGAGGTGGATCTGGAAG
Source organism: Actinoplanes utahensis (assembly GCF_016862455.1). GTDB lineage: Bacteria > Actinomycetota > Actinomycetes > Mycobacteriales > Micromonosporaceae > Actinoplanes > Actinoplanes utahensis. The sequence continues at coordinate 59,889 of NZ_BOMZ01000086.1, forward strand.
CCCTCGACCTGCTCGCCGTGCGAGTTCATGACGAGCTGGCCCTTGAGGCCGATGTCGGCGACCTGGGTGCGGGCGCAGGCGTTGGGGCAGCCGTTGATGTGGATCGACAGGTCGCTGTCGAAGCCCTTGAGCCGCTCCTCGAGCCGGGCCACCAGCTCCTCGCCGCGCGCCTTGGTCTCGACGATCGCCAGCTTGCAGTACTCGATGCCGGTGCAGGCCATGGTGCCGCGGCGGAAGGCCGACGGGCGGGCCTCCAGGCCGATCGCCCGCAGCCCTTCGACCAGCGGTTCCACCTGGTCGTCGGCGACGTCCAGGACCAGGAGCTTCTGGTACGCCGTGAGCCGCACCCGCTCCGACCCGTGCTTCTCCACCAGATCCGCGAGCGCGGTGAGCTGGGCGCCGGAGGACCGCCCGACGACCGGCGCCGCGCCGATGTAGTTGAGCCCGTCCTTCTGCTTGTGCACGCCGATGTGGTCGATCGGCTTCTCCGGCAGGTCCGGCGCCGGGCCGTCGATCAGCGCGCGGCCCAGGTACTCCTTCTCCAGGACCTCGCGGAACTTCTCCACACCCCAGTCGGCGAGCAGGAACTTGAGTCGGGCGCGGTGCCGGAGACGGCGGTAACCGTAGTCCCGGAAGATCCCGACGACGCCCTCCCAGACGTCCGGGATCTCGGCGAGCGGCACCCAGACGCCGAGGCGCTCGGCGAGCATCGGGTTGGTGGAGAGTCCGCCGCCGACCCACAGGTCGAAACCGGGGCCGTGGTCGGGGTGCACGGCGCCGACGAACGAGATGTCGTTGGCCGTGTACGGCCCGTCGGCGAGCCAGGAGATCTGCGACTTGAACTTGCGGGGCAGGTTCGAGTAGGCCGGGTTGCCGACGTACCGCTTGACGATCTCGTCGATGGCCGGCGTCCCGTCGAGCACCTCGTCGGAGGAGATGCCGGCGACCGGGCTGCCCAGCACGACACGCGGGCAGTCGCCGCACGCCTCGGTGGTCTGCAGGCCGACGGCCTCCAGCCGGCGCCAGATCTCCGGCACGTCCTCGACCCGGATCCAGTGCAGCTGGATGTTCTGCCGGTCGGTGATGTCGGCGCTGTCCCGGGCGAACTCGGTGGCGATCCCGGCGATGACGCGCAGCTGCGCCAGGCTGAGGGCGCCGCCGTCACACCGGACGCGAAGCATGAAGTACTCGTCCTCGAGCTCCTCGGGCTCGAGGACGGCGGTGCGGCCGCCGTCGATCCCGGCCTTGCGCTGGGTGTAGAGACCCCACCAGCGGAACCGGCCCCGCAGGTCGGCCGGGTCGATCGAGGAGAAACCGCCGTGCGCGTAGATGTTCTCGATCCGGGCCCGCACGTTGAGCGGGTTGTCGTCCTTCTTGCTGCGCTCGTTGGGGTTGAGCGGCTCGCGGTGTCCGAGCGCCCACTGGCCCTCACCGCGCGCCTTACGGGGGCGGGCGGCGGGCCTTGCAGCGGGAGTGTTGCTGGGCGCCATCTCGGCGTTCCTCCGGGTTTCGTGGGCGCGCTGTGCCGCTCACGGCCCGTGGGAGGCTCGTGACATCTGTGTCAGGAGTGGGCCCGGCGGTCGAGCGCCCGGAACAGGAAATCGGGCGTCGTCAGGAAGCCGGACACATCGCGCTGCGGACACGGCCGTAGTCGACGTGGCGGCGGGCCACGAAGCGGCGGTCAACTGCAGCGGTCATGTCGGCAAGCCTCTCACGCCCCGCGATTCTCGGCCAGCACGGTCCAGATTTCGGGAGTGTGCGGAGTAGCACAACGCCAACATCTTGTAACACTTGCCCCCTACGCTGTACCGCCGCCCTCACGGTCGTCCCAGCTCAACCGGCTGTCCGCGCTGTCCGCGCCGCGTCCCCGGCTGGTTGAGAGGGCTGTCTCGCGGCCACGAGACAGCCCGGCCGGCCGGCCGAGAGGTCCCGGCCGGCCGGCCGGGAAAATCGGATCAGCGCTTCTCCAGGGGCACGACGGCGACCGCCTCGGTGCCACCGCCGGCCCGGTTGCGCAGTTCGATGCTGCCGCGCAGCTCGCCGGTGGCCAGCGCGCGGACGATCTGAAGCCCGAGCCGGTTGCTGCCCTCGAACTTGAAGCCCTCCGGCAGGCCCTGCCCGTTGTCGGCGACCGTGACGTGCAACTGCTTGCGGAACCGGTGCGCGGAGACGACCACCTCACCCTCGCCGCCCGGAGCCGTGCCGGCGCCGTCGCCGTCCTCGTCGGGCGCGGGGAAACCATGCTCGACCGCGTTGATCAGCAGCTCGTTCAGCACCATCACCAGCGAGGTGGCGATCTCCGCGGGCAGCACGCCGAAGGTGCCCTCCCGCCGGATCTTGACCGGGAAGCCGGTGTTGGCCACCTCGGCCGCGGCGGTGGCCACCCGGTCCACGATCCCGTCGAACTCGACCGCCTCGTCGCTGGACATCGAGAGCGTCTCGTGGACCAGGGCGATCGACGCGACCCGGCGCACCGACTCCTCCAGCGCCATCCGGGCCTCCGGCGCGTCCACCCGGCGGGCCTGCAGGCGCAGCAGCGCGGCCACGGTCTGCAGGTTGTTCTTCACCCGGTGGTGGATCTCCCGGATGGTGGCGTCCTTGGTCATCAGGGCGCGCTCCCGGCGGCGGACCTCGGTGACGTCCCGGACCAGGACCAGCGCGCCGATCGGCACCCCGGCCGGCAGCAGCGGCAGCGCCCGGGTGAGCACGGTGGCGCCGCGGGCCTCCACCTCCATCCGGGCCGGGAACTCGCCGCGCAGCGAGGACAGGATCCGCTCGGCGGCGTCGTTGCCCTCCAGCGGGTCGCCGGACAGCCGGCTGGACAGTTTCGCCAGCTCCTCGCCGACCAGGTGGGCGTTGAAGCCGAGCCGGCGGTAGGCGGACTGCGCGTTGGGGCTGGCGTACGTCACCTTGCCGGAGGCGTCCAGCCGGATCAGCCCGTCACCGACCCGCGGCGCCGAGGTGATCTCCCCGGGCAGACGGGGCGGCGGGAACGTCCCGTCCGCCACCATCTGCGCCAGGTCGTCGGCCGTGGTCAGATAGTTGAGCTCGAGCTGGCTGGGGGTGCGGGCGGTGCTCAGGTTGGTGTCGCGGCCGATCACCGCGATCACCTCGCTGAGCGCCTCCTCCAGGTCGGTGGCGTCGCGCAGCCGGACCGGGATGGCCTCGTGCCGGGCGGGGGTGTCGCCGTACCAGACCGGGTCGCCCTCGCGCCAGATCCGCTCCTGGGTGATGGCCACGTCCAGGTGCGCCACCTCCGGCCCGCCGACGATCTTGCCGACCTGGTCGTCCTGGTACGCCGTGGGCGCGGTGGTCGGCCGCACCTGCGCGACGCAGAGGAACTCCCGGGGCCGCCGCGGCTCCCCCTTGATCGGCACCCAGAGCAACAGGTCCGCGAAGGAGAGATCGGACAGCAGTTGCCAGTCACCGGCGATCCGGTGCAGGTGATCGATGTCGGCGGGGCTGAGGTCGGTGTGTTCTTCGACGAGGTCACGCAGGGTGGACACGAGCCCAGCTTATTTCTAAAGGGTGGTCGTGACCTTCTTCAGCCCGCGAGGCGCGTCGGGATCTTCGCCACGTGCCAGCGAGAGGGCGAGCGCCAGCTTCTGCAGTGGCAGGATGTCGAGCAGCGGGGAATACCGCTCGTCGACGGCCGGGACCGCGAGCCGGGCCGAGGCGCCGGGGATGTCCGCCGCGCCGATCGTGACCACGTCGGCGCGGCGCTCGCCGAGCCGGGTCACCACGTCGCGCATCGACCGGCCACCGGGTCCCTCGCCGACGACCGCGAGCACCGGCACGTCCGGGTCGGCCATGGCGAGCGGGCCGTGCAGCAGGTCGGCGCCGGAGAAGGCGAGCGCGGGCAGGTAGGAGGTCTCCATCAGCTTCAGGGCGGCCTCGCGGGCGGTCGGGTATGCGTACCCCCGGCCGGTGGTGACCAGGCTGGAGGCGAACCGGTAGCGCTGGGCCAGCTCCTCGGCCGACCGGTCGGCGAGCACCCCGGCGGCCAGCTCCGGCAGCTTCTCCAGGGCGGCCCGCTCGTCGGCGGGGAGGGCGCCGCCGGCCCGGATGCCCTCGACCAGCATCAGCAGCGCCAGCAGCTCGGCGGTGTAGGTCTTGGTGGCGGCGACGGCACGCTCGTGCCCGGCGGCCACGTCGATGGACAGCTCGGCGGCCTGCGCGAGCGGCGACGCGGGGTTGTTGGTGATCGCCAGGGTGAGCGCGCCGGTCTCTCGCGCCACGTTGAGCACCCCGGCCAGGTCGGGCGAGCCGCCGCTCTGGCTGACGCCGACGACGAGCGTGCCGGTGAGGTCGGGGCGGGCGCCGTAGAGGGTGATCGCGCTCGGTGAGGCGCTGGCGACCGGCAGGCCCAGCCGGATCTCGGCCAGATAGGCCCCGTAGAGCGCGGCGTGGTCGGACGTGCCGCGGCCGACGAAGAGGACGCTGCGCGGCGCCTTGCCGGCGACCTTCGCGGCGACCTCGGCGATCGCGGCGGACGGGCCGTCCTCCAGCAGCCGCGCGAAACCGGCGGGTTGTTCCGCGATGTCCGCCGACATCCCCAGGCCTCGCTGTGTCACGTGATTCTCCCCTTCGTACGTACCATGCTCATTCTGTGCGCAGTCTTGCAAGAAGGCGCTTACTAAGTCAATGTTTCGTGCATGAACGAGCAAACGTGAGGACTGACAAGACGCGGCGCTTCCCCTAGGGTCTTCAGTCGTGGATTCCCCCTCGGCCCGCCGTGATCTCGTGCGCGCACGCGAAGCCCTCGACAACGGCGCATTCGTGCCGGCCGCCGGACATCTCGCCACCGCCCTGACCCACGCACCCACCCTGCCCGAGATCCACGAGCTGCTCAGCCGATTGGCGGCCCGGGCCGGTGGCGCTCTGGAGCTCTTCCCCGCCGAACCGCACGCGCCCGCCGGCCGCCTCGCCGCCCGCGCCCACCTGCTCGCCGCCGCCGGCCGTCCCGAGGAGGCCCTGCCGCTGCTCGCCACGGCCAGCGGGCACGCGCCCGAGCTGGACTGGGCCGGGGTGCCCTGGGTCGGCGACCCGGCGCTCGGCGCCCGGATCGAGCCGGGGCTGCTCGCGCGTACCGTCATGCGGCTCTGCACCGCGGTCGGCGACCCGGCCCCCGCGGCCACCGTGACACCGCTGCGGCCCTATCTCACCGTCGTCCGGCACGCCCTCGCGGCGCACGGCGAGCACGGGATGCTGCTCGGTGCCGGCTCGGCGCTGGCGCGCCGGCTCGGCGAGGTCCGGCTGGCGGTGGAATGGGCCGGCCGGGGCGCCAAGGCGCAGCCGTCCAAGCTGGGCGAGATCTGGCTGGGGTACGCGTTCCGCAGCGCCGGCCGGATGCCCGAGGCCCTCGCCGCGCTCCGCCGGGCCGTCGCCTACGACCCCGAGGACCTCTCGGTCTACGCCGACGTCGCGGCCACGCTCGCCGACCTGGGCCGGCTCGACGAGGCGCTGCGCTGGACCGAGCTGGCCCTGGAACGCGACCCGGCCTTCGACTGCGTGGTGCACACCGCGCACCGCCTGCGGTACCGCGCCGACGGCGACGTCCGCCACCTGGTCGGCCTCGCCGACTTCCTCCGCGACCACCCGGACGACGCGCACGAGCACACCGACCTCGAGGAGTGCTGCCGCAACACGCCCTGGCTCGGCGGACTGCCGCCCGGAACGCCGCTGCCGGCCGGCCGCGCCCCGGTCAACGCGGAACCCTCCGCGGACGCCCTGCACCGGTTGCAGCGCGTCGCCGGCCCGGTCTGGCCGCACCCGCCCGGCGCCTACGACCGGGCGCTCGGCCTGGTCCTGGTCGAACCGTGGGAGCTACTGGCCCTGCTGGCGCACCCGGAGACGGCACGGGCCGACCAGCAGAATGGTCTGGAGGTGTGGGCCTGCCTCGGGCTGCTGCACCACGGCGCCGAGGAGCCCTGGCCGGAATCCAGCCGCCGCCGGCTGCTGCTCGGGCTGCTCGACGGCGAGGTCGACCGGGTGACCCAGGCCGCGTTGTTCGCGCTCGTCACGTACGCCTGGGTGGATCCGGCGGCCCGCGACGACATCGCCGCCGTGGTCACCGCGCGGCTCACCGAGACCGCCTCCGGCCCGAACGCCCGCGCGGTCGCCGAACTCGCCCTGGCCGCGCCCGGCCTGGACCGCCCCACCCGGGAACTGGCCGCGGCCACGATCCGGGTGCCGGCGACGCCACGTCAGCGCGGCCGGGGACGCTCCCTGCTGCGCTGGCGCCGCGACTGACCCGACCGTGTGTGACGTCCGGCCGCGATACGCGCCCGGACGTCACGCTCTCGGGTTTCGCCTAGCCGTCGATGACCGCGATGAGGTCGCCCTCCTGGACCACGTCGCCCTCGCTGACCGCGAGCCGGGAGACGGTGCCGTCGTGTTCGGCGATCACCGGGATCTCCATCTTCATCGACTCGAGGATCACCAGCGTGTCCCCCTCGGCGACGGTGGCGCCGGGCGCCGTCACGACTTTCCACACGTTGGCCACCATCTCGGCCCGGATCTCGTCCGCCATGGCTTCAGCCACCTCCCTGGTCACGGTGCACGGTGACGTCATCAAACCACGGATCGCCTCCGGGTGAGTCCCAGGCCACAGGACGCGACCATTACGATCGGCAGCGAGTTCACGCACCACGAACAGGAGTCCGGCATGGCGAAGAAGGCCCGTAAGAAGAAGGCCCGTAAGAAGAGCGGCGCGAACCACGGCAAGCGCCCCAACAGCTGAGAGACGCGAAAGGCCCGGCATCCGCCGGGCCTTTCCCATCAGTCAGGAGAATTCCCTGCTCTCCGCATGTGCGTCGAGCTGGCCGAGCTTGAGACGCAGCCGATCACGCAACTCCGACGGGGCGCGCTCGTCCCCGCAGCAGCGGCCGACCAGCGCCTTCACGTCTTTCGCGATGCCGAATTCCTGCAGGCAGTCCGAGCACTCGTCGAGGTGCTTCTGGATCAGGATCCGGCGCTCCTCGGAGCACTCCAGGTCCAGATAGAGGAAGACCTCGCTGAGGACGGCGGAGCAATCGGTGTCTTCGTGGTGCATCCCGTCACGCCCCCTGCGGCTCGGACGTGGCGGTGCGGGTGATGCCGCGGTCCGCCGCGTACCCCTCGAGCAGGTTCCGCAGGTTGCGCCGGCCACGGTGCAGCCGGGACATGACCGTGCCGATGGGCGTACCCATGATGTCGGCGATCTCCTTGTACGAGAAACCCTCGACATCGGCGAGGTAGACGGCGAGCCGGAAGTCCTCCGGCAGGGACTGCAGCGCTTCCTTGATGTCGCTGTCCGGCAGACGGTCCAGCGCCTCGGTCTCGGCCGACCGCAGGCCCTGCGACGTGTGCGACTCGCTCGACGCGAGCTGCCAGTCGGTGATCTCCTCGGTCGGCGCCTGCACCGGCTGCCGTTGCTTGCGCCGGTACGAGTTGATGTACGTGTTCGTGAGGATCCGGTACAGCCAAGCCTTGAGGTTCGTCCCCTGCTCGAACTGGTGGAACGCGGAGAACGCCTTGAGGAACGTCTCCTGCACCAGGTCCTCGGCATCCGCCGGGTTACGGGTCATCCGCAGGCCGGCCGCATACAGCTGGTCGACGAACGGCAACGCCTCACGCTCGAAGCGCTCCCGGCGCTCCTCGGTCCGTTCCTTCTGGGCCACCCTGGACTCTCCCCTCGACCGCCCCGCCGAGGATACGGGTAGTGCCCCTGTTACGCCTTTGAAAACCACGGGTGTGCTCACGCTCACCGTCGGCTGTACGGGCGCGGCCGTGGCCGTGGGCCATTCCGGGGAGCTCAGGAGACTCCGAACCCGGTTCGCCGCCCGGCCGTCACGCTTGGCGCATTCGGTACCGGCACGCACTAGAGAACCCCTTCCGCCGACAAGCTTGCAGCCGGGACAACGCCGGCGGCGAGATCGGAATTCCCCGGGTGACCTTCAGCCCCTTTCAGCGCGCCCAGGAATGGCGGCGCAGCCACGCCAACGCGATCTCCACGGTGCCCGGCAGGTCCTTTCGCAGGTCGTGCACCGCACCGGGCCGGACCGCCACCTCGACCGCGCCACCGGCCGCCGGGACCCCGAACGGATCACGGTCCCCGTTGATCACCAGCGTCGGAACACCGGGCGGCAGTTCGGCGGCCCGGCTCTTCTCCGGCTTGCCCGGCGGATGCAGCGGGAAGGCGAGCGCGAGGATCCCCGCGGCGCCCAGCGTGGTCGCGGTCCGGCACGCGACGCGCGCCCCGCTGGAGCGACCACCGACGATCAACGGCAGTCCGGGTACGCGTAACGCGCCCACCGCCGCGATCCAGGCCTCGTCGAGGTGCCCGGCCGGAGCGGGCGCGCGTCGGCCCGCCACCCGGTACGGCTGGGTCACCCGGGCGACGCGCACCCCGGCGGCCACCGCGGCGTCGTGCACCGCCACCAGGTCGGGAGCGTCCACCCCACCCCCGGCGCCGTGCCCCAGGACGAGCAGGCCGGTGACCGGCCCGGACGGTTCGGTGACGATCGCCGTGGCCACGCCACGCGGCGTTTCGAAGGTGCGGTCGGAACGGGACACCCGTCCGTTTCTACCAGCGCGCTCTCCCGCGGCGGGCGTGACTGCCCGGGGACACCCGGACGGCCACGCCCGCGCGGTGCGTCAGCGGCTCACGGGCGTCAGTGTGAGCAGACGGCGATCCTCGTCGTCCGGCGAGTCGTCGACCTCGTCGCCGTTGGCCTGGATGCGCTCGCGCCAGGCGACCAGCATGGCCCGTCTCTCGCGCGGCGTGGTGCCGCCCCAGACGCCGTGGCAGTCACCGACCTGGAGCGCCCAGGCCAGGCATGGCCCTTGCACGTCACAGGTGCCGCAGAGCGCGACCGCCCCGCCGGATGGCTCGTTCGGCGCAGGGAAGAACGTCTCCGGATCAACCGTCCGGCAGGCGCCCCGCGTGCGCCAGGCCTCGTCAGTGCTGCGTTGCGCGATCGCCTCGAGCAGTCGCGGGTCGCGTCGCGCGATAGCCACCTCGTGCGGACGCGGCATGCGTGCTCGTGTCATCAGCCCACCTCCCCCGTGGGACCGGAACTGCTGTGGCGGCCGGGCCGCACCTTACGGTCCGGCACCACTCCGGCGCTGGTTTCTACCGCACGCTACAAGATCAGAACAAGGGGGTTGTCGATCTGTAAGCAAACTTTTCAGTTCAGAATGCCCACATATCCCGACAAAGACTTTTGTTGATCTTAGAGAGTTCAAAAAAGCGTAATGTTGCGAGCGGGAGCAATCAGCTCCGGACCGTTGTTTCGCACATTGCCGACCTCCGGCCCGACCGGACGCACTTCGATGGCTTCCAGATCGTGCTCGGACAGGGGGCGCAGCAGCCGCTCCGAGTCGCCGCCACCGGCCAGCCAGTCGTCCCACCGGTCCGCCGGCAGGATCAGCGGCATCCGCTCGTGCACCTTCTTCAGGCCGCCCAGCGCCGCCGTGGTGATCACACTGCACGTCAGCACCGACTCCGGCCCCCACGCCGACCAGACCCCGGCGAACGCCAGCGGCGCCGCATCCGCCGGCGTCATGTAGTACGCCTGCTTCTGCTTGCCGTCCTTCACCCACTCGAACCAGCCGTCCGCCGGCACCAGACACCGCCGCTTCGCGAACGACGACGCGAACGACCGCAGCTCCGCCACCGTCTCCGCCCGCGCGTTGAACATCCGCGAACCGGCCTTCAGATCCTTCGCCCAGTGCGGCACCAGCCCCCACCGCGCGGTGTCCAGCACCCGACCCTCGTGCTCCTTCGACATCCGCACCAACGGCACCGGAGCGGTGGGCGCCACATTCCAGCTGGCCCGCAGCGGCTCAGCGACATCCACGGCCTCGAACAGCCTGCTGAGATCCGCATTGCTCCTGGTGGTCGCATATCGCCCGCACATGAGCAGCAGGCTACGCCGCATTCGAACACCCGTCCGCCCCACGACACGCCCCGAAACGCCGCGGCGAACCCGACACCACCGCGGGCTCCCGGCTTCCGGCCCGCTTATCACTTCCGGTCCGCGGCCCGCCTCTCACACCCTTCCGTGGTACGGGCCACGCAACGTCCCGTGACTCCCCGCAGCCACGGCAGGCGTCCCCTCACGACCGTCCCCCGGTGCCACTCATGCATGCCCCTTCCGCTCACCCCACCCCGGTCACCGGCCAACGGTCACCCCCTGCACCCGAATCGCACCGCACATCACCACCCACCACCACGACCGGCCACATGTGGACACCAGCGGTCCGCATCGAACCGCACGTCACCACGGCCAGCCGCCAAGCCGCCGGCAGTCGGCGGCCGGCCCGGTCTGCCGCGGTTCTCGATCAGCCAGCCCGGTCTGCAGCGGTTCTCGGACAGTCGGCCCGGTCTGCAGCGGTTCCCGGACAGCCGGCTAAGCAAGATCCACCGGTGACCGGGCCACCTTCGGGCTCGGAGCGAGGATCGTCTGCCAGCCGGTGGACAACCCGGCACCGGGTTGCTTCCGGCTGGCTCTCAGTGCTGACCAGGCCGGCCAATTCGCCGCCGCCTTGTCGATCGCGGAGATTGCGCTGTCCGCGCCACCACGCGCTCACCGGATCCAACCCAGCGGACGAGAACCCGCCCGCCCGCGACAGGTTCCACCTTCCACCCCGTACGCGCGAGATCTCGTGAGTTTCGGGCGAACCGATTCACCACAACCCCACAAGATCGACAACCGGCGGCCAGCAATCGGCCAGCAGGGTCACCGCTGTCTCCCGGGCTGAGAGCCAGCCGGGCAAGATCTGCCGCTGCGCGAATAGTCCCGGTGTGGGAGGCGGCGAGTCTGGGAGACGAGGCGGGAAGGCCCGGCCAGGGCAGGAACGACGAAGGACGGACGCGCGAGGGGCGGTAGACGCGAAGGACCGACCCGCGAGGACCCGAAGACGCGAAGGACCGACCCGCAAGGACCCGAAGACGCGAAGGGGGTGGGGGGTCATTCCGGTGGGCGGAGGGGGTGGGGTCATTCGGGTGGGGGAAGGGGGGTGGGAAAGTCTCGCGGGGCGGGAATGGGGGGTGGGGATGTCGGCGGGCGGCGGCAGAATGGCGGGTGTGACTGCTGAACTCCGCCCCTGGCTCGCCCCGTCCGCCACCGGTCCGGTCACGGCGACCGTGCGGTTGCCGGGCTCGAAGTCGATGACCGCCCGTGCTCTGATCCTCGCCGCCCTCGGTGACGGCCCCTCGGTGATCGAGGCGCCGTTGAAGGCGCGGGACACCACGCTGATGTCCTCCGGCCTGCGGGCGCTCGGTGTCGAGGTGGACACCTCCGGCGAGGACCGCTGGGTGGTGACGCCGGGGCCGCTGCGCGGTCCGGCGCGGGTCGACGTCGGGCTGGCCGGCACGATCATGCGTTTCCTGCCGCCGGCGGCCGCGCTCGCCGACGGGGTCGTCGAGTTCGACGGTGACCCGCACGCGCGTAACCGGCCGATGGGCCCGATCGTCGCCGCGCTGCGGGCGCTCGGGGTGGAGATCGAGGCCTCCCCCACCGGCGGGCTGCCGCTCACCGTGCGCGGGTCCGGCCTGGTCGAGGGCGGCGAGGTGGTGATCGACGCGTCCGGGTCGAGCCAGTTCGTCTCGGGGCTGCTGTTGTCGGCGGCCCGGTTCGCCAAGGGGCTGACGCTGCGCCACGAGGGCCCGCCGGTGCCGTCGGCGCCGCACTTGCGGATGACCACGCACATGCTGCGGGCCGCGGGCGCCGAGGTGGACGAGAGCGTGCCGGACGTGTGGCGGGTGGAGCCGGGGACGCTGCGCGGGCGCACCTGGACGATCGAGCCGGATCTGTCGGGGGCGGCGCCGTTCTTCGCGGCGGCCGCGGTCACCGGGGGGTCGGTGACGCTGGCGGGCTGGCCGGCCGACAGCTGGCAGCCGGTCGATCAGGTCAGCCGGATTTTCACCGACCTGGGTGCGGAGGTGACCCGTTCGGCGGAGGGCCTGACCGTGCGCGGCACCGGCACGCTGCGCGGCATCACCGCCGATCTGTCGGAGGTGAGCGAGCTGACGCCGGTGGTGTCGGCGCTGGCGGTGCTCGCCGACGGCCCGTCGGAGTTGCGCGGGGTGGAGCACATCCGGGGTCATGAGACGGATCGGATCGCGGCGCTCGCCACCGAGCTGGCCAAGGTGGGGGCGGGTGTCACCGAGTTCCGGGACGGGTTGCGGATCGAGCCGGGGGCGCTACGCGGGGCTTCTTTCGAGACGTACGCGGATCATCGGATGGCGCACGCCGCGGCGGTTGTCGGCCTCGCTGTGCCGGGCGTCGAGCTCACCGACGTAGGTTGTACGTCGAAGACGTTGCCCGAGTTCCCCGAACTCTGGGCGGAACTCGTGGCGAGGAGCTAGATCTGCCAGCGCATAAGCGGGAGTACGACGAGGACGATGTCCGGATCCGGCCGGGCCGGTCGTCCCGGCCGCGTACCCGGACCCGCCCGAAACACGACGATGCCGTCGACGCCTTGGTCATCACCGTGGACCGGGGGCGGTACGGCTGTGTCCGTGAGGACGGCTCCGGCGATGACGTGATCACCGCGATGCGGGCCCGTGAGCTGGGCCGCAAGTCGGTGGTGGTGGGCGACCGGGTGGCGCTGGTCGGCGATTCGTCAGGCGATCCGGGCACGCTGGCCCGGATCGTCCGGATCAGTGAGCGCACGTCGGTGCTGCGCCGGACCGCGGACGACGACGACACCACGCCGGAGGGCCGGCTGGAGCGGGTGGTGGTGGCCAACGCCGACCAGCTGGTGATCGTGAGCGCGCTGTCCGATCCGCCGCCGCGCACCGGATTCATCGACCGGTGCCTGGTGGCGGCGTACGACGCGGACATCGAGCCGCTGCTCTGCCTGACGAAGGCGGATCTGGCCGGCCCGGAGCAGGTTCTGGGCTACTACGCCGAGCTGGATCTGCCGCATGTGCTGGTCCGGCCGGGCAGTGATCTGGACGAGTTGCGCGACCGTCTCGCGGGCCGCATCTCGGTGCTGGTCGGCCATTCCGGGGTGGGTAAGTCGACGCTGGTGAACCGGCTGGTGCCGGACGCGCTGCGGGCGGTCGGCGTGGTCAGCGCGATCGGCAAGGGCCGGCACACGTCGACGAGTGCGGTGGCGTTGCGGCTGCCGCCGGTCGGCCGGTCGCGCAAGGACCCGGGCTGGATCATCGACACGCCGGGTATCCGTAGTTTCGGGTTGGCGCACGTGAGCGCGGAGAGCCTGCTGCACGGGTTTCCCGACCTGGTCGAGGGCACTCTCGACGATCAGCCGAACTGCGGGCACACCGCGGCGGACGCGGGTTGTGCTCTGGACGTGTGGGTGGCGGAGGGGAAGGCCGACGAGCGCCGTCTGGCCTCGTACCGCCGCCTCCTGGCTTCTCGTGCGGGGGAGGGTGACGTGCGGGACCAACCGGTGGAGGACGCGCCCGGCGCCTGACCGGCGTAGCCGGAGGCGGGTCTCGAGAAAGAAGCCGGAAGCGGGTCTCAAAAAGATCAACTTGCGGGACAGGCGGAAACTCGGCGCGACCGGAGACGGGTTGATGGGCTAGCTTTCCGGCATGGCCGGATATGCCGACGATCTTGCGCTTGCCCACATCCTCGCCGACTCGGCCGACGCCATCTCGATGGCGCGGTTCCGGGCGCTGGACCTGAAGGTCGAGGAGAAGCCGGATCTGACGCCGGTGTCCGACGCGGACACGGCGGTGGAGAAGGCGATTCGTGCGACGCTGGCCCGGGCCCGGCCGCGGGACGGTGTGCTCGGTGAGGAGTTCGGCCGGACCACCGCGACCGCCGGTCCCGGCAACCGGTACTGGGTGATCGATCCGATCGACGGCACCAAGAACTTCGTCCGCGGCGTGCCGATCTGGGCCACCCTGATCGCGCTGATGGAGGGCGACACCCCGGTGGCCGGCCTGGTCTCCGCTCCGGCGCTGGGCCGCCGCTGGTGGGCCGGGCGCGGGCTGGGCGCCTTCGCCGGGCGGAACCAGCATTCCGCGACCCGGATCAACGTGTCGGCGGTGCGCAAGCTGACCGACGCGAGTTTCTGTTACGCGAGCCTGAACGGCTGGGCCGAGAACGGCCGCCTGGAGCAGATGATGGACATCCTGCTCGGCGTGTGGCGCAGCCGGGCGTACGGCGACTTCTACGGCTACATGCTGCTCGCCGAGGGCGCCCTGGACGCGATGGCCGAGCCGGAGCTGTCGCTGTGGGACATGGCGGCGCTGATCCCGATCGTGACCGAGGCCGGCGGGAAGATCACCGACCTGGACGGACGGCCGACCGCCGACAAGAGTTCGGTGGTCGGCACCAACGGCCTGTTGCACGAGAGTGTACTGACCGCGCTGGCTCGCCGCGCCTGAGTTCATCCGGCCGGGCATGGGTGCCCTCGTGCGGGGTATCCCGCTTGTCACCTGGGCTCTCGAAATGCGCGCGGGACACGCGTTAGGCACAATGGAGCGATCATGCCGAGCGAGCTTCGTCACTGGGTCGACCGCGGCCAGAGCTACCCGCTGGTCCGGTTGGCCGGAGTGCTCGACGAGCACACCACAGCGCCGGTGCGCTCGACTCTGCTGGCCGAGCTGGCGGATCAGCCGGAGGCCGTCCTCGTCGACGTCACCGAGTTGCGGGTGAGCCACCCGGGCTCGGTCGCGGTGCTGCGTGACGTGCTCGACGAGACGCGGGACTGGCCGGGCAGCCATCTCGCGCTGTGCGGCGCGGCCGACGTGTCGGTGTGGCGGCCGAGCGGCTGGCCGGTCTGGCCCGATCCGGCGGGCGCGGTGGCCGCTCTCGGGCCTCCGGACCCGGAGCGGCGGCTGAGCCTGGATCTGGAGCCGGCGGTGGGCGCGGCGCGGCGATCCCGGGAGATGATCACCGAGGCGTGCGCGCGGTGGGAGCAGCCCGGTCTGGCCGGAAACGCGTGCATCGTGGCGACCGAGATGGTCAACAACGTGGTGGCGCACGTCGGCACCCCGATGCGGGTGCTGCTCGCCCTGCACGGCGAGACGATGAGCATCGGGGTGCGCGACCGGTCGGCGGTCGTGCCGACGTTCGGCGGCCCGGTCGCTCCCACCTCGTACGGCGGCCGGGGTCTGCTCCTGATCGACTCGGTGTCGGCCCGCTGGGGTCACCTGAGGCTCGACGACGGCAAGGTGGTCTGGGCGTGCCTGGAAGCCGACCATGATCTGTCCCGGAGCCTTGCCACAGGCATGACCGACCCGGTGCCGGGGTAGTCAACGACCATGCGAGACAACGACTACCCGGCCGAGGTCACCGATCCGGAGGCGTCCGGGCTCCCGGACACCGCCGACGACGACTCCTCGGCGTACGACGAGGTGAACAGCCCCCGGTGGAGCGACGGGCCGGACCCGGCCGCCCTCGCCGGAGCGGGCCCGGGCGGGTCGAACCGGTTCGGTGACACCGCCGAGGAGCAGCGGCAGGGCGAGGGCCTGGACCGCCGGCTGCGGCAGGAGGAGCCGGACTTCGGCGCCGAGTCCCGGGAGGAGCAGCGGGAGCCGTTCGACGACACCGTCGACAGCTCCGAGCAGCGGGAGTTCGACCGGGACGTGTGGGAGCCGGGTCCCAGTTCGGATCCGCACTCGCAGATCTCGCTCTACGACGACGGCCAGCTCGACGAGGACTCGCCGCGCCCGGTGGGCCGGCTGGTCGCGCCGGACGAGGGTTCGGGCTGGGACGAGGAAGCGGACAGTGTCGCCTACGACGCGGGCGCGGCCGGTGGCGGTGCCAGCGCGGAGGAGCTGGCGATGCACGAGACCCGAGCGCCGGATTACCGCTGATCGTCCGTTTTCGGGCGGTCCCCGGTGAAGCGATCGGGAATTCTGCGGCGTTGCTCTTGCCGGTAGCGCTCCCAGTTCAGCAGAGTGCACCCTGGATCTTCGACGTGGGGGACATTCGATGAACAGGGGGCGCCTGCCGCGGGCGCTGATGGCGGCTGTGGTGATCCTGTCCGCTACGACGGTGGCGACCTGGCTCCCCGGCCGGGCGGACCCCGCTTCGGCGGCGGCCACCACGGTGAACCGGGTCGTGCTCGACGACGGCTTCTCCGGGGAGCGGGGCGACGACCCCGATCCGGGCGTCTGGGTCTTCGACGGCGGCCGGCGCGACCTGGCCCGGCTGGACGGCGACGGGCGGCTGCTGCTGACCGCGGCGCTGCGCACCGCCAGGACCATCGAGGCGGGGTACGGCCACGCCGAGGCCCGGATCCGCGGGATACGCGCGGAGGGGGCGTGGCGGGCGCTCGGTGTGCTCGACGCCGACGGGCGGGTGCCGTACGGCCGGATCGATGTCCTCGGCTCGGACCGGGTCGGCTGGGACGACTTCCACACGTACGCGATCGACTGGACCCCCACCACGCTGACCTGGTCGCTGGACGGCCGCAAGGTGCTCCGTCTCACCCCGGCCGAGAAGGGCCGGCCGCTCGCCTTCGTGCTGAACCTGTCCAGCGGCGGCTTCGGCACGAATCTCATGCTGGTGGACTCGGTGAAGATCTCGGTCCGGATGTCCGCGCCGGACTGGAAGACCTACACCACCTACCGCGCCGGGCAACTCGTCGCGTACCGGAACGTGATCTACCGGGTCCGCGAGCCGCACACCGCGCTGCCCGGCTGGCAGCCGAACCTGGTGCCCGCGCTGTTCGCGAAGGTCTGAACCCCGGCTGGTTCTAACCGATGGTGTACCGGTCCCCGTAGACCTGCCAGGTCAGCGGCGTGGCCAGGTCCAGGTTGCCGGTCTTGAGGAAGAAGCGCTGCGCGGTCTCCACCCGGCTGGTGTCGTCGTGTGCCGCCTCGGTACGCATCTCCGCCGCCCGCGCGTTCAGGAACGCCGTGAGATAGCCGATCTCGTCGCCGCCCTGCACCGGCGTCCGCTGCCCGGCCACCACCCGTTCCCGGATCTTCCGCAGCCCGGCGAACCCGTGCATCACGGCGGCGTCGTAGTACGCGAACTGCCCCAGCGCCCGTAGCCCGTCCGCTTCGGCCAGCCGTACCGCCGGGGTGAAGTAGAGCCGGTCCCGGGCCTCCTCCTGCACCTGCCGGAAGACCGGGTCGGCGGCCGCGGCCCGCCACGCCTGCGGGAACCCCGGGTCGAGGCCGTCGTGCGAGTCGGTGCCGTCCACGGCGCGCAGCGCGGGCAGATAGCCGGCCAGCGCGTTGCCTGGCCGGCGGCGGGTGTACTCGGTGACCACGGCGAGCATGTCGGAGGTGCCGGAGCAGAAGCCGACGATGCCCCCGGTGTACCCCCGGCCGTCCCGGATGTCCTCGATGTAGCCGAACTCCGACCGCCAATCCAGGGTGGAGTTCTCCGCGCTGGAGACGAGCCTGAAAGCGGTCTCCCTCTTGCCGGCCTCGGTCAGGGCGGCGGCGACCGGCGGCACGTCGGCGGTGGCGGCCGACTCGGTCACCGGGGCGGCCCGGCCCGGACCGTACACCCGCACGTCCCAGAGCGAGTAGCCCTCCGGCGTTCCCCGGCGGGTCGCGAGGACCCGCAGGTACCGTCCGGTGCCGGAGAGCCCTCGGACGTCGTCGGTCCCGCCGTCGCCGGAGTCGGTGCGGTACAGGTCCCGCCACACCGAACCGTCGCCGGAGACCTGGACCCGGTACGCCCGCGCGTACGCCCGGGCCCAGCGCAGCCGCACCCGGTGGATGTCCTGCGCCGTACCGAGATCGATGCGGATCCACTGGGTGCCTGGCCCGGCCGCCCCGCTGGACCACCGGGTGTCCTCGGCCGTGTCGGTCAAACCGGAGGCGGACCAGGCCACGCTCTCGGTGGCCGAGGCGAGCGCCGGCCGCCCACGGCTCAGGAGCACGTCGCCGGAGGCGCTGGCGGCCACCGAGATCGCGAGGGGCACACAGAGGATCGCCGCGATTCCGCCACCCAGGACCACAGACCGCATGCTCCCAAACTAGGCGGACGGCGTCAGCGACGCTTGCGCCTGCGGGAAATCAACACGATCGCGACCACGATCGCGCCGACCGCCACGAGACAGCAGACGAGTCCGAAGAGCCCGAACCCGCCGCTGCGCCGGGCCTTCCGGACGGCTTCCACCACGTCGTTCTCGGCCGCCCAGGCTTGAACCGGCATCAGGAAGGTAATCATCACGCCGGCGAAGGCGGCGGCGAACCAGAGTTGCAGTCTTCGAGCCATGTCACCCATGTGCCCCATGCTGACCGATGTAAGCAATGGGTGAGGGATCGTGTACCAACGAAAAGGGGTTGGAATGGACACCGATCTGGTGGCCCTGGCCGAGGCACACGGGGTGGCCACCCGTTATGAGAACTGGCAGCGCCAGGAGACCGAGGTCGCCGCCGAGTCGGTGATCGGCGTGCTCGGCATGCTGGGCGTCGACGCGGGCACCCCGGCCGCGGTCCGGGAGTCGCTGGCCGCGGCCCGCCGGCGCGACGCCGGTGACCGGCTGCCCGGCACCATCGTGCTGCGTACCGGCGACGTCCGGGAGCTTCCGGCGCCGGCCGAGCTGACGCTGGAGGACGGCCGGGTGCGCCGGGTGGACCGGCTGCCGGCCGATCTGCCGCTCGGCTGGCACCGGCTGCGCTGCCGCGACCAGGAGGTCACCCTGGTGGTGGTCCCGGTCGAGCTGCCCGAGCCGCCGGACACCTGGGGCTGGATGGTGCAGCTCTACACCCTGCACTCGGCCGGCTCGTGGGGGCTCGGCGACCTCGGTGACCTGCGGGATTTCGTGGCCGGGTCGGCGGGCGCCGGGATGGTGGTGCTGAACCCGCTGCACGCGATCACGCCGGTGCGGCCGGTGCCCGCGTCGCCGTACTCGCCGTCCAGCCGCCGGTTCGCCAACCTGCTCTACCTGCGGGTGGCCGACACCGCCGAGTACCGCCGGGCGTCGCCCGACGTCCGGGACCGGGTGGACGCGCTGCGGCCGGAACCGCCGGCCGACGGCCTGATCGACTACCAGGCGGTGTTCGCCGCCAAACTGGCCGCGCTGGAGCTGCTCTGGCCACTCGCCGACGCCGTCGACCTGGACCGCGATCCGGGGCTGACGGACTTCGCCCGCTACTGCGTGCTCGCCGAGGAGCACGGCCCGGACTGGCGGACCTGGCCCGCCGGGGTGCGCCGCCCGGACGCGCCGGCGTCCCGGGAGCTGCGCGGCGACCGGGTGGCGTTCCACGTCTGGATCCAGGACCTGCTCGAGGCGCAGTTCGACGCGGCCGGGGAGGCGGCCCGGGACATGCCGGTCGGGATCGTGCACGACCTGGCGGTGGCGGTCGAGCCGGGCGGCGCCGACGGGTGGCTGCTGCAGGACGTGCTGGCGATGGAGGCTCGTACCGGGGCGCCGCCGGACGCGTTCAACCAGCTGGGACAGGAGTGGGGCGGGGTGGCGTGGCGGCCGGACCGGCTGGTCGAGACCGGGTACGCCGCCTACCGTGACATGCTGCGCCGGATCTTCCGGCACGCCCGCGGCCTGCGGGTGGACCACGTCGCCGGGCTGTGGCGACTGTGGTGGGTGCCGGCCGGGCTCGGTCCGGCGAACGGCACGTACGTGCACTACGACCCGGAGGCGATGCTCGGGATCCTGGCGCTGGAGGCGTACCGGGCCGGGGCCGTGGTGATCGGCGAGGACCTCGGGACGGTCATGCCGGTGGTGACCGAGGGCCTGCAGCGGACCAACATGCTGGGTTCGGCGGTGCTCTGGTTCACCCGAGACGACGAGGGTGGCTACCGCCCGTCGGCCGGCTATCCGCGCAACGCGCTGGCCAGCGTCTCCACCCATGATCTGCCGACCGCGGCCGGGTTCCTGGTCGGCGAGCAGGTGGAGGTGCGGGCGGAGCTCGGCCAGCTGGCCGGGCCGGTGGAGCAGGAGCGGGCGAGCTGGGCGAAGGACCGGGATCTGCTGCTGGACCGGCTGCGCACGGAGGGCCTGCTGGCCGCCGACGACGACGATCCGGTGGTGGCGATGCACGAGTTCCTGGCCCGGACGCCGTGCCGGCTGGTCGCCGCCTCGCTGCACGACGTCCTGCTGGAACGCCGTCAGCCGAACCTGCCGGGCACGTTCGACGAATACCCGAACTGGCGGATCCCGCTCGGCCCGGATCTCACCGAGGTGCTCGCCGACCCGCTGTTCCGCAGGGTCGCCGGCATCCTGAACAACCGCCGGGTTCAGATCGCCAGCGGCTCCGGCGGCGGGTCGTCGTCGACCGCGTAGAGCATCGGGTGCAGCGGCAGGAAGGTGTGCGGCTCCCGGCAGCGCACCGGGGGCAGCAGTGAGGAGCGGTGGTCCGGGTGCTCGTGGCAGTGCCGCAGCGCCCGGGTCACCGCGTCCTCGTGGTGCCGCCCGCCGCCGTACTCACCGCAGCCGTCGCAGTCCCACCGCCAGAACGGGGCGCCCTCGTCGGAGGTGTGCCGCCGGATCCGCAGCGGCGGCCCGGCCGGTTCGCGGACCGGAGCGGGCGGCCGCCGCTGAGCGCCGATGAGCTCGGCAAGCAGGTTGCTCGACATGTTTTAAGTTGTATCGCCCGCACTCTTCCCTGATGTGCGTTTCGGCCGATTTCAGCGCGGGGTGACGATCCCCAGGCCCGCCACACCGACTCCGGGGAAGACACCGCCCAGATCGGCGACCCCGCACCGGGCGCGCAGGATCTCCCCGATCACGGACCGGTAGTCGGTGGTCACCGCCAGGTCGCCGTCGCGCAGCTGCGCCGTGGTCAGGCCGGGCCATCGGCCGTACACCTTGCCGCCCTTGACGTTGCCACCCAGGACGAACATGGCGTTGCCGTAACCGTGGTCCAGCCCGCCCGACCCGTTCTGCGCCACCCGGCGGCCGAACTCGCTGAC
Organism: Actinoplanes utahensis; assembly: GCF_016862455.1. Lineage (GTDB taxonomy): Bacteria > Actinomycetota > Actinomycetes > Mycobacteriales > Micromonosporaceae > Actinoplanes > Actinoplanes utahensis. Next base: position 80,696 of record NZ_BOMZ01000086.1, read on the forward strand.
GGTCACCAGGGTGACCCGCCGCAGGCCGTCCGGGCCCAGGTCGGCGGCGAACGCGGCGAGCGCCGTGGCGAGCGCCTTGAGCTGGTCGTACATCCGCCGGCCGGAGGTCGCCGGGCCGACGTTCTCGTGCATGTCCCAGTCGCCGCAGTCGACCGTCGCGCTCATCAGCCCGGACCCCGACTTGATCAGCCGGGCCAGGTCACGCAGCGCCGCGCCCAGATCGGTGCCCGGGTAGACCGCCCCGTTGGCCGGCTGGTACCCGGCCGTCCGCAGCCGCTCGGCCTGCGCGAGCGTGCCGAGCATCCGGTTCGCCGTGCTCCGCAGCCCGGTCGGCGCCCCGTCGTAGAGCTTCGCCATCGTCGCCGCGATCGGCCGCCCGGTCTGGTCGCCGGTGAGCGTCATCTTGTCGATCGCGCGCACGCCGAGGTGCGGCGCCGGCCCGGCGAGCACCCGCGCCGGCATCGAGGTGCCCATCGCGACCGCCTGGAACGGATCCGACGCGCCGAGGGTGCCGAGCATCCGGTTCAGCCAGCCGGTCCGGATCGACGTGCCGGGAGCGGCCCGTTCCAGATCCTCCATGGCCGAGAAGTGCGACCGGTTCGGCGCCGGCTGGCCCACCGCGTGCACCGCGGCGAGCTGCCCGCCGGTCCAGTACGGCAGCAGCGGCGCCAGCGCCGGGTGCAGACCGAAGAACGACCCACCCCCGATCAACTGCGTCTTCGGTACGGCGATCGAGGGCCGCGCCGTGTAGTAGGCCGGATCGCCCGCCGGCACCACGGCGGACAGCCCGTCGAAGCCGCCGCGCAGCGACAGCAGCACCAGCACGTCACCGGAATATCCGGGATCGGCCGCGTACGCCACGCTGGTGTCCAGGCCCACCGTGGCGAGGCCGGCGAACGCGCCCGCCGCCAGCAGACCCCGCCGGGACAGTCCGGCCTGGCGGTTCTCCGCACATCCACAAACGTCGTCCATGATCACCTCACCGCGAAGGACGGGGAGTTGAGCAACATCCCCATCAGGTACGGATACATCCAGCCGGTGGCCGGATCGTTCGACTTCAGCGCCGACGCCGGGGTCCTGCCGAAGAATTCGGCAAGGGCGGCCGTCTGCTTCGCGGTAGGCGCGACTCCGAGCAACCGTGTGGCGGTTCTCTCGATGAGCAGGCCGTACGTCGCCGGCAGCGCACCGACCATCCCGGTCAGCAGGTTCGCCGGTCGGACCAGCGTGTCCGGCCACCACCCGGCCGCGATCGACAGGTGCATGTTCCATCGGACCAGGAGCCCGGACGGCGAGTCCCAGGCCTCGGCCACGTCCGGATACCCGTTCGGCGGTCCCCAGTTCAGCGGCGCGTGCCCGGCGTCCCGCGCCATCCAGTAGAGGCTCTCCAGGAACTTGACGCCGGTGGCCGCCGGCCCGTACCCGAGAGTCCGCACGGTCGCTGCCAGGTCCTCCATCGGCGTCCGCGCCTTGGCCCCGATCGAGGCCGCGAACTCGGCCGACGTGAACAGCGCCCGCAGCACCGGCGCGATCGCCGACCCGTTGTCCAGGTACACCTTGACCAGCGTGCTGATCAGCGTGGCCGGCGGGTCGTCGGCGACGAACCGCACGCACAGCTTGGTGACGATCCGGCGGGCGGTCGTCTGGTGCAGCGCCAGGTAGTCGAGCAGCGCGAGCGCCGCCGCCTCCCCGCCGGCCGCGGTGGCGTTGGCGTGCTGGAACGCCAGCACCCGGACCGCGCCGACGGCGTGCGCCGCCGCGTCGAACCGGTACTTCCCGGTGGCGTTGTCCACGGTCAGCCCGGTCAGCAGCCGGGCCGCGTTCTTGACGTCCGCCTCGGTGTACGCCAGCCCGACCGTGTGCAGCTCCAGCAGCTCACGCCCGTAGTTCTCGTTCGGTGCCGCCTTCGTCGAGTACCGGTTGTCCAGGTAGGTCAGCATCGCCGGGTGCCGGGCCGCGTCCCGGAGCATGTCGGAGAACCTGCCGAGGGCGTGCCGGCGGATCACCGTGGTGTCGTAGTCGATCCGACTGTCCCAGACGTCCCCGTGCGGGCACGTCACGTTCAGGTGGTTGCTCCAGAAGTCGACCATCATCTCGAGCAGCTGCCGCTCGCTCCAGATCGACCGGGCGACGGCCGCCCAGGACAGCTGCCACATCGGGTCCCAGCTGTACTGCTTCAGGGTGCCGGCGGCCACCCGGCCGCGGATGTCGGCGATCGACAGCCGGCTCAGCGGCAGCCGGGCGAGCAGGCCGTCGGCGACCGGGTCGGCGATCGAGGAGGGGTTGAGCTGCCGGTTCAGCCACGCCGTGGCGCCCAGCTCGCGGATCTCCGCGATCGAGGCGGGGCTGGGCCCGAAGGTGGCCCGGCGCAGCAGGTGCAACAGCGGGTCGGACGGCAGGAGACCGGCGCCGGCCGGGCCGGCGGCGGCAGCGGCGGCCGGCGTGCCGGTGGTCAGGGCGGCAGCGGCGCCGGTCGCGGCGATCCCGCCCACGACGCTGCGCCGCGTCATCGTCTGCTCGAGTGCGCTCACGGGGGCAAACGTCGGAAGTTTCCACCGTCACTTGCGAGTTCCCCGCGCCGCGCTACCGATTCGCAACCGGCGATACTGGCGCGATGGCACAGCGGAGAGCGTCCCGGAAGCGGGTGGAGACGGTCGCCTCCGGCGTGGCCGAGCTGGTCCCGGACCCGGATCGGGACACCGCCTGGACCCTGCTGCTGGACGGCGCCCCGCAGTCACACGTGGACCTGGCCGACCCCACCCACCTGGAGTTCGAGTACGTGCGGCGGATGGCTGCCGCGATCGACCTGGCGGCGCCGCCCGGTCGCGCGCTGCGCGTGCTGCACCTCGGTGGCGGCGCGCTCACGCTGCCGCGATACGTCGCGGTCACCCGGCCAGGCTCGGCGCAGCGGGTGGTCGAGATCGACGGACCGCTGGTGGAGCTGGTCCGCCGGGAGCTTCCGTTGCCCACCGGAGCCAACATCCGGGTACGGGTCGCCGACGCCCGCGCCGCCGTCGAGGGCATGCGCGACGCGGGGTACGACGTCGTGGTCCTGGACGTGTTCGCCGGCGCCCGGACCCCCGCCCACCTGGCCTCCGCCGAGTTCGCCGACCAGTTGGCCCGAGTCCTCGACCCGGCCGGCCGGCTGATCGCCAACGTCGCCGACGGCCCGCCGCTGCGCTACGCCCGCGCCCAGGTCGCCACGATTCGGGCCGCGCTGCCGGAGGCCTGCCTGGTCGCCGATGCCGGGGTGCTGCGGGGGCGGCGGTTCGGCAATCTCGTGGTGGTGGCCGGGCGGACCCCGCCACCGGTCGCCGAACTCACCCGGCGGGCTGCCGGCGACTGGTTCCCGGGGCGGGTGGAGACGGACCTGGACCGTTTCACCGGTGGCGCGGCTCCCGTTCCGGACGCCGCAGCGGTACCCTCTCCTCTGCCACCCGAAAGCCTGTTCGGTAACCGAAAGTAGTCGTCGAATAGGCCGAAGGTGCATCACTGATCACCGTCCTGTGTCGATTTCCCAGGTTCGGGTGTGATCCGCGCCCGGTGACTGGCAACGCTGCCGGTGACCGGTTGTAATCGGTGCGGCCGCACTCTTCCGGACGCGGCGAGCACGGGGAAGGCAACCATGTTCCACCAGCACTTCCTGTCCCCCGCGGGCACGGACCTCGGACCGCTGGACAGCGGTGAGCGCGTGCTGTGGCGCGGCCGCTGCGCCGTCGCCGAGTACGCGTTCGACGAGGCGTCCTCGCTGCCCCGATGGACCCTGCCGGAGGAGACCGACGTTCTGGTCACCGACCGCCGGGTCCGCTACGTCCACCACACCGAGGAGACGCAGAGTAGCGGCGAGTTGTTCTGGCTGTGGCCGCAGCACCTGCGGGTCCAGCCCGGCAACCGGGAGACCGGCCGCAACGCCACGGTCACCCAGATCCAGCTGGTGTGCACCGGCCCGAACGGCACCTTCCCCGCCCTGGTCTTCGCCGGCGGCGCCCTGTCCAGGATCGGCGACGCGGACCGCCTCGCGAACACGCTGCGGCAGGCGATCGCCCGGTTCCGGGTGGAGAACGCGGACCTGATCGGGGTGCCCGCCCCGCAGGCGCGGATGCTGTCCCGGCTGGTGATCGGCCCGGAGTTCAGCAACTACCAGGGCGGCGAGGGGCAGACCGTGACGCTGCTCGGCGCGGTGCCGGTGCCCGCCCCGTTCGACGAGGACCCGGCTCCGGCCGCGGTCTACCAGGACCCGGCTCCCGCCCCGGTCTACCAGGAGCCGACTCCGGCCCCGGTACACCAGCAGCCGGCTCCGGCCCCGGTTCACCAGCAGTCGGCTCCCGCCTATGAGAACCCGGTTCCGGCTCACGAGGGGTTCGCCTACGCCGAGGTTCCGGTGTCCGGATCGCGTGCCTACGCTGAGCGCCCCGGCGTCGAGGCCGACGCGCAGCGCGCCGAGGAGGCCCTGCGCGCCGAGCTCGACTCCCGGCAGGCCGAGCCGGACCTCGCGTCCCGGGCAGCCAGCCTGGCGGCCCGGGTGGCGAGCCTCGTCTCGGAGACCCCGGACGGCCAGGGCTCGAACCTCTCCGCGTACCTCAACCGGGACCGCTGACGGTCCCGGTCACCCATGACCTGCCGGGGGACTCACGTGCGGGCGGCGAAGCAGCTTCCGGCGGCGACCCGCTCCTCGTGCACCCGGTGCGCGCGCTCCAGCAACGCCATCAGCTCGGACTCGCCCCGGACCCGGGCGCGGTACTTCTCCGGCAGCCGCTTGAGGTTCTCCTCCTCCACCAGCAGCTTGTGGTAGATCTCGTCGCAGTAGGCCGGATCGGTCTCGACGTCGAGGAACTCGGTGGCGTGCCGCCGGGCCGCGGCCTGCGCGGTCCGGGCCCGGCCCTTCGGGCTGAGCAGTGAGGCGATCACGGTGATCACCAGCACGCCGATGATGATGCCGAGGGAGAGCACGGTCGGGATCTCGGCCACGTCGACCGGGTCGCCGCCGTTGATGAACGGCACGCTGTTCTCGTGCAGGGCGTGCAGGACCAGTTTCACGCCGATCAGGGCGAGGATCGCGGCCAGCCCGTAGGACAGGAACACCAGCCGGTCCAGCAGGCCGTCGATCAGGAAGTACAGCTGCCGCAGCCCGAGCAGGGAGAACGCGGTGGCGGTGAAGACCAGGTAGACGTTCTGTGTGAGACCGAAGATCGCCGGGATCGAGTCCAGCGCGAACAGGATGTCGGTGCCGCCGATCGCCACCATGACCAGCAGCATCGGCGTGAGCACCCGCTTGCCGTCCTGGTAGGTGACGAGCTTGTCGCCGTCGTAGTGGTCCGAGGTGCGCAGGAAACGGCGGGCCAGCCGGATCACGAAGTTGTCCGGCTCCTCCCCGTCGTCGTGCTTCTTCCTCAACAGGTTCCCGGCGGTGATCAGCAGGATCAGCCCGAACACGTAGAAGATCCAGGCGAACGAGTTGATCAGCGCCGAGCCCAGCAGGATGAACCCGGTCCGGGCGAGCAGGGCGACCACGATCCCGAAGAGCAGCACCTTCTGCTGATCCGCGCGGGGCACCTTGAAACTGGCCATCAGTAGCAGGAAGACGAACAGGTTGTCGACCGAGAGCGCCTCCTCGGTGACGTAACCCGCGAAGTACTCCGCGCCCATCGTGGAGCCGCCGAAGATCCACACCCCGACCCCGAACAGGATCGCGATCGACACGTAGATCGACGTCCACAGTGCCGCCTCGCGCAGGCGGGGGATGTGCGCCTTGCGCACATGGAAGAAGAAGTCGAAGAGCAGAAGGCCGACGATTCCGAGGACGGTCAGGACCCACACCACACCGGACACCTGCATGCGCCCATCCTAGGGCCTATCGGAGTCCGTCACTGCGGCACGCAACTGTGACGAGGTCAGGAAGAGCGCCCCGTTCAGGTTCGCGCCGCGGAGATCCGTACCCCGCATGTCGGCTCCGGTGAAGTCGGCCCGCCGCAGGTCCGCCTCCCGCAGGTCCGCGCCGATCAGCAGCGCGCCGCGGAAACTGGCGCCGCGCAGGTCGGCGCCGCGCAGGCGGCGGCCGATCAGGTGGGCGCCGCTGTGGTCCGGCCCGCGTCCGCGGGCCATCTCGCTGGCCCGGCGCAGAAGCGGGACGACCTTCATCCGGTACGCCTCCACGTCCAGTCCCCGCAACTCCTCCGGCGTGCGGCCGGCGAGGGCGTCGGTCTCGTCCAGCGCGGCACGCAGCTTCGGGTGCAGCCGCCGGGTCTCGGCCAGCTTCAGCGCCTCCGTCAGGTACCACATCAGCTCGTGCAGCAGCCGCACCACCGGGAGGACCGCGAACATGTCCCCGGCCAGCCGCGGCTCCGATCGCCAGTCCCGCCCGCCGAACGTCTCCTGGGTGATCCGCTGGCCGGCGCCGAAGCAGTCGAACACCACGCACCCCGGATAGCCACGCTGTTCCAGGTGCTCGTGGATGGTGCAGCGGAAGTCGTCGCCGAGGTTGCGGCAGGGCCGGCCGGCGGGTTTGTCGTGGGCGAAGTCGGACGACTTCGCGAAGGCCGGCGCGACACAACAGAGCGCAGCGCAGCGAGCACAGTCAGCAGCGAGAGTGGTCATTTATCCGTTTCCGTCGAACCGCGGGCCACGTACACCGGATAAGTATCGCTGAGACAGGGTGCCTGACCGGAAACGCCCATTAGAACTGTCGGCGGTAATCTCCGCCACTTAACCGGCACCGGTTCACCGGAGCATTGTTCTGCAATTTTGATCACGCGATCTCGAGAGCGCCCGTAGCCACCTGTACCAGCAGGTAGGGTCCGCAGGCGGGATGAACGATGACGTTGGAGCTCAATTCTCGATAGCGTCGGAGATTAATGCCGGGCGCTCTGAGTTCACATCTCACAGTGCTGCCCTCACGACGGAGGATCTCAAACTAAAATGCACATACGACCGAAAGTGACCTTCGGCGTGGGCACCGCTCTGGGCGTGCTCGTCGCCGGCACCGGAGTCTTCGGCAGCACGCCGGCGTGGGCCGCCGCGCCGACCATCGACAACGCGCCGGCACAGACCGGTTACGGAGCCGTGGTGCTGACCGGCACCGCCACTCCCGGCGCGACCGTGTACCTGCGTGAGGCCGCCTACATCTGGGGCCGGAACGCCGACAGCGCCTCCGAACTGTCACGGGCCACCCCCTACCAGTACCCGACGACCGCCACCGCGGGCACCAACGGCCGATGGTCGATCACCCGCGTCATGGACTCGGGCTTCGTCTGGGCGGTCGAGGCCGACGGCGAGTACTCGCGGATCATCCAGGCCCCACTCCGGATCGGCGGCGAGTTCGCGGTCACGCCGGGCGCCACCGGCAGCGTGGCCTACCGCTTCCGCGCCAACCCGGACCAGCCGTGGTTCCCCGTACTGGTCGAACGGCAGTCCGGCAGCTCGTGGGTCGAGGTGGCGAACGGCTACACCGACGGTCCCGCCGGCGAGGGCGGCACCCGTGGCCCGAACGACGACGGTGACGACGAGGCCGAGTTCCAGGGCACGCTCACCGGCCAGCCCACCGGCCAGCAGACGTACCGGGTGCGGGTCGTCGACCCGAAGAACTCCGCGTACGCCTCCGCGGACAACCTGATCACCACCAACACCTTCACGGCGACCACCGGGGGCGGCGGGACGCCGGTCACCACCCCGCCGACGACGCCACCGACCACCCCGCCCACCACCCCGCCGACGACGCCCCCGACCACGACGCCGACGACTCCGGGCACACCGAAGCCCACGACGCCGAGCACGCCGAAGCCGACCACCCCGAAGCCCACGACGCCGGCCTACAACCCGGCGGACCCGGCGGTGGGTGCGGTCCAGTTCGCCCGGATCCAGTACAACGCCCCGGGCACGGACAGCAGGTCCAACAAGAGCATCAACGGCGAGTACGTCCAGATCACCAACCGCAGCAAGAAGACCGTCTACCTGTACGGCTGGACCATCCGGGACGCGGCCGGCAACACCTACCGGATCCTGGCGAAGTACTACCTGTACCCCGGGCGCAGCCTGATCGTCCGTACCGGCAAGGGCGCGAACGCCGGCATCACCCGGTACTGGGGCAAGACGTACCACGTCTGGGGCAACACCGCCGACACCGCGTACGTGCGCACCGCCGGCAACCGGACGATCGACTCCTGCAAGTGGACGAAGGCCGGCAAGGGCTACACCACCTGCTGACGACGATCACCACGTACGACGGCCCTCCGGTATCCCTCCGGGGGGCCGTTCGGGTTCAGGTGGATCGGTGTAACCGATAGAGGGTCAGCGCGGCGAGCGACGGCGCGTCCACGATCAGACCGGACCGGATCATCTCGGCGATCTCCGGGTCGCTGAAGGCGCGATGGATCATGTCCTGCTCGCTCTCCTCCCGGTCCGGCGTGCCCTCGTCGAGGTCCGTCGCGAGGTAGACGTCGAAACCCTGTGTCGCGTAGCCGTACGCCTCGTACAGGAACCCGAGGTGTGTCATCGACCGGGCGCGCAGGCCGGTCTCCTCGGCCAGCTCCGCCCGCGCCAGCGCCAGCTGATCGCCGCCCGCTTCCCGGCCCCAGCTGCCCTGCGGGAACTCCCACGCCCGCCGTCCCACCGGGTAGCGGAACTGCTCCACCAACCAGAAACCGTCCCGGCAGCGCGGCAGGATCAGCGCGAAGTCCGGCTTCTCGACGACGCCGTACAGACCGGGGCTGCCGTCCGGCCGCCTCACCTCGTCCTCCCGCACGGTCATCCACGGATTGCGGTACACGACCCGGCTGTTCAACTGTTCCATCAGCCGATCAGCTCCGAGGACACCGGCCGGCCGGCGCGGCCGAGGATCCGGTCGAGGACCACCGCGACACCGTCGTCGTCGTGGTCCGGCGCCACCTCGTCGGCCACCGCCTTGAGCTCCGGGTGCGCGTTGCCCATCGCCACCGCGTATCCGGCCCAGGCCAGCATCGGGATGTCGTTGGGCATGTCGCCGAACGCGATGCTCTCCGCGCCATGGAGACCGAGCAGGCCGGCGGCGTGTGCCAGGCCGGTGGCCTTCGACAGGCCGGACGGCAGGATCTCGATCTCGCCCGGCCCGGCCTTCGTGGTGGCCACCAGGTGCCCGGTGAGCCGCGACGCGACCTCGAGCAGCCGGTCCTCGTCCAGCTCGGGATGCTGCACATAGACCTTGCGGATCGGGGTCGTCCACAGCCGGTCACCGTCGACCGCGACGACCGGAAGCCCGTCGAGCGGGTCGGGGCGGTAACCGGGGCCGGCCAGGACGGCGCCGTCCAGGCCGCCCTCGTCGGTGGCCAGCGCCAGTGGGCCGGTCACCACCTCGATCGCGGCGAGCGCCCGCCGGGCCAGGTCCCGGTCGAGCAGGTGGCAGGTGAGTTCGGTGTGCGTACCGGCGTCGTAGACCTGGCCGCCCTGACCGCAGACGGCCAGGCCGGTGTAGCCCAGTTCGTCCAGCACCGGCCGGGTCCACGCGATGGAACGGCCGGTCACGACGAGGTGCCGGCAACCGCGCCGGACCGCCGCCGCCAATGCCTCCCGGGTACGGATTCCGACCGTACCGTCAGAACGCAGTAAGGTGCCGTCCAGATCAGTGGCGATCAGCGCCGGCCAGAAGCGGTCCCGATCCGGCATGGCCGTTCCCCTTTCGTGTCTCTCGGCGGTCACCGTCGGTAGAGCTCGCTGAGCGTCTGGATGTCGGGGAACACACCCGGCAGCTCGGGACGTTCCAGCACGGTCATCGAGGTCTCCCAGGCCTCACGCGCCGGCGCGCGGTCCCGTGGCACCGGGACGATCGGATCCCAGCCGAAGTCGTCGTCGGGCCGCAGGCCCAGCCGGGCCGTGACGGTGCGCACCGCATGCCGGGCCGCCAGTGGTGACAGCGTCAGCTTGGACGGGCTGGCGACGACCACGCGGCCGTCGAGCAGGTCGATCCCGAACTCGTGTGCCACGGTTCCGCTGCTGGGCAGCAGTCCGGACTTGGTGGCCGAGTAGCCCGAGACCGCGTCGACGCGGGCGAGCGTCGCCGCGTCGATCAAGCGGGCCAACGTCTGCAGCACCCGGCGGGCCCACCAGCCCGCGAGCTGGCCGGAGTCGCGGCCGCCGCTGTCGAAGGATTGGAAGTCGGAGACCAGCCAGGTGGCCTGCTCGTCGCCGACGCGGCTGGCCAAGAACAGGCCGTGCTGCTGGTATTCCGGGAACAGCGCGCTGACCGCCGGCAGGTGTCCCCGCAGGACCAGCATGAAAGCCTTGCGGAGCTGGACCGCGGCCGGTAACCCGGAACGGGCCAGCAACCCGGGCGTGCCGGCGCCCGCCGCCAGGACCGCGGTCCTGGCCCGGACGATCGCGGTGCCGCCGTCCGGCTCGGTGACGCGGGCGACTATGCCGTCGCCGCACTCGTCGATGCGTTCCACCGCGCCCCGCCGCGCCTCGACACCGGCGGAGCCGGCCTGCGCGCCCAGCCCGCGCAGGATGTCACCGACGTTGTACGTGGGCTCGGCGCTGCCGAAGCAGGCGACGGACGTGCCGGTCAGCCACCGGGGAGTGGCACGCGGGCGCACCGCCAGCCCCGAAGCCCGCCAGAACCTTTCGGCCCGGCGTACGGCGTCCGGGTCGGAGAACGCGATGGTGGAGTCCGCGGTCACCGGCGCGATCCGCGCGAGCAGCCCTTGCCAGTATCGGGCCGCGCTGCCCAGCAGGGCCGGCAGGCGCGGCTCATCCGGGCCGTAGGCGTAGCCCTGGTGCAGGTAGCCGTGCGACTGACCGGACTGGCCGGCGCCGACCTGCGCCGGCTCGATCAGCAGCACGTTGACGCCGCGACGGGTGAGGGCCACGGCGGTCAGCAGGCCGGCCATGCCGGCACCGGCCACGATCACATCACTGTCACGCATCGGTCGCTTCTCCGTGGTGCGGGCGGAGGGCTGGTGGCCGGCTCGACGGCGGCGACCAGGCCGGACACCGGTGACATCCGTACCAGCCAACGCTCGCCGGACAGGGTCTCGAGCAGTACTTCGCCCTCGCCGGAGCGCGTCGCCGAGCGCAGCGGGCCCAACCCGGCCAGCAGCAGCCGGTCGCGGCTGTTCGGGGCCTTGGCCAGCACGTCGCCGGTACGCAGGCTGACCCGGATCTCGGTGCCGAGACCGGTCTCCGTGGCGGGGCCGGCGATGACCGCCACCACGTCGACATCCTGCATCCACGGTCTGACGCGCAACGACGTGTTCACGTCAGCGGGGTCAGGTAGGCCGACGCGAGCGAGCTCTCACCGCGGCACAACCGGCCGTATTCGGCGGCCAGCGTGGCAGCCGTGTCCTCCGCGCCGGCGTCCACGGTGGCGTGTCCGTCCACGGTGTCCACGTTGCGCAGCCCGAGCAGCGTACCGGCCAGCACCACCTTGGCCTGGTACAGCTCGTCCCGCCGGACCGGCCGCTCCTCGACCCGGTAACCGAGTCCGCGTGCGATGTCCAGCACGATGCGCTTGGTGATCGAGTCGAGGACGCCGGAGGCCACCGACGGCGTGATCACCTGCTTGTCCCGGATCAGCAGGATCGCGGCGCCGTCCGCCTCGGCGACGTGACCGTGGTCGTTGAGGAAGAAGACGTGATCGACACCGTGCTGCAGGCGTTCCCGCTCGAACACGCGGAAGTCGAGGTATGAGCCGCCCGACTTGGCGTGCGCCCCGATCGGGCCGCCGAAGCGCCGGTGGCTGCTCACGATCGCCCGGACGGCCGGCGGTGCACTGGGCCGGTAGGGGAAGCCGCCGATGTACATGGCGCCCTCGCTGTCCAGCGCCAGGGTGGAGCGTCCCCGCTTGGCATAGAACGTCGGGCGCAGGTAGATGTCCATGCCGCCCATGTGCGCGGCGACCTCGGCGAGCGCGGCGAACACCCCGGCCCTCTCCATCGGCGCCGGGATGTCGGCGGCCAGGGCGGACTGGTAGAGCCGGTCGAGGTGCGCGTCGCCGGCCAGCACCTCGTGCCGGCGCTCGGCGGCGTTCCAGAACGCCGTGATGCCCTCGAACACGTTGGCACCGCGCAGGGCGAGCTCGTCCCAGACATGGACCCGGGCGTCCTCCCAGGGAACGCACGCCCCGTTGAACCACATCACACGATCAGACATTGTTCCGTTCCCTCTCGATCGATACTTGCCCGGCCGGTGGCCGGTTCGGCCGCTGCCGACGTGGCCGCAGGCGGCCGGCGAGCGCGGTGAGGCTCGTGGGGCGACGCAACTCGGCGACCGTGAGTCCCTCGAACCCGCGTTCCCGGAGCAGGGACAGCACGCGGGGAGCAAGGTGGAGACGGCCGCCCGCCGTCAGATAGGTGGCGGCCATCGACAGCTCGTCCAGGTCGTTGGCCTCGGCGACCGCGTACCGGAGCGCACGCTGCGCCGCGCTCGACGGCGACAGCATGGGCCGGTCGACGCCCGAACCCTCGACCGTTTCCCCGTCCGTACGGGTCACGACGAAGTGGTGCGGGCTGAGCACGGCGGTACGGCCGTTGTCGGTCGAGAGCAGGAAATCGCGCAACTCCCACGGCTGCAGATCCGCGCTGACGTGTGCGGTCACTCGTCCCTGCTCGTCATGGACACCGGCCTCGCGCACCGCGGGGTGCTCGCGGAGGCGGCCCGCGAGAAAGTCGAGATCCACCCAGGCGCCGCCGGCTCTCGCCCAGCGTCCGTCCGGGCGCCACGGTTCGGCCGCCAGCGATCGGGCGTCCGCGAACGTCAGGTCACCGGAGGTCGCGGCCTCCACCAGGATCGCCTCGATCAACCGGACCAGCCGGAGGCTGTCCCGCTCGTCCATGACCGAGGCGTCGAAGCGCGCCTCGATGTGCAACCGGCCCTCGATCGTCTCGGCGCCGAGGTACAGGTTGCAGACGTCCCATGACTCGTTCGTCCGGTACGCCGACACGCGCGAGTCGGCCAGCAGGTCACGAGGATCGCTGCCCGCCCTGGCCGCCGGCCAGTCGACGCCGTCGAGGATGAGGCTGATCGACTCGGGACCGGGCAGGAAGCCTCCCCGTTCCGCCTCGGTCCGTCCCGCGCTCTCGTGGAACTCCAGGACGTCGAAGCTCATGTGGCGGCCGGCGACCAGGACGGCCTTCTGCAGCCGCCGCAGGACGTCGGAGAACGACGGCTCCCCCCGCAGATCGACAAGCAGCGGCATGTCTCGCATGACCGCGGCGACCAGCTCGCGGGTGGCCGGGAACTCCCGGTACGCCCAGGTCAGGCAGAGGCTCAGCCGGTCATGACCGAACTGGAGCGCCAGCGCGAGATAGGCGGCGGCAGTGAAGATCGACGCCGGGGTCGCGTTCAGGCTCTCGTTCAGGCGCGCCAGCGCCCGGATCGCGGCGGGCGATTCGAGCGCCGCGCGCACCACGTCGGCTCCCGGTTCGCCGCGGCTCACCGGCAGCACCGTCACCGGGAAGTCCGTCAGCGCGCTGTTCCAGTACCGGACGGCCGACTCGGCCCGCGCCCGGCCGCGGTCGCGCTCGTGCAGCGCCCAGTCGATGGGCTGCGGCACCTTCGCGCTCAGCCGCTCGGGGCGCTGTTGCGCCCGTGCGGCCAGCAGCTCGGTGAGATCGGAGAAGAGGATCCAGGACCCCAGACCGTCCGCGGCGAGGTGCGCGACGACGAGGACCAGGTCGCCTGCCGGCGTACGGGCGAATCGGATCGGAGGTTCGGAGGCGATGTCGAACGGCGCCTCGGTGAAGACGCGTTGCGCATCCTCGTCCTCGAGCAGCGGAATCACCGCGACGACGTCCTCGTAGACGTTCTGGCGCGGCCGCCCGTCGTCGTCCGCGTCGAAGGACGTACGCAGGATCTCGTGCCGGAGCAGCAGCGCGCTCACCGCGCCGCCCACCGCTTCATCCGTCAGGCCGTCCGGGACGGCGATGACCCAGCTGATGTTGGGCAGCAGCGCGGGTGCGCCCGACCGGTGCGCCAGCCAGTCCAGTTGCGCGAGCCCGGACGGCAACGGACCGGTGCGTTGCCGTCCTCCGGAAAACCTCGTCTGTTCTTGCCGCACGCCAGCTCTCCCCGTCTCGGCTACGTTGATCAGTTCCGGTTTCCTCGATCAGACGAAGTACCGGGCCTGCAGGTGGAACAGTTCGGCGTACAACCCGTCGGCCCGGCTCAGCGCGTCGTGGGTGCCGACCTCGGCGACCCGGCCGCCGTCCAGGACGACGATCAGATCGGCCGCCCGTGCGCTGGTGATGCGATGCGTGACCAGGACCGTCACGCCACCGTCCAGCCGGCTCAGCTCGGTGTACTGCTGGAACAACCACTCCTCGGCATGCGCGTCGAGGCTGGCCGAGGGCTCGTCCAGGACCCGGAGCAGCGGCGCGTGCCGCATCGCGGCGCGGGCGTTGGCGACCGTCTGCCACTGGCCGCCCGACAGGCCCTTGCCGTCCCACGACTCCCGGCCGAGCCGTGTTCGCAATCCGTCGGGCAGCGAGGCGAGAAGCCGATCACCGCCGGCCGTCCGCAGCGCCTCGCGGATCCGGTCCGCGTCGTCGCGATGCCCGAGCGAGCCGAGCCCGATCGTGTCCTGCAGGGACATCTCGATGTGCACCGGGTCCTGGAAGGCCGCCGTGATCCGCGCGCGCCACTCGTCCGGCGCGAACCGCGTGAGGTCGGTGCCGTCCACCAGGATGCGCCCGGCGCTCGGCCGGTAGAGACCGCAGAGCATCTTGACGAGCGTCGACTTCCCCGCGCCGTTCTCGCCGACCAGGGCCACGACGGCGCCGGCCGGCAGTTCGAGGTCGATGTCGCTGAGCGACCGCTGCTCGCGGTTCCAGTATTGGAAGCTCAGGCCCTCCAGCTTGATGCCGCCGCTCAGCTTGGGCGGCACCGGCGCCGGCGTGGCCGGAACGACCGCCGCCGTCTCCGCGGCACCGTCCGCCACGACGTCGAGGAAGGCCCTGGTGGCCCGCAACGACTCCATCGTCCAGAAGGTCAGGCTCAGCAGACCCTGCACCTGTCCGGTGATCTGGCTGCTGACCGCGACGGCCGCGACGACCAGTCCGAGCGAGGCGTCGCCGGAGAGTCCGGCGCGCACCATGAGCACGATGGCGGCCGCGTACGCCAGCACGAAGAACAGCCAGGCCAGCACGACCGGCAGACGGGCGCGCCCGTCGCTGCGCGCGATGTCACGTCCCGCCTCGTCCCACGTGGTGCGATGCCGGGACCGCAGCTCACCGGCGAGTCCGAAGAGGCGGGTCTCCCGCGCGGGTGCGGCGGTGGTGGCGAGCTGGAACAGGTGACCGGCCAGCCGGGTGCTGGGCGTGGCACGCTCGACGGCCTTGCCGCGCTTCTTGTCCGCCGCCTGGGTGGCCAGCACCGTGGGGACGGCGAACAGCGGCAGCAGGGCCAGGACCGGCACGACCGAGGCCATCAGGACGGCCGAGCCGATCAGCGCCAGCGCGGCGCCGGCCAGCCACATCAGCCTGTCGAACCCCGGACCGATCTCGTTGCGCGCACCGCGGACCACCGCGGCTCGCTCGGAACGGCCGGAGTTCTCGTGGATCTCCAGGGTCGGCGTCGTGCCGACCACGTCGATGATCCGGCGTTCGACCTCGTTCTGGATCTCCTCCTGGAGGCGCAGCCGGGTGAAGTAGCCGGCGATGAACGTGCCCTGGGTGACCATCACGAAGACCGCGACGCAGAGCGCGAGGACCACGAGGCCGTCGGTCGAGTGCCGCCGCGCCACTTCACTGAACAAGCCGAGCAGCAGGGCCAGCCCGAACCCGGTGGCCTGTTCGAGAATCGCCACCGCCACCACGATCGCGGACCGGAACCGGTCGGTGCGGGGTGCGATGGACAGGGTGAAACGCAAGGCACTGATCACGCTGACACCTCCTCGAAACGCTTCGCCTGCAGCCGGAACAGCTCGGCGTACCGGCCGTCGGCGGTGATCAGCTCGTCGTGCGTCCCGTCCTCGATGATCCGGCCCTGATCGAGCACCACCACCCGCTCCGCCTTGCGCACCGTCGCGAAACGGTGCGAGATCGCGATGGTGGTGACACCCGCGGTCAGCTCGTGGAACGTGTCGTACAGCCGAGCCTCGGCGCGGGCGTCGAGGCTCGCGGCCGGCTCGTCCATGATCAGCAGTTGGGCGCCGTGCCGCAGACCGAAGAGGGCCCGCGCTATCGCGATGCGCTGCCACTCGCCGCCGGACGCGTCGACACCACCCGCGACCCCGCTGGACATCACGGTGTCCCAGCCGTTCGGCAGCTTCTCGATGAAGGTCAGGATCCCGGCCTGACGCGCCGCCGCGCGCAGTCCGTCCTCGTCGTCGGCGTGTTCGAGGCAACCGAACGCGATGTTGTCGCGCACGGTGAACTCGTAACGCGCGAAGTCCTGGAAGACGGCGACCACCTGACGCTGCCAGCCGCGGCGGCCGGCGTCGTCCACGGTGGTTCCACCGACGCGTACGGAACCGTCGCTCGCGGCGTCCAAGCCGGCGACGAGCCGGGCGAGCGTCGTCTTGCCCGCGCCGTTGAGCCCGACGATGGCAAGCGACTGACCGGCGGGGATGGTGAGGTCGATGCCGTGCAGCACCTCGGTCGTCGCGCCGCCGTAACGGAAGCGCAGATTCGTGCAGGAGATCGCCCCGGCCGGTGCCGGCCACGACTTCCTGGCGGACGCGGGCCGCGACTCGACGACGGGGAAGGCGAGCGCCTCGCCTGCCGCCTTCGATCCGAAGCCCATCCGGAGGTCGTCCTCGTCAGCCCGGAGGATCTGTAGCAGCGCGCGGACCGCCAGGCCGCCGATCGCCAGGTCACCGACCGTCATACCGCCGGTGGCGGCGCGGTGGCCCAAGTAGTGGAAGACGGCGGCGACCGTGACGCCCGTGACCACGACCACCGTGACGACGAACAGACGGTGTTCGCGCCGCCGCTGCCAGACCTCGACCATGTTCGGCAGCCACTGTTCCTGGTAGGCGTCCCGGAAGAAGGTGGCGAGGCCGAAGAGCCGGACCTCCCGGGCCGCGCCCGGTGTGGTCGGCACGTCGCGCAGGTAGGACGTGCGGCGCAGCTTGCCGGTCTGGTTCACGGTTTCGATGACGGCGATCCGGTAGTTCCGGACCAGCCGGGAATGAATCAGGATGAAGATCGCGAAGACGAGCAGGCCCAGCCCCCAGGTGACCTGGGTGAGCAGTGCCGCGGAGCCGATGGCGGTCACCCAGAGCGAGGATCGCGTGAAGAAGCCGAACACCGCCTCGCCGGGTGGCATGTCGATGGTGCCCTCGCCCTGTGCCCGGCCGAGCCGGCGCAGGTAGGCGGAGTCCTCGAGGTGGCCGATCGTGGCCGGCTCGGAGGCGGCCATCATCACCCGCTCGCTGAGCCGGCCGGTGACCCGGCGGCCGAGCGCCCGGCCCAGGACCGTCCGCGCCGACTCGGCGAGGTAGGTGAGGAAGAACAGCACCGCGATGACGGCGACCCAGCGGTAGCACGCCCGCGCCGCGGGGGTGTCCACGCCGTGGCCGATCGCCGAGGTGAGCCCGTCGACCAACTCGCCGATCGCGATGGTGATGCCGACCGGGGCGGCGCCGGCGACGACGGCGGTGACGGCGGTCGCGGCGGCCGCGGCCGGCGCCTGCGCGAACGCGTACCTGACGAGGACCGCTAGCGGCCATCGCGTGCTCGGGGCCGGGTGCTGCCCGGCAGCCGTGGTCATGGCGTCTCCTCGTTCTCGGAGAAGCCCGCACGGATGCCCCGGATCTGGGCGCTTGACATCAGTCCTCCTGGTCGACTCTCGGGGCTGCGTTGCTGGCCGCGCTCGGTGCTTACTTCGCCGTTTCCTGGGCGGCCGTGGCGGCGTACTCACGGCGGAGTTTGCGTTTGAGCACCTTTCCGGTGACACCGACCGGCACCGTTCTCGCGTCCGCGGCACGGACGTCGGCGAGCCGCGCGCGGCCCAAGCCGTCCAGGACCTCGTTGACCCGGGTCAGCATGCCGTCGGTGCTGAAGCCGTCACGCAGGTGAACCAGCGCGATGGCACACACCTCACCGGACTCTCCGGCCGCCACCACCACGCAGTCTTCGATCTCGGGCAGGTGAGCGAGCAGGATCTCCTCGGTCAGGATCGAGTAGACGGTGCCGCCCGCGGTCTGGATCGCGTCGACCGCCCGGTCCACGTGGTAGAAGCGGTCCGCTTTGTCGCGGTAGACCAGGTCGCCGGTGGTCCAGTAGCCGTTCAGCAGGCTGCGGTAGGTCTTGTCCGAGTCGTTCCAGTAGCCGGGCGTCACGGTCAGGCCTTTCACGCCGAGCAGGCCGACCTCGTTCGTCTCGGCGAGCGTGCCGTCCGGCCGCAGCACGACGACCTCGGCGAACGACTGCGGAACGCCGAGGCAGCGGTGGGGCGTCGCGACTCCGGGAATCGTGATCGCGCCCAGCACGCCACCCCACCCCAGCTCCGAGGTGCCGAAGCCGTCCACGAAGATCGAGCCGCGTACCGCCTTGGCGCCGACCCAGTGCCGCCCCTGCCCGACCAGCCGGGCGATGTGCGCCTGATGGGAGGCGTCACCCACACTCACCCAGCGCTCGACCTGGTCGAGGCCGCCGGCGCCGTCCTCCTGCAACGCCAGTTCGGCCAGTGTGACGGCGAAACCGACGACGATGGTCGCCCGGTAACGGGCCGCCGCGGCGGCGACGGCCCGGCCGCTGCGATCGGACATGAGCGCCAGCGGAACGCCGGACAGCATGGCGAGCAACGCGTAGCCGATCGCCGACCCGTGCGACTGCGGCAATGCGGAGAGGATCAGCGATTCCCGGTGGTCCCGGAACCTGGTCAGATGCGCCCGGATGCCCTCCATCATCTGGGCGTGCGCCCAGATGACCGGCTTCGGTGTGCCGGTGGTCCCCGAGGTGTGACAGATCAGGACGGGATCGCTCGCCGCATGCCGGAACACCGGCGGCACCGGACCGTCCTGCGGGGGGACCGTGCTGTCGATCGAGGACACCCAGAAGCTGTCGACCTCCGGCTGGAGTACGCCGGCGAGCCGTTCCAGCCGCACGTCGTCCGTCTGGAGACCGGCCGGCGTGGTCTGGCGCAGATAGGCGGCGACGATCGCGGGGTCCAGCTCGCCGTTGATCAGCACCGCGATCGCACCGAGCCGGCTGAGCGCCAGGTAGTGGATCAGGTTGTTGGCACCGTCGCGGAAGTGGACGCCCACCCGGTCGCGGGGTCCGACGCCGCGTCCGGCGTACCAGGAGCTCCACGCACCGACGAGGTCGGTCAGCTCGGTCAGGCTGAGCTGGTCGCGCGGAACCCCGCGGGCGTCGAGGACGAAGCGTTCGGCGAAGAGGTACGGCGCGTGCACGTCCGGGCTGACCCGCATGGCGGTCTCGAGCGCGTTGCCGCCGCCCACCGTCGGGTCGTCGGCGATGTCCTGGCGTACGGCGGCCGGAATGAAGGTGGATCCCACGGCGGCGCTCCTATTCGTCATCGGGCACTTCCTCATCGGGCCCGGCCTCACCGGGCACTTCGTCGTCGGGTACGAGCTCGAGGAGTTGGTATTCGACGCCGCGTACGAGGTCGCCGGAGGTGCGTAGCACCGAGATCCGGTAGCCCGCGTCGGTCGCGAGCCGCCGCAGCAGGGCGTGGTCGCCGAGACCGCTGAAGCCGAGCAGCAGGCGGCCGTCCTCGGTGAGCCGGCCGCGCGCTTCGCTGAAGTACCGCTGATGCGCCCGGTAACCGGGGTCGAAGACCGCTTGCCGCAGCTGCTCGCGCAACTCG
This sequence comes from Actinoplanes utahensis, assembly GCF_016862455.1. Lineage (GTDB taxonomy): Bacteria > Actinomycetota > Actinomycetes > Mycobacteriales > Micromonosporaceae > Actinoplanes > Actinoplanes utahensis. The sequence continues at coordinate 100,427 of NZ_BOMZ01000086.1, forward strand.
TCGCGGGCCGGTCGAACCGTCGCGCCGGCGTCGGCGCCAGGATCGACGAACGGCGAGTTCCAGAAGATCAGGTCGAACCTGTCGTCCGGCTTCAGGCCGTCGAAGATGTCGCTCTCGTACACCTCGACCACGTCGGACAGGCCGTGCCGGACCGCGTTGCGCCCGGTGTTCTCGACGGCTGCCGCGCTGATGTCGGTGGCGGCGACGCGAGCGCAACCCCGCGCCGCGGCCGTCACCGCGGTCACGCCGGCACCGCTGCCCACCTCGAGAAAGGATCCGCCGACCGGGAACGGGACGGACTCGGTGAAGAAGCTCGTCGACACGCAGTGTGTCGGCGCGAAGACACCCGGCAGCAGATCCCACTCCTGGCCGTCCAGCTGGAAGGTGGTCGGCTCGACCACCGCCTCGGCCGTGCTGCTCACCAACCACGAGCCGCGCACCACGGCGCCCTTGTTCGGGCCGGACCCGGACGAGGCCATCACGCCTCGTTCCGATCCGCCGGCTCCGATGCCAGCCGTACGAGGTCGGCGCTCGCGAAGTTCTTCGCGGGGTCCGCGTCCATCTCGACGGTGAGGGCGAGAACCCACCGCGCGCTGTCGTCGGCCAGCAGCACCCGGGCCAGTTCGTGGGCCTCGGCGCGGGCGTCACCGGTCACGGCCACGCAGCTCACCGGGCCGGTCAGGCGATAGTCGCGGGCGATCTGGCCGAGGACGGCGGTCGGCACCACCTGGTAGAAGAGGATCGGGCTGACCCGGCCACGGTTCACGTGCTCGACGGACAGCTCCAGCGTGACCGTGTCGAAGCGCCGTGAGCAGAGGACCATGGCGACCTTGCCGCCGGCACCGTCGAGCAGATGCGGCGAGCGCGGGTCACCGAGGCATTCACGGACGGCGGCGTACACGAGAGGAGCGAAGTCGGAAACCATGAAACCGGCCAGCTTCGGCACGTCCGGGCCGCTGCGGACCTCGGCGCCGGCGATCAGGTCGACGGAGGTCAGCGACGTCGTCATGACGCCGCCAGCAGGATCGCGGTGTTGACGCCGCCCACCGACGAGTTGAGGCTCAGGGCGTAGGGCACCTCGGCCCGCTCCGGTGTGCTGACGTGGCGCAGCGGATTCCGGGTGTCCGGCCGGTGCAGGGCCGCCGTCGGCGGTAGCACCGAGGAGCGCATCGCCAGCAGCGTGATGACCGACTCCAGGGCGCCGCTGGCCTCCAGCGCGTGGCCCGTCGTGCTCTTCGTACCGCTGACGAACACGCGCTCCGCGTGCGGCCCGAGTGCGGCGTGCAGCCCGGCGGCCTCGGCGGAATCGTTGAGCGGGGTGCCGGTGCCGTGGGCGTTGACGTAGGTGAGCTGGTCGGGACCGACACCCCCGCGGTCGAGTGCCTCCGTGATCGCGGCGGCCACGCCGGCTCCCCGCGGGTGCGGTTGCGCTACGTGGAAAGCGTCGTCGGTCATCGCCCAGCCGGCCACCCGGGCCAACGGCTGGGCGCCGCGCGCACGGATGCTGTCACCCGACTCCAGCAGCAACATCCCGCCGCCGTCGCCGAGCAGAACACCCTTGCGGTCCTGATCGAACGGACGCAGCCGCCCGTCGACGGCGAGCGCCTGCGCGGCGTCGAAGAGGCTGAACGCCTGCCTGTCGACCACGAACACCCCGCCCGCCAGCACCGCCGCGGCGGTGCCGGTCCGGACCAGTTGCGCCCCGTGGATGATCGCGTTCGCGGCGGCGCAGCAGGCGTTGACGAAGGTACGCCGGGGCCGGCCCACGCCGAGCCGGTCCGCGACCTTCTCGGTGATCTCGGCCGGCGACTCCGCCTCCCCGGAAGGCGCACGCACCTTGGTCGCCAGCACGAGCGGAAGCTCTTCCGGGTTCCGCCAGCCGGCCATGTCGAGCGCCTGCCGGCCGCATGCGCTCGCCACCTCGGCGGTCAGCTCACCCGGCCCGGCGGTCCCGGCGCTGACCTGCTCGTTCGTGGCCGCCACTCCCGTGCGGCAGTGCGCGACGTCGAAGCGGGTGACCGGGCGGAACGCCGGTGTTCCCGAGAAGGCGCCGTCGAAGAGCGCTTCCGGTCCGAAGCCGAACGCACTGAACACGCCGTAACCGCTGACGAAAACCTCGGCGGTCATTCGTGCCCCACATCCAGTTTTCGGTTGATGAGCGCGTGCAGGCCGCTCACCGAGTCGATGTCGGTGGTCTCACCGCTGAGCTTCACCACGATGCCGTGCCGCTCCTCCAGCAGGTGCTGGATCCAGATCGCGGTGTAGGAGTCGATGACGAGCAGTGTGTCGTCGTCGATCGTTTCCGGCAGGCCGGCACTGTCACAACCGGACAGGATGTCGATGATCTCGTCTTTACCGATCCCCACGGTCTGCGTGGACGACTGCTGCGTTTCGCTCTCGAAAAGCGGAGAGGAGCTGTGCTCGGTCACGGATAACCTTTCCGGTCGGTGTCTCGATGAGTTTTTCCTGCAGGTAGTACCGTTTCGGGGCCTTCAGGCTGTTCAGCCGCTCCCGGCTCCATGCCGAGAGCGCCCGGTCCGTGAGCCCGTTGCGTGCCGCCACGTGCGCCTCGATCACGCTGTCGAAGGTCACGACCGCGTTGGTGACGTCGGGGTGCGCCCGGAGAACGTGCTCGATCTCCATCAGATCGATCTTGATGCCGCCGATCGCGATCACGGAGTCCGCGCGGCCGAGGATGCCGACCGCGCCGCTCGCCGCGTCGATCGCCGCGCGGTCGAACGTGCGCAGCCAGCCGCCGGAGAACCGGGCCACGCCGTCATCGACGAGGTACGGGGTCTCGTCCAGCCGGACGTACAGCTCACCGCCGGTAGCCCGGACCGTGATGCCGGGAGCCGGCCGCCCGACGGACGGCGCGGGGAACCGGCCGGTGAGATCGGCCGTCACCACGCCGGCCTCGGTCATGCCGTACACCTGGCCGAGCCGGCACCCGGTCGCCTGCTGGAACCGCTCGGCGACCTCCGGACTGGTGATCATCCCCGCGCTGGTCGCGACGCGCAGCCGCGGCAACCGGGGCAGCTCGGCGGTCTTGCCGAGCAGCTCGAAGTGCGTCGCCACGCCGAAGATGGCGGTGGGCTCGAGCGTCACGGCGGCACGGGCGATCGCGCCACCGTGCTGCGCGGACGGGAAGAGCAGGGGCAGGTTCGCCGCGAGCCCGTACAGGATTCCGCCGATCAGGCCCCAGGTGTGTATCGGCGAGCACAGGAGCAGGAGCCGGTCCGCCGGGCCGGGCATGTCCTCGATGGCGGCGTACCTGTCGATCTCCGCGTTCAGCGACGCCGCGGACCGTCCGACCACTTTGGCCCGGCCGGTCGAGCCGGAGGTGAACTGGACGAGACACACCTGCTCCGGGAAGGCGAACCCGCCGGGCAGCCGCTCGATCACCAGCTCCGCCCGTTCCGTGAAACGGGTGGTGCCGGCCGCCGCCCGCACGTGGAACTCCGGTGGGCACAGCCGGGTGAGCGAGCCGGTCTCGGCCTCGGTCAGCCGGTGGTCCAGGAGCATGGCTCGGGCATCGGCCCGCCAGACCGCCAGCAGCAGCGCGAACAGGGTGACACCGGGTACGAGCTGCACCGCGACGCAGTCGCCCGGCCGGACGCCGGCGGCCGTGAGCCGGTCGAGGCAGGTGGTGACCTCCTGGTGCAGGGCCTGCCGGCTGACGGTCTCCTCTTCGTCCACCCACACCGGCTCGTCCGCCGCCGTCGCGCACAGGCGATCGCTCAGCTCGCGTGCCGACATCACGGTCCGCGACTCCGCTGCCGGGCTCATCACGCGGCCACCAGACGTTGGGTGGCGCCACGGACGAGGTCGGTGACGGCCCGGCGGTCGACCTTGCCGTTGCTGTTGGCGGGCAACTGGCCGACCGTCAGGACGCGCCGCGGCACCATGTAGCCCGGCAGGTCGCGCACCAGTTCGGCGCGCAGCTCGGCGGGTTCACGGTCCGGGGCGACGCAGACGGCGTACAGCACCAGGGTGTCGCCCGCCTCGGGCACGGCCACGACGACGGCGTCGGTGACGCCGGTGCTGGAGCGCAGCGCCGCCTCGATCTCGCCGAGCTCGATCCGGTAGCCGTTGATCTTCACCTGGTGGTCGGTCCGCCCGAGGAAGTGCAGGACGCCCTCGCGGGTGGTCACCCGGTCGCCGGTGCGATACCAGTGGTCGCGCGGCACCGGGTCGCCCGCCGGGCCGGAGACAGGGTGGAACCGGCCCTCGTTCGCCGCCGGATCCAGGTACCCGTCGAAGCGCTGCACACCCCGGACGCACAACTCACCGTCCGCGGCCGGCTGCCCCGTCTCGTCGAGTACGGCGTATTCGAGGCCCGGATAGGGCAGTCCGATCGGCAGCACACCGTTGGGCGTGGCCGGCCAGTCGTCGGGATTCACCGGCAGGCTGAAGTCGCTGCAGCTGATCGTCAGCTCGGTCGGCCCGTAGAGATTGCTCAGCGCGCTGCCGGGGGCAGCCGCCTTCCAGGCCCGCGCCTGCTGCCAGGTGAGCGGTTCGCCGCAGAAGAGGCTCTGCCGCAGCGACGGCATGCTGTCCGCCCGCAGCCGGCCGCCGGCCTGCGCCCTGCTGATCGCGGACGGCACCGAGAACCAATGGGTGAGTGCGTTCGCGGCAACGAATCGCACCGGTCGCAGCAGGTCGTTCCGGCTCGGCACGACCAGGGCGGCACCCGCGCCCCAGACGGCGAAGAGGTCGAACACCGAGAGGTCGAACGTCAGGTCGAAGCACTGCGAGCAGCGGGCGCTGGGGTCCAGCAGGTACCTGTCCCGGACCGTCTCCAAGAACGCCGAGACGTTGCGCTGACGGACCGGTACGCCCTTGGGCGTACCCGTCGAGCCGGACGTGAACAGCAGGTAGGCCTCGGCCTCGGGCACGTCGAGCAGGTCCGGCAGCGCGGTCGCCGGCGCGGGCGGGCCCAGCGCCGGATCCACGGTCAGCACCCGGATCCCGTCGATCCGCGGAACGTCCAGTCGCGGGTCGGCGAGCACCAGGCCCATTCCGGAGGCCGTCATCATGTAGCTCGTCCGGCCCTGCGGGAAAGCCGGATTGAGCGGGACGACGGACTTGCCGAGGCGCTGGATGGCGAGGTAGCCCGCGTAGGCGAGCACGCTGCGCTCGGCCAGCAGGCCGATCCGTTCCGGAACGACGGGCGACTCCTCGCGGATACGCGCCGCCAGCGACTCGGCCAGGCCGGCGAGTTCGCGATAGGTGTGACGTGCGCCGTCGATCTCGAGCGCCGTCCGGGTACCGTGCCGGGCGACCGAGGCCTCGAACCAGTGGTAAAGCATCATGGCGTCTCCCAGGACGAGCCGAACGTGACAGGAGAGGGACCGGAGGCGGCGGGCTCAGCCATCGCTCATCGCATCCGCCATGTCGTACGCCGGGAAGCGCACGCCGAGCAGGGAGAGCACGGGCGTGGCCTTGACCGCTGTCTCGTTGAACTCGTCGACCGGGTCGGACATGGCCACGATGGCGCCGCCGACGCCGTAGGTGACACGGCCCGGCCGCACCACCAGCGTGCGGATGGCGATGTTCAGGTCGACGCTTCCGGAGAGCGAGAAGTAACCGATCGCGCCGGAGTAGACGCCCCGGGGCCCCTCTTCCAGCTGATCGATGATCTCCATGGTGCGCAGCTTGGGCGCCCCGGTCATCGAGCCGCCGGGGAACGCGGCCCGGACGCAGTCGACAGGGCTGCGATCGGGTCGCAACGTGGCCGTCACGGTGCTGATCAGCTGGTGGACGGTGGCATAGGTCTCGACGGCGAACAGCTCCGGCACGGCCACCGAACCGATCATCGCGACCTGGGCGAGGTCGTTGCGGAGCAGATCGACGATCATGAGGTTCTCGGACTGGTCCTTCTCGGAGGTGGCCAGATCCACCTGGAGTTCGCGATCCTCCGCGGCGTCACGGCCGCGGGGGCGGGTGCCCTTGATCGGCCGGGCCTCCACCCGCCGTTCGCCGTCGATGCGCAGGAAGCGCTCGGGCGACGTGCTCAGCACCGACAGGTCGCCCAGGCGCAGCAGCGCCGCGAACGGAGCCGGATTGTCCCGGCGCAGCGCGGTGTAGGCGGACCACACGTCCAGCGTGCTGTCGAGCGTGAGCATGTTGGTCAGGCAGACCTCGTAGCTCTCCCCCGCGGTGATGGCGCGCTGGCAGGACTCGATGAGCTCCAGATAGGTGCCGCGGTCGTGGCGCAGCGCCACAGACGTCGCGATCTGCTCCGGCCCGTCCGGACTCGGATGCGAGGTGCCGGCCAGCGCCTCAATCCGGGCGCGGGTGGCCGCGAGCCAGGTCCGCGCCGGCGCCTCGTCCTGCAGGTGCAGCGCGAGCAGATAGGTCGTGGAGGTGCTGTGGTCGAAGACCACGCACCGGTCCGCGAACAGCAGCGACGCGTCCGGCTGCTCGGAGCGGTGGCGCAGCTCGCCGCCGCACTGCGCCTTGAGCTCGTAGCCCAGATAGCCGACCCAGCCGCCACGGAAGTCGAACGGCAACTCGCGGTCGCCGGCGACCTCGGCACCACGCAGACGGTCGTCCAGCCAGTCCAGCAGGGGCCGGGTTTCGCGGTGGATGCGCTGTTTCGCACGTACGGTCACCGTGCCCTCGGCGACGTCGGCCGTGACCACCTCGGCGAGCGGGCCGTCGGCGGCGCCCATCATCGAGAAGCGGCCCAGCCGCGGATCGGGATGGCTGCTGTCCAGCCAGAACGCGAAGGGCTGGTCACGGAAGAGCGTTTCGTAGATCTGCTCGGCGTCCACCGTGGTGGGGAACTCCTCGACCAGCAGGCGGTACTTCAAACGCTTATGGGTGTCCGGCCGCCCGCCGAAGAGCGTGTCCGGCCGCCCGCTGAGCAGCGTCGGCGACGTGCGCCGGCGGCGGGCCCTCCGGCCGTTGCGCCCGTTCCACTCCTCGCTCAGCTCGGCGAAGTTGGCGAGCAGGCGCTGGCCGTACTCGGTCGAGATCGACTCGGGGTGGAACTGCACCCCCCACTGCGGCCGGTTGCGGTGCCGCAGGGCCATCAGGACGCCGTCGGGCGTCCACGCGGTCGCCTCGAGATCGTCCGAAAGGCGGTCGACCGTCCAGGAGTGGTAGCGCACGACCTCCTGCGGTGACGGAATGCCGGCGAACAGGCCGGTGCCGTCGTGCAGGACGGGGGACTTGCGGCCGTGCCGGGGCTCCGGGGCGAGCGCGATCGATCCGCCGCCGAGCATCGCGATGCCTTGGTGCCCGAGGCAGACACCGAGTAGCGGCAGCCGGCCCGTCGAGATGACGTCGCGGCAGATGCCGAAGTCGGCCGGGACACCGGGCGTGCCGGGTCCGGGCGAGATGACCACGTTGTCGAACCCGTCGAGTCGCTCAGCACTCCACCCGGATTCGTCGTTGCGGATGACCGTCGGCTCGCTTCCGTTGACCTCGCCGAGGTAGTGCGCGAGGTTGTAGGTGAACGAGTCGTAATTGTCGATGAGCAGAGTTTTCACACGCGCTCCTTGCGAAGATTCCGCGCGATCTCGAGAACGACCTCAAGGTGTTTCAGGTCCTGCTCCTTCGCCGGAGTGTCCAAGATGAACGTGGCGTACCCGAGTTCGACGTAGCGCCCGAGTTCACGCCCGACCGTGGCGTAGTCGCCGACGAAGTACGGGCAGAAGGTCTTGAAGGTCTTGAAGGGATGCATCCAGTACGTGCCGTCCCGCTCGACCGCCCGTGAGAGCCGCTCGTGCCATCGCGAATCGGAGCGGGACATGGCGAGCCGGTGATTCATCCGCCCCGCGCGATCTTCCGGGAAGCGCGTGAGCGCCACCTCCCACGCCTCGGCCGCGCTCGGCCGGGCGATCACTCCGATACGCATGCCCTGCGCGATCGTGGGATCCGCGGGAGCCTGCAGGTCGGGTCGCTCCGGATAGACGATGCCGGTCGCGTCCAGCGCTCGGGCAGCGGCCATCCCGGCCGGCGACGAACCGGACACCAGGAACCGGGGAGCGAGGTCCGCGCCGGGCACGTCGTGCAGGCGCAGTCCGGACGCGGAGTAGTACTCGCCGTCGAAGGTGACCGGGGTGCGGGACTCGAGCAGCTGTTTCATGATCGATGCGTACTCGACCGCCCGGTCGTAACGCGCGTCGTGCGGCAGCCCTTCGCCCATCGCCTCCAGATCCGCGGTGAAGCCGCCGGCGACGATGTTCAGGTCGACCCGGCGCTGATACAGGTGGGCCAGGCCGGACACGAACTTCGCGGCGGTGAACGGATGCATGTACGCCGCCTGAACGGCGACCAGCGGAGTCAACTGGCCCGTCACCTGGATGATGTTCTGCGCGATCAACCACGGGTCCACCGACCTGTTGTCCGTGTAGACCAGCACACCCTCGTAGCCGGCCCGGTCACTCCACCGCGCCACCTCCCGTACCCGCTCGAGATAGTCACGGCCGTTCTCCCGGCCGGACGGCGGACATGTTCCATAGATCGTGAGGGCGGCCGGGGTCGCGGTCATGAGACTGCCCCGGCGACGCTCGCGGCGCCGCCCGTCAACGGCCGGCGCCGGGTCAGCAACGAGACCGGCGCGGGATGTCCGGCGTCCTCGAGGAGGTCGACCCAGTCCCCGTCGACCCGGAAGACGGCCGAGTCGAGAGCCTGGCCGATCGGGACCTCGCCCGGTGTCAGCACGCCCCACCGCTCGAGGCTGAGGATCAGGTAGGGGTCGAAGGCGGCCCAGACGCCGTCCACCCGGAACTCGGGCCAGAAATGATGCAGCGAGTAAGGGCTGGACAACAGCAGTCCGTAGCTGAGCCGAGCCTCCCAGCCCTCCTCGGTCGCCCGCTGAACCAGGTAACGGCTGCCCAGTTCGCAGTTCGCGAGCGACGTCTCGGTGAGGAACCCGAGGTCGCCGAAGAGGCTCACCGGCAGGATGTGGAACCGGAACCGGGACACCTCGGCGAAGAGCCCTCGGAACCGCGCGGGAGCCTGCCCCGTGCGGCCGTTGCCGACCTCGCGGCGCAGCGTGAACCGATGGGCCGCGGTGGCGGTCGCCCCGAGCGCGAGCAACCGCGGTGACGGGCGGAAGTCGCATTCGTGGCCGGACGCCGGGAGGCCGCATTCCGCGGCGACCTCGACTTCGTAGCGGACCGGGTTGTCGTCCGCCATCGCACGGAAGATCTGCGGCCACCGGCGCATGGCGAGGTAGCGGGGCGACGGCGTACGCAGCGCGAGCGACGTGTTGGCCAGGTCGAGCTCGTCGAAGTACCGCTCGCCGCCCGACAACCGGTGCGGAAAACCGAGATCGAGCAGATCGGACAGGACCTGCGCGTCGATCCGATAGATCTTCGAAACGGTCGAGGTGTCGTGGTCGAAGACCCGGTGGCGGTCGGGAACCAGCCGCACCCTCTCCACGATGTCCGGCAGCGGCTCAGTCTTCACCCTGCTCCCCCGCGAGACCGGAGACGACGTCCCAGAGGGTGCCGGCCGAGGAGAAGATCTCGAAGGAGATGACCTCGTCGGGGACGATCACTCCGAAGGCGTCCTCGATGGTGACCAGGAGCCGGACGATGGCGAGCGAGTCGATACCGAACTGCCTCAGATCGGTGTCCCTGTGCAGCAGCGTGTCCGGGCCGATCGAGCCGTCCAGGCACTGCCGGAGCACGGCCTCGAACTCGGCGTTCAGCGCGGCCGGGCCGGACATGAGGACGCCTCGGCTGCCGCCGTCCGTGACGGCACCTTCGTACGGCACGTGATTCTCCTTTGGCAGAGTGGGGGCTGTCGATTTACCTTCAGACCGCCGCGGCGACGCTATCGGGGCTGATCTCAGCGAGATACCGATGCACGGAGCGTGCCGAGTTCAGCGTTTCCATCACCTCGCGTCCGGGCGGCTCCAATTCAAATTCGAAACGCTCTTCGAGTACGTGCTGGAGCCAGACGAAACTAAAGGAGTCGATGGAGATCTCGGTGTCGTAATCGATGACGCCCTCACCTTCCTGAAGCGCCATGCACTCAGCGATGATCGCCGTTATCTTGTCGCGGGTAATCACGGTCCATGCACTCCAGTCGTGGAGATCGGTAGCCGCCGGGCTCAGCTGGCGTCGGCGGGCTTGAGGCCGGTGAACAACATGCTCGGGCGGCGCATGGCGAGCGCCGCCGTGAAGCCGCCGAGGTCGAACATCAGCTCGACCGACGCGCACGCGAAGCGCTCCGCGATCGCGCGGGCCGACCGGTCGGCACCTCGTAGCCGGCGGCTACGCAGGCCCACCAGCAGACCGACGGACACGGGCGCGGCGAGCAGGCTCAGGCCGCCGGTGAAGGGCGCCAGCGCCGCGCCGGCCACGATGGCCACCGCTCCGACGGTGAACGCGTTCACCACCGGTCGGCGGTGGTGGGGATGGACGCTGCACACCCACTGCTCGGAGCGGCCGTAGCCGTAGAGCCGGCGGGCTGCGGTGCCGATGGAGTCGGTGATGGCGTGGTCGTGGACGACCACCGCGCCCGGGTCGCAGACGATCCGGTATCCGCCGTCGGAAATCTTGAGGCCGAGATCGCAGTCCTCGCCGCCGACGATGTCGAGGCTCTCCGAGGGAAAGCCACCCACCTCGATGAAGACCGACCGGCGTACCACGACGTTGGTGGTCGTCGCCCAGGTGACAGCGGCACTGCGCGCGGGACGCTCCAGGTCGTCGTTGATCAGATTGGACCAGCGCATGATCCGGTTCGCCCGAGCCTCGCCGTCCTCCACGAAGGTGGGGCCCGCCACGCCGCCGACGGACTCCCCGGCGTCGCGCATGGTCTTCACGTGACGCTCGAGCAGGTCCGGTGACACCCGGCAGTCGGAGTCGGTGAACAGGACCAGGTCGTACCGGGCCTCCTCGACGCCGAGATTGCGCTTGGCGCCGACGTGGGCCGGGCCGGCGACGTAGCGCGCGCCGAACTCGAGGCAGTTGGCCCGGTGTTCGGCGGCCACGGCCGGCGCCGAATCGTCGACCACGATGACCTCGGCCGGCTCCGGACTGCGGTCCATGGCCTCTCGGAGCGAGGCCAGCTGGGCGCGCATCAGCGCCACCCGGTCCTTGACCGGAACGACGACAGAAATTCCGGGCTGCGATACAACCGTGGGCACAAATCCTCCAGCGTCGATTGGTCCGGCGTGGCCGCGAATTGCTTCTCGAACTGCCGAATCCTGCATGGATGTTCGTCCGAACCGCCGTCGGTCACTTCCTCGGATCCATCAAGCGGCTGCCCTGAAAGCTACGCACGACGGGGAGCTTCATGAACCCGTACATCACCCCTATTCCAATGCTCATAAAATGACGTGCGCCGATTTGACGCGCGTGTTCGACACCCACTGACCAGGGAATGTGGTGAAATAGCATCATGATCGAGTTCGATGGACGGTCCGCCACCACCGAGGATCTCGCCGGCCTGGCGCTGTGCAACTACGGCCACTTCACCACGATGCTGTTGAGCGACGGCCGCGTGCGCGGACTGTCGCTGCACTTGAACCGGCTGGCCCGCGACTGCCGCGCCCTGTTCGACGCGGACCTCGACCTCGACCGGGTGCGCCGACTCGTCCGCCGCGCCGCCGCCGACACACCGCGCATGGTGCGGGTGACCGTCTACGCGCCTGGACTCGAACTCACCCGGCCGGGCGCGGACATGGAGCCGCACGTACTGGTCACGACCCGGACGGCCACGTCATCCAGCCTGCCGTCGCTGCGCCTGCGTTCGGTCGCCCACCGGCGCGACCTTCCGGGAACGAAGCACACGGGCCTGTTCGAGACGATCCGGCAACGGCGCGTCGTCCAGCGCGCGGGCTTCGACGACGCCCTCTTCGTCGACGAGCGGTCACGCATCCTCGAAGGCGCGACCTGGAACATCGGCTTCTACGACGGCGACCGCCTGTTGTGGCCGGCCGGGGACCAACTGCCCGGCGTCACCATGGAGCTGGTGAAGTCGCTGGGCGTCGCGGCCTCGACGGAACGGGAGCTGGACCTCACGGCCGCAGCCGGCCTCCCTGTCGCCTTCGCCACCAACGCCGCGGTCGGCGTGCGCGCCATCTCGTCGCTCGACGGGATCCGCTTCGGCACGGACGCCGTACTCGATCAGTTGTCTCTGCACTATCAGGCGATCAAGGGCGACGAGGTGTGAGGCGGCCGCGCGTTTCGTCCACCGGCTGAGCGGGACCCGTGGAGGCGCACGATCACGCCGGCCCGGCGGTTGAGCAGACCGCGGGGATGTCGTCGCAGACGGAGCGCAGGTCGCCGCCGCCGGCCCGGGGCGCGCACAGCACGAAGCCGTCGACCTTGTGGTCAGCGTCCGACGAGGTTCATGGCGTCCAGCCGGTTCCGGCGGCGACGTTCCCGGCTCCCCGCGACCACGTACCCCGGCTCGTGAAGCTCACGTGCTGACGTCGCCCGCCAGAACGGCGGTGCTCACTGGGCCTTCGGGACGCGTGATTCGATCATCGGCCGATCGTTCGGGCACGTCGTCTCAGCTCGCGCCGCCACGTTTGCCCGGATGAAAAGCAAGAACGCGGTCCGTCACGAAGACGAACCGCGTTCTGACTTGCACTTTCATTTGTAGCGGGGACAGGATTTGAACCTGCGACCTCTGGGTTATGAGCCCAGCGAGCTACCGAGCTGCTCCACCCCGCGTCGACTTGATAAGACTAGCGCACGCCTCACCGAACCGGCAAAGCGGCCCCCGGCCCACCCGAATCCGGGCCGGGGGCCACCGGATCAGTCGTTCGTGTCGGAGCGCGAGGCGGACGCCGTGAAGTCCAGCGCGGGCGGGGATTTCGAGTCCGCGCCGGCCACGCTCCGGATGGTGCGGAAGTTCGCCCGGAACTGGGCGTGGATGGCGGCGGACTCGATGCGCAGGAACGCCTCGTCGTTCTCCCGCAGCGCCGAGTCGGTGTAGTCGTGGCTGCCGGTGAGCACCCACTTGCGGTCCGCGTCGTCGATGTACTTGCCCTCGATCAGCAGGCACTTCGAGTGCACGAAGTCACCGCCGGCCTCCGGCGTCCGGCACAGCGCGATCCGCGAGTGGTTCCGCAGCGACGCAGGCACGCCCGCGCCGGCCTCGGTGCAGATCACGTCGACCCAGCACTTCCTGTCCGGGAGGGCACGCAGCTCGTCGACGACGGCCTGGCGGGTGAAATTCGGTCTTGGCCTGATCACCGCCCAGGTCCTTGTGATACTCGTAATACGCGTCGTACAGGCTGGTGTCGCCCGCGAAGGTCACCGCGTTCCGCCACATGTTCGACCCGTTGGTCACGGTCGGATTCGCCGAGGACTGCACGACCACGTTGACGATTTCTTCCGGCCCCGGAACGGCATACAGAAAACGCGGCCCGTCGTGATGACGGACCGCGTTCTGCACTTCACTTACCTGGTAGCGGGGACAGGATTTGAACCTGCGACCTCTGGGTTATGAGCCCAGCGAGCTACCGAGCTGCTCCACCCCGCGTCGTTGTGATAACCCTAGCGCATGGGTTCCGGGGACCGCAAAACGGCCCCCGGAACCGCTGACTCACCCGCCCGGAGCGGGGGTGGGACTCGTCGCCGGTGGCGTCCCGGCGCCCGCCGAGCTGGCCGCCTGGAAACGCTTCATCGCGTCGTCCAGCGCCTTGAGCGCCTCGCCCTCCTTGGCGAAGTCACCGGACTGCCGGGCGGCCCGCAGGTCGGAGATGGCCTTGTCGACATCCCCGGCCGCCCGCAGCAGGTCCGGGCTGACCTCGGTGGGCGGCGGGTTGCCCGGCGTGGCGCCGGGAGACGGCGAGGCCGGCGTGGTGGGCGTGGTGCCGGGGTTCTCCGTACCGCCCGTGGTGGGCGGCGGAGCACCGGCCTTGCCGAGCGCCACCAGTGCTTCCAGGCCGTCGGTCAGGTTGTTCTCCAGGACGACATAGTTGCCGTCGCCGTACGACATGAGGACCTTCTGCAGCAGCGGCGCGGCGCCCGCCTGACTGCTCTTCACATAGACCGGCTCGACGTACAGGATGCCGTCGCCCAGGGGCAGCGAGATCAGGTTGCCGTAGAGCACCGAGGCCTGGCCACTACGCGTCAGCAGCGCGAGCTGGTTGGAGATGCCGGCGTTGTTCACCATCCGCTGGTGCACCTGGACCGGGCCGGGAACGGCCGTGTCGTCGGGTAGCTCGAGGATCTCCAGCCGTGGCTGCCCGTTGACGTAGGAGGCGGAGATCAGCGCCGCCATGTTCTCCCGGCTGAGCGGCGTCACCCCGGCGGTGAGCTGGAAGCGGGACTCCTCCTGCTCCGGCAGCTTGACGTTCAGGTAGAACGGCGGCTGCACCCCGCTCTGCGGCGAGTCCGGCGCGTTCGGCACCTGCCAGAAGTCGTCACCGGAGAAGAAGGTCCGCTCATCGGTGACGTGGAACTTGGTGAGCAGGTTTCGCTGCACCTTGAACAGGTCGGCCGGGTAGCGGAAGTGATCGGCGAGGGCCGTCGGGATCTCCGACTTCGGCTTGATCAGATCGCCGCCGAACGCCTTGTTCCACGCCTTGAGGACCGGGTCCTTGTCGTCGTACTCGTAGAGGGTGACGGTCCCGTCGTACGCGTCGACCGTCGCCTTGACCGAGTTGCGCATGTAGTTGACGTCGTCCCGGGCCAGCGCGAACGAACCCTGTCCGGTCAGCTCGTCCCGCGTCTCGGTGGCCAGATTGATCTTCTGGGCGTACGGGTACGTCTTCGCGGTCGTGTAACCGTCCAGGATCCACTGGATCCGCCCGTCGATGACCGCGGGGTACGGGTCCCCGTCGATGGTGAGGAACGGCGCCACCTTCGCGACCCGCTCGCGCGGCTCCCGGGTGTACATCAGCCGGGAGTTCTCGTTGACCGCCTCGGAGAGCAGGAAGTTGCTCTCGGTGTTGTGGATCGCGAAGACCAGCCGGCGGAAGAACGAGCCGATCTCGACGCCGCCCTTGCCCTCGTAGGTGTAGAGCACCTCACCGCTGTTCTCGCTCTGCCCCTGCGGCCGGTCGAACTCGACGTTCTTACCGCCCTCACCCTGGCCGACGATCGCGTACTCGGTGGACTGCTCGCCGTAGTAGATCCGCGGCTGCTTCGCCTCGATGACGTCGGCCCGGGCCGGCGTGCAGCCGCCCTGAGCCTGCGGCTCGCCGCCGAGGAACCCGGAGACGAAGTTCGGCAGACCCGTGCCACAGACCTCGTTGGCCGGCGCCGCCACCAGGCCGTAGCCGTGGGTGTAGACGGTGTGCCGGTTGATCCACTGACGCTGCTGGGCGCTGAGCTTCTCGTCGGCGATCTCGCGGGCGCCGACCACGTAGTCCTGCGTCACGCCGTCGACCGTGTACCGGTCCACGTCCAGTTTCTCGCCGAAGTCGTAGAAACCGCGGGACTGCTGGGACTGGGTGAACGCCTGCGAGACGAGCTGCGGGTCGATCAGCCGGACGTTCTGCGCGCTGGTGTCGCTCGTGAGCGACGCCGGTGGCTGACCGCTGTTCGCCTGATATCTGCTCACCTCGGTGTCCGCCAGCCCGAAGGCGTCTCGGGTCGCCTCGATCGACCGTTTGATGTAGGGCGCCTCCTTGTCCGCGAGGCTCGGCTTCACCTGGAAGTTCTGCACGGCCAGCGGGTAGATGCCGCCGATCGCGACGGCGGAGATCGCCAGCAGCGCCAGCGAGACGCCGGGCCATACCAGGTTCCGCATCACCGCGTTGGAGAAGACGATGATCGCGATCGCCACCACCACGGAGATGTAGGCGAGGATCTCCTTGGCCGGCAGCAGCGCGTTGACGTCGGTGTAACCGGCGCCGTACAGCCCCGGCGACACGTGCTGCTCGAGCAGGAGCGCACGCCGGTCCAACACGTACGCCACGGCCTTGAGCAGCACGAAGGCGGCGACCAGCGTGGTCAGGTGGGCCCGGGCGGCGGTGGTCATCCGGTCCCCGACGCCCTGCAGGCGCACGCCGCCGAAGATGTAGTGCACCGCGAGCGAGCCGATCACCGACAGCACCACGGCGGTGAAGCCGAGGCCCAGCAGGTAACGCCAGATCGGGTAGTCGAAGACGTAGAAACCGATATCCACGTTGAACTCGGGGTCGACCTCCCCGAACGAGCCACCGTTGCGGAACAGCATCCAGTCGCCCCACCGGCCCATCGCGGACAGGCCCGCGAAGAAGCCGATGACCAGACCGGTCACGGTGATCCAGGTACCCAGCCGGGGCGCCAGGATCATCCGGTAGCGCTCCAGGGTGGCCTGCTCCGCGGAGTGCGGGCGCAGGAGTGGGCGCAACCGGTACGCCAGGTAGAGGTTGCCGGCGACGATGAGGGTCATCGCGGCGCCGACGACGAGGAAGAGGACGAGCTGGGTGAGCAGCACGCCGGAGAAGACGTTCGTCTTCTCCACCTCGTCGAACCACAGATAGTCGGTGTAGGCGTCGATACCCCAACCGAGCAGCGTGAATAGTATGAAGACCCCGACCAGGACGCCGACGGTCACGCGACCGCGTCGGCTCATCCTCGGCAGAGGACTGTTTCGCATGACCAACGTTGGCTCCACACTTCGTCTGGCCGGTGTTTCACCTTACGATGTCGCATCCAGCTTCTATACGCGGCAGAACTGTCCCGTCACCACCGGTGCGGCATCACGACGCCGAGCACGGCTTCGGTGTGCCGCCGGAGGTGAAGGTCTTGAGGGCGGTGAGCGCCTCGTCCACCGTGGCCACCTCTGCCATCGGCAGGCCGGGCACGGCGTTGCGCAGCGCTTCCGCGCAGTTGTCCTTCGGGACCAGGAAGAGCTGGGCGCCGTCCCGCTTGGCGCCGACGAGCTTCTGCGGGATGCCACCGATCGGGCCGACGTCGCCGTCGTCGTCGATGGTGCCGGTGCCCGCGATGGTCTTACCGCCGGTGAGGTCCTCGGCGCGGAGCTTGTCGATGATGCCGAGGGTGAACATCAGGCCGGCGCTGGGACCACCGATCTTGTCGAGGTCGATCTCGATCTTGAACGGGTGCGGCTGCTGAGTGTCGAGCTCCACACCGATCCGCGGCGTCCCGTCCTTCGCGTCGGCCCGCGAGGTCACCTGCGCGGTGCCGGCCTTGCCACCCCGAAGGTAGGAGACGGTCAGCGCGGTGCCGGCCGGCTTGGCCCGGATCATCTCGGTGACCTGGCCCTGCTCGGTGATCGCTGTCCCATCGATGGTGGTGATGACGTCGTTCGCCTGCAGGACGCCGTCGGCGGCGCCACCGGGGGTGACCTTACGCACATGAACCTGGACCGGGTAGCCCAGCTCGCGCAGCGCGACCGTCTCGGCGCTGGTCTGCGACTGCTTCCACTCCTGTGCGTTCTGCTCCTGGACCTGCTTCTCGCTCTGGTCCGGCGGGTAGATCAGCTCCCGGGGCACCACGGCGTCGGAGTCGCTCAGCCAGCCACGGATCGCCCAGACCAGCTCCACCTGCGACTGCACGTTCACCGTGGTGAGACGCAACTGACCGGCCGACTTCGAGGTGTCGCCCTCGGTGACCTTGATGACCTCGGCTCCGTCGGCCGAACCCAGCGTGTCGACGGTGGGCCCGGGTTTGAGCACCACGTAGGGCATCGGTGCGACCATGACACCGGCAGCCAGCAGAGCGGTGATCAGGGCGCCGAGGATGACGGTGACACCGCGACGTCTCATGCGCGTGAGCGTACCCACCCAGTCTGAGTTCTCTCTGAGCTGATACCGCCCTCAGTCCGCTACGGGCTTTTCGCGCGTACCGTGGGGGTCGTGCCTGATATCCCGTTCGGCTTCTCCCTGCCGGGCGCGCAGCCGCCCGACCCCTCCGACCCGCAGCAGATGCAGCAGTTCATGGCGCAGCTGCAGCAGATGTTCGCTGCCCCCGGCAGTGGCCCGGTCAACTGGGACCTGGCCCGGCAGGTCGCCGCCAGCCAGCTCTCGGCGACCGGCGACCCGGCGGTGAACATCCTCGAGCGCCACCAGGTCGAGGAGGCCCTGCGCCTCGCCGACCTCTGGCTCGATCCGGTGTGCGCACTCCCGAGCGGCATCCAGAAATCCGTCGCCTGGAACCGCAACGAGTGGATCTACAACACCCTCGACGTGTGGAAGAAACTGTGCGAGCCGATCGCCGGCCGCATGGTCGGCGCGATGGGCGACCTCGTGCCCGAGGAAGCCCGCGCCCAGCTCGGCCCGATGCAGTCGATGGTCGCCACGCTCGGTGGCGCGCTCTTCGGCGGCCAGCTCGGCCAGGCCTTCGGGCAGCTCGCCGCCGAGGTGCTCTCCGCCGGCGACATCGGGCTTCCGCTCGGCCCCGCCGGCACGGCCGCCCTCGTCCCTTCCAACATCAAGGCGTACGGGTCCGGCCTCGAGCTTCCCGAGGACCAGGTCCGGCTCTACGTGGCGCTGCGCGAGGCGGCCCACCAGCGGCTCTTCGGGCACGTCCCGTGGCTGCGGGCGCACGTGCTGAACGCCGTCGAGACCTACGCCAACGGCATCACGGTGAACCGGGAGGCGATCGAGGAGGCGATGAGCCGCGTCGACCCGACCGATCCCGAGTCGATGCAGGCGATGGCCCTGGAGGGCATCTTCACGCCCGAGGACACCCCGCAGCAGAAAGCCGGCCTGGCCCGGCTGGAGACCGCGCTCGCACTGGTCGAGGGCTGGGTCGGCCACGTGGTCGACGCGGCCGCCGCCGACCGGCTGCCCTCGGTCGCCGCGCTCGGCGAGGCCTTCCGCCGTCGCCGTGCCGCCGGCGGTCCCGCCGAGCAGACCTTCGCCGCCCTGGTCGGCCTGGAGCTGCGCCCACGCCGCCTGCGCGAGGCCGGCGCGCTGTGGACCGCCGTCGCCGAGCACCGCGGCACGGCCGGCCGGGACGCCCTGTGGGACCACCCCGACCTGCTTCCCACCGACGAGGACTTCGCCGACCCGGGCGCTTTCGCCCGCAACCGCTCCGACTGGGACATCAGCGAGCTGGACAACCTGGGCGAAGGCCCGACCGAGGACTGACCCCGAGCCCCGTGTTCCCGCCGTGGAACACGGGGCCGTCACCTCCCCGCACCCCGGCTCGCCGGGTCTCCACACCAGGCCGGTCAGGTCCGCACACCTCAGCCTCGCTTGCCACACCCTCAACACGCAGGCCAGTCGGGTCTACGCGCCGCGGCGCAGCAGTCTCAGCCGCCGGGCGGGGTACGGAGGTTCTTCCGACACCGCTACGGCGCTTGCCCGCTTCCGGTCCGCGGCGGTTCTCTCACACCATGCTTCGGTACGGGCCACCCGGCGTCCCGTGACTCGCGGCGGCCACCGCAGGCGTCCCCTCGCGGCCGTCCCCCGGTGCGGGTCATGCATGCCCCTCCCGGTCACCCCGGGCCGGCTGTCACTGATGACTCGAAAGTCGGCTATCACCGCAGCTCATGCCTTGATCGAAGACGTTATGTCGACCGCGCCCAGGGGCCGGCTCTCACGCACGGCACACGGGCGTCCGAAGGACACGGATGGCTGTCTCAGCGCGGCCGAGACAGCAGTGACAACCAGCCGGCCCAACCGCAACCGACCCGGAACGGTTCCCCGGCGGCATCCGCCGGAGCAGTAGCACCTCCTCGAAAGCCGCGCGGCCAGCGCCTCCAGAGCCACGCGGCTTCTGGGACTCAGCGCGGCACGCTGCCCATCGCTATGACGGGGTGGAGATGACGCCCCGGGGAGGGCAGCGTCCGTCCCGAACCGGCGATCCCCGGCGTGGCCGACCGCGCCAGGCCGGC
>NZ_BOMZ01000087.1 GCF_016862455.1 Actinoplanes utahensis
GTGCGGGCTCAGCCGCCGAGGACGGTGCGGGTGTTCTCCCAGCCCTCCAGGGCCACATCCAGGGTCGCCAGGTCGGTGGCGGTGCGCAGGCGCCGCCACGACGGGGTGGAGGTGACATCGCCGGGAGCGGGGGCGGTCCGGCGAAGCAGCTGGGCGGAGGCGGTGTCCAGGTCGTGGTCGATCAGCCACTCCGGGGCGGGTAGCGCGGTGGCGACGCCGAACAGACCCGAACCGGGGGTCGCCGGGGCCACCGCGACCGCCTTGTTCTCCAAGGGACGCAACAGCTTGCCCAGGGTCATCCCCGGCACGTCCGGGGCGTCCGCGGCGATCACGGCGGCCTGGTCGAAGCCGTCCACGGCGGCGGCCCGCAGCACCGGCAGCACGGTCGGGGCCGGCACCTCGTAGATCCGCATGCCCGGCCAGGCGATCTCCTCGGCCAGCGGCCGGTCCGCCGGTGTGGCCGCGATCGCGGCCTCGGCCTGAGCCAGACGAGCCAGCAGGTCGACCACGTCCTCGGCCATCGCCGCCCGCCAGGCGCCGAGGTCCACCCCTGGTGGGCTCCACAGCACCGGCACCAGCATCGCCACCACCACGCGCCGCGTCACCGGTTCAGCCTATCCGCCCAGCCGCCACCGGCTGTCCGCCCGGTTACCGAGGGAGTATCCGGCTCGGCTCGCACGCTCGAGACTCGCCGTGGCGGCCGCACCTGATCCCGCCGTGAGACGGCCGGACCTCGGTTGTTCGGAGCCGGCTCAGTGGGACGTTCGCCACGGGCGTGGCCGAAGCCTCTTTCGCTGGGCAGGGCTCGACGAGCGTACCGAGAAAGAACGAGGCGGAGAGGGAGTCGCGGGATCAGCGCGAGCACACGCCTGCCTCACGCCGGAGGCGAGGACCGGCC
>NZ_BOMZ01000088.1 GCF_016862455.1 Actinoplanes utahensis
GTGAGAACCAGCCGGGGTGACCTCTCAGCGGGTGATCTCGAAGCGGCGGACCGCGCCGGTCAGATCGCCGGCCATGCCGGCCAGCTCGTGGGCGGCGGTGCGGGAACTGTTCAGTCCGGAGGTGGTGGCCCGGGCGGCGTCGGCGACCTCGCTGATGTTGCGGGCGATCTCCTCGGCGCCGGTGGCGGCCTCGGTGACGCTGCGGCTGATCTCGGCGGTGGTCGCGGTCTGCTCCTCGACGGCGGAGGCGATGGTGGTCTGGTAGTCGCTGATCCGCATGATCACCTCGGAGATCCGTTCGATCGCGGTGACCGCGCTCGCGGTGTCCGCCTGGATCATCTCGACCCGCTGGCTGATCGTCTCGGTGGCCTTCGCGGTCTCCTGCGCCAGCTCCTTCACCTCGCCCGCCACCACGGCGAAGCCCTTGCCCGCGGCGCCGGCCCGGGCCGCCTCGATCGTCGCGTTCAGAGCCAGCAGGTTGGTCTGCTCGGCGATCGCATTGATCACCTTGATGATGTTGCCGATCTCGTCGCTGGACTCGCCCAGCTTGCCGACGATCCCGCTGGTCTCCTGCGCGACCATGACCGCCTCGGCCGCCACCCCGGCCGCCTGCGAGGCGTTCTGCGAGATCTCCCGGATCGACACGCCCATCTCCTCGGCCGCGGCGCTCAGCGTGCCCACGTGCCGGGCCACCTCGGCCGCCGCCTGCTGCGCCGCCGCGGCCCGGCCCGCCGCGGTGTCCGCGCCGGTGGCCAGGTGGTCGTTGACCGTGTTCAGGTTCCGCGACGAGTCCAGCACCGTCGCCGCACTGTTGTTGATCACGGCGACGGCGTCCCGCATGCTCGCCGTCGCCCGATCCAGGGCCTCCGCCATCTGGCCGACCTCGTCACGGCTGGCGACGTCCGGCCGCCGGGTCAGGTCACCGCCCGCCACCGCCTGCAGCACCGCGGTGACCCGCCGGACCGGCCGCACCACCGCCCGTACCGTGAGCAGCGCGACCGCCATCCCGATCACGAACCCGAGCAGGCCGATCACCAGCACCTGCGTGGTCACCGTGCCCTTGGCGTCGGACACCTCCTGGTTGGCCGCGACCGCCGTCTCGGCGTGCCGGTCCTCCAGCGTCACGAACGCCTCGTCCAGCCGCTGGAACACGGTCGTCGCCTCGTTCCAGCCGTTCCAGAAGTCCTGCAGCGCGCCCTTGGACGCCGCCGGCAGCATCTCCTCGTCCCGCAGCCGCACGAACTCCCGGTAGTCGGTCCACAGCGCGCCGGCGGTCTTCTGGTCCGCGGTCAGCGGCAGGTACTCCTCCCAGACCTCGGCGACGTTCGCGTCCAGGTCACCCAGCTGAGTGGTGATCTTGGCCCGGAAGGTGGCGTTCGACATGTAGAAGTTCAGCGTCAGCATCCGTGTCCGCAACACGTCCTGATGCAGGCTGGCGAGATGCTGGATCGGTGTCACGCCGTGCTGGTAGACAGCGTTCGACCGGGTCTCCACCAGCCTGAGCCCACCCACGGCGATGCCGATGACAGCCGCGCACGCGACCGCGAACACCGCCACCGAACAGAACATCTTCACGCCCAGCGGCAGATCGGCAAGCCGCTGCCAAGGCGATCGAGACATGCGCGCACCCTCCGGGCCCGGCCGCCCCTCCCCACTCCCTGTTCGGCAGATCCGCCGTCGGCCTGAGGCGACCCGGGTCAGTCTCCGCTGAGCCGCCGCTCCAACTCCTCCGCGAAACCCTCGGGAAGGTCCGGATCGGCCCAGGCGGCGTTCAGCAGGAGCGTGACGTACGCGGTACGGGCCTTGGTGTCCCAGGAGGGGAAGTCCTCGTGGGTCACCGAGGCACAGGCCGTGTAGGCCGCCGTCCTGCCGGCCGGATCGATCTCGGAGACCGGCAGCAACCACACCCGGAGCAACAGTTGCAACGCCGATGCGCTCACCCCCGCCGACTGGACGGCGAACATGTGGGCCGCCGGGGCGAGCGGCGACTCCAGGATCGGCTGAGCCATCCGCCAGAGGAACTCGGCCCGTGCACACCCGTGGAACCGCGCATACCGCTCGAGTTTCTCCGGACTCGAACTCGCCGTGAGGTACTGCTCGTTCAGCGGAACGGAGTCGTTGCTGAACAACCAGAGCACATCGCTACGCGACATCGCCGTACCATCCGCGACGAATCTGAGGTCGACGTCGCGCTCACCGTCCGGTCCGAACACCTGGTCCGCGGCGAGTACCAGCGTGAGGGCGTTCGCACCGTCCCCGCGTCCCAGCTGTGCATGCCAGAGCAGGCTCTGATCATGCCAGTGGTGGCTGAGGAGCCCGTCCGGCTCCGCCAGCACGCTGTACCGCAGAGTTCCGCCCGCGACGAGGACGGCCAGCAGAACCAGGTTGGCGCTGTACGCCGCGTAGCGAACCGGCATCCGCACCGTCGCCGGGCGATAGTCGCCGGACTGCAGCCCCCAGCTCAGATATTGGCTGCGCCGGTACATTTCGGCGATCACGGCGGTCCACTCCGCCCGCTGCGTCTCGGACAGCGCCGACGCCGACTCGGCGAGGAAGCGAAGGATCGGTGACCGGACCGCCAGCGGCACGAACGACAGCAGCCGGGCCGGCAGGCCGTCGTCGCCGGCCCAGGCGGGGAGGACCGAGACGGACCGCCGGGACACCGCCTCCTCGAACAATTGCCACGTGAGACGTGCGATGAGGTATTCGCCGAAGGTCGCGTGCAGGAACTCGTACGTCGCGAAGGTGGTGGCCCCTGCGATGGCCTGCGTCCGGTGCACGAAGAAGAACCGCCCCAGCAGCAGTCCGGCGGTGTCGATGCCGCCGGCGGAGACGCCGCCCGGCGGCTCGCCGAAGACGGCCACCAGATCACGCTCCAGCTCTCGCTCGGTGACCCATTGAGCGGAGCGGTTGAGCATGGCGAAGGCGACGATGGAGAGACGGCGCAATTCGAGTTCGACCGCGGCCTCACACTGCCCGGCCGACAGATGCGCCCCGGACTTGCGGACCTCGCGACGGGCGAAGCTGGTGAGCAGACGCTCGTAGAGATCGCTGGAGGACAGCTCGGCGGTGTCCTGCAACGCGTTGGCGTCGGCATCATAGAGGGCCAGGAGCAGCAACAGCAGCGGCTGCCCGGCCAGGTCCGGGAAGCGCAAGGCGACCTCAGCGGGCAGCGTACGGAGGCCGCGTTCCGCGAGAAGGGCCTCGTTCGTCGCGTGCCACGTCGCCAGCCAGGCCCTCACCCGCCGGGCGTCGAACGGCTCCAGCCGCAACAGCAGGGTGCCGGGCGGCGGGGACGCCCGGTCGGCGACGCTGCTACGGGTGGTGACCACCACCGCCACCGCCCGGCCGAGGTCCCGTTCCCGTTGCTGGAACTCGGCGAGCCGATGCAGATAGTCGCTCTGGTTGATGGCCGTGGCCTGCAACAGCTCGTCGAAGCCGTCCAGGAGCACGACCGGGAGCCGGCCGGCGGCCGCCTCCGCCAGGCGGGGCCACGGCACCTCCTCGCCGGTGGCGTCCCGCACCGCCAGCTCGATCTGGCGTTGCAGACCCGTCGAGGTGTCCACATCGCGCAGCGGAACCCGGACCGGGACGAACCCGCCCTCGGCGAGCTCCGCGGCGAGGACCTTGGTGAGCACCGACTTCCCGGCGCCCGGCTGGCCGAGCACCACGAGCGGGGCGTGCTGCGCACGAGGCGAGGTGAGGTAACCGGCCAGATAGTCGTGCAGGTCGCCACGAACCGGTTCGCCGGCCCAGAAGCCCTCCTCGTCGGGCGGCCGGTCGGGTTCCGCCTCCGTCACCCGGAACAGCGACGGCAGATAGGCCTCCCGCAAGGACGGCATGTCCAGGTCGGCGGGCCGTTCCGCCGTTCCGGCGACCGGCCGGTCCAGGAGTCCGGCATAGGCACGGGCCAGCAAGGACGGGATCCCGTCCGGGACGAGGGGCCCGGCGAGCCTCCGCATCAGGCCGTGCATGTCCCGCAGCGATTCCAGCATGGCCGTGGTGTCCCACTCGCGGACCCACAGGTCGGCCTCCGGGCAGTCGGCCCGCAGATCGAGGAGCATACGGTCGTAGCGGTCGAGCGCCCGGTCCGGCAGGGCCGCCAGCTGATGATCGGCGCGGCTCTCCTCGCCGGGACTCAGCCCGTCCCACAGGGCCAGGCCCCGCAGGAAGGCGCCTGCCGTGGTGGACAGCCGCTGGTAGGTGCCACGGAGCCGGGCGCGGTGATCCTCCCGTGATCCGTGCGGCTCGGGCAGGTGGACACCGGCCTGCAACAGCGTGCCGGCCAGCTCGCCGGCCCGCACGGTCGCGGCCTCGGTCCCGGCCGCCCCGGCCAGCCGGATCTGGTCGGCGGTGGTGAGTTCGGCCCCGGCGGGATCGAAGGGGAGATCAGCGCCGTCGAAGGCCCCGAACCAGGCCGCGATCACGATGACCGTGTGCGCGGCGGCGACCCGATCGGTCCGGTCGAGGCGGTGCGCGCCGGTGAGCCGCTGCCCCACGGTCCCGGCCAGTTGCTGCGACAGCCGGGCGAACACCGCGTGCGCATCGAACCAGCCCAGCACGGCGGGAGTGGTGACCGTCGCGCCGAGCAGCAGGCCGCCGGTCAGATCGTTGAGCCGCCGCGTCCACTCGGAACCCGGCCCTTTGCCGAGAATGCGCAACGCCTCGGCATAGCTGAGAGCTTTCGGCACCCACCCATCGTCCCGCCGGCGGTCAATCGCACAAGTGATGTGGGGAGTGCGGCCCGAACGCGGCCGCACTCCACATCGTCGGGGTCAGGGAATGGTGGCGACGGAGCGGGCGATCACCTCGACGGTGTCCAGGGCGAGGAGCTGGGTGTCGGTGGAGCGGAGGCGGGTGCGGGCCTCGTCCGGGACGGAGACCGGGGAGCCGGCGGCCAGAGGCAGCAGGTGCAGGGTGACCTGGGCGCCGGGCCGGTAACCGGCGTCGGTCAGGTTGACCAGCCAGGCGGAGCCGTCCCAGTAGCGGTCGGTGACGGCACGGCCGTCGACGCGCAGTTCGCCGATGTCGCCGGCCCAGGTGATGCGCAGCAGCGGGTCGCGGGACGGGTCGGCGGCGATGCCGGGCAGGCGCAGGCGGTAGACGGCGGCCAGCTCGTCGAACACGTCGGCGGCGGGGGCGGACGGGCGGCCCTCGTGTTTGCCGTAGGCGACCGGGACGGTGGGGGCGGCGGGGCGCAGCTGCTCGACGATCACCGGCTCGGTGACGGGCGGGACCGGATGGGGGACGGTCAGGTCGGTGAAGGCGCGGGTGGCCGGGTCGTAAACCCGTACCGAAGCGGGTCTCACGGCTTTGACCGTGATCCGGCCGGACGCGTCCCACTGCAGCTCGTCGTCGCTGAGGAGCAGACGGCGGCCGCCGTCCTCGACGACCCACACCGAGGCGGCCAGGGCGGCGGGGAGGACGAGCACGTCGAGGTCGCCGAACCGGAGCGGCTCCAGCCCGGGCGTGACCGCCTGAACGGAACCGGACACGGCGATCTCCGGGTCGATGCCGGGGTCGGCCACCAGGACGAGGGTGGGGACGTCGCCGGGGAGCAGGGTCAGGGCGGAGGCGGTGGCGTACGTGACGGTGGTGCCGCCGGCGGTGAGGTGGACCGGCCAGCGGGCCAGGGTGCCGGCCGGGATGTCGATCGGCGCGGACGGGAAGGTGATCTCGCGGTCGCCGAGGACGGTGGTGAAACGGGCGCCTCGACAGGACGGCAGCGGGACGTGCGGCTGGTGCCAGGAGACGAACACGAATCCGCTGGAGCCGTCGCTGCGCAACGCCCATCGCAGGGTGGACGAGTCCTCGACGCCGGTGGGGCGTACGTCCGGCAGGCTGGACGGCATCTCGGCCAGCGACCCGCCGAAAGCGGACAGGAAGGCGTGCTGCCGGCGCAGTTCGGCGTGGCTGGGCGCCAGCGTCCCGGCCTCGCCGACGGGGGCGTGGAAGTCGTAGCCGAGGGGGGCGATGTCGTTGGGGTAGCCGGTGGCGTGTGACTCCTGCAGGTCCGGGCCGGGGTTGGTGCCGCCGGCGTACATGTAGTAGCCCTGCCAGGCCGAACCGTTGCCGATCTTGCAGTGGGCGATGGCCGCGACGTCGAGCGCCGCCGGCCGTGGGCGCCGGTGATATGCCGTCGCCATCCCGCCGCCGAGTTCGCAGGTGGCCGCCGGGAATTCCTCGGACGGGGTGCGCGGCCCGCCGGACGCGGCCTCGATCGCCTGGGCGCGCCGGACGTCGGCGCCGATGCCCGCGTCGTCCCAGACGTGGGAGAAGAAGTAGTGGTCGCGGAAGGTGGGGTCCCAGGGCGCGTCGGCGTCGACCCAGAAGCCGTCGCCGTACCCGCCGTACAGCGGCAGGACCTCCTCGGCCGGTAGGTCGGCGCCGCCCCACGCGGTGGCGGTCCACAGTGGCGCGGACAGGCCGGCTTCCCGGGCCAGTCGCTTCAGGGTGACCAGGTGCTGCGGCTGGTCGTACAGCTCGTTCTCCAGCTGGATGCCGAGCAGCTTCTCCCCCGACCGGCCGAGGGCGGCGCTGATCTGCCCGAACCACTCGGTGACCATCTCCAGATACGTCGGGTCGTCGGTGCGGTGCCGGACCGGCGCCTGCTGCACCCAGTCGGGGAAGCCGCCGTTGCGGGCCTCGCCGTGGCACCACGGACCGATCCTGAGCACCATGTCGAGGCCGGTCTCGCCGACCAGGTCGACGAAGGCGGCGACGTCGAGGCCGCCGTCGAAGCGGGCCTCGCCGCGCGCCGGGCTGTGGTGCAGCCAGAAGACGTAGCTGGCGACGACGGTGACGCCGCCGGCCTTCATCTGGCGCAGGCGCTCCGCCCACCGATCCCGCGGCACCCGGCTGTAGTGCAGCTCGCCGGAGACCGGGATGACCGGGACCCCGTCACGGCTGAGGTAGCGGTTGGTCAGCGACAGCCCGGGACGCGCGTCCTCGACGTTGCTCATCCGCGGCCGGCGAAGCGGGATCGCCCAGGCTTGATGGCGAACGGAGAGCGGCTCGTGCCCCGACATGGATCAGCTCCTTGCGACTTGACTGTAACCGGTCACAGCCCGGCAAGCCCGAACGATACACCGGAATAACGGGTCGGAAGCAAGGGCTTGACACACGGCCGTAACACCAGCACTGTAACCGGTCACAGGGATCGACCCAGATGAAGCGCTCCCTTCCCCGGCTCCCCCGCCACCGGCGAAGCCGATCAAGGAGGATCGATGAAGACCACATACACCCCGCTCATGGCGGTTCTGACCGCGGCAGTCCTCTTCACCGGCGCCGCGTGCAGCAGCTCCGACTCGCCGGAGCAGGCCACCGACCCCGACGAGAAGGTCTCGCTGACCTACTGGACCTGGGCGCCGAACATGGACGAGGTCACCGCCGCCTGGAACGCGAAGAACCCGAACATCCAGGTCACGGTCAACAAGCAGGACGGCGGCGACCCGGCCGTCACCAAGCTGCTCACCGCGATCAAGGCGGGCTCCGGCGCGCCGGACATCATGCAGGCCGAGTACCAGAAGATCCCCACCCTGGTCTCCTCGGACGCGCTCGCCGACATCGCCGGCGAGGTGGGCTCGGTCAAGGACAGATTCCCGGCGGGTACGTGGAACGGCGTCACCCTGGGCTCGGAGGCCGTCTACGCCGTCCCGCAGGACTCCGGCCCGCTGATGTTCTTCTACCGCTCGGACGTGTTCGAGAAGAACGGCCTGCAGGCCCCGAAGACGTGGGACGACTACGCGGCCGCCGCCGAGAAGATCCACAAGGCGAATCCGAAGCAGTACCTCGGCACCTTCTCGGCGACCGACGCGGGCCTGTTCACCGGTCTCGCGCAGCAGGCCGGCGCGTCCTGGTGGGGTGTGAACGGCGACGCCTGGAGCGTCAAGATCGACGAGCCGGCCACCCGGAAGGTCGCCTCCTACTGGGGTGGCCTGGTGGAGAAGGGCGTCATCGACAACAAGCCGATGTACACCCCGGAGTGGAACGCCGCCCTCAACGACGGCACGCAGGTCGGCTGGGTCAGCGCGGTGTGGGCGCCGGGCGTCCTGGAGGGCTCCGCGAAGGACACCAAGGGCAAGTGGAAGGCCGCTGCCATGCCGCAGTGGGACGCCGCCGCCCCGAAGACCGGGGCGTGGGGCGGCTCGGCGGTCGGCGTGACGACCCAGTCGAAGCACAAGAAGCAGGCCGCCCAGTTCATCGCGTGGCTCAACAGCGACCCGGACGCGCTGAAGCTGCTCGCCACCGAGGCCAACGTCTACCCGGCCGCGAACGACGCCGCCGGCGTCCTGACCAGCCCGCCGGCGTTCTTCTCGGACCAGCCGGACTTCTACGCCATCGCCGGTGAGGCGTCGAAGCAGCTCGCGCCGTTCACCTACGGCCCGAACGTCAACGTCGCGTACAGCGCGTTCAACGACGCCTTCGGCAAGGCCGCCGAGTCGAAGAAGGCCGCCGCCTTCACCGAGTCGCTGACCACCATGCAGAAGACGACCGTGGACGACCTGAAGAACACCGGGTTCACCGTCGCCGGATGAGTACGAGCTCCGGGCGGGCACGGCCCGCCCGGAGCGCTCCTTGGAATGGAGAGTCGGCGAAATGTCGCTGATCACCGAGGCGGCCCCGGTCGAGGTCGCCACCCCGAAACCCCCCGCACCACGCCGCCGGAAGGCCGGCGGGACCCCGTACGCCTTCCTGGCCCCCGCCCTGATCCTGTTCGCGGCGTTCCTGGCCGCGCCGATCGTCTACGCCGGCTACCTGAGCCTGCGCAAGGTCAAGGTGAGCGGGCTGGGCCTGGGCTCGAAGGCGCGGACCGAGGTCTGGGCCGGGTTCGACAACTACGCCCGGTCGCTGTCCGACCCGGACTTCCTGCCGAGCGTCGGGCGGATCGGCGCGTACGGCCTGATCGTGGTCCCCACCATGCTCGGCCTGGCGCTGCTGTTCGCGCTGCTGCTGGACGCGAACCGGACCCGGGCGGGCATCAGCCGGGTCGCCCGCGTCTCGATCTTCCTGCCGTACGCGGTGCCGGCCGTGGTCGCCTCACTGCTCTGGGGCTTCCTCTACCTGCCCCGGGTCAGCCCGATCACCGACGCCTTCGAGGCCGTCGGCCTCACCGCGCCGAACCTGCTCTCCAGCGACCTGACGCTGTGGGCGGTCGCGAACATCGCGATCTGGGGCGGCACCGGCTTCAACATGATCGTCATCTACACCGCGCTGAAGGCCGTCCCGAGCAGCCTGTACGAGTCGGCGCGGATCGACGGCGCGTCGGAGCTGTCGATCGCCTGGCGCATCAAGATCCCGATCGTGATGCCGTCGCTGGTGATGACGTTCGTCTTCTCGCTGATCGCGACGCTGCAGGTGTTCGCCGAGCCGATGACGCTGCGCCCGCTCGCCAACACGATCTCGACGACGTGGACGCCGCTGATGAAGGTCTACCGGGACGCGTTCGCCCGCAACGACCTGTACGCGGCCGCCGCCACCTCGGTGGTCATCGCCCTCGCCACGTTCATCCTGTCCTTCGGCTTCCTGAAGCTCGTCGGGCGCCGCGCCTTCGACCAGGAGGACTGATGCAGAAGTCCAAGCGCAGTGTGTCGGCGACGATCCTGCTCGTCCTCGGGGCCGTGTACTGCCTGATCCCGGTGCTCTGGGTGCTGATCGCCTCCAGCAAGAGCTCGAGCGAGCTGTTCTCCACGTTCACGCTGGCCCCGAGCACCCATCTCTGGGACAACATCGTCGACCTGAACGACTACCGGGACGGCCTGTACTGGCGCTGGATGGCCAACACCGCCCTGTACGCCGGGGTCGGCGCGGCCGCGTCGACGCTGGTCTCGGCGATGGCCGGCTACGCCCTGGCGAAGTTCGACTTCCGGGGCAAGTCGTTCGTCTTCAACCTGATCCTGGCCGGTGTCCTGGTGCCCGGTGTGCTGCTGGCCATCCCGCAGTACCTGCTGCTGGCCGAGGCCGGCATGACCAACACGTACTGGGCGGTGCTGCTGCCCAGCTTCATCAGCCCGTACGGCATCTATCTCGCCCGGATCTTCGCGGCCGCCTCGATCCCCACCGAGATCCTGGAGGCGTCCCGGATCGACGGGTCCAGCGAATGGCGGACCTTCGCCGCGGTGGTGCTGCCGATGATGCGGACCGGCCTGGTGACGGTGTTCCTGTTCCAGTTCGTCGCGGTGTGGAACAACTTCATGCTGCCGTACATCATGCTCGGCGACGACCGGCTCTACCCGATCACCGTCGGGCTGAACGGCCTGCTGAACCAGGGCGCGAACCAGCCGTCCATGTACACCTCGGTGGTGACCGGCGCGCTGATCTCGATCGTCCCGCTGATCGCCCTGTTCCTCACGTTGCAGCGCTACTGGCAGGTCGACCTGGCCGCCGGCGGCGTCAAGGCGTGACTATGATCCCGAAGGTGTCGCGTAAACGCCCCACCATCCGCGATGTCGCGGCCGAGGCCGGGGTTTCCTACGCGACCGTCTCCCGCGTGCTCAACGGCCGCGACTGGGTCAGCCCGGAGGCGGTCCGGGCGGTCCGCGACGCCATCGCCCGGACCGGGTACACCGCGAACCCGCACGCCCGGTCGCTGGCCACCGGCAAGTCCGGTTCGATCGCGTTCCTGCTCACCGAGCCGCAACACCTGCTGTTCGAGGACCCGAACTTCTCGGTGCTGCTGCGCGGGGTCGCGCAGGCGCTCTCCGACCGGGAGCTGACGCTGATCCTGATGATCGCGTCGACGCCGGAGGAACGGGCGCGGACCCTGACGTACCTCTCCGGCGGTCACGTCGACGGGGTGCTGCTGGTGTCACCGCACTCCGGTGACCCGTTGTTGTCGCAGTTGGTCCAGGCGGAGATCCCGATCGTCGCCTGTGGGCAGGTGCTCGGCTTCGAGGACTCGATCAGCTCGGTGTCGGCCGACGACTGGGGTGGCGCCCGGGCGGGCGTCGAGCACCTGATCGCCGCCGGCTGCCGGCGGATCGCCACCATCACCGGGCCGCAGGACCAGTTCGGCGGCGTGTTCCGGCTGCGGGGCTACGCCGACGCGCTGACCGCGCACGGGATCACCGTCGATCCGGCGTACATCGAGCACGGCGACTGGAGCCGGGAGAGCGGCACGGCCGGGATGCGTGCGCTGCTGGACCGGGTGCCCGACCTCGACGGGGTCTTCGCGGCGTCGGACGCGATGGCCGCGGCGACCCTGCCGGTGCTGCGCGAGGCCGGCCGGGACGTGCCCGGCGGTGTCCGGGTCGTCGGCTTCGACGACTCGGTGCTGGCGGTCACCACCGAACCGACGCTCACCACCGTTCGCAACCCGATGGAACGGATCAGTGAAGAGATGGTCCGGCTGCTCACGGATGTGATCGCCGGGCGTACCCCGCTCTCCATCACGGTGCCCACCAGCCTGGTGGTCCGGGCCTCCTCGCCCGCCCTCTAGAACCGGCCGGCCTTGACACCCCCCTCGATCGAGGCCGGCCCCCCTCTCTGAAACGCCCCTTTTGTCACGGAAGACCCAAGGAGTGTCGTGAAGAAGATCCCCCTCGCCGTCGCCGCGATCCTCGCGGTGACGCTCCTCCCCCCACCCGCCGCGGCCGGTGAGAAGACCGGTCTCAGCATGCGCGGCGCCGACGTCTCCACCCTCCAGCGCTCGCAGGAGCTCGGACAGCGGTTCTACGACGTCCGCGGGCGCCGGGCCGACCCGTACGAGATCCTCGAAGACGCCGGCGTCAACTACGTGCGGCTGCGCATCTGGAACGACCCCACCAGCGGCTACTCCAACCAGGAGAAGGTGCTCCAGCAGGCGCGCGCGGCGAAGAGGGCCGGGCACAAGCTGCTGATCGACTTCCACTACTCCGACACCTGGGCCGACCCGGGCAAGCAGTTCGTCCCGAAGGCCTGGGAGGGACACGACCTCGAACGACTGCGGCAGGACGTGTACGACTACACGTACGACGTCTGCACCAGCCTGAAGCGGCAGGGCACCACCCCCGACAGCGTGCAGATCGGCAACGAGATCAACACCGGCATGCTGTGGCCCACCGGCTATGTGGACGACAGCGACTTCGGGCCGCTGGCGAAACTGCTCAACGCCGGGTACGACGCGACGAAGGCATGCCACCGGAAGACGCGGGTGCTGGTGCACACCGCGCTCGCCGAGAACATCGGGGCGGCGCACTGGTTCTACGACGGGATCACCGCGGCCGGGGCGAAGTGGGACATCACCGCCCTGTCGTACTACTGCATGTGGCACGGCTCGCCGGCGAACCTGGCGACGGTGATCGGCGACGTGAAGGCCCGGTACGGCAAGCCGGTGGTGATCGCCGAGACGGCGTACCCGTACACCACCGAGAACTTCGACCACCTCGAGAACATCATCCTGTCCGAGGCTCCCTGCGACGGCATCCCCGCCACGCAGCGGGGCCAGGCGCAGCAGTTCGCCGCCGTGCAGACCACCGCACGCGACGCCGGCGCCATCGGTGTCTTCTACTGGGAACCCACCTGGACCGCGATCGACGGCAACGGCTGGGACACCGAGGACATCGAGAACTCCGGCAACGCCTGGGAGAACATGGCGACCTTCGACGACGCCGGCCGCATCAACCCCTACATCAAGTGGTCCGCGTGACAGACGGTCAGCGGCCCGGCCCGGGTCTCCCCGGGCCGGGCTTCACGCTTCTCCGGTACGGGCCACGCAGGGTCCCGTGTCGGTCCACGCGGGGCCGGCGGTCCGTCACGGCCGACCCGCGGCCTGCGGGCCGGAGCCCGCCGTCACCGTCCGATCCACTCCAGACCGGACGGCTCGATCTCGGCCCCCTCGGCGATCCGCTTCAGCCCGTCCAGCGTGGTCCCCTGGCTGACCAGCGTCATCAACCGTCCCCCACCGAGCTCCACGACCAGGTAGGTCAGGCTCTGGCCGGGCAGATCGGTGCGCACCGGGTTCCGGGCCCGCCAGCCGTTGACGGTGAGGATCGTCCCGCCGGCCGGGGCGAGGGATGTCGTCCCCACCGTGATGTTCACGTCCCCGCCGGTGGACACCTTGCCCTCCTTCGCCTCCTTGCCCTGCACGTCGCTGCTCACCCCGGTCATCGGTGTGCCGGCGAGGATCTCGCTGTGCCAGCCGGCCGCGGAACGGCCGCCGACGAGCGCCGCCTGGCTCACCCAGCCGTCCGGCAGCCAGGTCAGCCGAACCGGGTTCGTGGCGACACCGGTGTCCGGTCGCACCGAGCGGGCCATCTTCAGCAGGTCGCTCTCGCTGATCCTCACCCGGCTCGCATCGATGCTCAGGACGGTGCCCTCACCCGGGGACCAGCTCACCGAGGACTTGCCATCGCGCGCCCCGGAGAGGAAGCCGGGCGCCCCGTTGATGTCGACCCGCTCACCGGACGTGTCCTGGATGTTCGCGGGGTCCTCGACCCCGGTGCTCACCGAGAGGCTCAATCCACCGCCCTTCGTGGGGTCGGCCGCATCGGGGACACCGGTCTTCCACACCCGCAACAGGGTCGGGTCGGCGCCGTCATCCGCGCCGAGCATCACGTGCCGGAGGTGCTCCCTGAACCCGGACGGCACCCAGTGCGGCCGGAAGCCGAGAGCGACCTCCAGCGAGCGCTGCGGCGCCGCGGACGTGGCCGGGGCCGCGGATTTCGCCGGGCCGCTCGGGGAACCCGCCGGTCCGGCCGGCTGGACCACCGCCGGCGGCGTGCGGTCACCCAGCGCCAGCGACGGCACCACTGCCGCGGCCGTCACCGCCGCGGCGGCCACCACGGCGCCGGCCAGGCCGTACCGCCGCTGGTTCCGCACCTTCGCGGCCCGCCGCGGCAGACCGGCCCGGATCCGCTCGGCCGACGGGGCCTGCTCGGCACGGCGGCTCTGCGCCGCCCGGATGACATCTTCGATTTCCCTGGTCACGATGGCTCCCCGGTGGTCACGAGCGTGGCCGGCAGGGCGTTCTGCAGAGACGCCAGCGCACGCGAGAGGTGAGTACGGACAGTGACCGTTCGACAGCCGAGGATCTCCGCGATCTGATCGACCGTCAGATCCTCGTAGAAGCGCAACGCGATCACCGCCCGCTGCCGGGGCGGCAGGGTCGCGATCAGCCGGAGCATCGCGTCCCGATCGTCGCGTTGCACGATGTGGTCGGGCGCCGACGGCAGGAACCCGTCCAGCACCTCACCGGTGAGCGGAACCGTCCGGGCCGCCCGGCGCCGCCGCCAGGACAGGAACTCGTTGACGACCATCCGCTTCACGTAGAGTTCCGGCGCCTCCATGCGGCTGATCCGCGGCCAGCGCGACTGTGCCCGCACCAGCACGTTCTGGATGATGTCCTCGGCCAGATGCGGATCCCAGGTGACCACGGTCGCATAGCGCACCAGCACCCCGAGCCGCGCGGAAACAAACTCTTCGAACGTCACGCCCTCGGAAACGCCCCCGCCCCCGCCCATTGATGACACCCACCCCGAACTTTCTCGAAAGCAACCGCCCCCGCACCTCGTTCAGGGCGCGGGGGCGGGCGGGGCTACAGCTACGTGCCGACCTACGGTTCGCAGCACGCCACAGGTCACCACGCGAACAGCGTCGAGCGTGCGTGGTGACCTGCGGCGCGGCCACGCCGGAGTCGGTTCAGTGGGCGTGGAGGAGGTCGCTGTCGGGGCGGGTGGGGCGGCGTTCCAGGGCGGCGCCCTCGACGTCGAGCTCCGGCAGCCAGCGCAGCCAGGACGGCAGCCACCAGGCGGAGCGCCCGAGCAGGGCCAGGGCCGCCGGGACGGCGATCATGCGGACGATGAACGCGTCGAAGGCGATGCCGACGGCCAGGGCGAACGCGATCGGCTTGATCGTGTCGTTGCCCTCCGGGACGAAGGCCGCGAACACCGCGAACATGATGGTCGCCGCGGCGATGACGACCGGGGCCGCCTGGCGGAAACCGGTGACGACGGCGTCCTTCGGGGAGGCCCCGTGGGCGTGCGCCTCGTGCATCCGGGACACCAGGAAGACCTGGTAGTCCATGGCCAGGCCGAAGAGGATGCCGACGATGATGATCGGGGCGAGGCTCAGGATCGGGCCGGTGGAACCGGCGTTGACCGCGTCGGCGGCCCAGCCCCACTGGAACACCGCGACGGTGGCACCGAACGCGGCGCCGATGGTCAGCAGGAAGCCGAGCACGCCGACGACCGGGACCAGCAGGGACCGGAAGACCAGCACGAGCAGCACGAACGCCAGACCGACGACCAGGGCCAGGTAGACCGGCAGGGCGTCGTTGAGCTTCTGCGACACGTCGATGCTGACCGCGGTGTTGCCGGTGACGTAGACCGCGGCGCCGTCGGCGTCGGCGACCTGGTCGCGGATGGCGTGGACCAGGTCGACGGTCTTCTGGTCCTCGGGCCCGGACGCCGGGATGATCGTGATCAGCGCGGCGGCCTGGTCCTGACTCGGGGTGGCGGGCAGGGCGAGGGCGACGTCGGGCAGCTTCGCGACCTGCTTCTGCACGGCGGTGGCGTGGGTGACCGCGTTCGGGCCGTCGACCAGGACCAGCAGCGGGCTGCTGACGCCGGGGCCGAAGCGGCTGTCGATGATCGCCTGGGCGCGGGCCTGGGTGGTGCCCTCGGCGGCGCGCTGGGCCAGGGTGGTCTTCATCGAGAAGAACGGGATCGCGATGACGGCGAGGGCGGCGACCGCGGCGAGCAGGCTCAGCCAGCGCTGCTCGGTGACGAGCCGGGCCCAGCCCTTGATGAAGCCGCGGCCGTCCGGGATGTCCGCCGAGAGCTGCACGTCGCGCTGCTTGCGCGGCAGCGCCCGGAGGCCGATGAACCCGAGGATGGCCGGGACCAGGGTGATCGCGACGAGCACGGCGATCACGATCGTGGCGGCGGCCGCGATGCCCATCTCGGACAGGAACGGGATGCCGACGACGGACAGGCCGGCCAGGGCGATGACCACGGTCAGGCCGGCGGTGACGACGGCCGAGCCGGCGGTGCCGACGGCCATCGCGGCGGCGGCCTCCACGGACCGGCCGTGCCGCAGCTCGTGCCGGAACCGGGTGACGATGAACAGCGCGTAGTC
Organism: Actinoplanes utahensis; assembly: GCF_016862455.1. GTDB lineage: Bacteria > Actinomycetota > Actinomycetes > Mycobacteriales > Micromonosporaceae > Actinoplanes > Actinoplanes utahensis. The sequence continues at coordinate 16,054 of NZ_BOMZ01000088.1, forward strand.
GATGCCGACCGCGAGGCCGAGCATGACGGCCAGGATCGGGGTGGTGGACTGCAGCTCGGTGAAACCGCTGAGGGTGACGATGCCGGCCGCGCCGATGCCGACGCCGACGATCGCGGTCAGCAGGTTCATCCCGGCGGCGACCAGTGAGCCGTAGGTGAGGGCGAGCACGATCAGGGCCACCACGACGCCGAGGATCTCGGAGGCGCCGCCGATGTCGGCCGGGTTGCTCAGCGCCTCACCGCGGGCCTCGACGGTCAGTCCGGCGGCGCGGGCCCGCTCGACGGCTGCGGTGATCGCCTCCCGCTGCTCGTCGGTGACCTCGGACGGCTGCACCGGGTATTTGATCGAGCTGTACGCGGCCACCTGGTCCCGGGACACCGAGGGCGCCTTCGGGTCGAGCGGGTTGGAGGCGCTGACCGCGCCGGGCAGCTTGCCGAGCGTGGCGACGATCTGGGCGACCTTCGCCGCGTTCGCCGGGGCGGTGATCTTCTGGCCGGCCGGGGCCTCGAGGACCACCTGGACGGTCGCGCCGGCCGACGCATCGCCGAACTTCTCCTTCATCAGGGAGAGCGCGGTGGTGGACTCCTGGCCGGGGATGCTGAAGGTGTTGGCGGTGGTGCCGGCGAGGGTGCCGGCGCCGACACCGACGGCGATCAGGGCCACCAGCCAGGCGATGGTGACGAGTAACCGGTGCCGTACTGACGCCAGCCCGAGCCGGTGCAGCAGCGTTGCCATGAGGGGTTCTCTTTCCGGTAAAAGCTGACTTTTATCAATATTTCGACTACAGGGAACTGCACTTCTCGGTACGCCGACGGCGTCAGGACATGGGGTGGCCGAGCGCGTCGTACCCGATCTCGGCGAGCCGGGCCGGAGCGTCGGCGGTGGTGAGCCGGTCGCAGAGGGCGATGCTCGCGACGGCGACGGCGCCGAGGGCCCCGGTGACCCGCAGAGCCCGGGGGGTGTCGGTGTGCAGGTCGTCGCCGAACGCCTCGGCGAGCGCCTGGCCGATCACCTGGAGGGCCTGGCCGATCTCACTGTCCGGTTCGCTGAGCAGCGAGGACAGCAGCAGGGCGACCATGCCGGGCTGGCCGGCGGCGAGGGTGGCCATGCCGGTGAGCACGGCCCTGTCCCGCTCCGGGCCGGCCGGGAGGCCGGACACGCCGGAGCCGGTGTCGCGGATCTGCTCCACGCACCTGTCGATCACCGCGGACTGCAGCGCCTCCTTGGTCGGGAAGCGGTGCAGCAGGCCGGTCTTGGAATAGCCGACCGTGTCCGCGATCCGCTGGATCGAGGTCTCCTTGAACCCGTGCCGGGCGAACAGATGCGCCGCGGCCTCGAGGATCTCGTCGTCGATCTGCTGTTTGGTGGGACGGGGCATGCGGACCACCGTAGACCGTTATGGACCATCCTGGTCCGTCAGGGACCGTGGTGGTCCCCACACTGCGGAAGGTGAGATTCCGGTTCCCCAGCGCAATCACGATAAACCTGCAAAAGGTACGGATCGGGCCCGTCCACGGCCCACCCGAAGACCACTGGATCGCCCTCGCACTCGACCAGATAGACCGGCAGCCACACCGGCCGCGGCGCCGGCTCGGCCACCTCCACCGGCACCGCGGGCCCCGTGAACTCCTCGACATCCGCCCTGCTCAACAGCTGCTCCACGGCGCCGGCGGGCAGCGGCGACGGTTCACCGACCGCGGTGAAGACGGTCCCGTCCGGCAGGGTCAGCGCGGGCGCGGGCAGCCACCCCGAGTGGGTGGTGTGCGGGTACGGCACCGGCCGCGCCACGCCGCCGTCGAACCGCAGGGTCAGCCGCCGGCCCGGGGACAGCACGTAGCGCCGGCCGTCCGCGTTCGATCGGCGCCCCAGATCGGTCAGCACCAGCGCGCCGGACTCCCGGCGCACGTGCCCGATCGTCTCCAGGAACCGCGCCGCCCGCTCCACCAGCGCCGGCTCCACCCCGAAGAACGCCGCCAACTCGCCGATCCCGGACAGCCCGGCCTCGGCCAGCGCCCGGGTCAGATAGCGGTCGAAGACGTCGTAGGAGGACGCCTCCCGGACCGTGGCCACCACCTCCACCGCCCACATCGGCAGCAGCAGCGGCACGAACCGCACCGGGCGCACGTCCGACAGCGCCCCCGCTCGCCGGATCACCTCCCGCATCGGCAGGTGCGCGGCCTCGGTCACCGGCCCGCCTCCGCCCGGTTCCCCTCCGGCGCACGGACCGCGATCCGCTCGAACACACTGGCGGTGAGCAGCCCGGTCAGCTCCTCCGGGTCGGCGCCGGACGGGCAGCGGGTGGCCACCCAGGCGCGCACCACCGCGGGGTCGCGCAGCGGCGGCCGGCCGGTCTCGCCGAGCAGCACCGCCCGGCGGGCCCGGACCAGCGCCGCCAGCGCGTCCGGCACCGGCACCCGGGCCGCGTCGGCCAGCACCAGCAGGTCGAAGTCCAGGTCGCCGTATTCCGGGCGGCCGGCGTCCAGGCACGAGGTGGAGACCACGTCGGCGTACCGCAACAGTTCGGCGTGCAGCTGACGGGTCGGCCGGGCGGCCCGCTGGCGCCACTCGCGCAGCAGCCCGGCCCGGCCGCGCAGCACCGGCTCCATCGCCTGACAGTGCTCGGCGAGAGCGGACAGACCGGCCGGATCGGCGTCCCACGGCGGGGCCTCGCTCACCCCGGAGAGCAGGCGGGTCAGGTGGTGGGCGGAGCGCTCCGCGGACTCCAGCGCGCGCAGGGCGGCGACGTCGGCGAACGCGGCCCGGTCGGCGGCGGCCCGGACGACGCCGTCCTGCTCCACCTCCCGGTCGAGGCGGCGGGCGCTCTCCTCGTACCCCGCCCGGGTCTGCAGGAACGCCGCGCGGGCAGCCCCCGCGCGCCGGACCGCCTCGCTCAGCTCGCGCCGCAGCCGGTCCGCGCGCCACCGGCGCAGCCGGGAACCCTCGGCCCGGCGCAGCGCGGAGGTGAGCCGCTCCACCTCGCCCTCCGCCGTGGCCGCCGCCCGCTCGGCCGCGTCCCGGGCCCGGGCCCGCGCGCGCACGTCCGCGCCGAGCCGCCCGCGGGCCTCGCGCACCGTCAGCTCCCGGTGTGCCGCGGCCCGGCCGGCGCGCTCCCGGGCCTCGGCCGCCTCGGTCAGCGCGGTGGTCAGCCGGCGCAGCCAGCCCATCGCCGGGGACGGCTCGCCGAGCCACGGCTCCAGCGACCGGGCGGCGGCCTGCGACCGGGCCAGGACCCGCCGCTGGACACCGGCCGCCACCGTGACGATGCCGCCCGGCCCCTCGGGGTCGTGCCCGGCGCGGACGACCGCGGCGCCCTCCGGCAGCCGGGCCACGATCGCGTCCACCGGCGGCGCCACCGGAGCGGCGAGCAGCACCCGTTCCCCCCGCTGCGCGGCCGCACGGACGATCTCCAGCAGGGCGAGAGTGTGGGCGGCGCCGGGCGGGGCGGCGAGACAGAACAGATCCGGTACGGCGAGCGCGCGGCGCACCGCGGCATCCTCCACGGTCGCCGCCGCCGGCAGATCCGCGAAGCGGCCCTCGGCCAGCAGTGCGAGCAGCCCGGGATTGGCCGTCGCGCCGGCGCGCAGCCGCCGGATCGCCTCCCGCCGGCTCCGGTCGGCGGGACCGGGATCCGCGGCGCCGTCGATCGGCCCCAGCTCCCGCCCGGCGGCGACGGCCAGCTCCAGAGCGGCGCAGAACCCCTCGTTCCGGTACGACCGATCCTCTAGATCGACAAGGGTCGACGCCATCCGACCACCATAGTTGCGCCCCGTGCGGCCGGCCAATCCGAACACGGTTGAATGAGTCCGTCGCCAGACCCGCACCGGAAGAGAGCCGCCGATGTCCAGTCCGCACGCTGACCTGCTCTTCACCGGGGGGCCGGTGTTCACGGCCGGCGGCGGCCCGGCGACCTCGGTCGCGGTGCGCGGCGGCCGGATCCTCGCGGTCGGCGACGACCTGCGCGAGCTGACCGGCCCGGGCACCGAGGTGATCGACCTGGCCGGGCGGTTGCTGCTGCCCGGTTTCCAGGACGCGCACGTGCACGCCGTGATGGGCGGCGTCGAGCTGAACCAGTGCGACCTGACCGGGACCACCGACCCGGAGGAGTATCTGGACCGGGTCGCCGCCTACGCCGCCGCGAACCCGTCCCACGAGTGGATCGTCGGCGGCGGGTGGTCGATGGAGAGCTTCCCCGGCGGGGTGCCGGCGAAGGAGCTGCTGGACCGGGCCGTGCCGGACCGGCCGGTCTACCTGATCAACCGGGACCACCACGGCGCCTGGGTGAACAGCCGCGCGTGCGAACTGGCCGGGATCACCGCGGACACCCCGGACCCGTCCGACGGCCGGATCGACCGGGCCGCCGACGGCTCCCCCGCCGGCGGCCTCCAGGAGGGCGCGATGGAGCTGGTCGCCGCGCTGGTGCCGGAGGTGACCACGGCCGACCGGATCGCCGGGCTGCGGCGGGCGCAGGCGCTGCTGCACTCGTACGGGATCACCGCCTGGCAGGACGCCATGGTCTGCGCGTCCAACGGCTACCCGGACGTGGCCGACGCCTACCACGCGGCGGCGTCCGAGGGCTGGCTGACCGCGACGGTGGTCGGGGCGCTCTGGTGGGACCGGGAACGCGGCGCCGAGCAGATCCCCGAACTGCTCGCCAAGCGGGAGCGGTTCACCCTGGGACGGCTGCGCTGCGACAGCGTCAAGCTGATGCTGGACGGGGTGGCGGAGAACTTCACGGCCGCGATGACCGAGCCGTACCGGGACGGGTGCGGCTGCGCGACCGCCAACCGGGGGCTGTCGTTCATCGACCCGGCGGCGCTGCCCGGCTACGTCACCGAGCTGGACGCGCACGGGTTCCAGGTGCACTTCCACGCGCTCGGCGACCGGGCGGTCCGCGACGGCCTGGACGCGGTGGCGGCGGCCCGGGCGGCCAACGGGTTCCGGGACACCCGGCCGCACCTGGCGCATCTCCAGGTGGTGCACCCGGACGACGTGCCCCGGTTCCGGCGGCTCGGGGCGACGGCGAACCTCCAGGCGTACTGGGCAGCGCACGAACCGCAGATGGACGATCTGACCATCCCGTTCCTGGACCCGGCGCTGGCCCGGCGGCAGTACCCGTTCGGCGACCTGTGGCGGGCCGGGGCGCACCTGGCCGCCGGCAGCGACTGGCCGGTCAGCACGCCGGACCCGATGCAGGCGATCCACGTCGCGGTCAACCGGATCCACCACCGGGAGGATCATCCGGCGTTCCTGCCGGAGCAGCGGCTCGGCCTGGTGACGGCCCTGACCGCCTACACGGCCGGTTCGGCGTACGTGAACCGGCTCGACGACACCGGCACGATCCGTCCCGGCAACCGGGCCGACCTGGTGGTGCTGGACCGGGACCCGTTCCTCGAGCCGGTCACCGAGATCGCCGCGACCGGGGTGGCGATGACGTTCGTCGACGGCACCCCGGTCCACGGAGCCTGACTACTCGTCGTCGTCCTCGGCCTCGTCGCCCTGCTCGCCGCCGGCCTGCGCGTGCCGGGCGGACGGGGCCGGGGCGGCCTCGAGGACCTCGGCGACCGGCTCCTCCTCGACGTACTCGTTCATCTGCGGCGCGTCCACCCACAGGGCACGCAGCTGGCTCTGCATGAACGCGGTGAGCCGGCCGCGGTACTCCCGGTCGAACTGCTCGAGGGCCTCGATCTGCTGCTGCAGCGACTCCCGCTTGGCGCCCAGGCTGCCGACCACGTCGTCGTAGCGCTGCTGGGCCTGCTGCCGCAGCTGCTCGGCGCCGGCCACCGCGTCCGCGTTGATCGTCTCGGCACGGGCGCGGGCGTCGGCGACGATCTTCTCGGCGGTACGGCGGGCGTCCTCACCGTGGGCCTGGGCGTCCCGGCCGATCTGCTCGGCGGCGGCGCGGGCCTCGGCCAGCACCCGGTCGGCCTCGCGGCGCACGTTGCCGGCGTGCGCCTGGGCGTCCCGGGCGATCTGCTCGGCGGCGGCCAGCGCGTCCGTACGGATCTTGTCCGCGTGGTGCTGGGCGCTCGCGACATGCTCCTCGGCGGTGCGCTGGGCCAGGGCAAGCACCTGAAGCGCCTGGTTGGGCAGGCCGGGGTTGGGAGCGATCACCGCATGCTCCGAGGTCTCGCCGTTCGTCCCGTTGAGCAGCACTTCGACACGATCCTTACGTCAGGAGGGGTCCGGCGGGCCCGGGCACACCGCGGCGCCGGCCATGATCGGCGGATGCTACCAAGCAGAACGGGCTGGGGGCGAGGCTCGTCCGGGGCAGTTTTCCATGATCGCCGAGAACCCTCTTAAATCGCACATTAGGGTTATATTCTTCTCCCCCTCCGACACTCGAGGACGAGCCATGGGAAAACCCCGCACACTGGCTGCCGCCACCGCGCTGACCTGCCTTCTCACCGCTGTGGCCGGCCCGGCGCGGGCGGCGGCGGACCACGTGATGGCGGTCTGGCCGATGGACGAGTCGCCCGGCGACACCTGGATGGCCGACGCCGGCGGGCGCGGTCACCACGGGCGGATCGGGCCGGAGGTCGGCACGGGTCTGACCGCCGGGCCCACGGTCGGGTACCGGTTCGACCGCCTGGAACCGGACACTCCGCCCACCCGGCCCGGCCATCTGGTCGTCGTCGCCGACCATCCGGACCTCGACCCGGCGGAGCGGGACTTCGCCGTGACGGTCCGGCTCCGGACCAGCCGGAAGTTCGGCAACGTCATCCAGAAGGGCCAGGCCACCGTGCCCGGCGGGAGCTGGAAGGTGCAGCTGCCGAACGGGCGGGCCACCTGCACGTACCGCGGGTCCAGGGGGACGATCGAGCTGATCGCGCCGTACCGGATCAACGACGGGGCCTGGCACGTGGTCCGCTGCGTGCGGCTGCGCGCGGGAGTGTTCCTCAGCATCGACGGGCGGCAGGCGGCGGCCCGGCTCGGCTGGACCGGGACGATCGACAACGACTGGCCGGTGTCCATCGGCGGCAAACTGGACTGTGACCAGGTCAAGGTGGGTTGCGACTACTACGCCGGTGACCTGGACTGGATCACCGTCGAGGCGGTCTGAGGTCGTCGGCGGGGACCCCTCGCGGCGCGCGGGGCCCCCGTCGCCGGGCTCAGCAGCAGCCCGAGTACTTCCGGAAGTAGCTGTAGCAGGAGGGCGCCTGCTCACCGACGTAGCAGGTCCGGCCCCACTGGTAGTAGTAGTAACAACGGCCGCCGGAGCAACCGTGCTTCACATAGGTGCAGTCGCCCGGGTAGGTACAGGCCGCGGCCTGGCGGCTCGGCACGAGCGCGCCGAGCAGCCGGTCGCCGGCCGCCTTGAGCAGGGTCGTCATGGTGGGCCTCCTCATCGCTTCGGTAACACCCGACGGTGCCGGACGGCGCTAACGCGCCGCTAACGGCATCTCCAGGCGGGCGGCCAGGGCCCGGAGTTGCCGGCCGGGTGCGGCGCCGAGCTCGGCGCCGAGCAGGCGGGACACCCGGTGGTACGTGGCGAGCGCGGCAGCGGTGTCCCGGCGCGCGATGTGACAGCGCATGATCATCTCCCAGGCGTACTCCCGGAACGGCTGCTCCAGCACCAGAGCGTGCATGTCGTCGAGCGCCACGTCGACGTCGCCCAGCTCCAGCCGGACCCCGGCGAGGTTCTCCCGGACCCGGGCCCGCCGCTCGTCGAGGGTGGCCGCGGCCGCGGCCACCAGGCTGCTGCGCACGTCGGAGCAGGCGGGGCCGCGCCACAACCGCAGCGCCCGGTCCAGCACCGCCGCCCGGACGGCCGGGTCCGGCGCGCGGCTCCCCTCCCCTACCAGGCGCTCGAACTCGGCGAGGTCGGTGCTGACCAGGCCGTCGCAGAGCAGATAACCGGGCGGCGTGGTACGGATCGCCGGCTGCCCCAGCTCCCGCCGCAGCGCGCAGATGTGGCCCTGCAGCTTGGTGACGGCGGTCATCGGCGGCTCCTCACCCCACAGGCCGTCGATCAACCGGTCCACGCTGACCACCGTGCCCGCCCGCAGCGCGAGCATCGCCACCACGGTGCGGCGTCCCTGGCCGCCCAGCCGCACCTCCTGGCCGTTCGCGGTCAGCCGCAACGGGCCGAGCAGCGCCACCACGACGCTCATGACGACACCGCCTCCTCGGCGAATCCGGCCGCCTGCAGCCGGAACAGCTCCGCGTACACCCCGCCGGCCGCCATCAGCGCGGCGTGATCGCCGCGTTCGGCGACCACGCCGTCGCGCAGCACCACGATGACGTCGGCGTCGCGGACCGTGTTGAGACGGTGCGAGATCAGCAGAGAGGTACGCCCGTCGCGCAACTCCGCCAGCCGGCGGTGGATCTCGTGCTCCGCGCGGACGTCGAGCCCCGACGACGGTTCGTCGAGGATGAGCAGGTCGGCGGAGGCGCGCAGGACCGCGCGGGCGAGCGCGAGCCGCTGCCACTGCCCGCCGGACAGCACCACCCCCGGTGTGGGCCGGCGCTCGGCGTCCCGGGCGCCGTCGCTGAAGGTGCGGCTGAGCAACGTGTCGTACCCGTTCGGCAGGCCGGCCAGGGTCTCGCCGATACCGGCCCAGTCCGCGGCGCGCGCCACGGCCGGCCGGTCGTGACGCCCGTCGATGTCGCCGACCGCGATGTTGTCGGCCGCGGACAGCTCGTAGGTCATGAAGTCCTGGAAGGTGGCCCGGATCCGGCGGCGCAGCTCGGCCGGTTCGATGTCGGCGAGGTCGACGCCGTCCCAGGTGATCCGCCCCCGAGTCGGGGTGTAGAAGCCGCAGAGCAGCTTGACGATTGTCGACTTGCCGGCGCCGTTCGCGCCGACCAGCGCGACCGCCTGCCCCCGTTCGACGACCAGGTCCAGCCCGCGCAGCGCCCAGTCGTGGCCGGGCGCGTACCGGAACCAGACGCCGGAGAACTCGATCCGGCCGGTCAGCGCCGGCAACCCGGTGACCGGACGCGGCCGGGGACGGGCCGCCGCCGTCAGGTCGAGGTAGTGGCCGAAGGTGGTGATCAGCTCGCCCATCGTGGCCACGTCGAGGACCGCCGAGGTGAGCGCCGACTGCACCGCGGCCAGCGCCGCGATCAGCACCACCAGATCGCCGGCGGTGCCGTACCCGGCGGCGATCCGGCCCGCGATCCAGGCCAGCGCCACCCCGCTGAGGACGCTTGTCATCGCCGACAGCGCCAGGTCGACGCGCAGCGTCCGGACGTCCTGGGCGCGTTCCTCGGCCTGGCCCGCGTGGATCTCCCGGGCCATCCGGGTCCGCAGGTGCGTGGCCAGCCCGAACAGCCGGATCTCCTTGGCCGCCCGCGGGTCGAGCAGCAGCGCGGCATAGAACGCCTGCCGCCGCCAGAACGGGCTGGCCCGGACGATCATCTCGCCGTGCCGGCGGGCCAGCCGGATCTGCGCCCACAGCGTCGGGCACGCCGACAGCAGGACCAGGCCGGCCAGCCACGGCCCGGCCAGCCACAGGGTGTACCCGAAGCCGGCGAGCGTGATCACCGACGAGGAGAAGGTGAACAGCGACGACAGGATCTGGACCGGCGCGAACCCGCTGGCGTCCTGGGCGATGCGGAGCCGGTCGTGGAACGCGCTGTCCTCGATCTCCGCGAGCCCCTCGTACGCCGACACGGCGGTGAACAGCTCGACCTGGGTGCGCACCTTGACCCGGCGGGACAGCTCCTGATCGCAGTAGCGGCGCACGTGCGACAGCAGGGCGGTCAGCACACCGAGGACGACGAGTCCGGCCACGCCGGCGTTGCGCCGGGCCGGGTCGTGCCCGGCGATGCCGTCCAGCAGCAGCTTCGTCGACCAGGCCAGACCCACCGGGGTGGCCCCGCCGGCGAACGTCATCACCACCGAGAGCGCGAGGGTGCCGGGCGCGGCCCGGACCCCGAGCGCGACCGCCGCGCGGACGACCCGAAGGCCGCCGGTGGTCACGGGATCCATCGCTCCATCACCTCGTGGATCGAGTTGCCCGAGCCCAGCAGGGTGCCGGTGCGGTCGTACAGCAGGAAGGTCGGGGTGCCGGTCACCGAGAACGTCGCCATCAGGCCGCCCGGCCCGTGCTCGGTCACCACCGCCCCGGACTTCTCCAAGGTCGGCGTCAGGTCGTCGGGCGCCGCGTCGTCGAGCACGGTCAGCACCGAGACGACCCGGATGCCGTGCCCGTCGATCTCGGCCTTGCGGTGGGCGAGCTGTTCGGCCTGGGTCGGGCAGTACCGGCATCCGGTGGCGAAGAAGGCGAGCAGCAACGGGACATCCGTCACGCCGGCGCGGGTGAACGTTCCGGCGGCGTCGCTGAAGTCCGGCATGGCGGTGCCGTTCATCAGGCCGGGACGGGCCGACGGGGTGATCTCGTCGAGACGGGCCTCGGTGTCCCGCAACCGCCTGATGATCGCCGCGCTGAGCAGCAGGTCGATCAGGACGAAGACGGTCAGGGCGATGACGGCCGCGGTGAGCAGCAGCATGAAGGGGACCTCTTCCGAAAGGGGCTCAGCGGGTGGGGCGTCCGAACAGCCAGACGATCTCGTCGAGGTAGACGACCGTCGCGACGACCAGGGCGGCGACGGCGACGGCCGCGACGGTGGCGGGTGCGGCGGTCCACGGGTCCGGCGCCGGGGCGGTCACGCCGACGGCGCCGCCGGCGAAGGCGAGCAGTGCCAGGAAGCCGGTCCGGACGACGTGGCGCACCGCGACGGTCTCGGTGGTGGCGCCGAAGCAGTGGCAGCCGGTCGCCGCGCCCCGGGTGACCGCCCGCGCCAGCACCACCGCGAAGACGGTGAACACCACACCGGCGGCGAGCAACCCGGCGGCGGCGGTGACCGGGACGGCGACGAGGCCCAGCGTGGCCGTCTCGCCGGCGATCGCGGCGACGGCCGTGATGCCGGCCGACCGGGCGGGGACGGCGCCGAGCTCGGCGACGCCGTCGCGGAAACGCCGGTACGCCTCGGCCGACCGGAGCTTCGACGCGACGGAGACGATCAGAACACTCGCGACGGTGAGTACGGCGACGGCGAGAACGAGCACGATGGAACCCCCGTTCCTGTTCGTTTTGCGTGGGGGTTTCATCGAGCCGTGGAAACGTGGACCACCCCCGCGGTCAACGCAAAGTAAACCGGGCTGTTACAGATGTCAATACTTGAATGTTAGCGCTCTCTATTGCACGCTCGCGACTGATGAAGCGCTATGCCTTTTACCTGATCGGCACCCTGGCCCCGGTTCTGCTCGGCGTGCTGGCGCTGCGCCGTGCGCTGCTCGTCGTCGAGGTCACCGGCGCCAGCATGGAGCCCACCCACCGCAGCGGCGACCGCCTGCTCGCCGTCCGTGGCGGCCGGCCGGGCCGCGGTGACGTGGTCCTGCTCCGGCACCCGGAGGCGGCCTCCCGACCCGCCGGGGCCAGCGAATATCTGGTCAAGCGGGTGGCCGCGATGCCGGGCGACCCGGTCCCGGACACCGTCGCGCCGGTCGCCGGGGCCGGCGTCGTGCCGCCCGGCTCCTGCGTGGTGCTCGGCGACAGCCCGGACAGTGTGGATTCCCGGACCTGGGGATTCGTGCCGTGCTCCGACGTAGCAGGCCGCGTGTTGCGTAGCCTTGGTTAACGCTAACTGAAGCGCGATTCACGACGGATACCGAAATAGAATGCGCGACGATATACGGAATTGACCGTGCCGGGCCGCTTCAGCCCGGCGGCCGCGGATCGGCTCGAACGGGCCGACTGCCTCGCGTGGACGGGCACGGGACCTTTCGTGGCCCGTACGAAATCAGGCCCCGGCTCTCAGCCCGCGTGGGACAGGGCGAAGGAGAGCAGGAAACCCGCCACCGTGATCAGGCCGATCAGCAGGTGCGCGTCGTCGAACGCCTCCGGGATCATGGTGTCCGCGACCATGGTCAGGATGGCGCCGCCGGCCAGCGCGGTGATCCAGCCGAGCAGGACCGCCGGCGCGGAGGCGAGCACCGTGAAACCGGCGATCGAGGAGAGCGCGCTGATAGCGGCGATGCCGCCCCACAGGGTGAAGACGTAGGCGCGGCCGCGGCCGGCGGCACGCAGACCGGCCGCGCTGGAGAGACCCTCCGGGACATTGCTGACGAAGACGGCGACGACCGTGGCGACGCTGACGCCGCCACCGGCCAGCAGGCTGGTGCCGATGACGATCGATTCGGGGATGCCGTCGAGGAGGGCGCCGGTGGCCAAGGCCAGGCCGGAGCCGTCGTCGGAGCGGTCGTCGCCGCCGGAACGCTTGCGGTTGCGGGCGCCGCGGCGGGCCAGCAGGACGTTGCAGCCGGTATAGATCAGGGCGCCGGCGATCGCGCCGGACGCGGTCCACGACATGCCGGCCTGGTCGTAGGCCTCACCGACCAACTCGAAGGCGACGGCGGAGAGCAGCACGCCGGCGCCGAACGCCATGATCGACGCGATGGCACGGCGCGGAATGCGGACGAAGAAGCCGACCGCGGCGCCCAGCAGCAGCGCGGAACCGGCGAGGAGTCCCCAGCCGCCCGCCTCCAACCAACCCGGCATACGGCGGACAGTGCCCGGTCACCCCGCCCGGCACACCATCCGGGCGGGGTGATCCACGCGACTCAGCGGAAGCCGCGGGCCAGGCGGTGGTACGCCTGGTTCCAGCGCACCTCCTTGGCGAACGAACGGGTCGTCGTCGCCTCGTCGATGACCAGCAGTTCGGTGCCGACCATCTCGGCCAGGTCGGCCAGTTCCTCGGCGCCCACCGCCGAGGACAGCACGGTGTGGTGCGGGCCGCCCGCGGTCAGCCAGCACTCGGCCGACGTGGACAGCGACGGGGCCGGCTTCCAGACCGCCCGGGCGACCGGCAGCTTCGGCAGCGGCGCGGTCGGCGGGACCACCTCGATCTCGTTGGCGACCAGGCGGAACCGCTCGCCCAGGTCGGCCAGGCCGAGCACGACCGCCTTGCCCGGCCGGGCGTCGAAGACCAGGCGGACCGGGTCCTCCCGGCCGCCGATGCCGAGCGGGTGGATCTCCAGCTTCGGCTTCTCCGCCGCGATCGACGGGCACACCTCGAGCATGTGGGCGCCGAGGATGACCTCGTTGCCCGGGGTCAGGTCGTACGTGTAGTCCTCCATGAAGGACGTGCCGCCGCCCGGGGCCATCGCCTTGAGCGTGTGCACCAGCACCGAGGTCTTCCAGTCCCCCTCGCCGCCGAAGCCGTAGCCGTCGGCCATCAGCCGCTGCACCGCCAGGCCGGGCAGCTGGCGCAGCCCGCCGAGGTCCTCGAAGTTCGAGGTGAACGCGCGGAAGCCGCCCTCGGTGAGGAACTGCCGCAGGCCCAGCTCGATCCGGGCGCCGTAGCGCAGCGACTCGAGCCGCTCGCCGAGCAGCTCGGGCGCCACCTCGTAGGTGTCCCGGTACTCCTCGACCAGCTTGTCGATGTCCGCGTCCGACTGCTGGTCGACGACGGCGACCAGGTCGTTGACCCCGTACGTGTTGACCGAGACGCCGAACCGCAGCTGCGCCTCGACCTTGTCGCCCTCGGTGACCGCCACGTCCCGCATGTTGTCGCCGAAACGCGCCAGCTTGAGGTTGCGCATCGCGGAGTAGCCGCGGGCCGCCTTCACCCAGGTGGCGATCCGGGCCACCACGGCCGGGTTGCTGACGTGCCCGGCCACGGTCTTGCGGGGCACGCCCAGCCGCGTCTCGATGAACCCGAACTCCCGGTCGCCGTGCGCGGCCTGGTTGAGGTTCATGAAGTCCATGTCGATCTCGCCCCAGGGCAGCTCGACGTTGTGCTGGGTGTGCAGGTGCAGCAGCGGGGCCCGCAGCGCGTCCAGGCCGGCGATCCACATCTTGGCCGGCGAGAACGTGTGCATCCAGGTGACGACGCCGAGCACGCCCGGCGTCGACGAGGCCCGGCGGCAGATCTCCAGGATCTGCTCGGCGCTGGTCAGCACCGGCTGCCAGATCACGTCCGCGTCGAGCTGGGTGTCCAGCTGGATCGCGATCTCCCGGGACTGCGAGGCGACCTGCTCCAGGGTCTCCGGTCCGTAGAGTCCCTGACTGCCGGTCAGGAACCAGATTTCCCCGTTGCTCATGTGCGGTCGCCCTTCTCGTACTTTTCTGTGGTCATGCGGCTATCTCGCTTTTCTCGTGACGAGTCGCTGCATCACGATGAAGCTGAACAGGAGCACACCGACGATGATCTGACTCCAGGCCACGTTCAGGTCGCCCTGGAAGTTGATGAGCGTCCGGATCAGGCCGGTGACCAGGACGCCGAGCAGCGTGCCCCAGACGAAACCGGAGCCGCCGGTGAGCAGCACGCCGCCGATGACACACGCGGCGATCGCGTCCAGTTCGATGCCGTTGCCCTGACCGGCCCAGCCGGAGGTGGAGTTGATGCTGAACAGCACGCCGCCGAGCGCCGCGCAGAATCCGCTCAGCGTGTAGACGGCGATCTTGGTGCGGCCCACCGGGAGGCCCATCAGCAGCGCCGAGTCGGCGTTGCCGCCGATCGCGTAGACGTTACGGCCGAACCGGGTCCACGCCAGCACGACGGCGGCGATGAGCAGCGTGAGCAGCGCGACGATGGCGATCGGCTTGGTGCTGACGCCGTCGGCCAGCGGGATCCGGAAGTCCGACAGCTCCCGCCACATGTCGTTGCGGATCGGGATGGAGTCCTCGTTGATGAACAGCGCCAGGCCGCGGGCGAGGAAGAGGCCCGCCAACGTGGCGATGAACGGCTCCACCTTGAAGTAGTGGATCACCGCGCCCTGGCCGGCGCCGATCAGCGCGCCCAGCACCAGCACCGCCGGCAGCACCACGAGCGGCGGCCAGTCGGCCTTGAGCAGCGTCGCGGTCAGCACGGTGGTCAGCGAGATGACCGCGCCGACCGACAGGTCGATGCCGCCGGTGAGGATCACGAAGGTCATGCCGACCGCGACCACCAGCAGCACCGCGTTGTCACGGAACAGGTTGACGACGACCATCGGGTTGTCGAACCTGGGGTAGTTCGCCAGGCCACTGACGTACATCGCCACGAGCAGGCCGAGGGTGGCCAGGATCGGGACGTGCTTGGTGTTCGGCCTGAAGCTCCGGTGCCGCTTGTTGAGCTGCGGACCGTCGCCCTTCACAACGGGGCTCGTCTGCATGGTGGTCATGCTGCAACCTTCTCAACGGCGGGACGGCGCTTGAAGCGCCCGAAGACCTTGGCCCGGAACTCCGGGGACTGGGACAGGCAGAGCGCCACCACCACGACGGCCTTGAACAGCAGGTTCGCCTTGTCCGGGATGTCGAGGGCGACCACGGTGATCCGCAGCGTCTGGATGATGACCGCGCCGAGCACGGTGCCGATGATCGAGAACCGGCCGCCGATCAGCGCCGTGCCACCGATGACCACGGCCAGGATGGCGTCGAGCTCGATGAGGTTACCGGCGGAGATGCTGTCCGCGCTCTTGATGTCGGCGCTGTAGATCAGGCCCGCCAGACCGGCGAACCCACCCGCCACCACGTAGACCATGACGGTGATCCGGCGGGCGCTGATACCGGCCAGCCGGCTCGCCGTCGGGCTGCCGCCGACCGACTCCAGCAGCAGGCCCAGCGCGGTGCGCCGGGTCAGCAGGATGGTCAGCACGACAGCCGCCACGGCGATCAGGAACGCCACCGGCAGAGACAGGAAGAAACCCGAGGCGAGGGTCGAGTACGGCCCGGACTGCACGTTGATGATCTGGCCGTCGGTGACCAGCTGCGCCAGGCCACGGCCGGCCACCATCAGGATCAGCGTCGCGATGATCGGCTGAATACCGACGACCGCGACCAGCGTGCCGTTCCACAGCCCGAGCACCAGCGCGACGGCGATCGCGATCCCGATGATCAGCAGCACCGAGGCGACGCTGTTCTGGTTGCCGAGGTCCTGGATCAGCAGACACGCGACGGCGCCGGAGATCGCCATGACGGCGCCCACCGACAGGTCGATGCCGCCGGTGGCGATGACGAGCGTCATGCCGACCGACACCAGGACGAGCGGCGCGCTGCCGCGCAGGATGTCGATCAGGGTGCCGAAGAGGTGGCCGTCCTGGATCGTGAGGAACTGGTTGGAGGTGAAGACGTTGATGCCCAGCATCACTACCAGGATCAACGACGGCCAGAACAGCCGCTTCTTGACGATGCTCATGAGCTTGCTCCGCTGGCGATGGTCTGCATGATGCGGTCGGCGTCGACGTCCGCGCTGTTCTCCAGCTCCTCGACCAGGCGCCGGTCACGCAGCACCGCGATCTTGTGACTGAGCCGCAGCACCTCCTCCAGCTCGGCGCTGACGAAGAGCACCGCCATACCGCCGGTGGACAGCTCGGCCACCAGCTTCTGGATCTCGGCCTTGGCGCCGACGTCGATGCCGCGGGTCGGCTCGTCGATGATCAGCAGGCGGGGTTCGGTGATCAGCCACCGGGCCAGCAGGACCTTCTGCTGGTTGCCGCCGCTGAGGTTGCGCACCGGGCGCTCCGGATCGGCCGGCCGGATCTGCAACGCCTTGATGTACTTGTCGACGATCTCGTCCTGCTTCTTGCGCGGGATGGGTCGGGCCCACCCGCGGCTGGCCTGCAACGCCAGGATGATGTTCTCCCGGACGCTGAGGTCGCCGATGATGCCCTCGGTGCGCCGGTTCTCCGACGAGAAGGCGATCCGGTGCTTCATGGCCGCCTGCGGGTCGCGCAGGCTGACCTTCTTACCGTCGACGCGTACCTCGCCCTGGTCCGCCTTGTCGGCGCCGAAGAGCAGACGGGCCAATTCGGTACGGCCGGACCCGAGCAGACCGGCCAGGCCCACCACCTCACCCTCGTGGATGGTCAGGTTGTACGGGGCGATCGCGCCGGTCCGGCCCAGCCCCTCGGCCTCCAGGAGCGGTTTGGCCCCGGCCGCCCGCTCCCGGTTGCTCTGCGCCTTGTCCTCGACGTCCTCGAGCGCGGCGAGCTCCTTGCCGATCATCTTCTCGACCAGCTGCACCTGGGACAGCTCCTCGACGCGGTGCTCGCTGATCAGCTGGCCGTTGCGCAGAATGGTGAGCCGGTCGGAGATCTCGTAGATCTGGTCCAGGAAGTGCGAGACGAACAGGATCGCCACGCCGGATTCCTTGAGCCGGCGCATGACCCGGAACAGCTGCTCCACCTCGGCGGTGTCCAGGCTGGAGGTGGGCTCGTCGAGGATGAGCACCCGGGCGTCGACGTCGATCGCGCGGGCGATGGCGACCATCTGCTGGATCGCCAGGGAGTAGGTGCTCAGCGGCGCGGACACGTCGAGGTCGAGGTCGAGCCGGGCGAGCAGCTCCGCGGCCCGGCGCCGCATCCGGCCCCACTGGATCTTGCCGAATCGACGGGGCTCGCGGCCGATGAAGATGTTCTCCGCGATGGAGAGGTTGGTGCAGAGGTTGACCTCTTGGTAGACCGTGCTGATGCCGGCCTGCTGGGCCTGCAGCGGCCCGGAGATCCGCACCGGCTTGCCGCCGAGCGTGATCTCGCCACCGTCGATCTCGTAGACGCCGGTCAGCGTCTTGATCAGGGTGGATTTTCCGGCGCCGTTCTCACCCATCAGGGCGTGAACCTCACCCGGGAACATACGGAAATCGACGCCGTCGAGGGCGACGACGCCGGGGAAGACTTTTCGGATCCCGGTCATCTCGAGGACCGGAGACTGCTCGCCCATTGTGGCTCCGTTTCGCGCGCCGTAGGTCGCCCCGGCACGGCCGGGGCGACCTACGAGCGGATCGATCAGTACTTGCGGGTGGGGAGCGCTTCCTTGGCCTGCTCCTGGGTGAAGGTGGTCTCCTCGGTGACGATGCGCTGCTCCACCGACTCGCCGGCCTTGACCTTCTTGACGGTCTGCATCAGCTGGTCGCCGAGGAGCGGCGAGCACTCCACGATGAAGTTGATCTCGCCGGCGGCCAGCGCGGTCATGCCGTCCTTGACCGCGTCGACGGTGATGATCTTGATGTCGGTGCCGGGCTTCTTGCCGGCCGCCTTGATCGCCTCGATGGCGCCCAGGCCCATGTCGTCGTTGTGGGCGTAGAGCACGTCGATGTCCTTCTCGGACTGCAGGAAGGCCTCCATGACCGTCTTGCCGTCGGCGCGCTTGAAGTCACCGGTCTGCGACTTCACGATCTTCAGGTTGGGGTTGGCCTTGATGGCCTCCTGGAAGCCCGACTGGCGGTCCAGGGCCGGGGCCGAGCCCGTGGTGCCCTGCAGCTCGACGATGTTGACCGGCTCGTTCTTGCCCTCGTACTGCTTGAGCAGCCACTCGCCGGCCTTCTTGCCCTCGAGCTTGAAGTCGGAGCCGATGAAGGACTTGTAGAGGCTGGTGTCCTGCGAGTCGACGGCGCGGTCGGTCAGGACGACCGGGATGTCGGCGTCCTTGGCCTCCTTGAGCACCGCGTCCCAGCCGGAGGTGACCACCGGCGAGAAGGCGATCACGTCGACGCCCTGGGTGATGAAGCTGCGGATGTCAGCGATCTGCTGCTCCTGCTTGCCGTTCGCGTTGGCGAACTTCAGCGTGATGCCGGCCGCGTCGGCCGACGCCTTGATCGACTCGGTGTTGGCGGTACGCCAGCCACTCTCCGCGCCGACCTGCGAGAAGCCCAGGACGATCTTGTCGCCGCTGCCGCCGTCGCCGCCCTTCGCGGAATCGTCGCTGGAACCACAACCGGCGAGCGCGGACACGGCCAGCAGGCCCCCGAACACCGCCACAGACAAGGTCTTACGCACTGCAAACCTCCAGAACTGTTACCGTTCACAAATAAGCAGCGACTACGGCTACCAGCCGAAACCGCAGAGATCGGCGTCTCACTGCGACCGCCGTCACAGGTTGTCGTTTCGAGAGTGTTACCGTTCTCATCGCGCTCGTCAAGAGACTTGGATCGCTGTTTCGGATCTGTTGCAATAGCCCTCATCTCACACGCGGTGATCGACCGGAAGCAACTAGGAATCATCCAATGCCGACATCTGATGAGGCGGCGGGGCAACCCGAAACCGCTACTGACCTGCACGTACCCGCGCCCCGGGCGCGAACCGGCAAGGAGCGCGGCAGCGTCATGCGCGACGTGGCCAAGCTGGCCGGCGTCTCGCACCAGACGGTGTCCCGGGTGATCAACGAGCATCCCAACGTGCGCGCCGAGACCCGGGAACGCGTCCTGGCCGCCATGCGATCGCTCAACTACCGGCGCAACCTGGCAGCGCGCACCCTCGCCACCCGGGAGTCGCACACCCTCGGCATCGTCGGCTTCGAGACCACGTTGTTCGGCCCCGAATCGATGCTCTACGGCATCGAAAGCGCCGCCCGCGCCGCCGGATACCTGGTCAGCGTCGCCACCGTCCGCGACCTGTCACACCAGCCCGTCCTGGAAGCCGTCGACCGGCTCGTCCAGCACGGCGTCGACGGGATCATCGCGATCGCCCCGAAACCCGCCGTCACCACAGCGCTGACTCACGCCCCCGCGGGCATCCCCTGCGTCGCGGTCGGCGGCGACAAACAAGCCGGCTTCCCGACCGTACGGGTCGACAACTCCGCCGGAGCCGGCCTCGTCACCCAGCACCTGCTCGACCTCGGGCACGCCACCGTGCACCACGTCGCCGGCCCGCTCGACTGGCCCGAGGCACAAGCCCGCGTCGACGGCTGGCGCCGCACCCTGTACGCCGCCGGCGCCGTCGTCCCACCCGTCACCGCCGGCTGGTGGGACGCCGCCGCCGGCTACGAACAAGGCCGCCGCCTCGCCGAAGACCCGACAGTGACCGCGGTGTTCTGCGCCAACGACCGGATCGCCCTCGGCGTACTCCGCGCCATGCACGAATCCGGCCGCCGCGTCCCCGACGACGTGAGCGTCGCCGGCTTCGACGACATGCCCGACTCCGGCTACTTCCTGCCCCCGCTCACCACCGTCCACCAGGACTTCGCCGAACTCGGCCGGCGCGCCCTGTCCCTGCTGCTGCGCCACATGGCCGTCCCCGACGGCGACGCCCCACCCGAGGACGTGGTGGTGGCGCCCCGAATGACGCCACGGGTCAGCGCCGCCCCACCACGTCCCTGACCACCCCGGCCCAGCGCCGCCCCGCCGCATCCCCGACCACCCCGGCCCGGCGCCACCCCGCCGCATCCCCGACCACCCCGGCCCAGCGCCGCCCCACCGCGCCGTCGACGACCACACGAAGCCACGCTCCCATCGCACAGACCCCGCCCCTGGACCGGCGCCAGCACCCCGGTCCGGGGGCGGCCCCATGTGCGGGCCGTCACACTCCACCACCTGCCAGCCGGCCTGCCGCTCCCCCGACCGGCCAGCTCTCCACCCCGCACAGCACCCTCCCCTCGCCGCTCCGGCCACCCCGCCGCCGCCGTCCATGATCGGACCGCTTCACTTCCTGCGGTCGCCACCCGAGCGCCGCAGTATTTCGGCGTTCGTGAAACGCCTTCAACGCGTCGTTCCACCGCGAAATCACCCGCATCAGTGACGGGGCGTTGCGAAATGGCCTCACACCGCTACAGTCCAGGGGGTGCTCAACGACGACGCACGACGGTCCTCGACGACAGCGGCCCGCTGGTCGCGGTCACGCCGCAGAACCCCGCGGCTCTCCGGAACCCTGCACATCCGCGATGCCGACGGCCACGAGATGGCCGTCCCCTTGCGCGGCCGGGCATCACTGCTGACCTGCGGTGGCACCGGACTTCGCGGCCACGGCGAGGTGTGGGCTGTGCAGACCGACGACACCGGAACCAGCCTGATGATCGTTTACGGCCGGACCGAGTCCGCCGACGATCGGCAAGCGGGCCTCTGCGCCGCCGGCCAGACGATCACCCTGAGTGAGGTCACCTTCACCTGGCGGACAGTTGTCGCGCCACAGGCTCGGGTTCCACAGCCGCGAACCGCTATCACCGGTGTCCCCCGCACCCTGCGCCTGCCCCCTCCCCGCGCCACCAACACCCGAACCTGAGACTCGAGCCCGCGGATTACTTCCGGCCCACGCCTTTCCTCTTAACCATCCTTCCAGTACGCGTCACGCACCGTCCCCCCGTTGCGCCATGTGGGCTGCGTGCCGACGGGCGGGCAAGACTGGAGCCGGTTCCATTGCCGGTCACCGGTGCCGCCTCGGAGCCGGCGAGACAGCACTGGTGACCAGCCGGAGATGCCAGCCGGTTCGCACGAGTGTCTTCCGCCGGCTGAGACAGCCCTCCCTGTCCCGGCGACGCCCGTGCCGCGCGTGAGAGTCGGCCGCTGGGCGCCGTTGACATACATTTTCGATCAGGGCACGAGCTGCGGTGATGGCCGACTTTCGATTCGGCAGCAAGAACCAGCCGAGCAAGATCCGCCGGCGCGGACGGTCCCGGGTGAAGGGGTCCCGCGGCGAAGGCCAGGGGTAACGGCATGGGCCTGAACCGTCAGGAGAGCCGGACCACGGCTGACGGCAGGACCTGCCCGCCCGACGGCCGAACCGACCAACGGCCGCACCCCACCACCATCGCCCATCCCCTGGTCATGCCGATAACGGGATGGGGTTCTTTCGGCAGAAAGCCGAAGCAGGACCGACAGTGTGAGAGGCGAGGTCCGGCGGCGGGATGCGCGGCGTCCGCCGGTAGGACCAGCCTGCGCCGGCAGCGGGGCGGAGCGGAACGACAGTGGGACGGAGCGCGACACGGGGTCTTCACCCGGAAAGGCGAGGGGCACTGAGAATGGGCCCGACGAAGGGAACCACACGGGGTGAGCGCCGCAGAGCCGACCCGGATGCGGCCGACGGCGCCGAGCCCGAGGGCCGAGTCCCGATCCTCGACGGGTTCACCGGTCGCTCCGGGGACCGCCGCACCGGCCCGCGGCCGCTCACCCCTCCCGGACTCCACTGCGCGACGCGGCGTTAGCGTTCACAGTAGCCCGGTAACTTCCCGCATATTGAGACACATCACATAGACGATCATGCGCTGGCCTGCATGAAAGCGCCCGCTTATCAAAACGAGGAAAGAAGGGGCGACGCATGGCCCGACCCTTGCTAGAGTCACCCGCAGAAACCGATATCCATCAAACGAACGGGGATATTCGTGGCTTCTTCCGCGCGTAAAAAAGGTGTAGCAGTCGCGGCAGTGGTGGGCGCAACTGCCACATTGGCCATCAGCTCGCCCGCCCTCGCGGTCACCGACAGCTGCAATACCGGAAACGGTAGCAGCTGCAACACCTTCTACATCAACGCAAATTACTCGAGCCACCGGATCTATTACAACGTCTGCGCCGGGAACGGCACGATCGGCGCGCGATTCCGGATCCGTGACCAGGCCAACGGCGTGGTGGTCAAGACGGGTAGCGTCTCCTCCTGCATCACGTCCTACGTCGGCGGGCTCTACTCGCTCTACCGGCTGGAACTGTACAACGCCGCGCCGTCCTCCCGCGGCACGATCGGCAGCACCGCCGTCTAGGCACGAGGTCCATCGGTGACTCCACCAGAGTGATCTCGCATCACGGCGTCAATGCACGACGGCGGTCGTCCGGACGAACTCCTCCGCAACACCGGTCGGAGTTCCGCGCCGGACGACCGCCACCTGCCGTTGAACGAACATGTCGTCGACGAAATCGTTGTCGAACGATTCTCATCCCGGAATACCGTTTCCCCTCAGCTTCACAAGAGGCGCATCGCCCGGCGATTCCCTAGAGATCCTGCCGGTCCTATCAGCCGGGCTGCCGCGATTCGCACCCGGCGACGTTCGGACCATTTATCAGTAGCAGTGATGTTCCGCCGGGCAGCGATGGCGAACCATTACATGGATGTGCTGGTACTACATGCTGGTTTGGCCGGACGCCATGAGACGTTAACAACACGGCGGATGAAACGGAACAGCGCCGAACGGCACCGCTCGCACGGGATGCCACCGATCACGAGACCCGGCGGCTCCACCGGGGATCACGCCGCATCGCCGGCCTCGGGGGCACACCGCGCCGGCCTCGGGGTGGCGCACGGCACCCGGCCTGGGATGACACACGGCTCCGGGAACCGGCGCAGTCGCCCCGCACACGGCGATGCCCGGCCAGTACACCACGCTGACGATTCGCTCCGACCTCCGTGGCGTATCCACTCCGACTCCTGCTACCACGTCCGCCCGGATTCCCGACCCACGGCGGACGTCCGGGCCGCAGGTCGCGGCGGCGCAACTCCCGGGCCGCAGGGAACTGCCACCGGCGGCTGACAATCGCACGGTTCCCGCTGACGGACCGCCCCGTCGCCGTCTACTGATCACGTCCAGGCGTTACGGCCTTGTGTCGGGGCATAGGGGCTCCGCTATGGTTAGCGCTAACATCCTGCGGGTCGAGGAGAAGACGACGTGACTTACGGTTCGACGGCCCTGCGCCGGGCCGTGCTGCTGGCCAACCAGATGATCCCCAAGGCTGGGCTCGCCCAGCTGACCTGGGGAAACGTCAGTGGAGTCGACCGGGAGGCCGGGCTCTACGTGATCAAGCCGTCCGGCGTCGCGTATGACGACCTGACCGAGGATCACCTCGTTCCCGTCGACCTGGAGACCGGCAAGGTCCTCGACGGGGATCTGCGGCCGTCGGTGGACAGTGAGAGCCACCGCGCGTTCTACCTGGCCTGGCCGTCGATCGGCGGGGTCACCCACACGCACTCGACCCATGCGGTCGCGTTCGCCCAGGCCAACCGGGATGTTCCGGTTCTCGGCACCACGCATGCGGACACGTTCGACGGCCCGGTGCCGGTGACCCGCACCCTCACCCCTGAGGAGTGCGCGACCGACTACGAGCTGAACACCGGCCGCGTCATCGTCGAGCGTATCGGTGACGACGAGGCGGCCGCCGGGATGCCCGCCGCCCTGGTCGCCAACCACGGCCCGTTCACCTGGGGCGCCACCCCGCTGAAGTCGGTCGAGCACGGCATCATCCTGGAGGCCGTCGCCGAGATGGCGCTCAAGACGCTCGCGCTCAACCCCGGCGCGAGCACGCCGGCGCACCTGCAGGAACGTCACTTCAAGCGCAAGCACGGCCCGGGCGCCTACTACGGCAACGCGCCGCGCAAGTAAGACCCTCCACCCCGCCCGAAGATCCCGGGTGACCGACTTCCCCCTTGGCCGGTCACCCGGGATCGCCCTTTTCCGCGGCGGAATCTGGTGAGCCTGTCGTGGCGCCTCCACCGAGGCGAGCCGGGTCGCCGGGCACGGGAAGGGCATGAGCGCACAGCTTCGCTGTAGAGGAACGGACCGCCGAATCCACCGCTGACCGGGCGGTCCCTCGACTCTCCCCCGGCCGATCGCCCGCGGCAAAGCGCGTGGTGAACTACGGCGCGAATCCGGCCACAGGTCACCACGCAGCGCACCCCGACGAACGCGTGGTGACCAACGGCGCGAATCCAGCCACAGGTCACCACGCAGCACACCCCGGCGAACGCGTGGTGACCAACGGCGTGGATTCGGCCGCGAGTCGCCACGCTGGGCACCGCGGCGGAGTGCGGTGGTGGCCTGTGGGGTGGATCGGCCGGGACGAGGTGTGTGGGTGACATGCGGTGAGCGGTTCATGGCGGGTGGTGCCGGGGCCGGCATGCCGGTGACGGTGAGCGGTGTCAGCGAGGAGATCCGGGCAGGGCCGTCAGCGGAGGCCTGCGATGGCCTGGGCGACCTGCGAGCGCAACGCCGCGGGCAGTGGGGCGAACCCGGCCCGCTGGGCGGCCTCCTGGCCGCGGTCGCTCGCGGCGTAGGCGAGGAAGCTCCGGGCCGCCTCCGGCACGGATCCGCGGCACACCACCTGGTACGTGACCGAGACGATCGGGTAGCCGCGGCCGGTCGTCGTGGCCGGGTCGATCCGCAGGCGCAGGTCGCCGCCGGTTCCGGACACCTGGGCGGCGGCGACGGTGAGGCCGGCCGCGTCGTCGGTGGGGGTGACGAAGTCGCCGCCGGCGGTTCCGACGGCGACGGCCGGCAGGTCGGTGACCCGGGCGTACGACGCCTCGACGTAGCCGATGGCCCCGTCCGTCCGGCCGATCGCGGCGACGACCCGGTGGCTGCCGCGCTGGCCGAGTCCGCCGGGCAGGGGCCAGGTGCTGCCGTCGCCGTGCGCCCATCCGGAGTCGGTGCCGGTGAGGAAGGCGAGGAAGTTGGCGGTGGTCCCGGACCCGTCGGACCGGTGCACGATCCGGATCCTGGTGGCGGGCAACGCCGTACCCTCGTTGTCGGCGGCGATCGCCGGGTCGTTCCAGACCGTGACCTGACCGCTGAAGATCCTGGCGATGGTCCGCGGCGTCAGCCGCAGGCCGTCGATGCCGGCGACGTTGTAGGCGAGCGCGATCGGCCCGGTGACCAGCGGCAGGTGGACGGCCCGGCCGGTGCCGCAGCGCGCGTCGGCCCGCTGCTGGTCGGCGGTGCTGAGCGGGGTGTCGGTGCCGGCGAAGTCGCCGTCGCCGGCCAGGAAGGCGCGGACGCCGGCCCCGGAGCCGGAGCTGGTGTACTCGACGGACGCGTCCGGGCAGGCGATCTGATACGCCTTGATCCAGGCGTTGACGGCGTTGGTCTGCGCCGAGGAGCCCTGCCCGGACACGGCGCCCCGGGCGCAGGAGATCGGCGGCGTGGCCGGCGCGGGCGCGGCGGAGCATCCGGTGAGCGCGAGGATTCCGGCTGCCGCGAAGGGGAGGAACCGGGAGGCGGGGGCGGTGGTCATCGGTACTCCTCCAGGCGTTTGCGGACGCTCAGCGGGATGAGCGCGATGACCGCGGCCAGCAGCACGATCGGCAGGAGCACCCAGCCGGTCAGGGTGCGTTCGGCGGCGGCGAGGTCCTGATCGAAGGTGGCCTTCCGCTCGTCGGTGACCGCGCTGACCGAGGCGTCGAAGTAGGCGAAGTCGAATGCCGCGTCGCCGCGCCGGATCCCGGTGAGCCGCTGGACCGCCTCCTCGGTCCGGCCGGCGGCGGCGAGCGTGAGGATCCGTTCGTGGCCGGTGCGGTACGCGTCCCACCGGCTCAGCACGTCCGCCCCGGTGAGCCGGGGCAGCCCGCCCCGCGCCGACGCCGCGTCGGTGACCGGGTCGCCCGACAGGTCGGGCGCCCAGCCGTCGGCGTCGAGCCGGGGTGTGGTGCAGGCCGGGTCGCCGGTGAGGCAGGCGGATTTGCCGGTGAAGTCGTCGCGGTAGTAGGTGAGGTTGGCGCTGATCACGTACCGCCCGGTGTCGGCGGCGGCGTCGTAGCCGAGCGCCCGCATCTCGGACAGCGCCAGGTAGGGCCCGAGTCCTCGCTCGAGTCCGTGGGAGAGATGGCTCGACTGCACGTTCAGCACCAGGATCGCGGCGGCCGGGAGCACCGCGCCGATGACTGTCGCGACGATCAGCGCCGGGTTCCAGGTGCGGCGGAACCGGCGGGCCAGCCAGATCTGCAGGCCGATGAGCAGCGCCAGCAGGAGGCCGCCGAGGAGCACGGCGAGGGTGACTCCGAGGGACGCGGTCGCGTCCTTGCGCACGTACGCGTCGTCGAGCCGGGCGGTGCCCGCGTCCCGCAGCGCCCGCGCGTCCGGCAGCAGCCGCTGGTGCAGCAGGTTGGCGGCCTGGGTGTAGTAGCCGAGCGCGTCGGTGGCGGAGCCGGCGGCGAGGGCCTGCCCGACCCGCTGCCGGTAGACGGCGAGCCCGTCCATCAGCCGCAGGACGATGACCCGGTCCACCTCGGCGGCGCCCGCGTTCAGCGACTGGTGCAGGTCCCGGTCGACCTGGTGTCCCCGGTCCCGGTAGGCGCCGAGCGCGTCGACCCGGCTGCCGGCCAGCTCGTCACTGTCGCCGGCCAGCAGGATCCGGGTGACCTGGGCGTCCAGGTCGCTGAGGGCGAAGTAGAGGTCGGACGCGGTGGCGGCCTGCGGGGCGGCCTCCCGGCCGATCACCCGCACCTGCCCCTGCACGCTGGACATGATCAGGCTGAGGGCGGCGAGCAGCAGGGCGGCGGCGCTCACGGTGAGGGCGGACCAGAGCCGCAGCCGTACGGGTGTCTCGTTCCGGAACAATGCCGAAATCGTCGCGGGCACGCCACCACGGTAATTCACCATCGCAATTACGTGATGACGCGCCCACCCGTTTCCGAGCCGTTCATGAACCGTTTATATACCGGCCTTGACCTGGAAAGACGTGATTATCCGGGACGGCGAGGCCAGCTCGACAATGACCTTCCGGCTCAGGCGCGGACCCGTTTCGCCGGCGCCTTCGCGGCGGAGTGACGCGGCAGCGACAGCGGGTCCGGCAGGTCGTGGGCGGCACTCAGGCCGTCCTCCCGCCGGGTCAGCCGGCCCTCGGCGACCAGGTCGGCGATCAGCCCGGTGAGCCTGCCGTCCAGTTCGGTGGACCGGCGGGCCGCCCAGCCGAACAGCTTCCCGGTGGCGGCGAGCAGTCCGTCCACGTCGATCGCGCCGGCGTCCATGGCCAGGTGCTCGATCGCCACCCGCAGTTCGGTGTCGGCGATCTGGTCGGCCTTGCGGGCCACCCCGGGGGCTTTCAGCCGGACCGGCGGCACGATCTGACCGGGATCGCCGAGGAACTCGTCCGCCCAGGTCACCCGGTGTTTCTTGACCTGCGCCTCGATCTCGGCGTCGATCACGGCACGGGCCTGCCTGGTGATCCGGGCGAGCGCCCACTCCTCGCGCATCCGCTGCAGGACGAGGCTGATGTGCACCGGGCCCTCGCTCGCGGCGATCCGCCGGATCGCCTCCGCGATCTTGGTGCGGCTCTCCGGATCGGTCACGGTGGCGCCGTGGGGCAGGGCGGGCAACTTCGCTTTCCGGTACGGGTGAGCCCACTCCTGCGGCCCGTGGTGCGCCGCCGCCGGGGTCTTCTTCCGGGCCGTGCTCTTCCTACCGGCGGCGCCGGGCGTACCGGCGGAAGCCTTGACGCTCTTGCGGGCCGGCGTCTCGGGAACCTCCTCGACGGCGGCCGCGGGCGACGGCTCCGCCACCACGACCGGCACGACAGCGGCGACCGGCACGACGGGGGCGACCGGAGCGACCGGAGCGACCGCCACGACCGGCGGCGTGACGGGGGCGACCGGGGCGACGAACACCGGGTCGGCGGTCGGCAGCCCCTCCACCGAACGGCTCACCCGTTCGAAGGCCGCCGGAGCCACCCGCGGCTCCTCGACGATCTCGGTCGTCTCCCGGGTGACCCGCTCGAACACCGCCCGGGTCACCCGCGGCTCCTCGGTGATCTCGGTGGTCGTCTCGGTACGGGTGATCCGCTCGAAGACCGCCGGCCGCACCCGGGAATCGTCCTCGTCGTACTCCTCCAGCAGTTCGTTGCGGGTGATCCGCTCGAACGTAGCCGGCCGCACCCGCGGCTCCTCGTCGTCGAGGTCGGCGAGCAGGTTGTTGCGGCCGACCCGCTCGAACAGGGCCGGGCGAACGTGCGGCTCCGCCACCTCGGGCTCCGGCGTCCGATACTCCTCGGCCCACTCCTGCGGCACGCCCGGCCACTTCTCGGCGGTGTGCTGCTCGAAGTCCCCGGCGCCGGCGAGGTAGGCGTCCGTCTCCTCGGCCGCGATCTCCTCCTCGAGCAGGTGCGCCTCCTCCTCGAGCAGGTCGTCGTCGAGCGCGATCGCCTCAGCGGCCTCCTCCTCGAGGTCGGCGATCGCGTCCACCGGGACGTACTCCTCCTCGGCGGCGGCCTCCACCGGGACGTACTCCTCCTCGGCGGCGGCCTCCACCGGGGCGTACTCGGGTTCGGCGACGTCCATGATGTCGGCGATGACGGCCGCGGCGAAGGCGGGCGAGGACTCCTCTTCGATGGCGGGCTCCGCGGCCGCGTACCCCTCGAAGGTCTCGACGATCGTCACCGGCTCGCGTTCCTCGGCCACCTCCGCGGTCACCGCGGGCTGTTCCACGGGCGCCGCCGGCACGGCGCCGCCGTCCAGTTCCGGAACCTGCTCCTCCGGCGGGAACTGGGCGAGCGCCGCCTCGATCGCGTCCCGCAGCCGCTGTTCCTCCCGTTCCCGGTCCAGGTACCAGGCGGTCCCCCAGATCCGGTGCAGCCGCCAGCCGAGGCTCTGCAGCACCTGCTCGCGCAGCCGGTCCCGGTCCCGGGCGGCGGGCGCCGAGTCGTACGTCGTCCCGTCGCACTCGATGCCGAGCGCGAACGGCGCGTTGCGCCGCGGCGACCGGCGCACCGCCAGGTCGATCCGGAAGGCGCCGGTGCCCACCCGGGTACGCACCCGGTAGCCCCAGGACCGGATGGTGTCGCGGACCGAGTCCTCGAACGGGGTCTGCGCCTCGGGACGCGGATCCTCCAGCCCCAGCGCCGTCTCACCGCGGGTGGCGTAGTCGAGGTAGCCGGCGAGCGGCCGCAGTTCCTCGGTGTCCGGCAGGTCACGGGCCCGGACCGAGGAGACCACCTCGATCCGGCGGCAGGCCCGGGTGGACGCCACGTTGAGCCGGCGCCAGCCGTCCGGCCCGTCGAATCCGCCCAGGTCGGCGCCGACGGCCAGGATGATCACGTCGCGTTCGTCGCCCTGCACGGTCTCGACGTCCTTGACGAAGAACCCGCGCAGTCGGTCGTCGTCCGGCGGCACCACCATGTCGGCGACCGCCATCTCGATCAGGGCGGCCAGGCCGGGCGTCCCGGCGATGACGCCGAGGCTGAGTTCGGGCCGGGTGACGAAGTGGTGGGCGACCCGGCCGGCGACCATGGCCGCCAGGCCGTCGTCGCCGTGTCCCGGTTCGGCGGGGAACATCTGCACGCCGGTGTCCGGCCCGGCCGGGCCGGCGGGCGGGAACGTGTTGAGCTGCCCCTGGTAGAAGCTGTGGTTGGCGAACGCGATGAGCGACTCGTGCCGGCTGCGATAGTGCGTGCCCAGATCCAGCACCGGGAACGCGGCGCAGCTCATCGCCAGGTCCAGGATGGACCGCTCGTCGCCGGGGGTGGGCAGCGCGGTGAGCTGCCGGTCGTCGCCAACCACCACGAACGAGGCGCCGCGGTAGACACAGGTGATCGCGTCCGCGATCGGCACCCGGGACGCCTCGTCGATGATCACCACGTCGAAGGTGAGATCGGCCGGGACGAGCCGGCTGACGTCGGCGGGCACGGTCAGGAAGCACGGCTTGACCGCGAGGGTGGCGTGCCGGGTCGCCCCGATCAGCTCCTGCACCGGCAGCCGGCGGCCCTGCTGGGCGGCGGACGCCCGGAGCATCGCGGCCTCGGCCGCGGCGGCGCCGCTCGGCTGCATCTCGTCGACGGCGTTCATCACGTCGGCGGCCGAGGCGCGCTGCAGCCGGGCGTCCCAGACCCGGAACTCCTCGACCAGGTGGTCGCGGGCGTCGGCGTCGAGGGGGGCGAGCCGGGCGTCCTCGCGGATCACGGTGTCCGCCCAGGACCGGAACAGCGACCGGCCGAGCACCGGCAGGATCTGCTCGACGGCCAGATCATGCTCGGCGCAGAAGTCCACGACCTCGCCCAGCCCGTGCTCGGCGAGCACGGCGCGGGCCTCCTGGTACTCGAACCACTCCTGCTGGCCCTCGCCGTCGTCGAGCAGCGCCTGGATCAGCTCCCGGGCGTGGCCGTAGTCGTCCAGCGCGGTGGTGAGCGCCGCGTGCCGGCGCGGCGCGAACGCGCGCAGGATCCAGTCGCGGGCGGCCTGCCATTCGGCGACCCGGGTCGGCAGGACGTCGGTGGGCCGGGCCGTGCGCAGCGCCTGGACCTGGCCGGCGGTGAGCGCGGTGTCCACCCCGACCCGGATGCGCCGGGCCTCGGAGGTCCACGCCATCGCGGTGGCCAGCGCCTCCACGTCGGTCTGGGTGCCCCGGTACGCGTCCCCGAGCACCTTGGCGTATTCGGCGTTGTTGGCCGACAGGGCCGCCGCGGCGTCGGCGGCGCTCTCCCGCAGCAGCCCGATGGCCGCCGACTCGGCGAGCGTGAAGTCCCGCCCGCCCGCCGCGCTGTACGCCTGCACCAGTTCCGACGCCGCCGTGAGCGGCTCCACGTGGGCCCGCAGCCAGGTGACCGCGTCGTGGATCGGCCCGGCCGCCAGTTGGGGGCGCGGCGCCGGCTCGGGTGGCGGCCGCAGGGCGGCGGTCCACCTGTCGAACTCCTTGCGGGCCTCGGTGACGATCCGGATGATCGCGCTGTTCGGGGTGGCGGCGCTGGCCCGTTCGATGACCGCGGGCAGGGCCTCCGGCGGGGTCACCCGCAGCACCTCGTCGGCGGTGCCGAGGGCCCGCCGGATGGCGTCGAAGTCGGTGTCCAGGTGCTGCCAGTGCCGGCCCAGGGCGCGGGCGTGCCGACGCTCGGCCTCCTCGAGCTCGTTCAGCGCCTTCTTCCACGCGGCGGCGCTGGCCAGGTTCGCCACCGCCTGCTTGCGCTTGACGTCCGGCCGGGCGATCTCGGCGGCCGCCTTCCGGTCCCGCCGGTACGGCGCCCGCAGTTTCCGGACCCCCTTGTGCACGTTGGCGAACCGGTCCGCCAGCTCGTCCACCGGATGGGCCAGCGCCGCCTCGTTGAAGTGCTCCCGCGCCTTCGCCTCGGCGATCTTGACGACCTCGACGGCCCGTTGCAGCACCCGGGCGGCGGTGTGCGCGGCGGCCATCCCGGCGGCGTCGAACCAGGCCGCCTCCGGTTTGTCCCCCCGGGACAGCAGGTCCACGATGGCGGCGACCCGGCCGATGTCGGAGAACGCCACCACGTTCGGCAGCCCGAGCCGGGCGGTGACCCGGTCCAGGCTGTGCTGGTGCTGTTCCAGCCGGTCGGCCTCCTCGGCGAACCGCCGGGCCAGCCCCCGGGACTGGGCCGCGGTCAGGGGCAGCATCTCCACCGGAGGCGGGTCCAGGTGCGCCAGGTTCGGCACGATCGGCAGCTTGGCCGGTGACGGCAGCGCCGACCAGCTGACCCCGGCCCGGGCGCGGACCGCCTCCTCGGCCTGGTTCAGCGACGTGAGGTGACGCAGCAGCCCTTCGGCGGCGCGGGCCACCGGTTCCAGGCTGTCCAGCAGCAGCCACGCGTCGGCGGCCTCGGCCGGGCGGCGGGCGGCATGCCCGATCAGCGTGGTCAGCGCGATCGCGTCGGCCAGGTGCCGGATCCGGAACGCCGCCGCGACCGGGTCCTGGGTGGACGCCTCGACCAGGTTCTCCAGCGACGTCCGCGCCTGGTGCAGGCGGGCGTCGAGCCGGTTGCGGTCGATCACGTCGCGCCACAGGAAGTCGTCGCCGCGCAGCGCCGGGCGCCAGGCACGGCCGAGCCGGTCGGCGGCGTCGCGCACCTGCTGCAGCGACTGGGTGGTCAGCGGGATCGGCAGCACCTGCGGCACCGGCGCGGCCGGCACGTCGGTCATCTGCGCGCACATGCCGAGCACGTCGTGCAGCCGGTGGCCGAGCGGCTCGCGTACCTCGTTCATCGCCTCGGCGTACGCGTTCAGCCGTTCCCGGTGCTCGCGCAACTCCTGCCGCTCGTCGGTGGACAGTCCCGGCGGGGGCAGCGGAATGAAGTCGAGGGCCGCCGCCAGGGTGGCCGCGACCTGGTCCCGGCCGATCCGGTCACCGTGCAGTTCGAGCAGGTAGTCGTCGAGGCCCGCATGCGCCAGCCGGTCCTTGACCACGTCCAGGGAGGCGGCCTTCTCGGAGACCAGCAGCACCCGTTTCCCGGCATGGATCAGCGCCGCGATCATGTTGGCGACGGTCTGCGACTTGCCGGTGCCCGGCGCGCCTCGCATCACGAAACTGCGCCCCGCCAGCACCGCTGACACGCAGGCCCGCTGGGCGGCGTCCGCGTCCAGGACCAGCGGCACGTCGTCGGGCGACGCCACGTCGTCGATCCGGCGGGGCGTCACCGGCTCGAACTTGAACGCGTCGATCTGTGACCGCGCCTCGGTGGCGAGGGCCCGCACGACCGGATGCGCGAGGATCTGCCGCTCGTTGTCGACCAGGTCGTGGTAGACCACCTCGCGGTGCACGGTGAACCGGGACAGCACGATCGCCTCGTCGGTCCGCCACTCCGGGTGCTCGCTGATCGCGGCGTCCAGCCGGGCCCAGAAGACCGTGACGTCCAGTCCGGTCAGGCTCTCCACGCCGGGCAGCTCGACACCGTGCCGGCGCAGGGTCACCGAGAGGGCCGGGTTGACCATCGGGTCCTCGGCCCGGGCACGCAGCCGCGGGTAGTCGAGCGGATCCGAGTCGACCAGGTCGACCGGCAGCAGCAGGATCGGGCTGGCGTACTCCCGCAGGTCGTCGTGCCAGTGCAGAGTTCCCAGCGCCAGGTAGAGGGTGGACAGCCCGTACTCCAGCTGATCGCGGTGGTCGATCCGCCGCAACGCCCGCAGCGTGGTGTCCATGTCGGCATCGGCCATCGCCGTCTGGAACGCGCTCGCCGCCCGCGGCCGCGGGCCCTCCGCCTGCTCCTCGGCGCCGAGGAAGCCGCATTCACGCCCCTGCTGCAACGCTTCCAGGACACTGCGCGGCGACGGGCTGTCGATCGCGACCACGCCCGGCGACTCCGGATCCACATGGATCAGCGGGTTGGCGGCGGTGAGGTCCAGCAGACCGGCACGCCAGGACTCGAGCACTCCCCGGACACGCGCGTCCGGCCGTCCGGTCAGCCCGTCAGCATCATCCCACCGCATTGGAACATTCCAGCAAGCAGAGGGGTGTCAGCGTGGCGATTTGCCGGGTTAATCCGACCTATCCGGCCACCAAAACCCCTTTGAGCTTCCTAAAATCCCCCAAACCGGAGGAAAGCTCCTCTCCAGGCTGATCTTTCCCCCAAACCTTCCCGGGTACGCCGTACGCCGCCCCGGCACGTGGGTCAGTCCCAGCTGGGGACCCAGAACTGCCAGTCGGCGGGCGCCGGGGGCCAGGCGGGGTCGGGGCGCCAGCCGTCGGGCGGGTACCAGCCGGAGGGCGGAGTGGGCCAGCCGGCCGGGACCACGAACCTGATGCCGGTCGGGGCGGGCGGGATGGGCGGGTGCGGGTTCGCGGCGTCCGGGGCCCCGGAGACCGGGTTGAGGCCGGCCAGGGCGCCCGAGTTGGCTTTCACCACGGCGGCCAGGGCCGGGATCACCGTGGTCTCGGCGATGGCGTGGTCGTTGCCGACGCCGGGCGCGGGGCTCACCGGACCGGCCGGCCCGGCCGACCGGTTCAGCGGATCGGTCGCCAGGCCACCCGGGCCTTCGATCTGCGGGACCGGAGTGGTGGCGGTACCGGATGCGGCGTGCCGGCCGGAGCCGGTCGCGGCGAGCGAGCCGGCGGACGGCACGTTCGGCACGCCGCCGCTGGCCGCCGACCAGCTGGGCACCCCGCCGGTCCCTGCCCGGTTCGGCGCGTCGTCACCCGTGGCCGCCCAGCTCGGCGGGTTCTCCCCGGCGGCCGCGAGGGTCGGCGGGTTCTCGCTGGGCCCGGCCCAGGCGGGTGTGGTGTCGCCCGTGGACCAGCCGAGGCGGCCGTCAGCGGCCGCCCAGCCCGGCACGGCGGCGTCCAGCCCGGACTGACCCGGCCCGCCGCCCGCGGCGGCCCGGCCCGGACCGGAACCGGAACCGGTCGCGAACGCCCCCGACCCGGCGGAGAACGCGCCGGCGGCGGACTGACCCGAACCGGAACCGGTCGCGAACGCCCCCGACCCGGCGGAGAACGCGCCGGCGGCGGACTGACCCGGGAACTGATCGAAGGACTGCTGCGCGGGTGCGCCGAGAGAGGAGGCGAACGTCGACGGGAAGGACGACGAACCGCCGGCGCCCGGCGGGACGGACGTGGCCGGCGGGACCGGCGCCGACGGCGGCAGCGGGGTGGTCGCCGGGGCCGGCGTGACCGCCGGATTGGTGCTGGCCGGGGCCGCCCAGCTGGGCAGGGCGTCGCCGCTCACCCAGTTCGGCACCAGGCCACCGGAGGCGGGACCGCCGGACATCACCCCGGCGGAACCGGGACCACCCGGCAGCGCGCCACCGGAACCAGGCCCACCGGAGAACGGGGCGCCCGAGGTCGGGACCGCGGGGGCCGGGACGCCGGGGGCGCCGCCGGGAACCACCGGGCCCGGCGTGACCGGTCCCGTGGCGGCCACGCCGGGGGACGGGACACTCGCCGTGCCGCGGCCCGGGGCGCCACCGGCCGCCGGGCGCTGCGCCGGGCCCTGCCAGCTCTCCGGCAGGTCCTGGACGCGGGCCACGTAGAGCATGACCTCGCTCTTGCCGCTGTTGCCGCTGTTGCCGCGGACGATCGCGCGGGCCGCGGTGACCAGACCCTGTTCGGCCATGTGGCGCAGGGCCGGCAGCAGTTCGCCGCTCATCTTGGGGCTGAGGTCACCGACCCGGGCGTCGCCGATGCGGACCTCGACGAGGTGGTCGGCCATCTCGTGCAGGGTGACGTAGGCCCAGCATTCGCCCTCCGGGCGCAGCAGCGGCACCAGCGTGTCCAGGTTCTGCTGCTGGCCGACGACCTGGACGGCGGAGCCGGACGGCAGCAGCCGGTGCTCCTGGACGGGGGCCGCGTTGGCCGGGACGATCATGTGCGGTTCGGCCAGGTCGAGGCGGATGGTGCTGTCGAAGGCGGCGGGCCGGCCGTCGGCCGCGCCCCATTCCCGGCCGGTGATCCGGGCGTTGACCTCGGGGACGAGGCCGCGGGCGGTGAGGTCGGAGAGGACCCCGACGTACCGGGCGGCCTCGGCCCGGGGCAGGTGGCCGAGCAGGCTGGAGCCGGACCAGACGCCGACCGCGTTCCGGTCGTGCCGGTTGTTGCGGTCGGGGATGAGCTGGACGGGGAGGGTCATGTCGGTTCCACGCGGGTCGAAGTCGCCGCCGAAGAGAGCACGTATCGCTTTCGCGTAGTGCGTCTCGCCGACCACCTCGGCACTTGCCCAGCCCGCTTGTCCCCAGAGGGGGAACCGATTCGCCACACGGGAACGCTAGTGTC
This sequence comes from Actinoplanes utahensis, assembly GCF_016862455.1. Classification (GTDB taxonomy): domain Bacteria; phylum Actinomycetota; class Actinomycetes; order Mycobacteriales; family Micromonosporaceae; genus Actinoplanes; species Actinoplanes utahensis. Next base: position 51,861 of record NZ_BOMZ01000088.1, read on the forward strand.
TGCTTTCCGTCAGTGACCTCACCCGTACGGACGAGGGCGATCAACCGTACGTTCCGTATCCACTCCGTTCACCTGAGCGACTGAATCGTCGTTCAGTTCCGGGCTATACCCGGCGACCCGTACGAAAAGGTCGCCGGGATGTCTTGAATCCCGGTTAACCCACCTTGACCACCATCTTGCCGGTGTTCTCGCCCCGCAGCAGTCCGAGGAACGCCTCGGGGGCGTTCTCCAGACCCTCGACGACGGTCTCCCGGGCGGTGATCTTCCCGGCGCGCAGCCAGCCGCCCACCTCGGCGATGAAGTCGGGCATCCGGTGCGAGTGGTTGCCGACCAGGAACCCGCGCAGGTTGATCTCCTTGCCGATGGTGGAGGCCAGGTTGCGCGGCGCGGCCGGCGGGGCGGTGTCGTTGTACTGCGCGATGGCGCCGCACATGGCGATCCGGCCGTACTTGTTCATCACGCTGATCGCGGCTTCCAGATGGTCGCCGCCGACGTTGTCGAAGTAGACGTCGACACCGTCCGGCGCCGCGGCCTTGAGCTGCTCGCGGACCGGCGCGTCCTTGTAGTTGAAGGCCGCGTCGAAGCCGAGGTCCTCGGTGAGGTGCCGGGTCTTCTCCGCGGAGCCGGCGCTGCCGATGACCCGCTTCGCGCCGCGCAGCCGGGCGATCTGGCCGACGACGCTGCCGACCGCGCCGGCCGCGCCGGAGACGAACACGGTCTCCCCCTCACGGAACCGGGCGATGTCGAGCAGCCCGGCGTAGGCGGTGAGCCCGGTCATGCCGAGCAGGCCCAGGTAGGCGGAGAGGGTCGGCGCGGCGGCCGGGTCGACGACGCGCACCCGCTCGGCGTCGGACACCGCGAACTCACGCCAGCCCAGGTTGTGCACGACATGGGCGCCGACCGGGACGGCCTCGGCGTTCGACGCGACGACCTCGCCGACCGCGCCGCCGTCGAGCGGCGCCCCCACCTGGAACGGCGGCATGTAGGACTTCACATCGTTCATCCGGCCGCGCATGTAGGGGTCGACGGACATGTAGATGTTGCGGATCAGCACCTGGCCGGGGCCGGGTTCGGGCGTCGCGGTCTCGGCGATCTCGAAGGTCTCGGCGGTGGGCCAGCCGACCGGGCGGGACGCGAGGCGGATCTCTTTCATGCGGTGCTCCTTCTGACCAGCGTGTGGACTTCGGCGAACGGTCCGCCCGACGTCCACACAACGCGTGGGTGACGGCATGTCGTTCGCAATCGACAGTATGTCGAAAAAGTCGACACCGCGTTAGTGTGTCGGTATGAGCACACTCCCCGGCCGGCGTCGCGGGCCCAGCAAGGGCGACCGCCGCGAGCAGGCGATCCTGGAGACGGCCCGGGCCCTGCTCGCCCGCAAACCCCTCGCCGACATCACCATCGACGAGCTGGCCGCCGGGGCGGAGATCTCCCGGTCGAGTTTCTACTTCTACTTCGACTCCAAGCTCGCCGTCGTGGTGGCCCTGCTGCACGGCATCACCGGTGAGCTGGGGCGGGACGCCGGCCCGTGGCTCGACGGCGACGGCCCGGACGCGGAGTCGCTGCGCGCCGCGCTGTCCGCGCTGGCCGTGCTCTGGCGCGACCAGGGCCGGCTGCTGACCGGCGCGTTCGCCGCCGCGCCCGGCTGCCCGCCGCTGGCGCAGTGGCGCGACGGTCTGCGGGCCGCGCACGTGGACCGGCTGGCCGCCCGCATCGAGCGGGACCGGGCGGCCGGGCGCGCCCCGGCCGGGCCCGCGCCACGGGTGCTGGCCGGCCTGATCGACGACCTCCGGACGGCCGCGTTCGCCGGCACCGCCGATCCGGAAGCGCTGGTGGACGACCTGGTGACCGTCGAGTTGCGGATGATCTACGGCGATTTCGGCGGATCACCACTCGGCCGGGTGATCCGGCAGGCACCCTGAGGTCATGCGTATCGGTGTCATTGGGGCGGGTCGGCTCGGCGGCACTCTGGCCAGGTGGTGCGCCGAGAGCGGGCACGACGTCGCGGTCACCTCGCGGCATCCGGAGCGGCTGCGGGCGGAGTTCGGCGGCGACGGCTCGCCGCTGCGGGTCATGTCGATCCCGCAGGCGGCGGCGTTCGGCGACGTGGTGATCTTCAGCCCGAACTGGGAGTCCGCGCACGAGGCGGTGGAGCTCACCCGCGGCGGGATCACCGACAAGGTCGTCATCGACGCGACCAACCCGGACGTCCCGGACACCGTCTCCGGGCTGGAGACGCTGATCGACTGGGCGCCGGAGGCCCACTGGGCGAAGGCGTTCAACACCGTCTCGACCGAGGTGCTGAGCCGGCGGCGCGGCCACGACCCGCTGCTCACCGAGTACGTGTGCACCGATCAGCGGGACGCCCGCGAGGCCACCACGCGGATCATCCGGGATCTCGGGTTCGCCCCGTTCTACGCCGGCGGCCCGCACGCCGCGCTGCTGACCGAGACCGGCGGCCCGCTGCGGATGCGCGAGGTGGATGTGAAGGACGCCACCGACGTGCTCGCCGAGGCGCTGACCGTCCTGCGCTGACCACCCGAGCGTCCCGCGCCGGCCGGGCGGATCACAGCGCGGGCCGGCCGGGTCACAGCGCCGGCCGGCCGGGTCACAGCGCCGGCCGGACCGGCCGGGCCGTGATCACCGGGTCGATCGTCCCGTCCGGGGCGGGTGACGCGTCGTCACGGCGCGGGAGGCCGCGGAGCGCCTCCTCCCGCAGCCGCAACCAGGCGGTCTGGGTGTCGCGAACGGTCGGTGCGGTGGACGTGCCGATGCTGAGGGTCGTCATACCCGGGCCTCCTTGATCAGGACCCGCATCATCGGCGGCCCGTCACCCTTCTGAAGGATTCCCTTGCCCCGGGCTTCGCCGGCCGCTAACGTACAACCACATGGTTGTAGATACGGACCGCGTGTTCCACGCGCTGGCGGATGCCACCCGGCGGGACATCCTGTCCCGGGTGATCCGGTCCGGGCAGTCCGTGTCCGAGCTGGCCCGGGCCTATCCGATGAGTTTCGCCGCGGTGCAGAAACACGTCGCCGTGCTGGAGCAGGCCGCCCTGGTCAGCAAGACCAGGCGCGGGCGGGAGCAGATCGTGACCGGTGAGGTCGAGGCGCTGCGCCGGGTGTCGCTGCTGCTCGACGAGTACGAGGAGATCTGGCGGCAGCGGGCCGCCCGGATCGAGCGGATCCTTCAGGAGGACGAGCAGGCATGACCGTGATCAGTTCGCACAAGGACGTCGGCACGCTGTCGCTGACCTTCGTCGCCGAGTTCGCGGCGCCGGTGGACCGGGTCTGGCAGGTCTGGGCCGATCCGCGCACGCTGGAGCGCTGGTGGGGCCCGCCGGGCTACCCGGCCACCTTCGAGCGGTACGAGTTCCAGCCCGGCGGCGAGGTCCGCTACCACATGACCACGCCCGAGGGCACGAAGCCGCGCGGCTGGTGGCTGATCACCGCGGTCGACGAGCCGGGCCGCCTGGAGTTCGACGCCGGGTTCTCCGGTGACGACGGTGAGCCGCTCGACCGGGCGGACGCCATGCACGGGGTGGTCACCCTGGAGCCGGTCGCGGCCGGGACCCGGATGACGACGGTCTTCCGGTTCCGCAGCGCCGAGCAGCTGGAACGGTCGGCCGGGATGGGCATGGCGGAGGGTGTGCGGGAGGCGATGGGCCAGATCGACGACCTGCTGACCGGCGACTGAGGTAGCGTCGGATCATTACGACGCACCCGCCCCGGGGGTCTCTCACTGATGCCGTTCTGGTCGAAGCGCGCCGGCGGGTCCCGGCCGGCCTCCGGGGGCGACCCCGCCGTCGATCCGACGATCGACGAGCTGACCGCGGCGCTGCGGGAGCGGGACGCCGAGCTCGAGCGGCTGCGCGCCGCCCTGGCCGCCCAGGAGCAGACCGCGCAGGCCCAGCAGCGGGAGCTGAACCAGCGGCTGCGGCGGCGGGCCCGAGAGGCGATCGACGACACCGCCGAGGTGATCGGCGGCAAGCTGGAGGACGTGGTCCTGCACGTGGGTGAGGCCCGCGACGCCGCGGCCGCCACCCACGAGCGGGTCTCGATCACCAGTGACGCGGCGAACGCGCTGGTCCAGCGGGCGCACAGCGCCGACGAGTCGGCCACCGCGCTGAACGCCAGCCTGCGCCAGGTCGCCGGGATCGCGAGCGTGATCTCACGGATCGCCTCGCAGACCCGGTTGCTGGCGCTGAACGCGACGATCGAGGCGGTCCGGGCCGGCGCGGCGGGCAGCGGGTTCGCGGTGGTCGCCGACGAGGTGAAGAGCCTCGCCGACACCACTGCCGACTCGACCGAGCAGATCACCAGCACGATCGCGGCCCTGGAGGCGGACGTCGCGAAGATGGGCCAGACGCTCAGCGCGATCATCGCCGACGTCGGCGACATCGAGGACGCGATGCGCCAGCTCGGCGGGATCGCCGACCAGCAGCACGACATCGTCCGGCTCCTGCATTCGAGCGTGGACGCGACGATGGCCCAGATCGGCGATCTGTCCGACGTGGCGGAGCGCCTGGAACGGCGCCGCCACGACCGGCTGCCGGTCAGCGGGTCGGTCCGGTTGCGGACCTCGACGCGGCCGGCGCCGATCGAGGCGGAGATGATGGACCTCAGCTCGGACGGTCTGGGCTGCGTCGTCCCGGCCGCGACCGCGCTTCCGGTGGGCGAGCTGGTGCAGGCCGAGTTCACCGTCGAGGGGCTGAGCGGGAAAGCGGACGCCCGGGTGGTGCGGCGGGTGCCGCGGGACGACACGGCCGAGCTGGGCCTGCAGTTCCAGGGCGTGCCGGAGCACACCCGGGCGCAGATCGACCTGTTCCTGTCGCGGGCCGCCCCCGCCGGGACTTAGGCCCTAACCCTCGACGCCGGTGGCGTCGTGCGGGCTGCCGACCGGTTTGGACTCCGGGGAGCCACGCTGCCGCAGGTAGATCGAGAGGATCACCATCGACGCGACGGCCAGCAGCTCGGACTGCCAGTTCTGCAGGGTGCGGTTCCAGAAGTCCGGCTCGGTGAGGTATTCCGCCCAGGTCACCGGCGCCTGCAGGCCACGCAACTGCTCCTCGTTGAAGGCGGCGGCCCCGGCGACCGACTGGGTCAGCCACGAGGCCACGAAGATCAGGCCCATCACCAGGCCCAGGGAGTTGGACAGCAGGGCCGGCCGGAACCCGCGCCGGTGCGCCCAGCTCGGCGACTCCGCGGTGGCGTACGCGCCGACCTTCTGTTTCTCGTCGGAATCGCGCCCCTGCTCACCCGGCTTCTTCGACTCCGGCGAGCCGCGCTGGACCAGCCAGACGGTGAGGAGGATGTAGAGGAAGAACTGCAGGTACTCGGACTGCCAGTTCTCCGACACGTCGGCGGCGAACGAGGCGGACGTGAGATAGCGGCCGAGGGTGACCGGTTCCATGCCGGCGGCCATCTGCTGCTGGTTGAAGTCGGCGTGCCCGGCGAACGCCTGGCCGACCAGCACGATCAGGAACAGCAGCCCGAAGAACAGGCCGAGGGAGTTGTCGCGGATCCGTTTCACCGGTGCATCACCCCGAGCGCGGCGAAGTACAGCAGCCCGGCGGTCACCACGAGCAGGAGCAGCAGATACTGGGCACGCACCGCCGATCACCCGCCCTGGACGGCGCAGTCGTAGGGCTGCTCACCGCGAGGCGTGCACCCGGCGGCGACGACCCGCCAGCCGTCCGGGAAGACGGCGAGGAACACCGCGTCACCGTCGAACGTCACGAGCGCGCGTTGCCCGTACACCTCGGTGGTGGCCCGGGGTGAGGGAGCCGCGAGCGACTCGCCCAGAATGCTCTCCGCACACGGCGCGTCGATCTCCTCGGCGGTCCGCGGAGCGAGGGCGCGGCAGGCGGCCTGCCCGTCCCCGTCCGCGACCGCCTGCAGGAACCGGCGCGCGGTGTCCTCCGCGGCGCCGTCCGCCCGGCGCATCCGGCCGCCAGCGACAGCAGCGCGATGATCAACGAGTAACGCACGAACTGCCGCATGCCCCGCGGGGCCACGTTTCATGCGGCGAAGACGCCCGGCAACTCCTCCGTGAGATACCGCTGCACCGCCGGGCCGATGGCGGCGACGAGCGTCTCGGACGGCACCGACGCCAGCGGCTCCACCTTGACCACGTAGCGGGCCAGGGCCAGCCCGGCCAGGTGGCTGGCGGCCAGGGTGACCCGCAGATCGGCCTCCGCCGGATCGAGGTCCAGACCGGCCACGGCCCGGCGCAGGATCTGGGTGATGATGAACTCGCGGAACATCTTCGCGGTCCACTCGGTGCCGACCACCGATCGCATCAGCGCCACCGCCGCCGACCCCCGCGGGCCGTCCCACATGCCCAGGAAGGCGCGCACGAACCGTTCGCCGATCTCGTGCCGCTCCCCCGCGCCCGCCTCGGCGATCACATCGGTCGGGTCGACCGGCGCGTTCATGGTGGCCAGGAACAGCTTGTCCTTGGTGCCGAAATAGTGGTGGACCAGGGCCGGGTCGACCCCGGCGCCGGCCGCGATGGCACGGATCGAGGCGCCGTCGAACCCCTTCTCCGCGAACGCGCCGCGCGCGGCCGAGAGGATCGCCTCCCGCGTGTCCGGGTTGCCGGGCCGGCGTCCGGTCCGTCGCACCATCGATCAAACCCCTTCGGTCGTACGTCCTAAGCGGTCCTGCGCCGGAGCGTCGCCGCCCCCAGGATGAGCGCCACCACGATCGCGCCGACCACGACGGCCAGGTCCCGCCACATGATGCCCGTCGGCTCGGGGTGCACACCCACCTCGGTCAGCGCCTCCACGGAGTAGGACATCGGCAGCACGTCACTGATCGCCCGCAACCAGCCGGCCATGTCCACGCGCGGCACGAACAGCCCACAGAGCAGCAGCTGCGGCGCCACCACGAGCGGCATGAACTGCACCGCCTGGAACTCGGTGCGGGCGAACGCGCTGCACAGCAGTCCGAGCGCGACCCCGAGGACCGCGTTGGCGACGGCGATCAGGATGACCAGGCCGATGCTGCCGGCGGTCCGCATGCCGAGCACCCCGTAGGAGAACCCGGCCGCCACCGCCGCCTGCGCCGCGGCCGCGAGCCCGAACGCGATGCCGTACCCGAACAGCAGGTCGAGTCGGCCGACCGGGGTGGTGAAGAGCCGTTCCAGGGTGCCGGTGGTGCGTTCCCGCAGCATGGCGATGCTGGTGATCAGGAACATCACGATGAACGGGAAGACGCCCAGCATGGTCAGGGCGACCCGGTCGAAGACGTGCGGCTGCCCCTCGTACATGAAGTAGATCAGCGTGATCAGCACCGTCGGCACCACGATGATCATCGCAATGGTCCGCGGGTCGTGCCGCAGCTGGGTCAGGATCCGGCAGATCGTGCTCGCGAGGATCATGCCGTGCCTCCGAACTCCCGTGAAAGAGCGCGATCATGACACTCGCTCCGCTCGGTCATGCCGTGCCTCCGAACTCCCGCGAAAAAGCGCGACCATGACACTCGCTCCGCTCGGTCATGCCGTGCCTCCGAACTCCCGCGAAAAAGCGCGATCACGACACTCGCTCCGCTCGGTCATGCCGCGACCTCCCGCCGCCGGATGAGGGTGAGGAAGGCCTGGTCCAGGTCCTCGGTCCCGGCGCTCCGCTTGACCGCTGCCGGGGCGCCGTCGGCGATCACGGCGCCCTCGCGGATCAGCAGGAGCCGGTCGCAGCGGTTCGCCTCGTCCATCACGTGGCTGGAGACGAGCACTGTCGCGCCGTCGGCGGCCAGGCGCCGGAAGTGGTCCCACAACTCGTCCCGCAGGACCGGGTCCTGCCCGACCGTGGGCTCGTCGAGCACCAGCACCTCGGGACAGCTGACGAGCGCGCACGCCAGGGAGGCCCGGCTCCGCTGGCCGCCGGACAGCTGCGACACCAACTGGCGCCGTGCCGCGCCGAGGCCGACCGCCTCGATCGCCTCGTCCGCCGCCCGGCCGCCGAGGCGGTGGAGGGAGGCGAAATAGCGGGCGTTCTCGGCGACGGTGAGGTCGGCGTAGACGCTCGGCGCCTGGGTGAGATAGCCGATCCTGCTGCGCAGCGGCGACGAGCCGGCCGGATGGCCGAGCACGGTCACCGTGCCGGACGCGACGACCTGCACGCCGACGATCGCTCGCATCAACGTGGTCTTGCCGCTGCCGCTCGGGCCGAGCAGACCGGTGACGCCGCCCTGCGGGATGACGCAGGAGAAGCCGTCGAGGACGGTTCTCCGGCCACGCCGCACGACGAGGTCGCGGACCTCGATGGACATGATTCCTCCCCGGAAACTCATCAACTGTTGAACTCAACGCTAGATGAGTTTCCGGCGCACGGGAAGCGACGCTGCTCGGCGGCTTTCCGGCCGCGACCCGGAAAACCCCTCAGCAGCACCCGCACCGCACCGATGGTGAGAACGTCGAGAGCTCCATCGCCGGAGGTAGTGCCCGCACATGTCCATTCCCCGGTTGAACCCGTACCGCTCCACGATCACCCCACCCGGCGTCGTCGCCCGGCCGAACCGGGACCGGCACTCCGCCCGCGAGGACGCCGCCGCCCTCACCGAACGGGACCGCGAGCTCATCTTCCAGGCCACCGGTCAGCGGATCGCGCCCGGCGAACCGAACCAGGGCTGGATCAACTCGCTCGCCGCCGCGATCGCCGCCGACCGGACCGCGGGACGGCTCGCGCCCGGCCAGGAGATCAACGAGGTCTACCTGCGGGATCTGGCCCGCCGGTACGACCAGAACCCCACCGGCCGCAACCCGATCGCCGGCTACCTGGACGCGGCGCTGCGGCACCTCGACCAGCACGGCCCGCGGACCATCGGCCGCTTGGACGTCAGCGCCTGACCGCGCTGGGTACGCTCGACCAGCGCGGCGGCCACGTCGCGCGGCTTGCGGTGGGTGTCCTGGGAGATCCGGGTGAGGATTGCGAACGCCTCGTCGGCGGAGCACCGGCGCGGATCACCCGGAGATGAGCAGGACCCTCTCCAGTCCGGCGATCTCCAGCACCCGGCGGGTCAGGCCGCGGACGCCGTGCAACTCGACGCGGACGCCCCGCACGGCGGCCCGGCGGGCGACCGCGGCCAGCATGTTCACTCCGGCGGCGGCGAGGAAGGTGACGCCGCTGAGATCACAGTGGACCAACGGGCACGTGGCGATCGAGTGGAGCAGGACGGCGCGCAGGACCGCGATGTTGTCGGCGTCGATCTCGCCCTCGACACACACCTGGGCGATGGCCACGGGACTGTTGCGGGCCACCCGGGAGCGCACGGTCAGCACCCGGAGCGAATCGTCCACGGTCATGGGCGCCCTCCCGCGGCACGGCTCTGGCCGGGCACCGTCTTGACCCCCCATCAGCGTAGACCCGAACGGGCGTGCCGCAAGGCCACTGCCCGCAACGGGTGACAACGCGGAGGTCCCGGCGCTTTCCGGGATCCGGGGCGCATCAGAACCGCGTGAGGTGGCGGCCGGCCTGATGGAACGGACCCGGCACCCGCGATCAGGCGATCCACCGCCTCTTGACAGCATATTTGTGATCGTTAACATACTCGCGACGACCATGGTGCATCCCCGGGCGGCGCCTGCCGGCAGTGGACCATCACGGCCTGATCCCCGAGACCGCCCGGCGCCTCACCGAGTCCTGAACCCTCGGTGGGGCGCCGGCGCGCATCCGCCGGTCAGATCCTGCGCAGGCGCACCGCGACACCGTCCCCCTGGTGGACCAGGGCGCCCTGGTAGCCCGGGGTCTTCACGACCACCTCGGCGAACCGGCCGCGGACCTTGCGGGCCTTGATCACCGGGACCGGGGAGTCGTACCGGTCGTCCTTGGCGACCTCGATCTCCAGCACCGCGCCGGCGCCGATGGTCACGTCGTCACCGACGGTCAGCGGGGCGGCGCCGTGCGGGCGGACCGTGACCGCGAGGGTGCCCGAGCTGATCCGGGCCGCGCCACGGACGTGGGTCTTCGCCGTCGCCAGGCGCAGCGTGCCGCCGCTGACCGTGACGTCGCCGTCGCCCAGGGCCGACTTCGACGCGGCGACCAGCGTGCCCTGCGCGACAGTGGTTCCGCCCTGGTAGGCGTTGTCGCCGGCCAGCGTCAGCGAGCCGGTGCCGAGCTTGATCAGACCGCCCCGGCCGTCGATGTCGTTACGCCAGGTGTCGGCGGCGGAGAAGCCACCGGCTGCCGCGTCGAGCGTGACGGCGACCGTCGCATCGAACGCGCCGTAACCGTCGGCGGCGGTGAACAGGTCGATCCGGCCCCACTGCTCCGGGCCGTCCAGGATCGGGTTGCCTGCGGCGAGACCGGTGGTCCGCAGCACCTCGCGGCGCTGCGCGGCGTCCAGGTAGGGCAGCCGGGTCTCCAGCAGCACCTCGGCGCCGGCCGGGACGGCGAACCTCGCGCCGGACCGGCGGCCGGGCAGGCCGTAGGTGACCTTCGGCGCCACGACGGCGGCGTTGACGTCCCGGTCGGCGTACGCGTCGGCGGCGTCCGCCCGGTGCGCCGCGGCGAAGACGTCCGGGCCGGCGTGGGCCTGGAAGTACGCCAGAGCCTGCGCGCGGGCCTCGGCCTTCAGCGTCGCGTTCGCCGGGTCGCCGAGGATCGCGGCGGCCAGCGCGGTGCCGAGGATCCGGCCGCCGATCACGTCGACCGGGGAGTGCATGCCGGCGACGATCCGGGTGTGCGCCAGGTCGTACGCGGCCGTCACCAGCTCCTGGAACCGCTCCGGCACCGCGTAGGCGAACGCCAGCGCCGCCATGTACAGCGCGTTGGTGTGGCCGCTGACGTAGCCGCCGTCGTCGGCCGGGCTGGTGCTCCGCTGGCGCAGGAGCTGCGGGGTCACCACGACGTCCGAGTCGTAGACCGGGTAGCCGAACTCGTCGACCGCGCCGGTCGGGACGACCTCGCTGTCGTCGGTCATCCGCCACGGGCGCGGGTACTGGAAGGAGAACTTGGCCGGGTTGCCGGACGACCAGTTGCCGCGGACCGTGTTGACCAGGGTGACGACCTTGCCGAGGGCCGACGCGGGGTTGCCGGCGCCGAGCGCCGAGCCGGCGGGGGCGCCGGCCGGGACGGCGTCGCTGACCGTGGTCGCCGGGGTCGTCGCCGGGGCCTCGGTGATGCCGGTGACGGCGAGGGCGCCGGCTTTGTAGACATCGGCGAGCGGGCCGAGGCCGGCGATCACCGAGTACGACTGGTGCTGGCGGTCGACGACGAACGAGCGGGCGGCCTCGGCGGCGGTCCGGTTCCGGGTGGTCCGCACGACGTAGCGGACGTTGGCGCGCAGGAAGGCGGCGTCCAGGACGGTGCCGGTGTTCCAGGCGGCGCCGGTGCTCCACACCCGGTGGAAGCCGGAGAGGATCCGGACGGCGGCGTTCGTCTCGGCGGTCAGGTTCGCCGTGGTATTGGTCTTGTAGGCGTCGATGAACGAAGAGGCCGTGCTCCCGGCCGCCCGGGCGACGGTGCCAGGGCCCGCGACCAGGCTCGCCGTTCCGGCGGCGCCTGCGATCAGGAGAGTACGGCGGCTGACGTTCACGGGAACTCCACAACATGCGGGGGCGGGATCGCGTTCAGCCTTGGTGGATCAGACGACCGATTTCCCAACCGACGCTGTTGTTAACGTGAACATATCTCGAATGGCCTTCCGTTTCGGCGAGGGTCGATGGAAGGCTGCCGCCCATGAAACGCGCTCTCGTGGCGTTCGCCGCCCTCGCCGGCACGCTTGTCGTCGCGCCCGCCGCCCCGGCACACGCGGCCGGCGGCTCCTTCTCCGTCCTCACCTACAACGTCGCCGGGCTCCCCGAGATCATCTCCAGCGCGGAGACCGACCGGAAGACCGCCCACACCGCGATCGGGCAGCGCCTCGGCCCCTTCGACGTGGTGCACGTCCAGGAGGACTTCAACTACCACGCCTACCTTTACGCGGCCGACACCACCCACGCCCACCGCACGCCCACCAGCGGCGGCGCGGGCATCGGCTCCGGGCTCAACACCGTGTCGCGGCTGCCCTACGACACCGACGACTTCGAGCGCGGCGACTGGGACTCCTGCCAGTTCGACTCCGGCGACTGCCTGACCCCGAAAGGCTTCACCTTCGCCCGGCACCGCGTCGCCGACGGCGTCTACGTCGACTTCTACAACCTGCACACCAACGCCGGCACCAGTACGGGCGATCAGGAGTCCCGCGCCGACAACCTGAGCCAGCTCTCCGAGTTCATCGCCACCCACTCGGCGGGCAACGCGGTGATCGTCATGGGCGACACCAACACCCGCTACACCCGGGCCGCCGACACGATCCGGCAGTTCGTCGCGGACAACGGGCTCACCGACGCGTGGGTGAAGCTGGAGCGCGGTGGCACCCCACCGGCCGCCGGCGCGGACGCGCTGCTCTGCGACCCGGCCGCGCTGACCGACGCCTGCGAGGTCGTCGACAAGATCCTGTACCGGTCGAGCCGGGCGGTCACGCTGAACGCCACCGGGTACGCCAATGAGGAGGCGAGCTTCACGAAGCTCTCCGACCACTACCCGATCAGCGCGTCGTTCACGTGGACGGCCACCCCGGACATCACGTTCAGCGAGCAGTTCGGCGGGCCGCACGGCAGCCATTACAACGATATCTCCGACATTTCATCCAGGCCGGCGAGCGTCGGCTTGCGCGCAGGCTCACGGGTCGATCAGGTGAGCCTCGGTGAGCTGGCGCACGGCGGAACCGGTGGGACCGCGAAGTCGCTGACGCTCGGCTCATCGGAGTACGTGACGAGCGCTCAACTCTGCCGTGGCAGTCATAACGGTCATACACGCATCTTTTATGTTAAATTTGTCACGTCGCTGGGCAACAGCATCGCCGGCGGGACCACTACGCCGGACTGCGTGACCAGGACCGCCCCGAGCGGGTTCCAGATCGCCGGCTTCCATGGCCGGTCCGGGAGCGCCGTCGACAAACTGGGGTTCATCTACACCCGCCGCTGATCCGTACGTCTCGATCCCGCGTGATGCGGCGCCGCGACGGGTATCCGGCGCCGCATCATTCGGCAGGGCCTGCACACCCGATCACCCACCGGATCTGAGGCCGCCGTCCCGGAAGTGGCCCGCGACGGGCCGGGCGGCCGGTTCCTACCGTGAGGCGTGCACAAGCATCTCACCGGCGACCTGGCCGCCCTGCCCGACCTGCTGCAGACCACCCGCGACTACGCCGTCTCCGTGCTGGCCGGCCTCGGCGAGCGCCCGGTCGCCCCGCCGCCGGTCCCCGTCCCCGCCGCCCCGCTCCCGCTCGTGGGCGCCGGCACGGCGGGCGCGCTCGCCGAGTTCCAGCGCCGCTGGGCGCCCGGTTTCTCCGGCAGCGCCGGCCCCCGCTACCTGGGCTTCGTCACCGGCGGCGCGACCCCGGCAGCGCTCGCCGGCGACTGGCTGACCGGCGCGTTCGACCAGAACGGCTCGAACCGTTCCGGTTCCTCCGCCGCCGGTCTGGAGGACGAGACGGTCGCCTGGCTGCGCGAGATGTTCGGCCTCGGCCCCGAGCACAGCGGCGCCTTCGTCAGCGGCGCGACCATGTCGAACCTGGTCGGCCTGGCCGTCGGCCGGGAGTGGATCGGCAGGCGCCTCGGCGTCGACGTCGCCCGGCAGGGCCTGGCCGCGCTCGGCGAGATCACCGTCCTGTCCGGAACCGCCCACAGCAGCGTCTACAAGGCCCTGTCGATCCTCGGCGCCGGCCGGGACGCCCTGCGCCCGGTCGCCACCCTGCCGGACCGCGAGGCCGTCGACGTGTCCGCGCTCGCCGCGGCCCTGGAGTCCCTCGACGGCCGGCCGGCGATCGTCGTCGCCAACGCCGGAACGGTGAACACCGTCGACTTCGACGACCTGCGCGCCATCCTCGCGCTGCGCGACCGTTACCCGTTCTGGCTGCACGTGGACGCCGCGTTCGGTGGTTTCGCCGCCCTCTCCCCCGACCACGCCCACCTGGTCGACGGCCTCACCGAGGCCGACTCGGTCTGCGTCGACCTGCACAAGTGGCTCAACGTCCCGTACGACGCGGCCGTCCAGTTCACCCGCCACCGCGACCTGCAGGTGGCGGTCTTCCAGAACTCCGCCGCCTACCTGCCCGCCGTCTCCGGCGACCCCGACTTCTTCCACCTCACCCCGGAGAACTCACGCCGGCTGCGGGCCCTGGCCGCCTGGTTCACGCTTGCCGCCTACGGCGCCGACGGCCACCGCACGATCGTCACCGGCGCGATCGCCGCGGCACATCGGCTCGGCGCGCGCCTCACGGCCATCCCGGGCGTGCGGTTGCTCTCCCCGGTACGCCTGAACGTCGTCTGCTTCAGCGTCCCCACCGACGTCCCCGCCCTGGTCCAGGCGATCGCCGATTCCGGCGAGGCGTTCCTGACCCCGACCGTCTACCGGGGCGAGCCGGCCCTGCGCGCCGCCTTCTCCAACTGGCGGACCACCCCCGCCGACGCCGACCGCGTCGCCGCCCTCCTCGAGAGACTCCTCACCTGACCGGGCGCCACGGGGTCACGCGGGGACGACGGTCAGGCCGGTGAGGGCCGGGTGGGTGGGTGGCGCGTCGGTGACGATGCCGGTGACCTGGTCGGGGGGCAGGACCAGGAACGGTGAGGCGGCGCCGATCTTCTCGCTGCTGGCCAGCACGTACGTCTCGGCGGCCCGGCCGGCCAGGGTGCGTTTCATCGCGGCCTCGTCGGGGTCGCCGGTGGTGAGGCCGGCCTCGTGGTGGACGCCGGTGACGCCCAGCAGGAACAGGTCGGCGGTGACGCCGCGGGCCGCCTCGGCCGCCGCGGCGCCGCAGGTGACGGCCGAATGCTTGAAGAGGCGGCCGCCGAGCACGTAGACGTCGACCGCCGGATGGCTGACCAGGGCCGCCGCGACGGTCGGGCTGTGCGTGACGACGGTGGCCGTCAGATCGGGTGGCAGGGCGGCGGTGACCGCGAGCGCCGTCGTGCCCCCGTCGAGCAGCACCGTCGTGCCCGGCCGGATCAGCCCGGCGGCCGCCGCGGCGACCCGCTCCTTGCTGGAGGTGGCGACCGTGGCCCGGGTCGCGTAGTCGGCCAGCGCGGGGGAGACCGGCAGCGCGCCCCCGTAGACCCGCTGGCAGAGCCCGGCGGCGGCCATCTCCCGCAGGTCGCGGCGGATGCTGTCCTCGGCCACTCCGAGTTCGGCGGCGATCTCCTTGGCCACCAGTTTGCCGTCGGCGCGCAGCCGCTCCATGAGGAAGTCCCGACGCTCCGCCGCCAACATTCCGTGTTCTCCCTTACTCTTGTCGACTATTGCGCGTTTGTCAGTGTAGGTTACCGGCCATGATGATCCTGATCGCCGGACCCTACCGCTCCGGCACCGGTGACGACCCCGCCCTGCTGGACGCGAACCTCCGTCGTCTCGAGGAGGCCGCCTGGCCGATCTTCCAGGCCGGCCACCTGCCGATGATCGGCGAGTGGGTGGCGCTTCCGGTCCTGCGCGGCGCGGGCGGCACGAGCGTGGCCGACGGAATCGCGGAGCAGATCATGTATCCGGCCGCGGAACGTCTGCTGGCCGTCTGCGACGCCGTGCTGCGCCTGCCCGGCGAATCGAAGGGCGCCGACCAGGACGTGGCAATCGCGCAGAAACGCGGAATTCCCGTCTTCCGCAGCCTCACCGAGATCCCGGGCTGCGAGGGAGGACCGGCAACCCGAACGTGGTCGTCCGCGACGTCGAGCTGATCGCGAAGGCTCGGCTGTCGCCGTGGGCGACATCGACGAGAGTGCTTGACAGGGATCGCCGGTGGCCATTGGATGTTACCGGGAGGTAACGCGATGATCATTCGCCGGGCCGTACTCGTCGCCGCACTGATCGCCGGGATCCTGACCGGGTCACCGGCCGCGGCGGCCGATCCTGGGTGCTCGCCTCCGACGCCGAGCACCACGAGACCCGGCTATCTCGTCGCCGATCCGGACTGCGCGCTGGACGGCACCCCGTTCACCGCGCTGCCCGGCGCCCGGGCCCACACCGGGATCCGGGACGGCGCGGCGTACCGCATCGAGGTCCCGGACCGCTGGAACGGGCAGCTGGTCGTCTACGCCCACGGATACCGCGGGACCGGCACGACCGTCTACGTGAGCGACCCCGACCTGCGGGCGCACTACATCGCGAAGGGGTACGCGTGGGCGGCGTCCAGCTACGCCACCAACGGGTACGACGTCGGCCAGGGCGTCCGCGACACGCATGCGCTGATCGGGATCTTCCAGCAGGTCACCGGTAAGCGGGCGCGGAACGTCTACATCTCCGGCGCGTCGATGGGCGGCCACGTCACCGCGGTCGCCGTCGAGGAGTACCCGCGGTCCTTCACCGGCGCGATGCCGTACTGCGGGGTCCTCGGCGACACCGAGCTGTTCGACTACTTCCTCGACGCCAACGTCACCGCGGCCGCCCTGGCCGACGTCGACATCGAGTTCCCGGCGCAGCCGGACGCCGGCTTCCCGGTCCGCTGGGCGCAGCAGGTGGGACAGATCAGGACCGCCTTGACCGGTACGGACGCCGGGCGCACCTGGTCCGATGTGCTGGAGCGGCGCTCGGGTGGGGAGCGGCCCGGTTTCCCGGCGGCGTTCGCCTACTGGAACGCGGCCTCGCAGGGCGGCCTGCCGTTCCTGTTCAGCGTCTACCCCGGCCTGACCGGCGGCACCGCGGGCATCGCGCCGGGCAACCTCACCGACAACCGGCGCACGCTGTACCGGGCCACCGACGGCCGACGGCTCACCGCCGCGGAGTGGCGGCTGAACGCCGAGGTGCTGCGGGTGCGGCGGACGGCGTACCCCGATCCGGGTCTCGCCGGTGTCCCGCGCGTCGACGGCCGCCCGCCGGTTCCGGTGCTGTCCCTGCACGGGATCGGTGATCTGTTCGTCCCGTTCTCGATGGAGCAGGAGTACGCCCGCCGCGCCGCCGCCAACGGCCGCGCCGGCCTGTTCGTCTCCCGGGCGGTCCGGGACGTCACGCACTGCGGCTTCACCTCCGACGAACTGAAGCGCGGCTTCGACGACCTGATCACCTGGACCCGCACCGGCCGCCGCCCGGCGGGCGACGCGATCCTGGACCGTCGCACGGTCGCCGCTCCGGGCTTCGGCTGTCGCTTCACCTCGCAGACCCGGCCGCAGTGGGCGCCCTGTCCCGCATGATCGACCGGTTTCACCGCTGCGGCATAGTGGACCCGTGCTGCCCCGCCCGCCCCGCATCTTCGCCGCCGACGAGATCCTCACCGGCCGCGTGCAACTCGACGGCTACCCGTTCCGCTACATCTACATCGTTCCGTCCGCGGGGTCGCTGTTCGCCGGTGGCGGCCGGTACCGGTTCAAGACCGGCAACAACGGCCCGCCCGACGAGATGCTGTCCGCGGTGGAGTTCCTGGAGACCCGCGGCTGGGAGATGGTGACCGTCGACATCAGCGGCCACGTCTGCTGCATGCGCCGCGTGCGCGCCTGAGGTTCACCCCCGGCGCGCACGCGGCGTCACCGGTTGACCGCTTGCGGCCAGGAGCCGCCGGGGAACACGTCGTTGTTGTTGTAGATGATCCGCGCCTCGGTCAGGGAGCTCATGCTGTCCACCATGTGCTGGGTGGCCCGCTTGAGGATCTCCAGGATCGCGGTGAGGGCGGACGCGACCGCGTCGGCGACCGTGTCGATGGCCTCCAGGATCCCGAACACGGTGGCGATCTCGATGGCCGCCTCGATGATCGACTCGATCAGCTCGATCACCGGCTGGGTGACGTCGACCAGGAAGGCGGTGTTGAGCGCGGCGACGTCGACGAGCCACTGACCGGTCTCCTTGACGACGTTGGTGGTGCCCTGCAACGCCTTCTCCTGGCCCCACCGCTTCTCCCGGTAGGCGTCGCCGGCCTCGCCGCCCCAGGCGTGCAGACCGTTGGGCCGCACGTCCCGCGCGATGGCGACCGCCCCGCTGAGCTTCGGCAGGACGTCCTCGACCCAGCCGCGGCTGCGGCGGATCAGCGAGAGGATGGGCGCCGACGAGTCGAGGATCCGGCCGATCTCCTCGGCGACCTGGCGCAGTTGCGCGTTGAGCCGGTCCACCCGGTCCTGCACCTTGTCGCTGAAGAGCATGACACCGAAGGGCGAGACGTACGCCGCCGTCCGCAGGCACTCGTTGATGTTCGCGATGAGGCCGTCGTACGCCGGATCGATCCGGCGGATCTCGGTGCCGAGTTTGTCGATCGCCGCCTGCAGGGTCGCCTCGGCGGCCGAGTGGTCGGTTCCGGGTGCCATCGTCGTCTCCCTCTACTCGCCGTAGATCCGGACGAAGGCGGAGGCCGTCGTGCGGTCGCTGCCGTCGTACTCGTCCCGGGCGATGCGCAGGGCCCCGGCGATCTGGTCGAACTCGGCCTCCGCGTCCTTCAGCAGTGTCTGCACCAGGGTGAAGATGTCGTCGTAGGCGCTGGACAGCCGGCTGGCGGTCAGCGGGTCGCCGCAGAAGAACGACATCGGGTTCAGTCCGAGCCCACCGGCGGTGCCGCGCAGGTCGGCCATCAGGTCGGCGAGTTCCACCCACTTCAGCGCCTCGTTCTCGAGCGCGTCGAGAACGACACGGACCTCTCCTCGGTTCTCCGGCATCTCACTCGCCCCCGGTCTCGCGGTCGCCCGCGCTGTCGTCGCGCTCACGCATGGCCCGGAGCGCCCGGACCACGTCCTGTTCCACCGCTGCGGCGTCGGCCGGCCCGATGCCGTCCCGCACCGTGATCTCGCCGACGTCCCCGCCCCGGACCAGGACCGTCACCAGCCGGTTCGGGCCGTGCAGGGTGTGCTCGGCGGGCCGGGCCGCCCGGCGGCGCTCCCGCTGGTACTGCCGTTCGTACTGGCGGTCCTCGAGGGCGCGCAGCCGCTCCCGCAGTTCGTCGAAGCCCGGCGCCCGGAAGCCCGATGCCCGGCCGGCGCGTTCCACCGGCGGGGCCGGCACGGCGGCCGGCTCGTCGTGGCGGGCGGCAGCGGCCCGGTCGGCGGCGTCCATCGCGCCGGCGAGCGCGGTCATGACCCCGGTCATGGCCGCCTGGTAGGCCTCGAACAGTGCCGGGCCCAGGGCCGACGGCGACCGCCGCGGGAAGCGGTCCCGGTCGACGCGGACCGACACCACCCGCCCGGTCTCGTCGGCCACGACGGTCGCCAGCCCGCCGGTGTCACTGCCCGGGAAGCGGGCGTCGGAGCCGGTGGCCTGCCGTCCGCTCCGCGGGAAGGACCGCATCGAGGCGGCGAGCCGTTCGAAGGCGGCCAGCGGCCCCGCCCCGGCGTCGTAGGTGCCGTCGTTCAACAGAATCCCCCGTTCCGCACCACCGCGGTGTGAGACCACGACGGCACGCCGTCATGTCTCCGGCCGCTCCGACAGGCGACAGGGACCCCAAGATCAGACACTGAGGTGGCCGGTTCGTCAATGTCTTGTCGGCTTCCGAGCAGAATGTCTCAGGCGGGACTCGGCGCGATCGGCCGCAGCGCCGCGGCGAACCCGGAGGACATTCACGCGTCGTCGCACCGGGACGGCGTACCGGAGAGGACGGTCTTCTCCAGGATGTCGCGGAAGGCGCGCGCCGCGGGTGAGGCCGCGCCCGCCAGGCGTTGCGCGGTGAAGATGGTGCGGCGCGGCGATCCGTCCAGCTCCAGCAACCGGGCCGTGCTGCCGCGTCCGGCCCAGATCAGGTCGGGGATGAGCGCGACCGCGTTGCCGGACTCGACCAGGCGCATGTGGGCCTGCAGGTCGGCGGTCTCGTAACGGACGTCCGGCTCGAACCCGGCCCGGCGGCACAACTGCTCGGCGAAGTGCCGGGACGCGGCGCCGCGCGGCTCCATCACCCACGGCATGTCCCGGGCGGTCCGCAGGGAGTCGACCGGGCGCAGCGACTCGGCCTCGGACGGCAGGGCCAGCCGGATCGCGTCGGTGGTGAGGTCGCGCCGGTCCAGGCCGGGGTGGTGCGGCGCGGCGTGCGCGGGGTACTGCTCGGCGATCACCATGTCGAAGTCGCGGGCCCAGGTTTCACGAAGTGCCTCTTCGGGCTCCCGCTGGATCATCTCCACCCGCACCTCGGGGTATAGGGAAGCCATGGCGCGAAGCGTTGCGGGCATGAAGGCCAGCGCCGCCGACTGGAAGACGGCCACCCGGACCCGGCCGGTGACCCGGGTCGCCGACGCCTGCAGGCGGGCCTCGGCGCGCTCGAGGGTGTCCAGGACCTCGCCGACCTCGGCGACCAGCACCTCGGCCTGCGGAGTGAGCTGGACCCGGCGGCCGGCCTTGCGCAGCAGCTGGGTGCCGGTCTCCCGCTCCAGCTGGCTGAGCTGCTGGCTGACCGCCGACGGGGTGAAGTTGAGCGCCTCGGCGACGGCCGCGATGGTCCCGCGGATGGCGAGCTCGCGCAGCAGCACGAGACGGCGGATCTCCAGCATTCGCACACGTTAGCCGAAGTTAAGAGTACTACTCATAAAGCATCGCTTTTCCTAAGCGCTTTCAGGCATTCAGACTGTGGCGCAGAACGGAAGGAGTTCCCGATGTCTGAGATCGCCGAAGAGACGATCGCCCTTGTCCGGCGCTGGCTGCGCGAGGCCGCGGACGTCCCGGTCGGCGGTTCGGCCGCGCAGCTCGCCGCCGTGCTGCGCGATCCGAAGGGCCTGGCGTTCACCGTCGGTTTCGTCGACGGTGTGATCCGCCCCGAGGATCTCCGGGTCAGCGCGCGCACGCTGAACTCCCTGGCCAAGGACGTGCCCGCGTTCCTCCCGCCGCATCTGCGCCTCGCGGTGAAGGCCGGCGGCGCCCTGGCCCCGGTCATGCCCGGCGTGGTCGTCCCGATCGCCCGGCGCGCGCTGCGGCACATGGTCGGCCACCTGATCGTCGACGCCACCGACGCCCGGCTCGGCAAGGCGATCAGCCGGATCCGCAAGCGCGACGTCCGGCTCAACGTCAACCTCCTCGGTGAGGCGGTCCTCGGCAAGCAGGAGGCGCAGCAGCGCCTCCGGAGCACCGAGAAGCTGCTGAGCCGGCCGGACGTCGACTACGTGTCGATCAAGGTGTCGTCGGCTGTCGCGCCGCACAACCCGTGGGCCTTCGACGAGGCGGTCGAGGAGATCACCGAGCAGCTCACGCCGCTGTTCACGCTGGCCGCGAAGACCGGCAAGTTCGTCAACCTGGACATGGAGGAGTACAAGGACCTCGACCTGACGATCGCGGTCTTCACCAGGCTCCTCGACCGGCCCGAGCTGCTCGGCCTGGAAGCCGGCATCGTGCTCCAGGCCTACCTGCCGGACGCCCTCGGCGCGATGATCCGCCTGCAGGAGTGGTCCGCGGCCCGCCGGGCGCGCGGCGGCGCCGGCATCAAGGTGCGCCTGGTCAAGGGCGCCAACCTGCCGATGGAACGCGTCGAGGCGGAACTGCACGGCTGGCCGGTCGCGACCTGCGACAGCAAGCAGGCCACCGACACCAACTACAAGCGGGTCCTCGGCTACGCGCTGCACCCGGACCGGATCCGGAACGTGCGGCTCGGGGTGGCCGGGCACAACCTGTTCGACATCGCGTACGCCTGGATCCTCGCCGGTGAGCGCGAGGTGCGCGACGGCATCGAGTTCGAGATGCTTCTCGGCATGGCCGAGGGCCAGGCCGAGGCGGTCCGGCGCGAGGTCGGCGGTCTGCTGCTCTACACCCCGGTGGTACGCCCGGAGCAGTTCGACGTCGCCATCGCGTACCTGATCCGGCGCCTCGAGGAGGGCGCGAGCCCGGACAACTTCATGTCCGCCGTCTTCGAGCTGCACGGGAACTCGGCGCTGTTCGAGCGTGAGAAGAACCGCTTCCTGGCCTCGCTGGCCGACCTGGACGAGACGGTCCCGCAGCCGAACCGGGTCGCCGACCGGTTCGCCGCCGTTCCGCGCAGCGTTCCGGGCCGGTTCGAGAACACCCCGGACACCGACCCGGCCATCGCCGCCCACCGCGACCGCGTACGCCTCGTCGTGACGAACACCGACGTCTCCGGCATCGAGGTGCCGCGGATCGAGGACCGCGAGCACCTCGACCAGGCCCTGGAGAAGGCCGTCGCCGCCCATTGGGGAGCCGCCGACCGCCGGGCCGTCCTGCACGCCGTCGGCGACGCCCTGGAAGCCCACCGGGACACCCTGCTCCAGGTGATGGCCGCCGAGGCCGGCAAGACCGTCGACCAGGCCGACCCGGAGATCTCCGAGGCCGTCGACTTCGCCCACTACTACGCCGAGCTGTCCGCCGAGCTGGCGGAGACGGACGGCGCGGTTCCGGTCCCGGCCCGGCTGACCCTGGTCACGCCGCCGTGGAACTTCCCGGTCGCGATCCCGGCCGGTTCGGTGCTGGCCGCCCTGGCCGCCGGCTCGCCGGTCGTGCTGAAGCCGGCCGGCCCCACCGAGCGCTGCGGCACCGTGCTCGCCGGCGTCATCCGGGACGCCCTGTCCGCCGCCGGCGCCGAGGCGGACCTGCTCACCGTGCTCCAGGTGGACGAGGGCACGCTGGGCCGGGAGCTGATCGCGCACCCGCTCGTCGACCGGGTGATCCTGACCGGCGCGTACGAGACCGCCGAGCTGTTCCGGTCGTTCCGCGCCGACCTGCCGCTGCTCGCCGAGACCAGCGGCAAGAACGCGATCATCGTGACCCCCAGCGCCGACCTGGACCTGGCCGTCAAGGACGTGGTGTCGTCGGCGTTCGGGCACGCCGGGCAGAAGTGCTCGGCCGCGTCGCTCGTCGTGCTGGTCGGCTCGGTGGCCCGGTCGCAGCGGTTCCGCACCCAGCTGCTGGACGCGGTGGCCTCCCTCGACGTCGGGTACCCGGCGCAGCTGCGCACCAAGATGGGTCCGCTGGTCGAGCCGGCCGCCGGCAAGCTGCTGGACGGCCTGACCACCCTGGGCGCCGGGGAACGCTGGCTGCTGGAGCCCCGGCGGCTGGACGACTCCGGCAAGCTGTGGAGCCCGGGCGTGCGGGACGGGGTGCGGCGCGGCTCGGAATACCACCGCGTCGAGTACTTCGGCCCGATCCTCGGCATCATGACCGCGGACACCCTCGGCGAGGCGATCGACATCGTCGACGAGGTCGACTTCGGGCTCACCTCGGGTCTGCACTCGCTGGACGCCGGTGAGATCCGCACCTGGCTGGACCGGGTGCAGGCGGGCAACCTGTACGTCAACCGGGGCATCACCGGCGCGATCGTGCGGCGGCAGCCGTTCGGCGGCTGGAAGAAGTCGGCGGTCGGCCCCGGCACCAAGGCCGGCGGCCCCAACTACCTGGTCGGGCTCACCGGCTGGGAGCCGCGCCCGGCGAACTCCGGCGCGGAGATCGGCCACCCCGGGGTGCGGGCGCTGCTCGGCGACGCCCGGGCGGTCCTGGACGCCGACGGGTTCGCGAAGGTGGAACGGGCCGCGCACAGCGACGCCGCGTTCGACTTCCGTACCCCGTCCGACGTCTCCGGCCTGGCGGTGGAGCGCAACGTGTTCCGCTACCTGCCGTGCCCGGTGACGGTCCGGTTCGCGGCCGGCGGTTCGGTCGCCGATCTGGTCCGGGTGCTGGCCGCGGGCCTGCTCACCGGCGCCGACGTGCGGGTCTCCAGCGCGGCGCCGCTGCCCGAGCGGCTGGCCGCCCGCTGCCCGTCGCTGACCGTCGAGGACGACGCGACGTTCGCTGCCGGGCTGTCGGCCGGCCGGGTACGGCTGGTCGGCGGTGACGCGGCGGCGCTGGCCGCGGCCACCGGCGGGCGTCCCGACCTGGCGGTCTGGGCGGGTCCGGTGACCGAGGCGGGCCGGATCGAGCTGCTGCCGTTCCTGCGGGAGCAGGCGGTCAGCATCACCGCCCACCGGTTCGGCAACCCGCTGCCGCTGGCCGCCGGCGTTCTGTAGGACCTCTCCCCCCGGGTACGCCCTCCCCGCTCCCCTTCGCGTGCGGAGGGCGCGCCCGGCCCGCGGTTCGCCCTCCGCGTCTCTCCTCTTCCGCGAAGGGCGAACCGCGGGCCGTGATCAGTCGAGCGACAGGCAGCTCGACGACTTCGTGACCGTACGGCCGGTCCGGGTGAACGTGCCGCCGCTGTACTCGTACTTGTAGGTCAGCTTCAGGTTCGGGCAGGCCTGCGAGCCGCCGTCGCCGACGCCGTGCGCCTTGACGGTCACCACGCCGCCGGCGGCGCTGAGATCCGTGACGTACGGGAAGTCGGCCTCGCCCACGTCCGCCAGCAGCACCCCGAGCCGGCGCGGCTTCTCCCCGGTGGTGCCGTCGAAGACCTCGACGGTGCTCGGCCAGCGCGACGTGATCGGCTCGCAGGCGCGTGCCAGCAGCGCGTCGTCGACGCCGTCACCGGTCACGTCGCCGAACCCCAGCTTCTGGATCTCCACGGCCTGTCCGGCGGGACACGGTTTCGCGGCGTTGAACCAGTTGCCGCCGTCGCCGGGGTCGCTGCCGTTCGGGTCACCGGGATCGCTGGTCGGGGTGGCCTTGGCGCCGTCGCCGGGATCGCTGGTCCGGGTGGCCTTGCCACCGTTGCCCGCCGGCGTGGTCCTCAGGCCGTTGTCACCCGGGTCGGAGGTGGGTGTGGCCGTGGCGGCGCCGGAGGCGGCGGGCGCGGTGGTGGCGGCGGGCGCCGTGCCCGCGGTCGTCGAGTCGGAGCAGCCGGCGGCGAGCGCGACGGTGAGCGCGGCGGTAGTGAGCAGAGCAGCGTTCTTCAACATGTTCGTCCCCGTTCGTCAGGTGGCGGCCTCCCCAGCCGGGCCGTCCCGGAAGAGACGCTATGGGATTCGTGGGAGCGCTCCCTCACGCGTTCGTGCCATCCAGTTCGGTGGGACACGAGCACGCCCGGATTGCCCGCGATCGATGCCTCTGCGCCGCGCCGCCGGTGTGGCCCAGGACACGCCCGGCGGCCCTGTGGGTGGCGTCACAGGCGGCCGCCCGGCGTACCGGAAGGGGTCTCAGACCACCGAGAAACCGGACGGCAGCGGACCGCGGCCGGTCAGCGCGCGCAGCGCCGGCAGGCCGGAACCGGTGGCGGCCGCGATCCGGGCGGCGAGCGCCGCCGACTCGGCGATCGTCTCGAAGTCGAACTCCACCGGCACCCCGGCCGCCGCGGCAGCGTCGGAGGCGTGCACGACCAGCTCGAACGTGCGGGTCGGCAGCCAGTCCCGCACCCGCATGCCACCCGCCGCGGTGGCCACCAGATCCTCGTCGGCGGCGCTCGCGAGCGCCGCGGTCGCCTGGCCGATGAATCCACTGACGACGGTGGCCGGCTGGTCGCCCAGCGCGGCGCCGGTCTTGCGGGCGTCCTCGGTGGAGGCCTGGTGGGCGGCGGCGACCATCGCGGGCGGCGCGGTCCGGGCCATCCCGAAATAGGCCTCCGCCGCCGGGATCACCAGGACCGGCGCCGGGTCGGCGAGGACCGTGGGGACCTGCCGCAGCGCCGAGCTGACGGTGTGGCCGAGCAGGTCCCGCAGGGTCCACTCGCCGAGGCCGGGGCCGTCCAGGCGGTCGAGCGGGATGCGGGACACCAGATCGGCGAAGACGATGGCGGCGGAACGGTACGTGCGGCGGTAGTCCATGTCACCAAACTGCCACGCTCTCCCGTCCGGCGCGGGGCCGGCCAGTAGCCTGCGCGGTGTGCTGTTACCCCTGCCGGACGGCGATTTCAAGGCGTACCTGTTCGACTGCGACGGCACCATCACGGACTCGATGCCGGCCCACCACCGGGCCTGGCTGGCCGCGCTCGGCGAATGGGGCGGCGACTTCCCGGAGGACCTGTTCTACGCCTGGGGCGGCCGGACCGTCGTCGACGTGATCACCGACCTGAACACCCGGCAGGGCCTGACCATGCCGGTCGCCGAGGTGGCCGCGCGCCGCGAGGAGCTGTTCCAGGAGATGCTCGGCTCCATCTCGCCGGTGCCCGGCGTGCTGGAGCACATCGAGGCGTCGTACGGGCGGATCCCGTTCGCGGTGGTCTCCGGCAGCACCCGCGAGTCGGTGACCGCGTCGCTGACCGCGGTCGGCCTGCTGGACCGGTTCGAGGCTCTGGTCTGCGCGGAGGACTACACCCGCCCGAAACCCGACCCGGAGGGTTACCTGCTCGGCGCCCGGCTGCTCGGCGTCGACCCCCGCGACTGCCTGGTCTTCGAGGACACCGATCTGGGCGTCGCCGCGGCGGAGGCGGCCGGGATGAGATATTCGCGTGTGCCCGCCCCCTGGGAGCGATAGGACTCCACGCCCGGTTCCTCGGCGCGCCTGGCGTTCCCCGCCGGATCGAGCGGGTCGATGACCCGGTTGCGGTGGTGCTGGTAGATCACCGAGCTGCGGAAGCCGACCACCTCACGGCGGCCGGAGAACCGGTCCATCAGGAAGGCGTGCAGGTCCTCCACGCTCGGCACCGCCACGTGCACCAGGAAGTCGTCGCCGCCGGCCAGCACGAACACCGACAGCACCTCGGGCAGGCCGGCCGCGTACGCCTTGAAACCCTCGATCACCGCCCGGTTCAGCGGGCGGACCTGCACGTTCAGCAGCGCCTGGACGTCGCGGCCGAGGGCGGTGAGGCTGACCTCCGCGTGATACCCGGTGATCACTCCACGGTCACGCAGCAGACGCACCCGCTCCAGACAGGTCGACGGGGCGATGCCGACGGCGCGGGCCAGGTCGCGGTTGGTCTGCCGGGCGTTCGCCTGCAGTTCCCGCACGATCGCCGAATCAACGTCATCCATGGCCGTGATTCTGCCTGATCCACCGAACGTCGTTCGGCGTCGCGGTTCACGGTCCGGCGACGATCCTAGTTTCAAGGGCATCACCCCTTCATCTGTACGGGAGACGCGATGCCCTTCAACCACCAGCACGTCGTCGTGGAACGCGGCACCCGGTCCGGGTTCCCGATCGTCGTGGCGGTGCACTCCACCGCTCTCGGGCCGGCGATCGGCGGGTGCCGCCTCGCCGTCTACGGTGACTGGCGCGACGGGCTCGACGACGCGCTGCGCCTGTCCGCGGCGATGACCTCGAAGGCGGCGCTGGCGGGCCTGCCGCACGGCGGCGGCAAGACCGTGGTGGCCCTCCCCTCCGCCGGCACGTTCGACCGGCGGGCGGTGCTGCACGACGTGGCCGACGTCGTCGAGGCGCTGGGCGGGGTCTACTCGACCGGGCCGGACGTGGGCACCGGGCCCGACGACATGGCCGTCATCGGGGAACGGACCGGGCACGTGTTCTGCCGGCCGTCCGGCAGCGGCGACTCCTCCCCCGCGACCGCCGCCGGTGTCATGGCGGCGCTGCGGGCCGTCGTCCAAAACCGTTTCGGATCGGCCGAACTGGCGGGGCGCAGTTTCGCGGTGCTGGGTGTCGGCCGGGTCGGCGCGCATCTGGTACGCCTGCTGACGGCGGCCGGGGCGCGGGTGCTCGCGTCGGATGTGGACGGCTCACGGCGTACCGTCGCGGAAGCCCACGGCGCCACCTGGACCGATCCGCTGACCTGCCGCACCGCCGAGGTGGACGTGCTGGTGCCGGCCGCCCTCGGCGGCGTGCTGACCGCCACGACCGTGCCGGCGCTGCGCTGCGCCGCCGTCGCCGGGCCCGCCAACAACCAGCTCGACGCCCCCGCCACCGCCGACCTGCTGCACGGTCGCGGCATCCTGTGGGCGCCCGACGTGGTGGTCAGCGCGGGCGGCATCATCCACGCGATCGCCTCCGAGCTGCACCACGAGAGCCCGTCCCAGGTCGCCGCCCGCATCACCGGCATCGGCGACACCCTCGCCGGCATCCTCGAGGCGGCCCGGGAGACCGGCGTCACCCCGGCCGCCGCCGCCTCCCGCCTCGCCGGTTTCCTGGCCGAGCCGCCGGCCGCCCTCGCTCCGGTCTGATCCGCCGCCGGTGATCGAAGGCGGCGGGGCGTGTGGCAACCTGAATCCCCGTTCGGGCCGCCACCGCTGGGAGGACCTCATGACCGGATTCGCCGACATCCCGCCGACCACCCTCGCCGACGTGCTGGACCGCAGCCGGGTCATGGACATCGGGATCCGGCCGCTCTGGACGCCGGTGCCCCGGGTGGCCGGGCCGGCGTTCACGGTGCGCTGCCCGCCCGGCGACAACCTGATGCTGCACGCGGCGATCTACCGGGCCGAGCCGGGTTCGGTGGTGGTCGTGGAGTCCGGCGACCTCGATCATGCCCTGGCGGGTGGGAACGTCTGCGCGGTCGCGCACCGGCGGGGCATCGCGGCGTTCGTCCTCGACGGGCTGATCCGGGATCTCGGCGAGGTGCGGGAGCTCGGCTTCCCGGTCTTCGCCCGCGGCGTCATCCCGATCCCCGGCACCAAGTCCCGGCTCGGCGCCCACGGCGAGCCGGTGCGCTGCGGCGGTGTCACCGTCGGCCCGGGCGACATCGTGGTCGCCGACGAGGAGGGTGTGGTGGTGGTCCCCGCCGCCCGGCACGACGAGGTCCGCACCGCGGCCCGCGCCCGGCTCGCCAAGGAGGAGGCGGAGACCCTCGACGACTGGGAGCGGGCTCACCGCGCCCGGATCGAGAAGACCCTGTCCGAGCAGACGGCGCTCGGCGGGACGGCGAGCACAGCCTGACAGGCCGGACCTACCGGGCGAATCGCCATCGAGGTCACGCGCAGCGACGACCGGCCCGAGGGCGGTGTGGCGGGCGGCGCGACGACCGGCGTCGCCGCGCCGCCCTCGGTTCGCAGAGTGACGTTCCGTGACGGGTTCGGGGTGCGCCCGTTCCGGCGAAAGTTGTTTCCGGGGCGTAACAGGCGCCGGGAGAGCCTTGCGCGAGATGGATGTTCATCAATAATGAGCGCCATGAATCGAGCCGAGGCGATACCGGTCGACGGATCCCGGAGCACGACCGAGCCACCCGGCGGCGGGACCCCGGCGGCTCTGCCACCGGGCGCGGGTCGCGCCGCGGACGGCGGTGAGCCCGGCGCGGCGCGCCTGACCGTCCGCCTGAGACCGCCGGCGCCCGCGATCCCGCCGTACCCGGGGCGCGCCGCCGTGATCCCGTACCGGGAACGACCACTCCAGCCGCAGTACGGCTCGCCGGACCGGCCCCCCGCCCGGCGGGACGAACCCGAACCGCCGGCCCGATGGGGCGGCCAGTCGCCGGAGGTGCGATCGGCCGGCTCGGTGACCCGCCGGACCGGACGGCGCCGGGGCCCGGTCGCGGCCCGGCGCGTGGTGGGCCTGTGATGACCAGGTCGCTGGACGGCCACCCACGGGTGCTGGCGATCTGCCGGCCACCGCGGGACCTGCGCGGGCTCCGGAGCGGGCGGCTGCGGACCACCGAGCGGCTGCTGCTGGCCCGGGCACATGGGCGGGCCCGGCCGCACGAGCGGTTCCAGGCGCACGAGCGAGTCCAGGCGCACGAGCGAGTCCAGGCGCACGAGCGAGTCCAGGCGCACGAGCGGGCCCGGGCACACGAGCGAGTCCAAGCGCACGAGCGGGCCCGGGCGGGGGCCGTGGAACGGGAGTGCGGGCGAACCGGGACGGTGACGTCGAAGGAGAGTGCCGCCCGTCCTACGGGGGCGGCCGGGCGGACCTCCGGTGACGCCGGGCGCGCGATCCAGCGTACGACCGGGGAAGAACCCGGTGGCAGGCGTGCCGTGACCGTTCCGGCGGGGTCGGCGGGGTCGGCGCGCAGCGACGTCGCACCACCATCCGCCGAGCCGCACGCCCGGCCGCCACCCGGGCGTTCGCCGCGGAAGTGATCATCAGCTCACCTCGGCGGCATCGGCGGTGCGATGGTTGGGGCAGACGTCTCCCGCGGGGTAGAGAGGGGGGCACATCGTTCGCCCCGCCGGACACCGTCGGCGGGCCGGACGGCCGATTCCGCTGACGAGGGGGACCACTCTCCATGGGCGCAACGCCTGTCATCACGCTCAACAACGGCGTCACCATTCCGCAGATCGGTTACGGCGTCTTCCAGATCCCCGAGGCGGAGACCGCCGCCGCCGTCACCACCGCGATCGAGGCGGGTTACCGCAGCATCGACACGGCCGCGATCTACCGCAACGAGTCGGGGGTCGGCACCGCCCTGAAGTCGGCGAGCGTGCCGCGGGACGAGCTGTTCATCACGACCAAGGTCTGGAACAACGATCAGGGGTACGACGAGACGCTGCGCGCGTTCGACGCCAGCGCCGCCCGCCTCGGCCTGGACCACCTGGACCTCTACCTGATCCACTGGCCGACCCCGAAGCGGGGGAAGTACCTGGACACCTGGCGGGCGCTGGAGAAGCTGCTGGCCGACGGCCGAGTGCGTGCGATCGGCGTCTCCAACTTCCTGCCCGAGCACCTGCGGGCGGTGGCCGACCTGGGCGGCACGATCCCGGCGGTCAACCAGATCGAGGTGCACCCGGCGCTGCAGCAGCGCGAGGCCCAGGCGGCCGGCGCCGAGCTGGGGGTGGTGACCGAGGCGTGGAGCCCGCTGGCGCAGGCCGGTGTGCTCGGCGACCCGGCGATCGCCCGGATCGCCACCGCGCACGACCGCACCCCGGCGCAGGTGGTGCTGCGCTGGCACGTGCAGCAGGGCCGGATCGTCATCCCGAAGTCGGTGACCCCGTCCCGGATCCGGGAGAACATCGCGATCTTCGACTTCGAGCTGTCGGCGGACGAGATCGCGGCGATCGACGCGCTGGAGAGCGACGGCCGGACCGGGCCGCACCCGGACCACTTCAACTGACCGGTAACGGTCACAGCGATCGCCAAGCGGGCTCACAGGAATCCGCCGCATAGTGGGGGTCACGTTCGGCGTCGACGGAGGTTCCGATGGTTCTCGCTCTGGTCAGCTTCGCGCTGCTGGTGGTCCAGTTGGTGCTGGTGGTTCGGGTGGTGCTGGACTGGAGTGTGACCCTCGCCGGTCCCGCGATGCCGGGGTCGTGGCGGTCCAAGGCGCTCGACGTGATCTATGCGATCACCGAGCCGATGCTGGCGCCGCTGCGTAAGGTCCTCCCTCCGCTGCGCGCCGGCGGCATCTCGATCGACCTGGCGTTCATCGTGCTGTTCCTGGGGGTCAGCATCCTGAGGTCGCTGATCTGATCGCGTCACCAGGGGGCGCCGCCGCACGGCGCCCCCTGGCCCGGTCAGCGCAGGCGGTCGTCCACGAACTCCAGGGCCGCGATGTCGAAGCGGCTACGGCCGCCCTCGTGGCCGTCCCACTCGTACACCTCGATCTGCTTCGGCGCCGGGATCGCGTGGTACGCGGCGAAGATCCCCGACGGCGGGCAGACCGCGTCCATCAGGGCCGCCGACAGGATCGACGGGGCGGTGATCCGCCGGGCGAAGTTCACCGAGTCGACGTGGTCGAGCGTGTTCAGCGTCCGCTCCGCCACGTGCGGGTTGACCCGCAGGAACCGGACCACCTCGTGGAAGGGATCGCTGTCGGTGATGGTGATCGCCCGCCGGATGTCGCACAGGAACGGCACCTTGGACACCACGGCCGAGACCAGGTCCGGGACCAGGCCGCCGGCCGCGAGCGCCAGCGCACCGCCCTGGCTGCCGCCGGTCACCACGATCCGCGACGCGTCGGCGCCGGGCAGTTCGGCGGCGGTCTCCACGGCCCGGACCGCGTCGGTGATCAGCCGCCGGTAGTAGAACGTGTCCGGGTCGAGCACGCCCCGGGTGAGGAATCCGGGTGTGGACGGGCCGGCGCCGGAGTCGTCCGGGTCGGGGGTGTCGCCGCCGCGCCACGAGCCGCCCTGGCCGCGGGTGTCCATGACCAGGTGCGCGTACCCGGCGCTGGCCCAGACCAGCCAGTCGATCGGCAGGCCGCGGCCGCCGCCGTAGCCGATGAACTCCACCACCACCGGCAGCGGGCCGGTCGCGGCGGCCGGGCGGTTCAGCCAGGCCCGGACCGGCTGCCCGGCGAAGCCGCTGAACGTCACGTCGTAACTGGTGATCCCCTTCAACGGGGTGGCCACCTCGTGCACCTTCGGGGGCAGGGCGGCCCGGCGGGCCCACGACAGGGTGCCCGCCCAGAAGTCGTCGAAGCCGTCCGGCTCGGGGCGGACGGAGCGGTACTCGCGCAATTCGTCGAGAGGGAGGTCAAAGAGCGCCATGCCGATCACGCTATGCCCGGGGGTTGGCTCCCACCACCCCCGGCAGGCACGATGGTCGCGTGCCACCGGAGACCGCCCCGCGACCCAAGCAGGTTCTCGAAGCCGTTCTGGAGCGGCTGACCTATGTGAACGAGGAGACCGGGTACACGGTGGCCCGGGTGGCGTACAAGAACGGTTCGGATCTGCTGACCGTGGTCGGTTCGCTGCTCGGGGCGCAGCCGGGCGAGAGCCTGCGGATGTCGGGGTGGTGGTCGTCGCATCCGCAGTACGGCAGGCAGTTCGAGGTGCTGTCGTACACGACGGTGCTGCCGGCGACCGTGCAGGGTTTGCGCCGCTATCTGGGCTCGGGGCTGGTCAAGGGCATCGGGCCGGTCTTCGCCGAGCGGATCGTGGACCATTTCGGACTCGACACCCTGGAGATCATCGAGACGGCGCCGGAACGGCTGATCGAGGTCGCCGGGCTCGGGCCGAAACGTACGAAGAAGATCACGGCGGCGTGGGCGGAGCAGAAGGCGATCAAGGAGGTGATGGTCTTCCTCCAGGGCGTCGGGGTGTCCACGTCGATCGCGGTGCGGATCTACAAGAAGTACGGTGACGCCTCGATCTCGGTGGTGAAGAACTCGCCGTACAAGCTGGCGTCGGACGTCTGGGGCATCGGGTTCAAGACGGCGGACACCATCGCGCAGGCCGTCGGGATCCCGCACGACAGTCCCGAACGGGTGAAGGCGGGCCTGCAGTACACGCTGTCCCAGGCGACCGACAACGGGCACTGTTTCCTGCCCGCCAACGAGCTGATGGCCGACGCCGCCAAGATCCTGGACGTCCCCGCGACGCTGATCCCGGCATGCCTCGACGCGCTCGTCGAGGAGGAGGGCGTGGTGCGGGAGGACGACGCCGTCTACCTGGTGCCGTTCCACCGTGCCGAGCAGTCGCTGTCGTCGTCCCTCGTCGCCCTGTTGCGCGACAGGGCGGACCGGATGCCGCACTTCCTCGACGTCGACTGGGACAAGGCGCTGGGATGGCTGCACCAGCGCACCGGCTCCACCCTCGCGCCCGAGCAGGAACAGGCCGTCAGGCTGGCGCTGACCAGGAAGGTGGCGGTCCTCACCGGCGGCCCGGGCTGTGGGAAGAGCTTCACCGTCCGCTCGATCGTCGAGCTCGCCGCCGCCAAGAAGGCCAAGATCCAGCTCGTCGCCCCGACCGGCCGGGCGGCGAAACGGCTCGCCGAGCTGACCGGCCACCCCGCCGCCACCGTCCACCGCCTGCTCAAGCTGCAGCCCGGCGGCGACGCCACGTTCGACCGCGACAACCCCCTGGACGCCGATCTGCTGGTCGTCGACGAGGCGTCCATGCTGGATCTGATCCTCGCCAACAAGCTGGTCAAGGCGGTGCCGCCGGGCGCGCACCTGCTGCTCGTCGGCGACGTCGACCAGCTGCCGTCGGTCGGCGCCGGCGAGGTGCTGCGCGACCTGCTCGCCGCCGACGTGATCCCGCGGGTGCGGCTGACCCAGATCTTCCGGCAGGCCGCCGAGAGCGGCGTGGTCACCAACGCGCACCGGGTCAACCAGGGCAGATCGGTGCTCCTGGAGGGCATGACGGACTTCTTCCTGTTCCCCTGCGACGACAACGAGGCCGCGGCCGCGCTCACCGTCGACGTCGCCTGCTCGCGGATGCCGCGCCGGTTCGGCCTCGACCCGCGCCGCGACATCCAGATCCTCACCCCGATGCACCGCGGCCCGGCCGGCGCCGGCGCCCTCAACACCCTGCTCCAGCAGCAGCTCACCCCGGGCCGTGAGGGTCTGCCGGAACGGCGGCTGGGCGGCCGGGTCTTCCGGGTCGGCGACAAGGTCACCCAGATCCGCAACAACTACGACAAGGGGGCCGCGGGGGTCTTCAACGGCACGGTCGGCGTCGTGACCGGGCTGAGCCCGGAGGAGCAGACCTTGACGGTACGCACGGACGAGGACGAGCTGATCGACTACGACTTCGACGAGCTGGACGAGCTCGCCCACGCCTACGCGATCACCATTCACCGGTCCCAGGGCTCGGAGTACCCCGCCGTGGTCATCCCGCTGACCACCAGCGCCTGGATGATGCTGCAGCGGAACCTGCTCTACACCGCGATCACCCGCGCCAAGAAGCTGGTCGTGCTGGTCGGTTCCCGCCGCGCCCTGGCCACCGCGGTCCGCACGGTCGGCGCGGGCCGCCGCTACACCGCCCTGGCCCGCCGCCTCGGGTCGTGACCCCCCGGCCGGGCGTCACGGCTGTCTCGGCGCGGCTGAGACAGCCGTGAGAGCCGACCGGGGATAACACAACTCGGCGGGGCAGGTGCGGTGATTGCGGAAATCGGGACGAATGGCCGGGTTGTCCGCACTCTGGTACGGCTGTGGCGCGCATCGGGCCGCACCGTTCCCGAGATCGCTAATGTGGGATCCGTTAACGATTCTTGAGGACCTTTTCCCGAGCCATTCTCCGGTTTCAGGAAAAGGAGACGGGGGATTTCTCATGTTGCGTTCGATGACCGCCGGAACCGCTCTTCTCGGTGTTCTCGCGATGGCCGCTCCGGCCCAGGCGGTACCGGAACACGCGCCGAAACCGGACAAGATGATGGTGATCGACGTGGTCTCGGCGAACGGCTCCGGCTGCCCCGACGGCAGCGCGGACATCCAGGTCTCACCGGACTTCACCGCGTTCACGGTGACCTACTCCAAGTACACCGCGTCGGTCGGCCCGGACGCCTCGCCGCTGGACTTCCGGAAGAACTGTCAGATGGCCCTGGACATCAAGGTGCCGTCCGGATTCACGTTCGCGATCGCCAGTGCCGACTACCGCGGATACGCCAGCCTGCGGCCCGGATCGTACGGCCAGCAGATGGCCAGTTACTACTTCCAGGGCCATTCCCACACGACCCGCAGCCGGCACGACTTCAAGGGACCGATGGAGGACTCGTGGCAGCGGAACGACAAGGTCGGAATCGCGTCGATGAGTTTCCTGCCGTGCGGTGAGCGCCGTTTCCTGAACATCAACACGGAATTGCGGGTGAACCGCGGCACGTCGGACACCAAGAAGCACACGAACTTCCTGTCGATGGACTCCACCGACGCCGCGATCAACACCCTCTACCGGGTCGAATGGAAGCGGTGCGGCAAGTAATCGCTCACCGGTCCCGTTCGACGAACGCCGCCCACGGGTCCTCCTTCGCCGGACCGCGCCGCTCCCTCTCCCCGGCGGGAGCGGCGGCCGGGCCGGCAGCCGGGGCGGCGTGCGCCGGGGTGTGCCCGGCGGTGTGCCCGGCGGTGTGCCCGGCGGTGTGCCCGGCGGTGTGTGCCGCGCTGTGTGCCGCCGTGTGCGCGCCGGGCCGGTGCCGGCGGGCCGCGAGGAAGGCCGCCAGCGCCGTGGTGATCGGCACCGCCGCGACCAGGCCGATCGTGCCGACCGCGCTGCGCACCAGCTCCTGGGCGATCAGCGGGGTGGTGAGCACCTCCCCCACCGGGGTGTTCCCGGCGGCGAACAGCAGCATCAACGGCAGCGAGGCCCCGGCGTACGCCAGCACGATCGTGTTGATCACCGAGGCGATGTGCGCGCGGCCGATCCGGGTGGCGGCGGTGTAGAGGCGGCGGAACCCGTACGCCGGATTCGCCAGTGCCAGCTCGGTGACCGTGGCCGACTGGGTGACCGTGACGTCGTCGAGCACGCCCAGCGAACCGATCACGATGCCGGCCAGCAGCAGGCCCTGCATGTTGACGTCGCCCTGGGTGATGGTCAGGAAGTTGGACGTCTCGTCGGCGACCCCGGTCAGGTGCACGGCCGCGGTGGCGACGGCGGCCAGCACCGCGGTGATCGCCAGGCTGGCCAGGGTGCCGGCGACCGCGATCGTCGTGGTCATCGACAACCCGTGCGTCAGGTACAGCACGATCAGCATGATCGCGGCGGCGCCGACCACCGCGACCAGTACCGGTGACCGCCCGTCCAGGATCGCCGGAACGATGAAGTACAGCAGGATGCCGAAGGTGACGGCGAGCCCGGCCAGCGCGGTCAGCCCGCGCCACCGGCCGAACGCGATCACCGCGAGCGCGAACGCGGCGCCCAGGATCCACAGCTCGCTGCCGCGCTGGTGATCGGTGATCGAGTAGGCGGTGCTGCCGTCCTCCGAGTTCAGCGCCATCAGGACCACGTCGTCGCCGGCCACCACCGTCGGCGCGCCCGGCCCGGACGGGATCGCCGCGGTCGCCGTCACCCCGCTGTCCAGCGTGACCGTCACGGTGCCGCAGTCGTCGTCCGGCTTGTCGCCCTCGGGAACCGGCGGGCACTCCGCCCGCGCCACCGACACCACCTCACCGGTCACCATCACCGGGCCGTCCGCGGCCTCGGCAGCGGTCGGGGCGTCCCGCGGCCAGAGCAGCAGCATGCCCAGCACGGTCAGGAGCACCGCCGGGATCAGCAGCATCAGCGTGAGCCGCCGGGCGTGGGGCGGCTCCGGCAGGTCGCCGTGCGCGTGGTGGTGATGGTCGGCGGTCATCGTGCTCCTCGTCGGCCGGGCTTGTCCGGCTGGTCGTCAGTGCTGTCTCCACGGTGCGGAGACAGCACTGACGACCAGCCGGGGTCCTGCCCGACCGTACCCGGGGAGCCGTCAGCGGGGGGAGCGGGACCTCGCCCGGTCCTCGGCGGAACGGCCGAACACCAGCCAGAAGTCGGTGACCGCCAGGCTCAGCACCGGACGCCGGCCGGCCAGGTAGCCGAGCGGGCCACCGGGGTCGGGACGCCAGGCGGCACTCGCCGTCCGCAGCCCGGCCCGGCCCCGGACCGGAGTGCGCCGGACCTGGTCGGCGAGCTGCTGGGCGACCGTGAAACCGAGCGGGAACCGGCCCGGCAGACGGTTCTTGAGCCGGATCAGCGCCGACACGAACGGGGCGCTCGCCTCGGGGGCGGTGATCGTCGCGTCGACGAGCGGCTCGCTCTCCGCGTCGAGGGCGAACGTGGCCAGCTCCTTGGGGATACCCCAGAGCCGGCGGCCGCCCTCGCGGGAGGCGACGCTGTCCACCCAGATGTCGGTGATGCTCACCCGCGGGCGGCCGCGCTCGTGCACCAGGACGGCGCTGAGCAGCTCCTTGTAGTGCAGGACGCCGCCGGGCTCGTACGACACCCAGGCCGCGCCGACCGCGACCCGGCCACCGACCGTGAACGGGCGCACCGCCGCGCCCAGGACCTCGGGCAGCGGCGGTGCGTCACTCTTGGGGATCAGGAAGAGCGAGAGGTACATCTGTCCGCGCAGCTGCCAGGGTTCGGGCGGGTACATGCCTCCACCCTGTCAGCAGACGTCGATGCGTACAACCGGTGTCTTCTCAGTAACGGAAGCGGGAGACCACCGACTGGAGCTGGGAGGCGGTGGCGGTCAACTCGTCGGCCGCGTGCCGGGTCTCGCCGACGGTGTCGGTGGTCCGGCGGGTCGCCTCGGAGACCGAGCCGATCGTCATCGCGATGTCGCCGGCGCCGTTGGCCGCCTCGGTCAGGGTCCGGTTCATCTCGGCGGTGGTCGCGGTCTGCTCCTCGACCGCCGAGGCGATGGTGAGCTGCAGGCCGTTGATCCGCTCGATGATCTCGGTGATCTCGCCGATCGCGGTGACCGCGCCGCTGGTGTCGGCCTGGATCGCCTGCACCCGCTGGGAGATGTCCTCGGTCGCCTTGGCGGTCTCCTGGGCCAGGTCCTTGACCTCACCGGCGACGACGGCGAAACCCTTGCCGACCTCACCGGCGCGGGCGGCCTCGATGGTCGCGTTCAGCGCGAGGAGGTTGGTCTGCTCGGCGATGCTGGTGATCACCTTGACCACGGTGAAGATCTCCTCGGACGACGCGCCGAGCCGACCCACGATCGCGTTGGTCTCGGCGGCGACCCGGACGGCCTGCGCGGCCACCTCGGTCGCCTCCGAGGTGGAGACGCTGATGTCGCGGATCGCCGAGCCCATCTCCTGCGAGCCCGCCGAGACGACCTGCAGGTTGTGCGAGACGGCGTCGGCGGCGGTAGCCACCGTGCCGGCCTGGCCGGAGGCCTCGCTGGCGGCCGCGTCCACCGAACCGGACACCGAGCTGAGCCGGCCGGCGGCGTCCTGCAGGGTGCCGGCGCTGCCGGCGAGCTGGACCATGTCCTCCCGGAGGCGGGCCACACCCTGGTCGAGGGCGGCGGCCATCCGGCCGATCTCATCCCGGCTCTGCACCCCGGAGGTACGGGTGAGGTCGCCCTCGGCCAGGCCCTCGGCGATCCGCCCGACCGCCGTCACCGTCCTGCGGACCCGGTTAGCCACCTGGAAACCGATCAGCAGGCTCAGCACCATGCCGGCCGCGAGCAGGCCCGCGACCAGGTAGGCGGCCTGCTTCCCGGATTCCTCCGCGTCGCCGATGCGCTGTTCGGCGATCGCCGTCGCCTTGTCGCGCAGCGCCGTCTGGTCCTCGCCCAGCGCCTCGTGCAGGGCGTTGTACTCCTGCAGGGCCTTGGTGAGATCGGCCGGGGTGGCCTTGCTCCGGTCGGTGCCCACGAACGCCACGAAGTCGGCCCAGTCCTGCTGCGCCTTGGCGACCTTCTCGTCGCCCGGCAGAGCGCTGTCCAGCTGTTCCAGGGCTGTCTCGACCTCGGCCTTGTTCCGTTCCATCGCGGCGCCGAGCTGCTTGGCGAGCGTCGGGTAGAGCTGCATGCCGGAGCTGCCGCCGATGTACGCCTCGATGTTGCGCCCGAACGAACCCACCGCGCTCTGAATCGTGATGGACTGCCGCTGCGCCTCGGCGGCCTTGGCGTTGAGGTCGAAGACCGTGCTGATCGCGAACCCTCCGACGATCAGTCCGGTGACCGTCGCCGTCATCGCCGCCGCACCGATCTTGGTACGCAGCGACCGGTCGTCGAACAGCCCGCTCAGGCCCATTACTTTTGTCCCCTTTTCCTGCCATCCGGCTCGCTATTGCCCGCTTAATCGGCACGGACGGAACGCACTTGAGGAGCCGTTCGCCCTCAGTCTGCAAGGCCGGGCCACGGAAGTGGGCCCTCTCGGCCAGAGTGACGGAAGTGATCAGGGAGCGGTGACGTCGGCGAGCGCCTGGAAGATCAGCCAGGTCGAGGTGGCCCCCGGATCCTGATGGCCGGCGCTGCGTTCGCCCAGGTAGGAGGCTCGGCCCTTGCGCGCCGTCAGCGAGGTGGTGGCCCGCGCCCCGTCACCGGCCGCCCGGGCCGCACCGGCCGCCGCCTCGGGCAGCGCCGCGCCACCGGCCACCGCCTCCTCGAAGGCGGTCAGCGCCGGCTGGTACGCGTCCACCATGGTCTTGTCACCGGGCTGCGCCCCGCCCAGCTTGCGGACCGCCTCCAGACCCGCGTGCAGGGCGCCGGCCAGCCCGGGGAGGTCGGCCCGCGCACCGGGCGGCAGGGCCTTGCCGAACGCCCGGAAGGCGCTGCCGTACAGCGGGCCGGAGGCGCCGCCGACCTTCGAGATCAGGGTCGCGCCGGCCCGGACGAACACGTCGCCGACCGCGGTGAACTCGGTGCCGTCCAGGACCGTCACCACCGCGGTGAACCCGCGCCGCATGTTGACCCCGTGATCGCCGTCGCCGATCGCCGCGTCCAGCCGGGTCAGCAGGTCCGCCTCGGCGGTGACCGACCCGGCGGCCGCGCGCAGCCAGGCGGTGGCGAGTGCGACGTCCACGTCAGGCGCCCCACCGCAGACCGGGCGTGCGCACCGGGGCGTCCCAGAGCCGGATCATCTCGTCCGTCACCCGGGTCACGGTGATCGACATGCCGGCCATGTCGAGACTCGTCACATAGTTGCCGACCAGCCGGCGGCTGATCTCGACACCGCGCTCGGCCAGCACCGTCGCGACCTCGCCGTAGATCAGGTAGAGCTCGATCAGCGGGGTACCGCCCAGGCCGTTGACCAGCACGATCACCCGTTCCCCGCGGTCCAGCGGCTGGGCCTCGAGGATCACGTCCAGCGCGGAACGGACCAGTTCCCGGGCCGGGCGCAGGCGCTCCCGGCGGCGGCCCGGCTCGCCGTGGATGCCGACACCGGCCTCGATCTCGTCGTCCGGCAGCTCGAAGCCGGGTCGTCCGGCGGCGGGGGTGGTGCCGGCCGTCAACGCGTACGCGAAGGAGGCGGAAGCCGCGTTGACCTCGCGCCCGATCGCCGCCACCTCACCCAGCTTGCCGCCCTCCTCGGCGAGCGCCCCGGCGATCTTCTCCACCAGCAGGGTGGCGCCGGTGCCCCGGCGGCCCGCCGTCCACGTCGAGTTCTCCACCGCCACGTCGTCGTCGACCAGCACCGTCTCCACGGCGATCCCCTCGTCGGCGGCGAGCTCCGCGGCGAGCTGGAAGTTCATCACGTCACCGGTGTAGTTCTTCACCACGTGGACCACCCCGGCGCCGCCGTCGACCGCCTTGGTCGCGGCCAGGATCTGGTCCGGCACCGGGGAGGTGAACACCTCGCCCGGGCAGGCGGCGTCCAGCATCCCGGCGCCGACGAACCCGCCGTGCAGCGGCTCGTGCCCGGAACCGCCGCCGGACACCAGCGCGACCTTGCCGGGACGTGGCGCGTCCGCACGGGCCACGTACTGCTCGGCGGTGTCCACCCGCAGGTCGGGATGTGCGGCGGCGAGCCCGGCCAGCGCCTCGGTCACCACGTCGGCGGGATCATTGATGAACTTCTTCACAACCGGCTCCTTCCGTCGTCCCACCAGCATGGTCGCGCGCGGCGATTCAGCAAAGGCTTTGGCGTGACTACGATCTGCAGACATGGCGTACGTGGGGATCGTCCTGGTGTCACACAGCGCGGAACTGGCCACCGGCCTGCGGGACCTGTTGTCCCAGGTCGCCGGCGATGACGTGCGGGTGGAGCCGGCGGGCGGCGCCGACGACGGCACGCTCGGCACCAGCGCCGACCGGATCGGGGCCGCGATCACCCGGGCCGACGCCGGCGCCGGGGTGCTGATCCTCGCCGACCTGGGCAGCGCCGTCCTGACCACCCGCGCCGTCCTGGACGACCTTCCGCCCGGGCCGGTGCTGGCCGACGCACCGTTCGTGGAGGGCGCGGTGGCCGCCGCGGTCATCGCCTCGACCGGCGCCGGTCTGGCCGAGGTCGCCGACGCCGCGCGGGAGGCCCGCGATGTCCCCAAACTCTGAGGTCCGGGTGGTTCTTCCGGCGGCGTTGCACGCCCGTCCGGCGGGCGAGGTGGTGCGGGCCGCCGCGGCTTTCACCGCCACCGTCGAGGTACGGGTGGAGGGCCGCTCCGCGAGTGCCCGCAGCGCCCTGCGCCTGATGTCCCTGGGCGCCGCCGCCGGCGCCACGGTGACCGTGCACGCCACCGGCGACGACGCGGCCGAAGCCGCCTCCGCCGTCGCCGAGGTGCTCCGCGCCGCTCGATGATCGC
Organism: Actinoplanes utahensis; assembly: GCF_016862455.1. GTDB lineage: Bacteria > Actinomycetota > Actinomycetes > Mycobacteriales > Micromonosporaceae > Actinoplanes > Actinoplanes utahensis. The sequence goes on from NZ_BOMZ01000088.1 coordinate 93,292, forward strand.
CGGGTTTCCGAAACTTTCGGGATCTCCTGCCTGCGTAGTACCGGGAACGACTGTTGAGGTTTCCGGAAGGTGTCGGTAGCTTTTCGAGATGTATCGATACCCCGTCGGTACTTCCAGAATCCCCGACTGGAGTTCCCCATGCGACGATCCCTCGCGATCCTCACGGTCGTGACCAGCGGCGCCCTCGCCGCCGGCGCATTCGCCGTGCTGTCCCCCAGCGCGAACGCGGCAACCACCCTCGGTACGGCCGCCGCCGCGAAGAACCGCTACTTCGGCACCGCGGTCGCCGCCTACAAACTGTCCGACTCCGTCTACTCCGGCATCCTGAACCGGGAGTTCACCTCGGTGACCCCGGAGAACGAGATGAAGTGGGACGCCACCGAACCCACCCAGGGCACCTTCACCTTCACCGCGGCCGACACCATCGTGAACCGGGCCGTCGCCAACGGGCAGAAGGTCCGCGGGCACGCCCTCGCCTGGCACTCGCAGCAGCCGGCCTGGGCGCAGAACCTGAGCGGCACCGCCCTGCGCAACGCCATGGTCAACCACGTCACCCGGGTCGCCACCCACTACCAGGGCAAGATCGACTCGTGGGACGTGGTGAACGAGGCGTTCGCCGACGGTTCCAGCGGCGCCCGGCGTGACTCCAACCTGCAGCGCACCGGCAACGACTGGATCGAGGTCGCGTTCCGCGCCGCGCGGGCCGCCGACCCGGCCGCCAAACTCTGCTACAACGACTACAACACCGACGGCATCAACGCGAAGAGCACCGCCGTCTACAACATGGTGGTGGACTTCAAGGCCCGCGGCGTCCCGATCGACTGCGTCGGCTTCCAGTCCCACTTCAACCCGCAGTCCCCGCTGACCGCCGACTACCAGGCCAACCTGCAGCGCTTCGCCGACCTCGGCGTCGACGTGCAGATCACCGAACTCGACATCGAGGGCTCCGGCAGCGCCCAGGCCGACTCGTTCGCCGCCGTCACCCGCGCCTGCCTCGCCGTCACCCGCTGCACCGGCATCACCGTGTGGGGCATCCGCGACACCGACTCGTGGCGCGCCAGTGGCACCCCGTTGCTCTTCGACGGCAACGGCAACCCGAAGCAGGCGTACACCGCCGTCCTCACCGCCCTCGGCGGCTCCGCCACCTCACCGTCCGCCTCGGTGTCGGCGTCCCCGGACACCAGCCCGTCCACCGGCACGAAGACCTGCACCGCCACCGTCGCCGTCCAGTCCTGGACCGGCGGTTTCGTCGCCACCGTCACGGTGCGGGCCGGCTCCACCGCCGTCTCCGGCTGGACCGCCGGCGCCACCCTGCCCACCGGCGCCACCGTCACCAACACCTGGAGCGCCACCGCCAGCGGCTCCACCGGCGCGGTGTCCTTCGCCAACGCCGGCTACAACGGCTCCCTGGCCGCCGGCGCCGGCACCTCCTTCGGCTTCCAGGGCACCGGCCCGGCCCCGTCCACCACCGCCACCTGCACCGCGCGCTGACCCACCGGCAGCCGCCCGCCGTCCGGTTCCGGTCGCTTCACCGCGACCGGAACCGGGCGGCGGACATGGCGGTCACCGGCTTCCTGACGGCACCGGACGGCCGGCCCGCCGCATTCCGGCGATGACGAGCGCACCGGTCAGCGCCACGCCCGCACCCAGGCGCGACCGCGGTGCGGACCCACGGCGGGATCCGGCCGGTGCCGGCCCGCTTCCCCGACCTGCTCCAGCGCTCTGGTCCAGCGCTTCGCTCTAGCGCTCCAGGATCGCGACGACGCCCTGGCCGCCGGCGGCGCAGATGGAGATCAGCCCGCGGCCGGAACCCTTCTCCGCGAGCTGCTTGGCGAGGGACGCGACGATGCGGCCGCCGGTCGCGGCGAACGGGTGCCCGGCCGCCAGGGAGGAGCCGTTGACGTTGAGCTTGGCGCGGTCGATGGAGCCGAGCGGCGCGTCCAGCCCCAGCTTCTCCTTGCAGAACTCCGGCGACTCCCACGCCGCCAGCGTCGCGAGCACCTGCGACGCGAACGCCTCGTGGATCTCGTAGTAGTCGAAGTCCTGCAGGGTCAGCCCGTTGCGGGCGAGCATCCGGGGCACCGCGTACGCGGGCGCCATCAGCAGCCCCTCGTCACCGTGCACGTAGTCGACCGCCGCGTTCTCCGCGTCCGCGAGGTAGGCCAGCACCGGCAGCGACCGGGCGGCCGCCCACTCCTCGGAGGCCAGCAGCACGGTCGAGGCGCCGTCGGTCAGCGGCGTCGAGTTGCCCGCCGTCATGGTCGCGCCCTCCGTGCCGTACACCGGCTTCAGCGTGGCGAGCTTCTCCAGACTGGAATCGGGACGCAGGTTCTGGTCGCGGGTCAGCCCCAGATAGGGCGTCAGAAGATCATCGAAGAAGCCGCGGTCGTACGCCGCCGCGAGCCGCTGATGCGAGGTCAGCGCCAGCTCGTCCTGCGCCGCCCGCCCGATGTTCCATTTCCGGGCGGTGATCGCCGCGTGCTCACCCATCGACAGGCCGGTACGCGGCTCGGCGTTGCGCGGCAGCTCCGGCTTGATCGCGTGCTGCGGGCGCAGTCTCGCCACGGCCTTGAGACGTGCCCCGAGGGTCCGGGCCCGGTTCAGCTCCAGCAGCGCCCGGCGCATATCCTCATTGACCTGCAGCGGAGCGTCCGATGTGGTGTCCACGCCACCGGCCACGCCGACGTCGATCCGGCCGAGCGCGATCTTGTCGGCGACGAGGATCGCCGCTTCCAGGCCGGTGCCGCAGGCCTGCTGGATGTCGTACGCCGGGGTCCGCGGGTCGAGCCGCGACCCGAGCACCACCTCGCGGGTCAGATTGAAGTCACGCGAGTGTTTGAGCACGGCGCCCGCCACCACCTCGCCGAGCCGCTCCCCGGCCAGTCCGAACCGGGCGATCAGCCCGTCCAGCGCGGCGGTCAGCATGTCCTGGTTCGACGCCTCGGCGTAGCGGCTGTTGGACCTGGCGAACGGAATCCGGTTCCCGCCCAGCACGGCCACACGGCGCACGGTCCCCACGGCTATCCTCCACATCGACGCACTGCTCTGTTACGCCCGGCTCGGTTACTCATCGGTAGGCTACTCCCATGGCTGACAGGTACGCGAACTTCGCCAACTCCGGTCTCGGCCGGACCGTGGTCAAGCGCCTCGGGCTGCCTGATCCGCCCCGCCTGCGGCGGCACCGGCCCGGCGATCCGCTGGTCAGCGGCCCGGTGCTGGTCGGCGCGGCGCCCGGCGGGCGGCTCTCCGAGCCGGTCGGCAAGTCGCTGGAGGCAGCGGGCGTCCCGGTCACTTCCCAGACCCCCGAGGGTGTACGGGTGAGCGCCCTCCTCTTCGACGCCACCGGCATCGCCGACTCCGGTCAGCTGCGGGCCCTCTACGACTTCTTCCACCCGTACGCCCGCTCGCTGGAGACCTCGGGCCGGGTCATCGTGCTCGGCACGCCTCCCGAGAGCACCGCGTCGCCGGCCGAGGCGACCGCGCAGCGGAGCCTGGAAGGGCTGACCCGCAGCATCGGCAAGGAGTTCGGGCACGGGACGACCGCGCAGCTGGTCTACGTCGCGCCCGGCGGGGAGACCGCTGTGGAGTCGACGTTGCGGTTCCTGCTCAGCGGCCGCTCCGCCTACGTGTCCGGCCAGGTCATCCGGGTCGGCGCCGGCCACGCGGACACCCCCACCGACTGGGAGCGCCCGCTCGACGGCAAACTCGCCCTGGTCACCGGCGCGGCCCGGGGCATCGGCGCGGCCATCGCCCGGGTGCTGGCCCGCGACGGCGCCGAGGTGATCGCCCTGGACGTGCCGGCCGCCGGCGACGCCCTCGCCGACGTGGCGAACTCGACCCGCGGCCGGGCCCTGCAACTCGACCTCACCGCCGAGGACTCTGCGTCACGCCTGGCCGGGTACCTGGCCGCCGGACCGCACGCCGGCGTCGACATCGTCGTGCACAACGCCGGGATCACCCGCGACAAGACGATCGCCCGGATGTCGGCGGACCGGTGGGACGCGGTGCTCGGCGTCAACCTGACCGCCCCGGAACGGGTCAACGAGGTGCTCCTGGACCGCGGGCTGATCCCGTCCGGCGGACGGATCATCGGGGTCGCGTCGATCGCCGGCATCGCCGGGAACCGCGGCCAGACCAACTACGCCACCAGCAAGGCCGGGGTGATCGGCCTGGTCCACTCGTACGCCCCGCTGCTCCTCGACCGCGGCATCACGATCAACGCGGTCGCGCCCGGCTTCATCGAGACGGCGATGACCGCCAAGATGCCGCTCGGACTGCGCGAGGCCGGCCGGCGACTGAACAGCATGTCCCAGGGCGGACTGCCGATCGACGTGGCCGAGACGATCGCCTGGTTCGCCTCACCCGGCTCGGCGACGATCACGGGCAACGTGGTCCGCGTCTGCGGTCAGAGCCTGCTGGGAGCCTGACATGGTCGCGGTGGTCGAGCTGAGCTCCGGGCCCGGCACCACGGCGGCGTACGCCCGGGCCGCCCTCGGCCTGCTCCCCGGCCTGCGCCGCGGCGGGCCACTCCCGGACGTCGAGGTGCTGCACCGGGGCGTCACGGTGGATCGGGGGCATCTGGCGGCGTACGACCGGGTCTGCGGTTTCCGCCTCACCGACACCCTGCCCGCCACCTATCCGCAGGTCCTGGCGTTCCCGCTGACCATGCGCCTGCTGACCGCCCCGGACTTCCCGCTGCCGCTGATCGGCCTGGTCCACATCGCCAACCGGATCACCGTCCGCCACCCGATCCCGTCCGGCGCCACCCTGGACATCTCCATCCGCGCCCTGAACCTGCGCGACCACCCCCGCGGCCGCCAGTTCGACGTCCTCACCACCGTCTCGTTCGACGGCGCCGAGGCCTGGCGCAGCACCGCCACCTACCTGCGCCTCGGCCCCGGCCCCGCACCGGAGTCGCCGGGCGACATCCCGTCTGCCGCTTCCCCGCCCGGCATCACCTCGGCTGCCGCTTCCGAGCCCGGCACCAACCCGCCCGGCGGCACCCCGGCCGGTGTCATCCCGTCCGGCGTCACTCCGCCCGGTGCCACTCCGTCCGGCGCTACTCCGTCCGGCGTCATTCCGCCCGGTGCCACTCCGTCCGGCGTCACTCCGCCCGGGGCCGCTCGGCGCGGTGCCGCTCCGTCTCCTGGTTACGGACCCGGCGCCGCCTCGTCTGCCGCTCCGTCGTCCCCCGGCACCCTGCCGGCGCATCCGTCGCCAGGCGCAGACGGCTCCCGGACCACCGGCGGCCACGAGATGGTCGCGTCCCCGGCCACCGGCAGCGTGTGGCGGGTTCCCGCCCGTGTGGGCACCGACTACGCCGCCGTCTCCGGCGACCGCAACCCCATCCACACGTCCCGGCTCGGCGCCCGCCTGTTCGGTTATCCCCGCCCGATCGCGCACGGCATGTGGACCAAGGCTCGCGCCCTGGCCGCTCTGGAGGGCCGCCTCCCCGACACCAGCACTATCGATGTCACCTTCAAGAAGCCCCTGCTGCTCCCGTGCCGAGCCGAGTTCCACGCCACCCGCACCCCCTCCGGCTGGGACTTCAGCGTCCACTCCGCCCACCCTCACCTGACCGGCTCCATCGTGGCCATCTGAGGGTTCCGATCGCCGCCGACGGCCCGTCTCACCTGGCCGACTCCATCTCGGCTACCCCAGACCCCATCGCCGCCTACAACCCCACCCCACCTAGCCAACTCCAGCCCAGCTACCCCGAGCCCCATCGTCGCCCCCAACCCGACCCCACCTAGCCAACTCCATCGCCACCGCCTGAGGGGTATATCGCTGTCGTCGACGAGGCAGTGCTCTTGGATCCACCGCAGACATCGAGTTTCCCGGAAGCCCCTGCTCGGCCAGGGTGCTGAGCGAGTAGACACGGCAGCCGGAGGGGCCGCCTTCTCCACGGTGATCGGAAGCCGCGCGTCGTGTAGGCCCGGTTGCCACATCCACAGGGCGACCGGCACCGTGTCACCTGTATCGCCTGATAGCGGACGGCATTGGCCATGGCCGCGAAAGTTGCAGAACCCAGCGATCCCCTCCTGCGGCACCGGCCGAGACGCGGCCGATCGTGACCGGCCTCCCGCCCGGCGGCCTCATCGGCCCCACCGCAATGCCGGGCGGCAGCGCACGGAACCTGGCGGGACACCCGGCAGGCCGCAGCCCAGGCAAGGCGAGGGGCACGGGCGCTTGCGTCTTCGCAAACGCGGGTCGATGAACAGGTAGGCGAGGTCGGCTGGGGTGCTGATGGTCTGCGGCCCTCGCTAGATGTGATGCCTACGGACGTCGATCGAGAAAGCGCGGCCACTCGATCTGAAGATCATGGCCTGGATCGGTGAACGATGGAGGCCTCCAGCGAGGCAGTGGAGTTGTCGAGAAACCACAGATCAGCACCGGAGGCCTTCATGTCCCACGCCAACGCCGCGTCGACCCCACGGGCGGCGATTGCGGCTGGCGCGTCTCATCGCGGATCACGGCTGATCACCCGCACGAGCCCCCGAACGCTCCGACGTGTCCTGGCGCATCGCCGCGGATGGGCAGCAACCTGATCTGGGGTTGCTCGACCGGTCCGGCCGCTTCGTTTGTAGACGCTCCCGATCATGATGGCGAATCCCCCAGTCCGGGTGCCAGCTCGTTCAAAGGCGGCGTCACGTCCCTCCAGGCGGCACGTATGCCGGGACAGCACGTTCGACGGGGCGGCACGCGCACTGCGGGTGTCACGTTCGACGGTGATCGGGTGTCACGTTCGACGGTGATATTGGTTGCGTCGGGGGAGCCGGTTCGCGTCGAGCCAGGACGGTGGGAGGAACTCGGGCAGGCCGTCGGCGGCGATGTGGATCTCCCAGCCGGCGCCCGCATGGATCAGGCGGTGGTGGTGACCGCACAGCAGAACCAGGTTGCCCAGATCCGTCGGGCCGTCGTCGGCCCAACTGATCACATGGTGGGCGTCGCACCAGCGCGGCGGCCGGTCGCAGCCCGGGAACGCGCAGCCCCTGTCCCGGACCGTCAGGGCGCGGCGCAGGGAACCGGTGGCGGTGCGGCGGGTGCGGCCGGCGTCGAGGATCTGGCCCGCGCCGTTGAGGACGACCGGCAGGATCCGGGCGTCACAGCCCAGCCGTCGCACGGTCTCGGCGGACACCGGCTCCCCGGAATCCAGCACGCCGGCGCCGAGTGCCGCACGGAGCGGGTCGAAGGCGACGGTGACGGCGATCTGCGGCCGGTCACCCCCGTTGTCCGGCAGTGGTCCACCGGTCAGCACCAGCCGGCACACCTCGACCAGCGCATCGGCTCGGCGCTGCCCCGGCGTGCGGGCCTCGCCGGTTGCGGCCATTTCGGCGGCGACCGTGTCGGGTTTGCACAGCGGGTCGAGGGCGGCGGCGACGATCGCGGCGGCCTCACTGTCGAGGATGCCGCTGACCCGGACGCGGCCGTCACCGACCGCCGTCAGTGTCAGGTACCGCTGCTGGTGGGCATCGCGTTCGCTGTCCCGCAGACGGCGTTCCTCGATCGCTTCGGCGACCTCAGGGGCGACGTGGTCGAGGATGCGGCGGCCCATGGCGCGCAGACCACCGGGGTCCAGGTGCGGCGCCCATCCGGCCAGGGCCGCCGCCGCGTCGGTGCGGATGGTCGGGCCGATGTCTTTCGGCAACTCGGCCAGGGCGTTGGTGATCGCGGTGAGTTGCTCGACGTTGACCTTCCCCGCAGCCAGTGCCGCATTCACGTCGTCGTGCCGGTCGACGGTGGTGGCCTGGTTGAGGAGCCGGGTGGCGGCGCGGGGGCTGATCCGGAGCCGGTCGCGGAACCAGAGTCTCGGTGACGGGGCGTGTTCGGCGGCCGGGATGCCCCGGGCTCGAACCTCGTCGACGGCGTGCAGCAGCGCGGCCTGCAACATCTGCTGGGCCTGATGCACACCGTCGAGGAAGTCGAGCAGATCGGCCTGCGGCAACGGGCTCACACGCCACGTGGCGCACTGAGCCGCGAGGTCGGTGAGCTGCCGCATCGTCTCCTGCATGAACCCATTCTCGAACATGCGTACGACAAGAATTCCGCCCCGCGGTGACGATCCACGCCAATCAGCCCGCTGCTCACAAACGGACAAACCGACTCGCCACATGGCTGCCCACGAGCTATTGCCTCGCCTTGAACGTCGGCCGTGCAATCCGTCGGTTCTGCACGTTCGAGCCTCCGCTGCTTGTGGGAGGTAATGCTGGTGGACCGACGCCCGGAAATTCTCGGGCGAGCGCTGTCGATGCCGGAAGGCCAGCGGCTGCAGCGCATCACTGGCGCCAGGAAGGACCCGGTCGAAATCACGCCGGGCGATCGTGGTGCCGATGTCGGCGCAGGCCAGCGGGCCGCGGACGTTGCACCCTTGCTCAAGGCCCCGGCCACTACGGGCGGAATGATTCGCACGTTCAACGAGCGTGGGGTTCGACGCGCTGGACCCGAAATGGGGCGCGGCAGACCGAACAAGATCAGTGAGCATGTCCGTGACTGGACCTGCGTGATCGCCCGGTGTGACCCCCGATTCCTCGGCCTGCCGTTCTCCTGCTGGTCACTGGCCGAGCTGCGGGACCATCGCTCGCCACCGGCCGGGTGGCCGCGATCAGGGTCGAGACCGTACGGCGGATCCTGCATGAACGCGGCGTGCGGCGGCAGTAGACCGAGACTCGGAAGGGCCGCGACAAGCCGCAGCTCACCGCCGAGACGCGCAGGATCCCGGACTTTTACGGCCATCGTCCACCGTCGTCCGGGTGATCTGTGTCGATGAACTCGGGCCGCTGAACCTGCAACCGCGGTACGGCAAGGCCTGGAACCGGTAGGTGAGCTGGTTCGGCGGCGGGCCACCTGCCACGGCGATCACGGCGTTCGGCACATGATCGCCAGCCTCGACCTGGCCACCGGCCGCATCCACTAACGGGTCCGAGACCGGAAACGCTCGGCCGAGTTCCTCGTCCTCCTCGAAGATCCGCCACCTGGCTCACCCCTCAAGGCCGCATGACGAGGCACTTGCCGGCACTGACGGGCTCGAGCGGAACTCTGCACGGGTCGGGTCGATCGGCAGGTCGGGTCGATCGGCAGGTCGGGTCGATCGGCAGGTCGGGTCGATCGGCAGGTCGGCACGAGGGCCGATCAGAAGCGCGGCACAGGGAGACGCGCGGGGAGCCAGACCACCGGTCCTTCGCGGCCCGCGGTTCATCTCATGCACCGGCGCGGCCGGGAAGCGTGCGGGCCGGCGGGAATTCACCGTACGGCTCGGGTGCTCTCGCCTGTTCGGATCGAACGTCCGTGGAACGCGCGCCACGCCGATCTTCGTGCGGTCCGCTGCCTCCGCGCCGCCATAGCATCCCGGCACACGCGGTGCGGGGAACGGGGTTCGGCATGGCGAGATCGATCGACGACTTCTATTCGGATGCTGCGCGTGGGCGCGACGCGTTCCGGTTCGATCATGAGAACGACGACCCGGCCGAACTCGGCGGGGACTACTGGGACCTGGTCACGCACCGGTCCGGTGGCGGCGGGGAGGGGCGTCCACCGGTCACCCGTCGTACGGCCAGCGGCCGGACCTCGGCCGGCCACGGCAAACCGGCAGCCACACCACGGCAGGGAGCGGTGCCGGCCCAGAAGACGACGGCGCCGACCCGGAAATCCGCGGCACCCGCCCAGAAGGCGGTGCCCGGAGCGCCGGGCCGGGCTGGAGCCGGCCGGGCTGACCGAGACGGGGCTGACCGGGGCGGGAGGACTAGCAGAGGCGGGGCTGACCGGGGCGGGGCGGGCAGGAGCACCGACCTCCTCCTCGCCGTACAGGTGCTCCGGGTCGTCACGCCGGGCCTGCGGGCGGCGAACATGTGCAAGTACCTGAGGAAGTGCGGCTGGCCGGCCATCGAACCGGCTGCCGTGGAGCGCGTCCTGACCGGCCTCCCCGGCACCACCGCGCCACCGGACGCGCCGAATCTCGCGCTCGCGGTACGGGTGGCGCAAGCCGTCCTCCCCTGGATGAAGGCGCCGACTCTGACCGGCCATCTGGCGACCCTGGGATGGCGGACGGTGACCGTGCGGCAGGTCGAGGGGGCGCTGGCCGGGAACCGCCCCCAGACCTCCACCCCGAGATCGGGCGCCCGGGTCGCCGCGCCCAGGAAGCCCGCGCCCGCAAAGCTAGCGCCCACGAAGCCCACGCCCGCGAAGGCCGCGCCCACGAAGCCCACGCCCGCAAAGCCCACGCCCGCGAAGGCCGCGCCCACGAAGCCCGCTCCGCGCCGGCGACCAGAACCACCACGGTCCGGATTCGCCGAGCCGGCGCGGAGGAACGCCGCCGAACGGCGGAGTCCGCAGCCCCGGCGGCAGACCGCGGAGACCTGTCCGTCGTGTGGTGTCGCGATCTCCGTCATCGGCGCCTGCCGGTGCTCCTGACGCCGGGCCGGCCGGCGGATCGATCGATGACGGTTGTCAGAGTGATTACCCGCTCGTAAGGTTACCGGCGAGTTAACCTGCTGGCGGAGAGGCTGTCCGACGTGGAGTTCTGGCTCGATCTCAATGATGAACAGCGTGAGCTGCGGGACTGGGTGCACGGGTTCGCCGAGTCGGTGATCCGGCCGGCGGCGGCGGAGTGGGATGAGCGGGAGGAGACTCCCTGGCCGGTTCTGCAGGAGGCGGCGAAGATCGGGCTGTACGGGTTCGAGTTCCTCGCCAACACCTGGTCGGACCAGTCGGGGCTGAGTCTGCCGATCGCCAACGAGGAGATGTTCTGGGGTGACGGCGGGATCGGCATGGCGCTGTCCGGCACGTCGCTCGCGGTGGCGGCGATCTTCGGGTCGGGGACGCCGGATCAGCTGGTCGAGTGGGTGCCGCAGTGTTTCGGCGACGCCGACGATCCGAAGGTGGCGGCGTTCTGCAGCACCGAGCCGGAGGCCGGGTCGGATGTGGCGGCGATGCGGACCCGGGCGGTCTATCACGAGGCGACCGACGAGTGGGTGATCAGCGGTCAGAAGGCGTACGCGACCAACGGCGGTATCGCGAACGTGCACGTGGTGACGGCGAGCGTGGAGCCGGAGCTGGGTTCGCGGGGGCAGGCGGCGTTCGTCGTGCCGCCGGGGACGAAGGGCCTGGCCGGCACGAGGAAGCTGAAGAAGCTGGGGTTGCGGGCCTCGCACACCGCTGACGTGTTCCTCGACGACGTGCGGGTGCCGGGAAGCTGTCTGCTGGGCGGCAAGGAGGCTCTGGACAAGCGGCTGGCCCGGGCCCGGGAGGGGCAGCGCCGGTCGGGGCAGGCGGCGATGCGGACGTTCGAGCTGTCCCGGCCCGCGGTGGGCGCGCAGGCGATCGGCATCGCCCGGGCGGCGTACGAGTACGCGCTGGAGTACGCGAAGACCCGGGTCCAGTTCGGCCGGCCGATCATCGAGAACCAGGCGGTCGCGTTCGCGCTCGCCGACATGCGGATGGAGCTCGACGCGGCGCGGCTGCTGGTGTGGCGGGCGGCGTGGATGGGCCGTAACGACAAGGCGTTCACGGCCGGCGAGGGTTCGATGTCGAAGCTGAAGGCCGGTGAGGTGGCGGTCACGGTCACCGAGAAGGCGGTGCAGATCCTCGGCGGGGCCGGCTATCTGCGGGAGCACCCGGTGGAGCGGATGTTCCGGGACGCCAAGATCTACACGATCTTCGAGGGTACGTCGGAGATCCAGCGCCTGGTCATCGCCCGTGCCATCTCCGGCGTGCAGATCCGCTGATGGACGCGTTCTTCGTCGCGGTGACGATGGCGAGGCGGGGGCTGCTCACGCCCGGGGCGCCGTGGCGGGTGGCGCGGCAGTTCGGTGCGCTGGGCCGGTGGGGGTTCGGGCTGGCCGGCGAGCTGCGGCAGGCGGCGGCGCGCAGCCCGGAGCGGGTCGCGGTGATCGACGACGATCGGGAGGTGACGTACGCCCGGCTCCTCGCCCGCGCCGAACGGCTGGCGACGGCACTGCCCGTGAACGCCGGTGACCGGGTCGGGCTGCTGTGCCGTAACTCGGCCCGGATGATCGAGGCCCTGATCGGTGTGACGTCGAAGGGCGCCGACCCGGTCCTGATCAACACCGGGTTGTCGGCGCACCAGCTGGAGACGGTGGCCGAGGAGCAGGATCTGACCGCGCTGATCCACGACGACGAGTTCACCGGCCGGCTGGCCAGGGTTCCCGGCACGCTCGACGAGCGGCGGGTGGAGGAGCTGATCGCGTCGGCGCGGCGAGCACGATCGGAGCCGCCGGTTCGCCCGGGTCGTACCGTCGTGCTGACCTCCGGAACCACCGGCATGCCGAAGGGCGCCCGCCGCCCCACGCCGGGCGGCTTCCGCCCGCTCTGCTCGATGATCGACCGGATCCCGTTGCGGGCGGGTGAGCGGATCCTGATCGCCGCGCCGCTGTTCCACACCTGGGGTTTCGCCGGGTTGCAGATCGCGCTCGCGCTGCGGGCCACGATCGTGCTGCGGCGGCGCTTCGATCCGGCGGCGGTGCACGAGACGCTGGTGGAGAAGCGGATCGGCGCGCTGATCGCCGTACCGGTGATGGTCCAGCAGTTGATGGAGCTGCGACCGCGAGCGAAGCCGCCGGCCCTGCGGATCGCCGCGGTGAGCGGCTCGGCGTTGCCGGGTGGCCTGGCCACCAGGTTCATGGACCGATACGGCGACGTGCTCTACAACCTGTACGGCTCGACCGAGGCCTCGTGGGTCTCCATCGCCACCCCCGCCGACCTGCGCGAGGCCCCGACGACCGCGGGCCGCCCGCCGCACGGCACCCACCTGACGGTCCTGGGCGACGACGATCAGCCGGTGCCGCCGGGCACGACCGGCCGGATCGTGGTCGGCAACGAGATGCTCTTCGAGGGCTACACCGGGCAGGAGCAGGCGAGCCACCGGACGGTGGAGCTCGGCGACCTCGGGCACCTCGACGACCGAGGGCGGCTGTACGTCGACGGCAGAGCGGACGACATGATCGTCTCCGGTGGGGAGAACGTCTTCCCCGCCGAGGTCGAGGACCTGCTCGCCGCCCTCCCTCAGGTTCGCGAGGTCGCGGTGATCGGCGTCCCGGACGACGACTGGGGTCAGCGGCTGGCCGCCTACCTGGTGCTGCGCCCCGGCGAGCGGCTCGATCCGGAGGCCGTCCGCGAGCATGTGCGCCGGCACCGGGCGCGGTTCTCCGTACCCCGCGATGTGGTCTTCCTGGAGGAGCTGCCCCGCAACGCGACCGGCAAGATCCTGGCCCGCGAGTTACCGAGGCCCGCGGCGGGGTAACCGCCGGTCATGCCTGAACGTTTCGACAGCTACGACCGGGTCGCGATCGTCACCGGCTCGGACTCCGGGATCGGGGAGGCCATCGCGGTCGCGCTGGCCGGCGCCGGGTTCGACGTGGGCGTCACCTTCCGGTCCGACCGGGACGGGGCCGAACAGACCGCGGAGAAGGTACGGGCCGCCGGCCGCCGCTGCGCCGTCCGGCAGCTCGACCTGTCCCGCCTGCCGGAGGCGGCGACCGTGATCGACGACCTCGCCGACGAGCTCGGCGGCCTCGGCGTGCTGGTCAACTGCGCCGGGACCGGGATCGCCACCCCGGTCGTCGACACCGGCTGGGATGAGTGGCGGCAGGTCCTCGCCGTCGACCTGGACGGCCCGTTCCTGTGTTCGCAGCGCGCCGCCCGCCGCATGATCGCCGCCCGCCGCGGTGGCCGGATCATCAACATCACCAGCGTGCACGAGCACGCGCCGCGGGTCGGCTCGGGCGCCTACTGCGCGGCCAAGGGTGGCCTGGGGCTGCTCACCAAGGTGATGGCGCAGGAGGTGGCGGCGGCCGGGATCACCGTGAACGCGGTCGCGCCGGGCGAGATCGCGACCCCGATGACCGGCAACGAGGACGTGGACCCGTTCACCGTGGACCGCCCCGGCGTTCCGGTCGGCCGGCCCGGCGACGCCAACGAGGTGGCCGCGGTGGTGGCGCTGCTCGCCTCGCCGGCGGCGGCGTACGTCACCGGCGCCTCCTGGGTGGTCGACGGCGGGATGCTGCTGATGGGGCCGCAGGCGGGCTCGCACCTGCGTACCGGCGAGTGGCGCAACGGCTGACCGGGAGTTTTCCTGCCCCCTGCACCATCCTGGCGCCCCGGGTGGACCGGCCGCATCCGCAGTGGTCGGGTGGTCTATGCGGTTGCTGCGGGGTGACGCGTTCGACGGGCTGTTCCGGTCCTTCGAGCGGACCGCGTTCCACCTGGAGATCCGGGACGTCCACCACAGCCCGGAGGAGGCGGCGCCGTTCCAGCGGCCGTGGCTGGAGCTGGTCCGCGACCTCACCGACTCCGGCCGCAGCGTCCGGCGGCTGCGGGTGATCCCGGTGCCGCACCCGGACCACACCCGGTGGCTGCTGAGCACCGCCGGGGCGAACGTCGAGGCCGGTGAGGAGATCCGCTGGCTGCCCCGGCCGGCGGCGGAGCCGGGTGGCGCCGCCGACGACTTCCGGCGCGACGACTTCTGGCTGTTCGACGACCGGCGGGTGGTGTTCGTCCTGTTCACGCCGGCCGGGGTGTTCGCCGGCGGCGCGGTCACCGAGGATCCGGGGATCGTCCGGCACTGCGTGCGGGCCCGGACCACCCTGTGGGCGGCCGGGGTCCCGCACGACGACTACGTCAAGGCGTGACCGGCATCAGAGCCGGACCGGGTCGTACGTGGCACGGCGCGGCAGCGTGGCCGGGTCGGGCAGATCGAGCAGGTCGTTCTCCGGCGCCGCGATCAGGCCGTTGCGGTGCGCGATCAGCCGGTCGGCCTCCACCAGGTCGTCGAGCATCGCGGCGAGCCGGGCCGCGCCGGTCCGGCTGCCGCTCCAGCCGAACAGCCGGCCGGCCGCCGCCAGCAGGTCCTCCCCCTCGACCAGGCCGGCGTCCAGCACCAGGTATTCCAGGGCCAGCTGGAGTTCGGCGTCGGCGACCTGGTCGGGTTTGCGGGTCACCCCGTCGCCGGGCACCCGGACCGCCGGGATCGGCGCGTCGGCGGCGGTCACGAACGTGCCGTCGAACCCGGCGCGGGACGACCGGATCGCCGTCTCGATCGCGGCCTTCACCTGCTGGGTGAGGCGGCTCAGGCCCCACGCCTCGCGGATCCGCCGGGTCAGCACCCCGACGTGGACCGGGCCCTCCACCTCGGCGATCTGCTCGACCGTGCGGATCAGCAGCCGCCGGGCCACCTCGTCGTCGAAGCGCGCGGCGGCGGGCAGCGGCGCGACCACGGCACGCTCGTAGGGCAGCGCCCACTCGGGCAGCTGCGCCGGGCGTACGGTGAGCGTCTCGTCCGGGATCTCGGCGAACACGTCCGGGGTGGCCAGGGCGTTCTCGACGGCGACCCGGAGCCGGGCCTCCTGCGCGGACCGGTCGGTGTGCCAGGCGACGCTCCACATCCGGTGCAGGTGCCAGCCGAGACCGGCGAGGACCTGGTCCTGGAGGCGGTCGCGGTCCCGGGCGTTGTCCTCGCCGGGGCCGTCGAAGAGGACCCCGAGGACGTACGCGCCCGCGTTGCGCACCCCGATCCCGAACCGCACCGGCTCGGCCGGGATGCCCCAGGAGTCCAGGGCCGCCAGCACCGACTGCTCGATCGGGGACGGTTCCCGGGCGTCGCCGGGCAGCACCCCGTGCTCGGCGAAGTCCAGGTAGGCGGCCAGCCGCCGCTCGCCCTCCCCGCCCGGCTCCTCCCGGTCCGCGGCGCTGATCGCGGAGACCACCTCGACCCGCTGCCGGGCCCGGGTGATCGCCACGTCGAGCCGCCGGGCGCCGGTCGGGCCGCCGGCCGCGCCCAGGTCGGCGCCGGTGGACAGGATGATCACGTCGCGTTCGTCGCCCTGCGCCGCGTCGGCGCCCTCGACCACGAAGTCGCCGAGGAATCCCTCCAGGTCCGGGCGGCCGGCCAGGGTGACCTCGACCGCGTCGGCGATCTCGTCGGCGTGGGCGGCGGTCAGCGTGACCACCCCGAGCGACAGCGACGGCCGGGTGGTGAGGTGGTGCAGGACCCGTTCGGCGACCTGCCGGGCCTCGGCGTCCGGCGCCGCCGCGTACAGCTCGACGCCGAGGTCCGGGCCGGCCGGGTGCGCGGTCGGGAAGGTGACCAGCCGGTTCTGGTAGAAGGCCTGGTTGGCGAAGGCGATCAGGCTCTCGTGGCGGCTGCGGTAGTGGTTGGTCAGCGCCAGCCGGGTGAACGCGCCGCAGTCGTTCGCGACCACCAGCACCGACGGCTGATCGCCGGCCGGTGGCAGCTGCGCGTCGTCGCCGACGATCACCAGGGACGTGCCGCGGTAGGCGCAGGCGGCCGCGGCGGCCGGGGCCATCCGGGACGCCTCGTCGATCACCACGACGTCGAAGACGGCCTGGTCCGGCAGCAGGCGGCTGACCGCGGCCGGGGGCATGAGCATGCACGGTTTGAGGGCGGCGACGGTGTCCCAGGCGGCGGCGAGCTGGTCGCGTACCGGGAGGTGCCCGTCGGGTTTCCCGCCCTCGGCGCGGATCTGGGCCGGGCCGCCGCCGTCGGTGACCACCGGGCGGCGGGCGTTGAGCGCCTCGATCACCCGGCCGGCCGCGTCGGGCAGCAGTTCGGCGTCGAGACGGCGGAACTCGGCGGCCAGCTCGTCGCGTTCGGCCGCGGCCAGGGGGTGCAGCCGCTCGTCCTCGGCGAGGATCCGGTCGATCCAGGCCCGGTAGGCGGTCCGTTCCAGGACGTCGCCGAGCCGTTCCACGTCGACGCTGTGGTCGGCGCAGTAGTCGACGACGGTGTCCAGCCCGTATTCGGCGAGGACTCCGCGGGCGGCCAGGTAGTCGAACCACTCGCGCTGCCCGGACTCGTCGTCGAGCAGGTCGCGCAGCAGGTCACGGGCGGTCTCGTAGCGGTCCAGGGCGGTGCCGAGGCGGACCTGCCGGGCCGGGCCGAACGCGTCCAGGATCCGTTGCCGGGCGTCCTGCCAGGCCTCGATGGCCGGCGTCAGGTCGGGGGCCGGGCGGCCGGCGGTCATCGCCGCCGCCTGCTCGTGGTTGAGGGCGGCGTCGGTGCCGGTGCGCAGGGTACGGGTGTGCGCCGTCCACTCGATGGCGTCCTCGATGGCCCGCAGGTCGGTCTGCTTGCCCTGGAACACCGGGCCGAGGGTGGTCTCGTAGGAGTGGGTGGCCGCGGCGAACGCGTGCTCGGCGTCGAGCATTCCCTGCCGGACCTCGATCACCCCGGCGGCCTCGGCCACGTTGAGGTCACGCCCGACCGCGTCGCCGAGCTGCCGCAGCACCGCCGCGGTGTCGCGCAGCGGCGCGACCTGGGCGCGCATCCAGGCGACGGCGTGCTGCACCGGCCCGTGGCCGAGTTCCGGTCGGCCGGCGGCCTCGGGTTCCGGCCGCAGCGTGGACCGCCAGTGCCGGAACACGTCCCGGGCCTCGGTGACGGCCCGGTGCAGTTCGTCGGCGTTGCTGCGCTGGGGGCCGCAGACGTACTCGACGACCTGCGAGAGCGCCTCCGGCGGCGTCACCCGCAGCACCTCGGCGGCGGTCTGCAGGGCCCGCCCGATCGCCGGGAAGTCGGTGTCCAGCCGCTTCCAGTAGCGGCCGAGCAGCCCGGCGTGCTGCCGTTCGGCGGCGACCAGGCCCTCGTGGGCACGCCGCCAGCCGACGGCGAGCGGCAGTTCGGCGATCGCCTCGTCGACGGCGACGTCCGGCTGGATCAGCGCGGCCACCGTCTCCTTGTCACGCCGGTGCGGGGCGAGCAGTTTGCGGGCCCCGCGGTGCACGGTCGCGAAACGTTCGGCCAGTTCCTCGACCGGTTCGCGGAGCACCGCGTCGGTGAAGATCGCGCCGGCGGCGGTGCGGGCGGCGTTGGCGGCGTCGACGTGCAGGCGCAACGCCCCGGCGGCGGCGTGCACGGCCGACTGGGAGCCGGGCGCGAACCAGGCCGGCTCCGGCTTGTCCGGCCGGGCGCCGAGTTCGGCGATCAGGTGGACCAGTTCCACGTCGGAGAACGTGATCACGTCGGGCAGGCCGAGCCGGCTGGTCGCCCGGTCCAGGTTGCGCTGCTGGTGCTCGAGCTCGTCGGCGTCCGCGGCGAACCGCCCGGAGAGCGCCTTGGCCTCGGCCGCGGTGAGCGGTTCGAGACGCACGGCGGGCGGGTCGAGGCGCGGCGGCTCGGGCAGGGTGTCGATGTCGAGCGGGGCGGCGAGGACCTCCCCGGCGACGCCGGCCCGGTGGCGGACCGCGTCGGCGGCCCGGCGGCTCACCTCGAGGCGCTGGGCCAGTTCCTCGGCGGCCAGCCGGATCGGGCGCAGGCTGGTCGCGGTGAGCCACTGGTCGGCGACGCCCGGCGGCCGCTGCGCGGCATGCTCGGAGATCTCGGAGAGCTGGGCGGCGTCGGTGGGCAGCCGCAGGTGGAAGGCGGCAGCGATGGGCGCGTTGATCGCGGCGGCCGCGGCCAGCGACTCCAGGGCGGACTGCGCGGCGGCGAGGGCCTCGGCGAGCGGTTCCGTCTCGGCGACCTCCCGCCAGCGGAAACCGCCGCGTTCCAGGGCGGGCCGCCAGGCGTGGGTGAGGCGGGCGGCGGCGTCGCGGATCCGGTCCAGGGCCTCGTCGGTCAGCGCGGCGGCGTGCAGGGCGGGCGCGGGCGCCTCCGGCACGTCCGCGAGCCGGGCGAACCGGCCGATGATCTCGTGCAGGGTGCGGCCGAGCGGTTCCCGCGGTTCGGTCAGGGCTCGGGCGTACGCGTTCAGCTGTTCCCGCCGCTCGCGCAGCAGCTCCCGGGCCGGCTCGTCCATGCCCGGCGCCGGAAGCGCCATCGCCTCCAGGGCCGCGGCGAGGGTGCCCGCGACCTGCTTGCGCGACGCCCGCGGCCCGTGCAGGTCCAGCAGGTAGTTCCCGAGGCCGGCCGCCGCGAGCCGCTGCGCGACGGTGTCCAGGGCGGTCGCCTTCTCGGAGACGAACAGCACCCGCTTGCCGGCGTGGGCCAGCGCCCCGATCATGTTCGCGATGGTCTGGGACTTGCCGGTGCCGGGCGGCCCGTCGACGACGAAACTGTGCCCCTCCAGGGCGGCCGCGACGCAGGCCCGCTGGGCGGCGTCGGCGTCCAGCACCAGCGGCACCTCGTCCGGCGGCGCGAGCACGTCGATCTCGTCACGGGCGACCGGTTCGAACGTGAACGCTCCCGGGGCGCTGTCGCTCTCGGCGAGGGCCCGGACGACCGGATGTGCCAGGACCCGGTCCTCGTTCTCGATCAGGTCCCGGCGGATCGCCTCGGCCGCCGGATCGAACCGGGCCAGGACCGCGGTTGCGGACGTACGCCATCCGGTCCGGCCCTCGACCGCCTGCCCGATCCGCGCGGTCAGATCGGCCACGTCGAGGCCGGCCAGGTCGCCGACCTCCGGCAGGATGACGCCGAGACCCCGGAGCCGGGCCGCCAGCGCCGGGTTGACCAGCGGATCGCCGGTGCCGGCCCGCAGCCGGGGCAGGTCACCGGGGCCGAGCGTGACGAGTTCGGCGGGGATCAGCAGGAGCGGGCTGGCGTACCCGCCGTCGGTGTCCTGCCAGTGCAGCAGACCGATCGCGACGTACAGCACGTCCACGCCGCGGTCGGCCTGCTCCTGCTGCGCGTGCCGCCGCAGCCGCCGCAGCAGCGGTTGCAGCACCCCGTCCGGCAGGTCGGCCCGCAGGCTCTTGCCGCCTCTGCGCGCGTTCTTGTCGCTCGTTCCGGACAGGGCGCAGTCCCGGCCGTGCCGCAGCGCCTCCACGACGCCGGCCGGATCGGGACTGACGATCTCGACCAGGTCGGAACCGCCTCGCGGCAGGTTGATGAGGCGGTTGGCGCCGCCGGTTCCGACGATCCCCTCGCGCCAGGCCGCGAGCGCCGCCCGGGCGTCGTCGCCCGGCCCGGTGTGTCCTTCAGCATCATCCGGCCGCATGTGCCCATTCCAGCAAGGCGACCGCACCCACGTAGCCGATTTGCCCGGTTGACCCTAAAACCATCACCACAAAGTTCGGACATATCGCCCTCTCTTCCCGGTTTCCGGTGATTTGGATACGACGGTCTCCGTCAGCGGTGCCGCTCGGCGACCAGCACCGCGTCGTGGATGGTGATGACCCGGCCCTCCGGATCCGTCACCGTGCGGGGCCGGGACTCGGCCGTGACGACCTTCCAGCCGTCCGGCAGCAGAGCCGCGATCTCCTCCGCCGTGAACAGCATGTCCGGGAAGTGCATCCGGCCCACCGACGTGGCCAGGTCGGACGGGTGGTGACCGACGACCAGCAGGGTGCCGCCGGGGCCGACCGCCGCGGCCAGACGGGTGTACAACTCCCGGCGGGCGTCCGGGGGCAGGTGCATGAACTGGGCGCTGACCAGGTCGTACCCCTCGCCCGGCGGGTCCTGGCGCAGATCCGCGTGCCGGAAGGCGATCCGCTCCGCCACACCCGCCGCGGCCGCATGGCCCGCCGCCCGGCCGAGCGCGACCGTCGAGATGTCCACCGCCGTCACCTGCCAGCCCCGGTCCGCCAGCCACACCGCGTCGGCGCCCTCACCGCAGCCGACATCCAGCGCCCGGCCCGCCGTCATCGCGCTCACCTCGGCGACCAGCACCGGATTCGGCTGCCCGCTCCAGACGGCGTCCCGGCCCCGGTACCGCTCCTCCCAGGCGTCCTCGGAGAACATCGTGGCGATCCGGTCCCGGTACCCGGCGACCGCCTCCCGGGTCTCCTCCGCGATCAGATCCATGTTGATCGCCGCCGCCGCGGCCTGCCCACCGGCCATCGCGACGACCACCGTCGCGCCGAGATTCGTCACGTTCCCGGCCGCCCATACGCCCGGCACCGCGGTCGCCCCGGTCTCGTTCGCCGGAATCCGGCTGCCCATCACGAACCCGTTCATCTCGAACGGGCTCGCCGCCAGCCCCAGCGACTCGGCCACCGCCGACCGCGCGGTGAACCTCGGCCCGACGACCACCGCGTCCAGGGCCACCACGTCCCCGCCGTCGAGCCGTACCCCGGTCAACCGCCCGTCCGCGCCGTCGCCGCCGGTGATCTCCAGACCCTCGATCGGGGCCGCCACCACCGGGATGCCGCGGGCCGCCAGTTCCTCGGCCTGCTCGGCGCCCGGCCCCGGACCGCCGTTGAGCAGGAGCAGCACGTGCGAGCTGAGCTGCCGCCACATGTGCGCCTGGTGGATGCTCATCGGCCCGGACGCGATCACCCCGATCCGCTGGTCCCGCAGTTCCCAGCCGTGGCAGTACGGGCAGTGGGCCACATCCCGGCCCCACCGCGCGGCCAGCCCCGGGATCTCCGGCAGCTCGTCGACGAGGCCCGTCGCCAGCAGCAGACGCCGGCCCCGGACCACCCGGTCACCGTCCAGCACGACCCGGAACCCGGCGTCCTCCCGGACCGCCGACTCGGCCCGGGCCCTGACCCGCTCCACCCCGTACCCGCTCAGCTCCGCCCACCCGGCGGCCAGCAGATCCGCCGGCGGCGTGCCGTCCCGCCCCAGCACGTTGTGCATGTGCGCGGCAGGCGCGTTCCGCGGCTCGCCACTGTCCACCACCAGCACCGACCGCCGGGACCGGCCCAGCGTCAGCGCCCCGCTCAACCCGGCCGTGCCGCCACCGACGACCACGACGTCATACACCTGCTCGTCCACGGGCCCACTCCTCATCTCTCGTCCGCCGTTCCGCACCCACCGTGCCCGCGGCCCGACCGTCTGGCAACTAACGTTGCTGTTATGGCAAAAGACCTGGAGTCAGCGCTCGGCGCCGTCGGTCCCCGGCTGCGCGAGCTGCGACAGCGCCGGGACATCACGCTCACCCGGCTGGCCGAGACCACCGGCATCTCGGTGAGCACCCTGTCCCGACTCGAGTCCGGCACCCGCAAACCGACCCTGGAACTGCTGCTGCCGCTGGCCGAGGCGTACCAGGTGACGCTCGACGAACTCGTCGACGCCCCGGAGACCGGCGACCCCCGGGTCCGGGCCCGCCCGATCGAACGCGGCGGTCACACGTTCGTCCCGCTCAGTCGCCGCCCGGGCGGCCCGCAGGCCTTCAAGCAGATCCTGCCGCCCGCGGAGCCGTCGTGCGGCACACAGCAGCAGACCCATGAGGGGTACGAGTGGCTCTACGTCCTGTCCGGCCGGATCCGCCTGCTGCTCGGCGACCACGACCTGCTGCTCGGCCCCGGTGAGGCCGCCGAGTTCGACACCCGGCTGCCCCACGCGATCCTGAACGCCGGGACCACCCCCGCCGAACTGATCAACATCTTCGGCCCCCAGGGCGAACGCGTCCACGTCCGCGCCCGCCCCACCCGCTAACGGGCGATCGGGTTGCGCAGCGGGCGGCCCGCGACGAAGGCGGCGAGGTTCTCGGTGAGCAGGCCGGAGGCGCCTTCGGGGCGGCCGCCGGCGGCGTGCGGGGTGATGAGGATGTTCGGCTCGTCCCAGAGCGGGGAGGAGGCCGGCAGGGGCTCGGTGCCGAAGACGTCGAGGGCGGCGCCGGCGAGACGGCCCGTGCGGATGGCGTGGAGCAGGGCGGACTCGTCGAGGGTCGCGCCGCGGCCGACGTTCACCACCCAGGCGTGGGCGGGAAGCCGCGTAAGGATCGCGGCGTCCAGGACGCCGGTGGTCTCCGGGGTGGCGGGCAGGATGTTGATCAGCAGGTCGGTGTCCGGCAGCAGGCGGGGCAGGTCGGCGTCGGTGACGACGGGGAGGCCGTGCCGGTCGCCGGCGGTCCGGGCCACCCCGGTCACGTGGGCGCCGAGGGCGACCAGGAGCGGGGCGAGCCGGGCGGCGATGCCACCGAAGCCCCAGATGACCACGCGGGCGTCGCGCAGCGTACGGAAGGAGTCGCTCTGCCGCACCGGCTGGACGCCGCCGAGCTCACCCGCCCACCGTTTCCCGATCTGGGCCCGGATCAGCAGGTTGAGCCGCCGGGCGGCGGCCAGCACCAGGCCCAGGGTGTGCTCGGCGACGGTCCGGTCGTGCAGTCCCAGCCCGGCCGTGACCAGCACGTCCGGGGCGAAGCCGGCCCGCAGCACCGCGTCCGGTCCGGCCGCGAGGGTCTGCACCCAGCGCACCGCCTTGAGCCGCTGCGCCGCGTCGGCCAGGTTGTCCGCGCTGTTCCCCCACGCCACCAGGACCTCGGCGTCGAGGTGCCGGTCCGGCAGCGGCCGGCGCACGTCGTAGACCGCGGTCTCCACTCCGGCGGGCAGTTCCGGGTCGAGCTCGATGGTGTCGGGCAGCAGAACCTTCATGGCCGCCAGCTTGCCATTCCCGGGTCGTCGCGGTCGTCCCCGGCTGGTCGTGGGGGCTGT
This sequence comes from Actinoplanes utahensis, assembly GCF_016862455.1. GTDB lineage: Bacteria > Actinomycetota > Actinomycetes > Mycobacteriales > Micromonosporaceae > Actinoplanes > Actinoplanes utahensis. The sequence continues at coordinate 116,581 of NZ_BOMZ01000088.1, forward strand.
CTCGGCGGCGCTGAGACAGCCCCCACGACCAGCCGGGCCGGCCTCAGGACCCGGTGCCGGTCAGGCGGGCCAGTTCGGCGGCCGAGCCGATGGCGGGACGGTGCGTGGGATCGGCGGCGTACTGCCGGATGATCGAGGCGAGACGGCCCGGCTTCGTGCTGACCATGAAGAAGGCGCGGGACCGGACACCGACTCCCCGGATGGCGAAGCGGTCGACGACGGACACGTCCTCCGGGGCGATCTCCTCCCAGCGCAGGAGCACCGGGCCGCGTGCCCCGCGGATCTCGACACCGGCGGGGAGCAGCCGGCCGGGCTTCTTCGCCGCCCGCCACCACAGGGCGCCCAGGATGGGCAGCCAGACCAGCGTGACAGGCAGCGATGCCAGCCAGGTCTCCTCGCCGCGGAGGACCTCGCCGACACGCTCGGGCAGCAGGAACGCGAGCCAGAGAACCATCAGGCCGGCTGCCGACAGCACGTTGAGCGGGACGACCGGTGTCTCGAACGACGGCCCGTCGGCCCGGACCAGCACGGCGGGCGATCCGTACCGGTCGGTGCCGGCCAGCAGGCCGAAGACGACGAAGAACAGGGCGACGAGCATCGCGGCGACGACGAGAGCGACGCCCACCCCGTCGTGGAAGATCTGGGCGAGCACGCCGACCACGACCGAGGCCGCGCACGTGCCGAACAGGAACGTTCGGCTGTGCCGGGTGACGATCTCCTCGAAGCTGATCACGCGGATCAGCGTATGGCCGCGCCGCCACCCCACTCGCTGACCAGGCGGTCCCGCTCGGACTCGGTGCCGATGGCGGCACGGGCCTCGGGGCGGTGCGCGTACCAGTGGATCACGCCGGCCAGGAAGACGCTGTCGGTGCTGAGGCTGGACACCACGGTGATCTCGCCGCTGCGGCGGCCGCGCTTGCGCACCAGGCCGGGGCGGGAGACGTTGAGCAGGATCCGGTGCGGGGAGCCGGCGTGGGCCGGGAAGTCCACGCCGTCGAACGCCTCCCACGGGATGAACGTCGCGCCGAGCGACTGCCGGTCCTCGATGCCGTCGGGCCGCAGCCGCACCCCGAACCGGCCCAGGGCGAGGGCCCACCACCAGGCGATCAGCACCACGAACAGGCCGGCGAAGAGGACCGCGACCACCCAGGCGGCGTCTCCGGAGAGGGCGTCCTCGACGATGCCGGCGCCCATCGCCGTGCCGAGGGTGGTGGCGAGCGCCGCGCCGAGCACCAGGGCGGGGCTGACCGGCACGTCGAACGCCGGGACGTCGGGCCGGGCCACCAGCGCGGCCGGCCGGTAGCGGGCGCCGGCGTAGAAGGCGCCCAGGAACAGCACCAGGTTCACCAGGCCCATCCCGATCAGGAGCAGCGGCTGCACCCGGTCGGTCCGGACCACGCCGGTCACCGCGTAGAGGACGCCGATCGCCAGCGCTCCGAGCAGGATGGGCAGGCGGAACCGAGCCGTCCATTCGAACATGTCGATCAGACTAGACGACGGCCGCGACGCCACAGCGCCGCGGCCGAAGTCCGTCAGCCGGGTCAGCTGCCGATGGCGCCGCCGTCGGCCTTCCAGGTCACGACCACGGCGGGCTTGGCGAAGTCGCCGTCCGGCCAGGTCGACGCCGGCTTGTCCACGGACGCGCCGGTGATCTCGCCGGGGTGCTGGACCGCGACGAAGACCGACTTGTCGTCGCCGGTGATGAACGGGCCGCAGGTCTCGGCGCCCTTGGGCACGGTGAGGAACTGCCGCAGGTGGCCCTTCTCCTTACCCTCGATCGGGGTGGCGAACAGGCCGTCGTTGCTGCCCAGCGCGTTGCCGTCGGTGGAGATCCAGAGGTTGCCGGCGCTGTCGAAGGCGACGTTGTCCGGGCAGGAGATCGGGGAGACGGCGGCCTTGTCGTACCCACCGAAGTAGGTGTCGGCGGACGCCGGGTCGCCGCAGACGATCGGCAGCTCCCACGTGAAGGTGGTGCCGGTGTGGTCGCCGCGGGTCTCGGTGATCTCGAAGATGTGGCCGTGCTTGTTGGCGTTGCGCGGATTGGCCTCGTCCGCCTTGGCGTTCGTGCCGACACCGCGGTTGCTGTTGTTGGTCATCGCCGCGTAGATCTTGCCGGTACGCAGGCTGGGCTGGACGTCCTCGGGGCGGTCCATCTTGGTGGCGCCGACAGCGTCACCGGCGAGGCGGGTGAAGGTCAGCACCTCCTCGGCGGTCATGCCGGGCACGAAGGACCGGTTGCCCGAGACCAGCTTGATCCACTCGCCCTTGCCGTCGAACTTCCCGTCGGCGGGAAGCTTGCCGGTGCCGTCGATCTCGGCGGCCGGGCTGTCGCCGGTGACCTTGGCGACGTAGAGGGTGCCCGACTCGAGGAGCGTCAGGTTGTGCTTGCGCGCCCACGGCGACTTGCTGTCGATGTACTTCTTGTCCGAGACGAACTTGTACAGGTAGTCGAACCGCTCGTCGTCACCCATGTACGCGACGACGTGACCGCTCTTGGCGACGATGACGTTGGCGCCCTCGTGCTTGAACCGGCCCATGGCGGTGTGCTTGCGCGGGCGGCCCTCGGGGTCGAACGGGTCGACCTCGACGATCCAGCCGAACCGGTTCGCCTCGTTGGGGTTGAGGGTCAGGTCGAAGCGGTCCTGTGCCCGGTCCCACTTGCGGCTGCCGCTGAAGTAGCGGGTGGCGGTGACGAAGCCGTACCGGTTGAGCTTGGCCTTGGCGTCGGCGCTCACGCCGTCGCCGCCGATGAAGTACTGGTTGAAGTTCTCCTCGCCGGAGAGCACGGTGCCCCACGGGGTGACGCCGCCGGCACAGTTGTTCAGGGTGCCGATGACGATCCGGCCGGACGGGTCGGCCTTGGTCTTCACCAGGGCGGAGCCGGCGACCGGGCCGGTCAGCTTGAACTCGGTGTCCAGCGCGGTGATGCGGCGGTTGAACGGCAGCCGGCGGCCCTTGACCGGCTTCCACTGCCCGGTGCGGCCGACCTTCTCGATCTCGACGACCGACAGGCCGTGCGCCGCCATGGCGATCTCGACCTGCTCCACCGTGAGGGCGTCCTGGCTGGTGAAGCCACGGAACATCAGGTCCTCGTTGGTGTACTCGTGGTTGACCACGAGCAGGGCGCGGTCGCTGCGCCCCGGGATCGGCAGGACGCCGACGAAGTCGTTGTTGTAGCCGAACTGCTTCGACTGGGCCGCCGCGGTCTGCTTGTCCACGTCGAACTTGGGCGCGCCGGGCTCGACCGGGTCGCCCCAGCGGATCACCACGGAGGACCGGTAGCCCTCCGGGATGGTGAACGCGTCGAGGGTGTTCGGGGCGACCGGCTTGAAGCCGATCTTGCCGGCCTTGGGCTGCGGGTGGTGGTGCCCGTGCCCGTGGCCGCTGCCGGGGTGCGCGGCGGGGGCGGCGGCGGCGGGGCCGGCGGCCGCGAGCGCGGAGCCGCCGAAGCCGAGCACCATGGCGCCGACGGCGCCGGCGCGGACCACACCGCGGCGGCTCATCTCGGCGTTGACGACGTCGCCCAGGTACGGGTTGGCCGACTCGTTCGGCGCGGGGTGGTCACACGCGTTGGCGCAACGGTAAAGGCAGGTCATCGCGTCTCGGCTGCCGCCGCTGTGTCCCAGCAGCGGCAGCAGACGGCGACTGAAGTCCGGCATCGGTTTCGTTCTCCTCGGTCTCGCGCCACCCTGCGGTGACGTGCTGCCCGGACGCTAGGAAGCCGAGATGTACGGCGACCACCCCCGCGTGGTGGCATGCGAGTGAACGCGGCGTGAACCTCCGTCATGGTCGCCGATCGGGGCGCTGAAGCGGATCCCGTCGTAGTGAGCGCTAACAAGTAGGCACCCTAAACGTTTCAGCGCTGCAAGACCATCGACACCGAACTCTTGACAGCCGTATCGATGTTTGCGTACACATTGCTGAGCCCTTTCCCCGGAAACACTTCTGAAACCGTTGCGATGCGCACCGGAGGACCCCTCATGCCCAAGATCCCCTACCGCCTCGCGGGAGCGGCCGCCGTTCTGGTGTCGCTCCCGCTGGCGGTCTCCCCGCCGGTCGCCGCCCACGCGGTCGAGCCGGACTACACGATCACGGTGAACCCGGCCGCGACCGGCGCCGCGATTCCGAAGTCGATGTACGGCGTCTTCTTCGAGGACATCAACTACGCCGCCGACGGCGGTCTCTACGCGGAACTGGTCCGCAACCGCTCGTTCGAGTTCAACGGCACCGACGCGGCCGGCTGGAACGGCCTCACCGGCTGGACCGCCTCCGGCCCGGCCACGGTGACCAACGACGACCAGCGGCTCAACGAGCGCAACCGCAACTACCTCACGGTGAGCGGCCCGGCCGGCCTGGTCAACGCCGGCTACAACACCGGCCTCGCGGTGGCCCGGTCGGAGCACTACGACTTCTCGGTCTGGGCACGGGCCGACGCGGCCGCCTCGCTCGAGGTCGCGCTGCAGACCGCGGACGGCACCGCGCTGTCAGCGCCACTCAGGCTCAAAGTCTCCGGCGACACCTGGAAGAAGTACACCGGCACGCTGCGGGCCACCGCCACGAGCGACGTCGCCCGCCTCTCGGTGAAGACGACAGGCGCCGCCACGCTGCGCCTCGACGAGATCTCGCTGTTCCCGCGGGACACCTACAAGGGCCGCACCAACGGGCTGCGCAAGGACCTCGCCGAGAAGATCGCGGCGCTCGATCCGGGCTTCGTCCGGTTCCCCGGCGGCTGCCTGGTCAACACCGGCAGCATGTACCCGTACGACGCCGCCAACGACTACCCGCGCGCCCGGTCCTACCAGTGGAAGGACACCGTCGGGCCGGTCGAGACGCGGGCCACCAACAAGAACTTCTGGGGCTACAACGCCACCTACGGCCTCGGCTACTACGAGTACTTCCAGTTCTCCGAGGACATCGGCGCCATGCCGCTGCCGGTGCTGCCGGCGCTGGTCACCGGCTGCGGGCAGAACCGCGCCACGGTCGACGAGAAGCTGCTGCAGCAGTACATCCAGGACGCGCTCGACCTGATCGAGTTCGCCAACGGCCCGGTCACCAGCACGTGGGGCAAGGTCCGCGCCGAGATGGGCCACCCGAAGCCGTTCGGGATGACCACGATCGGCGTCGGCAACGAGGAGAACCTGCCCGAGGAGTACTGGGCGAACTTCGTGAAGTTCGAGGCCGCCATCAAGGCGAAGCACCCGGACATCACCGTGGTCAGCAACTCCGGGCCGGACGACCAGGGCGCCACGTTCGACAACCTGTGGGCCAAGAACCGGGCGCACGGCTCGGACATGGTCGACGAGCACTACTACAACAGCCCGGCGTGGTTCCTGCAGAACAACAAGCGCTACGACGCGTACGACCGCAATGGTCCCAAGGTCTTCCTCGGCGAGTACGCGTCGCTGGACAACAAGCTGTACAACTCGCTGGCCGAGGCCGCGTACATGACCGGCCTGGAGCGCAACGCCGACGTGGTGAAGATGGCGTCCTACGCGCCGCTGCTCGCCAACATCGACAACGTGCAGTGGAAGCCGGACATGATCTGGTTCGACAACGACGAGTCGTGGGGCTCCACCAGCTACCACGTGCAGAAGCTGTTCATGAACAACGTCGGTGACCGGGTCGTCCCGACCACCACGACCGGCGGCGGCGTACAGACGGCCAAGCCGATCACCGGCGCGATCGGCCTGTCCACCTGGCGGACCGCGGCGACGTACGACGACGTCAAGGTCACCAGGCCGGACGGCACGACACTGTTCAGCGACGACTTCTCCGACGGGAACGCCGACGGCTGGTCGCCGGTGACCAACCGCGGCGACTGGAGCGTCCGCGACGGCGGTTACGCCCAGACGACCACGGACACCGAGGACACCATGGTCAAGGCGGCGACGATCGCCGAGACCGATTACGACTACACCCTCAAGGCCACCAAGCAGGCCGGCGCCGAGGGCTTCCTGGTCGCGTTCGGCATCCAGGAGACCGGCAACTTCTACTGGTGGAACCTGGGCGGCTGGAACAACACCCAGGGCGCCGTGGAGAAGGGCGTCACCAGCGCCAAGGAACAGCTGCTGACCAAGCCCAACACGGTCGAGACCGGAAAGACCTACGACCTCCGGATCTCGGTACGGGGTACGAAGGTCACCCTCTACCTGGACGGCGTGGAGTGGGCCTCGTTCGACGACAACGCGGTCACCGAGCCGTTCGCGCAGGTCGTCACCGAGGACACCAAGGCCGGCGAGCTCATCGTCAAGGTCGTCAACGCGCAGGACACGCCGGCGGTCACCCGGATCGACCTGGGCGGGCGCAAGGTGTCGCGGACCGCGAAGCAGACCGTGATCACCGGTGACCCGGGCGAGCAGAACACCCGCTCCGCCGAGCCGATCCAGCCGGTCACCACGACCGTCACCGGGATCGCCTCCACGTTCACCCGCGAGTTCGCGCCGAACTCGGTCACCTTCCTGCGCATCAAGACCCGATGAGGAGCCCGTCGATGAACCGACGAACCGTGTTGACGGGCGGCGCCGTGGGCGCCCTCGCCGTCGTCCTGCCCGCGGGCGCGGACGGCGCCCCGCAGGCGAAGCCGCTGCCCACCGATGCTGAAATCTATGGTGTGCCCACCGTCGACCCGCTGATCAGCCAGCGCGCGGACCCCTGGATCACCAAGCCGGTGAACGGCACCTACTACTTCACCGGGTCGGTGCCCGAGTACGACCGCCTGGTCATCCGCGGCGCCTCCACCATCGAGGGCCTCGCATCCGCCGAGGAGTCGGTGATCTGGCGCCGGCCCACCAGCGGCAGGATGGGCGGCCACATCTGGGCGCCGGAGCTGCACCGCATCGGCGGCCGGTGGTACATCTACTTCGCCGCCGGTGACGCCGGCGACGTGTTCCGGATCCGCACCTACGTGATGGAGTCGGCGCTCGACGACCCGCGCGACCCGGCCGGCTGGACCCTCAAGGGGCAGCTGGTCACCGAGTGGGACGGCTTCACCCTCGACGCCACCAGCTTCACCCACAAGGGCAGGCAGTACCTGGTGTGGGCGCAGAGCGAGCCGGAGATCGCGGTCAACACCAGCCTGTACATCGCCGAGATGGCGAACCCGTGGACCTTCAAGTCCAAGCCGACCCGGATCGCCACCCCCACGAAGAGCTGGGAGATCATCGGGTACCGGGTGAACGAGGGCCCCGCCGTGCTCATCCGCAACGGCAAGGTGTTCATCACCTTCTCGGCCAGCGCGACCGACGCGAACTACTGCATGGGCCTGCTCACCGCCTCGGCCTCCGCCGACCTGCTGAAGCGGGAGAGCTGGACGAAGAACCCGGACCCGATCTTCGTGTCGAACGAGGAGACCGAGCGGTACGGCCCGGGGCACAACTCGTTCACGGTGGCCGAGGACGGGAAGACGGACGTGCTCGTCTACCACGCCCGCGACTACAAGGCGATCACCGGCGACCCGCTGTACGACCCCAACCGGCACACCCGGGTGCAGAAGGTCTACTGGCACGAGGACGGGACGCCGCTGTTCGGCATCCCGGTCGGCTCCGGCGGCCCCATCGTCCGGCTGTCGCCCGCCGACGCCAAGCGCTCCTTCGTCAAGCACGAGGGCGACGCGATCCGGGCCGTCCAGGCCCCGCGTGAGCTGGAGCTGACCCAGTTCCGGTTCGTCAAGGCCGCCGACGGCGCCGAGACGATCCAGTCGGTCGACCAGCCGGCGAAGTTCGTGGCGGTCGACGGCACGCGCGTGGCGCTGGGCGCGACCGGCACACCGGTGACCCGGATCGCCGTGAAGGACGGCGTGACCATCCGGGTCGCGCCCGGCCGGTTCCTGAAGGTCCTGAAGAACGGCGAGCTCACCGTCGCCGACAAGGCCACGGTCTTCACGCTCAGCTGAGCACTCCGCCGGGGGCGGGCGCAGCCCCGCCCCCGGCGGCCGACCTCCGGGATCGTGCCATGGACGCCTCCGCGCTGGCCTTCCTGCAGGTCGGCCGGGCCGGGGTGATCCGGGACTGGAATCCGGCCGCCGAGAAGCTGTTCGGCTGGACGCGGGAGGAGATCCTCGGGCAGCGGCTGACGGGCACCGTCATCCCGCCGGCGCTGCGATCCGCGCACAACGCCGGATTCGCCCGCAGGCTGGTCAGCGGCGACAGCGACGGCCTGGGCCACCCGACCGAAGTGCCGGCCCTGCACCGCGACGGCTCCGAACTGCGCATCTCGATGACCGTCGTCGCGCTCGGCGACGACGGCTTCTTCGCGTACGTCACCGACCGGACCGACGGGCACCGGGCCCAGCAGGAACTGCAGCGCAGCCACACGCTGATCAGCGCGATCCTGCAGCACACCACGGCGATGATCTCGGCGAAGGACCTGGCCGGCCGCCACCTGTTCGTCAACGGCGAGTACGAGCGGGCCTTCCAGGTCACCGCCGCCGACATGGTCGGCCGCACCGAGGCCGACCTGCTGTCCGCCTCGGTGGCCGCGGTCGGGCGCACCCACGACCAGGAGGTCGTCGCGAGCGGCACGGCGAAGACGGTCCTCGAGGAGATCCCGTTCGGCGACGAGATCCGCCGGTACGTGGTCACCCGGGTGCCGCTGACCGACCCGGACGGCTCGGTGCACGGCTTCTGCGCGATCGCCGTCGACGACACCGTGCGCCAGCGCAGCGAGGACGCCATCGCGGCCGGCGAGCGACGGTTCTGGACCACGGTCAACAACGCGCCCGGCATGCTCTACCAGTTCCGGATGGAACCGGACGGCCGGACCTCCGTCACCTTCGCCTCCGACGGATGCCGCGACATCTACCAACTCGAACCCGGCGAGATCCTCGAGTCGGCGGCCCGGATCGTCGACATCATCGCCCCCGAGGACCGGCAGTCGTTCGCCGACACCGTGCTGGAATCGGCGCGGACCCTGGAGCCGTGGGACTGGCGCGGCAGCGTGATCCGGCGCGACGGGTCACGGCGCTGGCTGTACGGCGTGGCCCGGCCGCACCGGGAGCCGGACGCCGCCCTCACCGCGCTGATCGCCGCGAAGGATCAGGAGGCCCTGGCCGGCCTGTGGCGCGCCGCGCTACGCGGCGAACGCGCCGACTCCGACGTGGCCGGCCCCGGCGGCCGCCTGCTGGTCCGCCTCCGCCCGCGCGGCGCGACGATCAACGTGTCCTGCTTCCGGATCACCACGCCGCGGGAACACTCGGCATGACCACGCCCACCGGGCCCCGCCTGCCCCGCAAACTCGGCGAGATCGGCATCCCGATGACGCCGCTGCCGGCCGGCACACCGGTCGGCGACATCGCCGGCGCCCTCGCCGCGGACACCCTCGCCCCCGGCGTGATCATCGAGGCCAGCGACGGGTACCGGCTGCTGAGCCGGGCCGCGGTGGACCGGGTCCACAACGGCCCCGGAACCGCCGGCCACCGCACCGCCGGTGAGCTGACCGGCGCGGGCACGCTCGGACTCGCCGCCGACACCGACATCGACATGGCCGCCGAGGCCGCGCTGGCCCGCCCCGCCGCCGACCGTGAGGAGCCGGTGCTGGTCCGTTGGCCGGACGGCCGGTACGGCATCGCCCCGATCGTCGACCTGCTCGCCGCCATGGCCGGCCGGTTCGCGCGGCTGTCGCGTACCGACCCGCTCACCGGCCTGCCGATCAGCGTCGAAGCCGGCATCGGCGTCAGTCACGCCGACCACCACGACGTCACGGTGCTGATGCGCCGGGCCGCCGCCGCGGTGCGCCGCGCCAAGCACGAGCGCACCGGCGTCGTCGAAGGGACCCCGCGCCTGCACACCAACCAGCGCGTCGACCTACGGCAGCTCACCGAACTGCGGGCCGGTCTGCGCTCCGGGCACCTGCGGCTGCACTACCAGCCGCTGCACGACGCCACCACTCGCCGCATGCACGGCGCGGAGGCCCTGGTCCGCTGGCAGCACCCGCAACGCGGCCTGCTGCCGCCCGGCGTCTTCCTGCCCGACGCGGAACGCTCCGACGTCATCCTGGAATTGGCCGACTGGGTGCTGGCCGAGGCCCTGCACCAGGCCGCCGTCTGCCACGGCTCCGGTCTGCACCTGCCGGTCTCGGTCAACCTGCCGCCCGCGTACCTGGCCCAGGACCGCGCCGTCGACACCATCCTCACCCTGCCGAACCTGGCGGGCGTGTCCGCCTCGATGCTCACCGTCGAGAGCACCGAGACCGCCGTCCTGACCCGCCAGGAACTCGTCGCCGCCCAGCTCGCCGAACTCCGCGCCCGTGGCATCCGGGTCGCCATCGACGACTTCGGCACCGGCTACACCTCGCTGGGCCTGCTCCCCGCCCTGCCCATCGACGAGCTGAAGATCGACCGCTCCTTCGTGATCCGCATGCACGACTCCCCGGCCCACGCCACCATCATCGAGTCGGTCATCGCCATCGCCCGTTCCCTGGGCCTGACCGTCGTCGCCGAGGGCGTCGAGGACGAGCCGACCGCCGCCGACCTGGCCACCGCGGGCGTCGACCTGCTCCAGGGCTTCGGCCTGAACCGCCCCCATCCCCCCGAGCTGATCCCCACCCTCCCCGCCCTCCCCATCTGAAACGCGTCTCCCCAGCCGCGCGGTCTCTCCCTTTTGCGGGAGTACGTCCCTCGCGCGCCGCCCCGTCATCGGACCGTCGTTCCGGCCTCCAGTGAACCCGTGAGAGATCGTCGGCGTGTACCAGGGTGGACGCCCACCCATCGATGGGCTCACCTCGCGCGGGGAGGGAACATGCCATGCCACAGGATCCTGACGACCTGCTCATCGACTGGCAGCAGCGCGTCGGACAGCAGACCGAGGCCAGCCGGGAACTGAGCCATCGCATGCAACAGGTCAACGGATCGGCGGAGTCCCCGGACGGCGACGTCGTCGTGACGGTCGATCACGCTGGCGGTCTCAGCAGTCTGACGCTGGCTGACGAAGCGATGCGACTCTATCCGGAGGAACTGGCCGAGCTCATCATGGCGACCAACCGACGGGCTCAGTCCCGGCTCTCCGAGGAGATGGGGGAGCTGGTCAAAGGAATGTTCGGCTCCGACTCGGCCACCACGTCGTTCATCGCCGGAACCTACGCCGAACAGTTCCCGGCCTCAGAGGACGACGAGCGCGAAGGACGTGGTCGGTGATGGCCGAACCCCGACTGCACATCAACGTGGAAGCCGTGAGCAGCCACGCAGACAAAGTGGACGAGGTCGCGAGCATGCTCGACGAGGCGCGCGCGGCTACCACACATCTGGATCAACACGACGAGGTCTATGGCGAGTGGCCCAGCAACCTGATCCTGCCGATGCTCAATATCGCGCAGGAAGACGCCACCCACCAGATGCGAACCGGAACCGACGCGACCGCTCATCTCGCTGACCTGTTACGCGCGCTGACCGTGGACATCAGCCTCACCGACCACGAGGCCGCGCAGGTCCTGAGCTTCCGGGAGCCGGAACGATGAGCGCGACCTACGGTGGGCTGATCGCACCGGATGCCGACCGGAAGATCTACGAAGGCGCCGGCATTTTCGAGTCGGCGAACGGCCTGGCCGAGGGCATCGTGAAACGAGACTGGGGTGGCGCGGCCGGGAACCTCGTCGCGACCGGGCTAGGTGCCATCGGTGCGGTCACGGACCCATTGCAAACGGTCTTCTCCGCGGGCCTCGGATGGTTGTTCGAACACGTGTCGTTCATCCGCGAGCCGTTCGATCGAACCTTGGGAAACCCCAAGGCGATCGAGGGCCACGCCGAAAGCTGGAAGAAGATCGAGGCACGGATCTACGAAGCGGCCGATCTGCTCGTTGCGGAAGCCGACAACACCATGAAGGTATGGACGGCTGAATCCGCGAACTCTTATCGCCGGCGCGTTCACGATCACGCTCTGAATCTCCAAGCGATGGGCAAGATCGCCGACGGAATGGGCAAGCTCACCTACGGCCTCGGAGCGCTGGTGGGTGTCGTCAGGAACACCATCCGGGACATCCTCTGTCAGTTCGCAGGCTCACTCCTCTCCATTGGTCTGCAGGCGGTCACCGGAGTCATGATGCCGGCCGCTCTGCTCAAGGTTGCGGACCTGGCGTTCAGCACCAGCAAGCAGATACTCACCGTGGTGCGACGCCTCTTCGACGCGATCAGGGAGGCGGGTCACGCGGTGAAGGCGATGGGCTTCCTCATGCGGAGGATCAACAAGGCGAATGACAACGTCCTGCGCCTCTTCACGCACCGGTCTGAAGCCGCCGAAGTGATGCGGGAAGGATGGCTCGGGCCGCTCAAGGGAACCGGCAAGCTCTTCCTGGGTGATTTCCGCGTCTATGGTGCTCCGCATCAGGTGCTCATCAATACCGGGCGCGCCGCAGCGGAGTCGAACACGTCGCAGAACACCGGCTCGACGATCGACAACATTCCGAAGGGCAATCCGGATCCGGATCCCCTCGACCCCCCGTCCTGAGGTAGGAACCCCGTGGGAGACTCCGCTGAGCGCAAGGCCAAACAGCGCGCCGCGGTCGAGGCCGTCAAGGCCAAGATCGAGGCGGCCAGGGCTGAAATCGAACACGAGCAGGCCGAAATGGAGGCTTCAGCCCCGGACCCGGAGACGTCCGTCGTTGATCGACGCAAAGGCAGCACACTCCGCGACGTCACGGTTCTCGCACTGATCCTTGTGCTGAGTTTCCTGGTCATGGGCAGCGGCTTCACCTTGCTCCGGTCGGCAGGCCGCGATTTCAGCGCATCCGAGCGTCTGGGCTGGGCGTCTGTCACGGCCTGCGCCGAGCACGGCCCCATCTCCACCAAGGGCTTCGGCTACTGGGGCACCTGCCGGATCGTGATCCGTTGGGACGACGGTACGACCGACAGGCTGGTCAACGATGCCGACTTCTCCGATGCGGACATCGGCCGGGAGATCCGCATCGGCTACGTCGGCGAACACAGATATCAACTGGAACTCGCCCGTGAAGATGCCCCCTACCGCCCTTGGTTGACATGGATCGGAGTCGTCGTCGCCCTGGTGGGCGGGATTCCTCTGTTCATCATCGGAGTCTTGATCACTCTGGCGTTGCCGCGGCGATGAACGAGGATGGGAGGAAGTCGGTGCGGTTCAGGGTGCTGGTGCGGCGGCGGTACTCCTTGGCCTTGCCGGGCCAGTTGGTGACGACGCGGCCGGTGGCGGTGCGGTACCAGCTCTGGCAGCTCGTCCAGACGCTCGTCGACAGGCGGGACTGGATCTCGCTGTCGTAGGCGGCTGCCACGTCCGGGCGTACCTCCAGAATGTCGCCCGCGGCGACCCGTCGCACCGCTTGCGTGATCCAGCGGGCCTGCGCCTCGTGGAAGTAGATCACCGACGTGTTGCCGGTGTTCGTGTTGGGTCCGTAGACCAGGAACATGTTGGGGAAGTGGGGGACGGCCAGGCCCAGGTACGCGTGGGCCCCGTCCCGCCACTCGTCGACGAGCCGCACCCCGTCCCGGCCGGTGACCTCGATCGGGACGAGGAACTCGGTGGCGGCGAAACCGGTGCCGTAGACGAGCACGTCGCAGGGGTGGTCGATGCCGTCGGCGGTGCGGATGCCGGATGAGGTGACAGCGACGATCTTCTCGGTGATCAGGTCGACGTCGGGGCGGGCCAGGGCGGGCAGCCAGGCGTTGGTGAACAGGACCCGTTTGCAGCCCAGCGGCTCGTCGGGGGTGACCCGCGCGCGCAGTTCGGGATCGCGGACCTGCCAGTGGCGCTGCGCCCAGGCGTAGCCGCGGACCAGGGCGTTGACCGGGCGGTTGCCGGCCAGGGCGGCGCCTTGGATCAGGGTGAGACCCCAGGTGGCGAGGCGGGACAGCCGCATCAGCGCGGGCATCCGGCGGTTCGCGGCCGTGCGGAGCCGGCCGTAGCGGCGGTCCGGTTTCGGCAGGGTCCACGGGGCGGTGCGCTGGAAGACGTCGATGTGCGCGGCCCGGCCGGCGATGGCGGGGACGAGCTGGATGGCGCTGGCGCCGGTGCCGACGACGGCGACCCGCCTGCCGTCGATCGGGATGCCGGGGGTCCAGTGGGCGGTGTGGACGGCGACGCCGGGGAACGAGCCGGCGCCGGGCAGGGACGGGATGCTGGGCCGGGAGAGCTGCCCGACCGCCGGGATCAGCACGTCGGCTTCCAGCGTCGTACCGGTGGTGAGCGTGATGTCCCAGTGGCGACCGGTCCAGGCCGCCGCCGCGACTTCGGCGCCGAGGCGGACCAGTGGGGTCACGCCTTTCTCGGCGGCGCAGCGTTGCAGGTAGGCGAGGATCTCGTGGTGCGGCGGATACCGCCGCGACCAGTCCGGGTTCGGGGCGAAGGAGAAGGAGTAGAGCGGCGCCGGTACGTCACACGCGCACCCGGGATAGGTGTTGTCCCGCCATACGCCGCCGATCCGGTCCGCCTTCTCCAGGATCACGATGTCGCGGAGACCGGCCTTCATCAGTTCGACGGCGGTCGCCACCCCGCCGAACCCGGCCCCGATGATCACGACCCGGGTCATGGCCGCCGCCCCCGCACGGTGAGGCGCAGCGCCGCCGGCGCGGTCGCCGGGACGACCGGGTTCCGTGGTGTCACGGGGTCGACCGGTCGATATCCGGTCGTGGGGCGCGGGTCGGGTTCGCCCGCGTTGGGCCACAGGGCGACCGCCCGTTCCGCCAGCGCGGTGATCGTCAGCGACGGGTTGACCCCGAGGTTGGCCGCGACCACCGATCCGTCGATCACGTGCAGCCCCGGATGGCCGAAGAGCCGGTGGTACGGGTCGACGACCCCGCGCTCCGCGGACTCCCCGATCGCGCACCCGCCGATGAAGTGCCCGGTCACCGGCCGCCCGATCAGCTCGGTGTACGACCCGGCCGGCACCCCGTCGACCTTGTCGGCGACTCGCCGGGCCACGTCGTGGGCGGCCGGCACCCACACCGGGTTGGGTTCGCCGATGCCGGGCCGGCTGCTGAGCCGCCGCCCGAACATGCCCCGTCTGGTGTGCACGGTGATCGAGTTGTCCAGCGGCTGCATCGCCAGCAGCACGACCGTCTCCTTCGACCAGTTCCGCGGCGACACGTACAACCGCAGGTCCCGGCCCGCTCTGGCGAGCTTCTTGACGGCTTCCCACCAGCGCGGCCGGCCCTCGTCGACGAGCACCGTGGCGAGCAGCGCGAGCAGGTTGCTGCCGGGCCCGTACCGGACCGGTTCGACATGGGTGACCGGGTCGGGGTGGATCGAGGAGGTGATCGCGACCCCGTGGCTGAAGTCGAGGTCTCTGCGGCGGGTACGGGCGCCGAGGATCGATTCGGAGTTGGTCCGGCTCAGCTCGCCCAGCCGCGGCGACACGTGCGGCAGCAGCCCCCGATCGCGCATCCGGTGCAGCAGACGCTGAGTGCCGAGCGCCCCACCGGCGAGGACCACCTGCTCGGCGGTGAATCGCCGGCCTCCCGTCAGCCGCCCGGTCCGGCGGGTGTCGACGGCGTATCCACCGCCGGGAAGCGGCCGTACCGCCGTCACGGTCGTCAGCGCGACCACGTCGGCACCGGCCCGCTCGGCCAGGTACAGATAGTTCTTGACCAGGGTGTTCTTGGCGTTGCCCCGGCATCCGGTCATGCACGACCCGCAGAGGGTGCAGGTGCGCCGGTCCGGTCCGGCCCCGCCGAAGAACGGGTCGGGCACCGCTTCTCCGGGCCGGCCGCCGAACAGCACCCCGACCGGTGTGGGCCGGAACGTGTGGCCCACCCCGAGGTCGTCGGCGACCGCCTTGAGCGCCCGGTCGGATGCCGTCTCGACCGGGTTCGCCGTCACCCCGAGCATCCGTTTCGCCTGGTCGTAGTAGGGGGCGAGTTCGTTCTTCCAGTCCGTGACGCCGGCCCACTGCGGGTCGGTGAAGAAGGCGTCCGGCGGCTCGTAGAGCGTGCACGCGTACCCCAGCGATCCCCCGCCGACGCCCGCCCCCGACATGATCATCACGTCTTTGAGCAGGGTGAGCCGCAGGATGCCGTAGCAGCCGAGCGCGGGGGCGTAGAGGTAGTCACGCAGCCGCCAGGAGGTGATGGCGAACTGCTCGTCGGTGAAGCGCCGGCCCGATTCGAGGACGCCGACGCGGTAGCCCTTCTCGGTCAGGCGCAGCGCGGTCACGCTGCCACCGAACCCGGAGCCGATGACGAGGACGTCGTAGTCGTACGACATCGCCGTACCATCACACCCTTATTGGCAACATGTCAACAAGGCGTTCCCGGGTCTTGCGCGAACCGCGAATCGGTCTCATAAAAGAGTCATGAGCGAGCTTGCGTACGAACGTCGCGGTTCCGGGCCACCGTTGGTGCTGATCCACGGCATCGGCAGCCGCCGCCAGGTGTGGGATCCGATCCTCGACGAGGCCGCCCGCCACCACGACGTGATCGCCCTCGACCTGCCCGGTTTCGGGGAGTCTCCGATGTGGCCGCCCGCGCCGCGCCCCGGATCCGTCGCCCACCTCGCCGACCGGGTCGAGTCCTTCCTGGACGACCTCGGCGTCGGCGCGTTCGAGGTGGCCGGCAACTCGCTCGGCGGCGGCATCGCCCTGGAGCTCGGCCGCCGCGGTCACGCCCGGGCCGTCACCGCCTTCGCCCCGGTCGGCTTCTGGTCGGCCGCCAGCCGCCGCTACTGCCAGGCCGTCGTCACCGCCGCCCGGGCGAGTGCCGGCCGCCTGGACGCCCACCTCCCGCGGATCATGGCGTCCACGGCGGGCCGGTCCGCGTTCTGTGTCCTTTTCTACGCCCGCCCGGGCCGCCTGGATCCGGACGACTGCGTCGCCTCGGCCCGCGCCCTGTCCGGCGCCCCCGGTTTCCCGGCGGTCCGCGACGCCTTCGGCGATCTGCGCCCCTGGACGAACGCTGCCACCGGCGGGCTGACCCGCATCCCGGTCACCATCGCCTGGGGTACGCGCGACGCCGTGCTGCCGTTCCCCCAGTCCCGGCGGGCCCGCGCCGCCCTCCCGGCCGCCCGCCACATCATGTTGCCGGGCTGCGGCCACCTGCCGTTCTCCGACGACCCCCGGGCCTGCCTGTCCGCCCTCGCCAGGCCCTGATTCAGCGGACCAGCCAGATGATCAGCATCGCCAGCAGGATGACCACCCCGGCCGCCGCCGTGACGACCCGGACCAGGATGCTCATGCTGTCGTCGGACCAGCCCGGCCGATCCGGCGGCCCGGGCGCGGTCCAGTCCCCCATCACGGTCAGCAGCCGATCCCCGGCCTGACCGAGACGGCGACGGGTCTGTCTCCCCGGATTGGACGGCACCAGCACCTCCACACGACGCCTACTCCCCGCCAGTCAACGAGCGACCGGGAAATGGGTGTCGGGACACTCGTTCGTGCTGTTTCATACGTTCATCCGAGAAGGGGACGACATGGACCGCATGGACGAACTGCACGACGCCGCGGCCGCCCTGGCGAAGGCCCGCACGGTGGTGGTCTTCACCGGCGCCGGCATGTCCGCCGAGAGCGGCGTGCCCACCTTCCGGGACGCGCTGACCGGTCTCTGGGCGCGGTACGACGCCCAGGCGCTGGCCACCCCGCAGGCGTTCGCCGACGACCCCGACCTGGTCTGGGGCTGGTACGAGTGGCGCCGCTCCCTGATCGAGCGCGTCCATCCGAACCTTGGTCACGAGGCCGTCGCCGCGATCGAGGACCGCGCCCCGCGCACCGTCGTCGTCACCCAGAACGTCGACGACCTGCACGAGCGCGCCGGCTCCCGCGCGCCGATCCATCTGCACGGCAGCTCGTTCGCCCCGCGCTGCGCCGGCTGCTCCCGCCCCGCCCCGGTCACCGCGAGCCGGGAGCCGGAGGAGGGCCGCCGCCTGGCGCCGCCCCGCTGCGGCGACTGCGGCGGCCTGATCCGCCCGGGTGTCGTCTGGTTCGGCGAGGCGCTGCCCGGCGACGCCCTGGAGGCCGCGGTCCAGGCCGCCACGGAATGCGACGTGCTGCTGACCATCGGCACGTCCGGCCTGGTCCACCCGGCCGCCGAGATCCCGGTCGTCGCCGCCCGGTTCGGCGCCACCGTCATCCAGGTCAATCCACAGCCGACCCCGCTGGACGAGGTCGCCGCGATCAGCCTGCACGGCACCGCCGCCACCGTCCTGCCCGCCCTGGTCGCCGCCGCCTGGCCGACACCGTGACCCCCGGATCGACGGAACCGAGAAGGCGGCCCGGTCGCCGCCGCCTGGCGGACACCGTGACCACCGGATCGATCAGGAATCGAGAAGGCGGCCCGGTCGCCGCCGGCTAGCGTGGGGACGACCTGATCGAAGACGGGCGAGAGGACCGGACCGCGATGAGCCCCACTCCGAAGACCGACGGATTCTCCGAGGCCGAACGCACCGCGATGAAGGAGCGCGCGGCGGAACTGAAGTCACGCTCGCGCCGGAGCAAGGCCGCCGACCGGGCGGCCGCCGACGAGAACGACGTGCTGGCGAAGATCGCCGCGATGGCGCAGCCGGACCGGGCCATCGCCGAGCGGCTGCACGCCGTCGTCACCGAGAGCGCGCCCGGGCTGGCGCCGAAGTCGTGGTACGGCCAGCCCGCCTACGCCCGCTCCGGGAGGGTGGTGTGCTTCTTCCGCAGCGGGCAGGCCGACGGGGAGCGCTACTCGACGTTCGGGTTCACCCCGCACGCCGGCCTGGACGAGGAGCACGGCATGTGGGCGACGTCGTTCGCCCTGGCCGAGTGGACCGAGCAGGGCGAGGAGACGATCCGGCGGCTGCTAACCCGGGCCGTCTAGCCGCGGGGCAGGGGGAGGTCGCGGAGCGGGCCCTTGCGGACCTTGTCGGAGCCGGTGCGGGGCAGCTCGTCGAGGATGTCGACGTACACCGGGATCTTGTACTTGGCGAGGCGGCCCGTCAGGAAGGCGGGCACGTCGCCGGGTTCCAGGTGCGCGCCCGGAGCCGGGACGACGAAGGCCCGGCCGACCTCACCCCACTTCGCGTCGGGCACGCCCACGACCGCGGCCTCGGCGACGTCCGGATGTTCGAAGATGGCGGCCTCGACCTCGGCGGGATAGACGTTCTCGCCGCCGGAGATGTACATGTCCTTGGTGCGGTCGACGATGCGGAAGTGGCCGTGCTCGTCGACGACGGCCAGGTCGCCGGAGTGGAACCAGCCGTCGGTGAAGGCGGCCTCGGTGGCTGACGGGTCGTTCCAGTAACCGGGCGTGACGTTGGGGCCGCGGACGAGGACCTCGCCCGGCTCACCGGGCGGGGCCGTGCACCGTACGTCCGCGAAGAAGACCGGAAGCCCCGCCGAACCGATATGGCGCCGGCTCTCCCGGGCTTCCAGGAACGTCGCCCCCGGCGACGTCTCGGTCATGCCGTAACCCTGGCAGAAGGCCAGGCCGCGCTCCTGATAGGTGCGGATCAGCGCCTCCGGGACAGAGGCGCCGCCGGTCATCAGGCTGCGCACCGACGACAGGTCGGCGGCCGGCCAGCGCGGTGACTGCGACAGGCCGGCGAACATGGTGGAGACGCCGAACATCCAGGTCACGCCGTGCTCGGCGATCATGTCGAAGCAGCCGTCGACGTCCCAGCCCGGCATGATCACCGAGGTGCCGCCCTTGAGGAACGTGGGCAGCAGGCACTGGTTGAGCGCGGCGACGTGGAAGAGCGGCGCGCTGACCAGGGTGACCTCGTCGCTCGCGATGTCGACGCAGACGAGCAGGTTGTAGCAGTTCCAGATGATGTTGCCGTGGGTGAGCATCGCCCCTTTGGGGTTGCCGGTCGTGCCCGAGGTGTAGAGGATGCACGCCACGTCGTCGAGCCCGGCCGGTTCGGCGGCGTGGTCCGGCTCGGCGAGGAAACCGTCGTACCGCGACATGTCGATCTTGATCGGGACGGGAGCCGTCACCGGCAGCGCGTGGATCAGCGCCACCGCCCCGCTGTGCTCCAGCTGGTAGGCGATCTCCGGCTGGGTGAGACGGAAGTTCAGCGGCACGAAGATCGCCCCGAGCGCCCACGTCGCGAACATCGTCTCCACGAACGACGGATGGTTCGGGCCGAGATAGGCGACCCGGTCACCGGGGCGGATCCCGGCGCCACGCAGGGCCGCGGCCAGGCGCGAGGTGCGTTCATACAGTTCGGCGTACGTCGTACGCCGCTCCCCGAAGATCATGGCCGTCCGCTGCGGCGACATCGCCGCCCGGCGGGCCGGCCACGACCCCAGCCCTGCGTTGCGCATCGGTTCCCTCAGGCGTAGTGACGGTAGACGGGACGGGCGACACAGGCCGGCTTGTCCGAGCCCTCCACCTCGACGGTGAAGTCGAACGTGCTCTGCACCCCGTTGCCGGCGACGTCCTCGACGCTGACCACCCGGGCGGCCAGCCGGATCCGCGCGCCGACCTTGACCGGGCTCGGGA
Source organism: Actinoplanes utahensis (assembly GCF_016862455.1). Lineage (GTDB taxonomy): Bacteria > Actinomycetota > Actinomycetes > Mycobacteriales > Micromonosporaceae > Actinoplanes > Actinoplanes utahensis. Next base: position 136,934 of record NZ_BOMZ01000088.1, read on the forward strand.
ACCGCACCTTCTCCAGGCCGTAGTTGACGCCCATCGTGATGCCGTCGACCGTGAGCAGCCCACTGAACAGTGGGATGACCAGCGACAGCGTGAGGTAACCGTGGGCGATCGGCGCCCCGAACGGCCCGGTCTTGGCCCGCTCCACATCCACGTGGATCCACTGGTGGTCGCCTGTCGCGTCGGCGAACGTGTTCACCCGCTCCTGGGTGATCTCCAGCCACTCGGAGTGGCCGAGGTCCTTGCCGATCAGGCTCTTGAGTCCGTCGAGGCCGGTGACGGTCGTGGTCATGACTGCTCCCTGAGAAGTAGACGGGCGGCGTTCTCTTTGAGGATCTTCGGGCGTACGGCGTCTTTGATGTCGAGGGTCGCGAAGTCGGCGAGCCAGCGGTCCGGGGTGAGGACCGGATAGTCGGAGCCGAAGAGCACCTTGTCCTGCAGGAGGGTGCCGGCGTACCGGACGAGCTGCGGCGGGAAGTATTTCGGTGACCAGCCGGACAGGTCGATGTGGACGTGCTCCTTGTGGGTGGCGACCGCGAGGGCCTCGTCCTGCCAGGGGAACGACGGGTGGGCCAGGATGATCCGCAGGTCCGGGAAGTCCACCGCGACGTCGTCGACGAGCATCGGGTTGGAGTACCTGAGGCGGATCCCGCCGCCGCCGCGCACCCGGGCGCCGATGCCGGTCTGGCCGGTGTGGAACAGGGCGACCGCGCCGAGTTCCTCGATCGCCTCGTAGAGCGGGTAGGCGAGCCGGTCGTCCGGGGCGAAACCCTGGAGGCTGGGGTGGAACTTGAAGCCGCGGACGCCGTGGTGCTCGACCAGCCGCCGGGCCTCCCGCACGCCCGCCCGGCCGCGATGCGGGTCGACGCTGGCGAACGGGATCAGCGTGTCCGGATGCTTCGCGCAGTCCTCGGCGATCTCCTCGTTGGCGATCCGCGGGTGCCCGGTGGCGTGCTCGGCGTCGACGGTGAAGACGACCGCGGCCATCTTGCGTTCCCGGTAGTAGGCGGCCATCTCGTCGATGGTCGGCTGGCGGTGGCCGTGCGCCTTGAAGTAGTCGGCGGAGGCGCCGAGCAGTTCGGGACTGAGCGAGGTGCGACCGTCCCGGCCGACCTCGGCGTGCGTGTGCACGTCGATGGCGACCAGCTCGTCGGCGTTCATCGCTTCGGCGCCGGGATGCCGTAGGTCTCCGGCTGGAAGTCCCAGCTCGCCGCGATCGCCTCGGCCGACCAGCCGCCCTCCTTGAACAGCACCGACTTCTCCGCCGGATGCGACCAGAGCGCCAGCTTGTCGCCGCCGATGCCGATCGCCTGGCCGGTGACGCCCTTCGACGCGTCCGAGGCCAGGAAGGTGATCAGCCCGGTGACGTCCTCGACGGTGCCGAGCCCTTCGTCGTGGCGCATCCACGCCGGGAACGGCGTGCCGGCCCGTTCGGCCTCCTCGATCGCCGGGCCGAACGCCGGGATCGTCCTGGTCATCTCGGTGGCGGCGATCGGGACGACCGCGTTCACCGTGATCTCGCTGCGGGCCAGTTCCAGCGCCCAGGTCCGGGCCATCGCGGCGATGCCGGCCTTGGCCGCCGCGTAGTTGGTCTGCCCGAAGTTGCCGCGCTGTCCGGCCGGCGAGCCGATCAGCACGATCCGGCCGCCGGTCCCCTGCTCGCGCATCCGGATCGCGGCCGCCCGGGCGCAGGTGAACGTGCCCCGCAGGTGCACCGTGACGACCGCGTCGAAGTCGTCGTCGGTCATCTTCCACAGCACCCGGTCCCGCAGGATCCCGGCGTTGGTGATCAGCACGTCCAGCCTCCCGAACGCCTCGACCGCCGCGGCGACGAGCCGTTCGGCGCTCTCGGTGTCCCCGACCGCCGCCGCCACTCCCACCGATCCGGGGATCTCCGCGACCGCCGCGTCCACCACCGCCTGGTCCACGTCGTTGACGACGACGCTCGCGCCGGCCGCCGCGAGCGCCTTGGCATACGCCAGGCCGAGCCCTCGCCCACTGCCGGTCACGATCGCGACCCTGCCGGTCAGATCCATACTCATCAACCTCTCATGGACGGGGGACGCGGTCGAGCCATCCCCTCGATCAACAGGTTTCCTGTCGATCTCGATCCTTGATGATGATCAGGTTTCCTGTCAATGGGGTAATGTGCCGCCCATGCCCTCGATGCTCTACCTCGTCAAACAGCTGGAACTCGCGGTCCGCGCCCGCCTCGACGAGGTGGTCCGCAGCCACGGCATCACCGCCCTGCAGTACACGGCGCTGACCGTCCTGGAGCGCCACGACGGCCTGTCCGCCGCCCAGCTCGCCCGCGACTCGTTCGTCACCGCCCAGTCCACCGCCGACCTGGTCCGCGCCCTGGAGTCGCGCGCCCTGATCCGCCGCGAACGCAACCCCGCCAACCGCCGCGAGCTCCTGATCCACCTCACCGGCGCCGGCCGCGCCCTGCTCGCCACCGTCGACGCCCCGGTCCGCGACCTGGAAGCCCGCATGATCGGCAAACTGACCGCCGCCCAGTCCGCCGACTTCCGCCAGTCCCTGGTCACTGCCTGGCAGTCCCTGGCCTGACCCGCCGCCGGGCGCGCCGGGAGATGCGGCCGGCGGGCCGGGGTCAGGCGGGGCGGATCGGGGTGACGGCGGGGAAGGCGGCCTCGATGTCGCGGGCCGCGGCCAGGGCGATGTGGTCACCGTGCTGGCGGGCGATCACCTGTACGCCGAGGGGTCGGCGGCCGGACAGCCCGGTCGGGACGGCCACGGCGGGCAGGCCGAGGAAGTTGGCGGTGACGAGCAGGCGGTGGGCGCGCCAGAGCGCGGTCGTGGCGGCCGGGCCGCTCAGGTCGTACCCGATCTCCGGCATCGGCTGGGTCGTCACCGGGCCGAGCACGATCGGGTACCGGCTGTGGAACCGCCGCCACGCCGCCGCGTGCACGAACCGTTCCGCCCACGCGCCCTGATAGGCGGCCGACGTGTCGAGCAGCTCGACGTCGACGATGTTGTCCTTGAAGTACCGGACCGTCCCCGCCGACAGCGGCCCCGGGAAGACACCGGGCGTGAGCAGCATCGGCGCGTTCTCGGTCGACGACAGCTGACGCCAGATCGTCGCGCACCGGTCGACGGCCGGCGGCTCCACCTCGTCGACCTCCCAGCCGGCGGCGGCCAGCGCTCCGGCCGCCGCCCGGACCGCGGCGGCCACCTCGGCGTCCACCTCGCCCCAGCCGGCCGGGTCGACGGTGACGGCGACCCGGCGCGGACCGTCGTACCCGGACGGGTGCTCCACCGTCACCGACAGCGGATCGTGGTCGTCGGCGCCGTGCATCACCCCGAAGATCAGGTCGAGGTCGGCGACCGACCTGGCGAGCGGCCCGTTCACCGCCATGTGCTGCAACGACAGCGGCACCGGCTCGACGGCGTGGCCGGGCGCGGTGACCCGTCCCGCCGACGGCCGCAGCGCGACGATCCCGGCGGCGTGGGCCGGCAGTCGCAGCGAGCCGCCGTAGTCGTTGCCGAGCCCGGCCGCCGCCATCCCGGTGGCCACCGCCACCGCGTCACCGCCACTGGACCCGCCCGGCACACGATCCGGGTCCCACGGGTTGCGCGTACGCCCGAAGAGATCGTTGTCGGTGTCCCACCGCAACCCGATGTCGGGCATGTTCCCCCGCCCGACCGGAATCGCCCCCGCCGCGAGCAGCCTGCCGACGAACGTGGCATCGGCCGCCGGCACATGGCCGGCCGCGAACGGCAGGCCCGACGTCGTCGCCGACCAGGTCAGATCGATGTTCTCCTTCACGGTGATCGGCACCCCGGCGAGCGGCCCGGGCTCCTCCCCCGCCGCGATCCGGTCGTCGAGCGCCGCCGCCGCTGTCCTGGCCTTCTCGTCGAACACCACGGTGACCGCGTTGACCCGCGGATTCACCTCCGCGATCCGGTCCAGATGCGCCTCCACCACCGCCGCCGCGCTGAACCGCCCGTCCCGCACACCCGCGGCGATCCGGCCGGCCGTCAGCTCCGTGAAGTCCATCTCACAAATCCTCTCGAAAGATCCGTCAGGCCCCGGTCAGTCCGGCAGGACGGTGCAGGTCAGGATGGTGTCGGCCAGGTGCAGGCGCTGCCGGTTGGGGATCGTCTTGACGGCCAGCCAGCGGTGCTCGCCGGTGCCGGGCGCGGGCACGAACTCGGGCGCGTCGGAACTCGCCACCGTGAGGCGCAGGGCGTGACCGGCCGGCAGGCGGTAACCGGTGTGCCCGAGATCGATCGTCACGGCGAAGGCGTCACCGGGGACGAGGATCGTCTGCTGGCCGCGGGCGATCAACCGGGCGGTTCCGTCCGGCGCCACATCGGCGAGCCGCACGAACACGTCCATCTCCGGCCCGTCGGAGCCGACGACCGCGTCCAGGCGGATCGGCCCGGCCAGGTCGAGCGGCCCGGTCACCGGTTCGGCGGTGAAGACCAGCACGTCGGCACGGCCGGCGAGGCCGCGTTCGTCCGGGAACTCGCGCAGGAACGCGAACGCGTCGGCGACCGGCGACGGCACCGGGTCGGCGGCGTCATGGATCCATGTCACGACTCCGGAGCCGGTCGCGGGAGCGCCCGGAGCGGCGGGGACGAGGATTCCGGTGGAGGCGGCGGAGAGGGTGGGACGCCAGCTCATCTCGTACGACGAGGGAAGTGGCCACACACCCGCGGCCCGCAACGCCGCGTCCCCGGAGTTGGCCAGTTGCCAGCGCACGCGCGGTATGTCGGCGTCGTGACCGCGCAGGAACACGTCGAAGAACTCGACGGCGGGCCCGAGGTAGCGGTCGGCCGTCTCGTCGACCGTGGCGGGCCGGCCGGGGGCGAAATGGCTGGTGTTCTCGTGGTCGATCGCTTCGAGGAGCAGGTACTCGTTGTGCGCCCAGGCCGGGCGGCGTTGCAGCTCACGATGGTCGGACCACTGCCAGGGCGCGCAGTTGTCCCACCAGCCGATGGTCATCAGCACCGGCACGGCCGGTGCGTCGAACGGGCTCCCGGCGGGGAAGCGCCGCAGCCCGACCGGGTACGGGAACCACAGGTCGTAGGACGCGGACCGGCTGCCGACCGCGGTGAAGAACTCCTCGACCTGGGCCGCGAGGGGCCGCCGGGTCCAGTCGATCTGCCAGTCGAGGATGTCCCGGTCGTGGAACATCGACAGCGGGTAGAACCGGTGCACCGACATCTCCACGTCGTGGGTGCGCTGCCCCGGCACGGGCGCCGGCAGTTCACCGAGGCGGGTGCCGGTGACCCGGGGAACCATCGCCTTGAGCGCCCGGTGCCCGGTGGACGCCGCCGCCCACTGGGTGTAGCCGTAGTACGAGTCGCCCCACATCCCGACGGTCCCGTCGGACCACGGCTGGTTGATCACCCAGTCGAGGGTGTCGTACCCGTCGTAGGCCTCGTTGACGAACAGCAGCGTCTCGCCCTCGGAGCGGAACTTGCCGCGGACGTCCTGCACGACCATCCGGTAGCCACGGGCGGTGAAGTACGCGGCGATCTGCGGCATGAACGTGTACTCGCCGCACTTGTCGTACGGCAGCCGGGTGAGGATCGTCGGCCCCGGCTCCGGGGTGGCGGGCAGATAGACGTCGGTGGCGAGGCGGACCCCGTCCCGCATCCGCACCATGTACTGGGTGGCGTCCGGGGACAGCGGCCCCGGCCCGGTCCGCTGCACCGAGATGCTCGTCAGTGCCGGCTTGGACATGCCTTCCCCGCCCTCGCCTGCGGTGTCGTTGTCGGGTGCGGGTGGCTGCCGCTCGGTGCGGTCAGTCATGTCAGAGGACCTCGAAGAAGCGGATGCAGACCTGGCCGTTCTCCCCGCGGGCCAGTCCCACGAAGACGGACGAGGCCAGCCAGCGGTGGGCGGGGGCGTCGGTGTGGAAGACCGGGCTGGTCCGGTAGTAGTACTCGGTCTCCGGCAGGTCCTCCCCCGCCTCGATCCGGGCATCGATCTCCGGCGTGGCCCGCCAGAACCCCCGGTTGTGGATGTCGATCACCGCACCGTCGGACGCCTGCAGGAGGTAGCGGGCGTCCAGCGCGGTCACGTCGCCACTGGTGGTCGACCAGTCGCCGCCGCCGGCGAGGACCTTGCCGGTGAGCCGTGGCCCGTCGACAGTGCCGCCGGTGATCGGCGTGAACATCAGCCCACCGTCGATGAGCAGGGTCTCGGCGACGTCGACCCGGGCCTCGAACGCGAAGACCAACCGCGGGTCAGGCAGCTCGAACATGAACATCCTCGTTTTCTATTCCGAAATGACAATCAATTAGTCTGGTGCTGGTACTCGGTGCTGGCTCACGGCCGCCGCGACAGCACGGGGAAGCAGCCGCAGAGAAGGAGAGGCCTCGTGGGACGTCCGAGCATGGCCGCGGAGAGGACCGAGCAGATCATGCAGGCGACCGCCCGCTGCCTGCAGAAACACGGTCTCGCCGGGACGACCCTGGAGCGGGTGTCCGAGGAGTCCGGGCTGAGCCGCAGCCACGTCCGGCACTACGTCGGCAACCGGGACGACCTGCTGCGCCGGTTCGCGACCTGGCTGTACACCGGGTACGAGGCCGAGTTCATCGGCAGGGTCGCGGAGGCGCCGGCCCGGGAGAAGCTGCCGATCGTGATGGACTACCTGTTCAGCAGCGGGTTCCTGCCGATCAGCGACGACGACACGGTGATCCGCGAGCTGATCACCGCGGGGATCGCCGACGACGGCATCCGGGCCACCATGCAGGCGCACTACACGCAGGCGGTGCAGGCGGTCGAGGACGCGGTCGCCGCCGAGTACCCGGCCGCCTCGCCCGGCGCCCGGCGCACCACCGCGTACGGGCTGTGGTGCCTGGCGATGGGCAACTCGATGATGGCCGAGCTCCAGCTCCCGGCCGCGGCCGGCGGACTGGTCCGGGCCTCCGCCGAGTCCCTGCTGGAACGCCTCAGTCACGGCTGACCGCCCGGGTGGGCGTCCAGCCCGCCCGGGGCACCGACGCGACGAGCCGCCGGGTGTACTCGTGCTCCGGCGCGCCGAGCACCCGCGCGACCGGCCCCGCCTCGACCACCTTCCCGCGCGACATCACGACCACGTCCTCGCAGACGTGCCGGACCACGGACAGGTCGTGGGTGATGAACAGGTAGGCCACCCCCGTGGCGGCCCGCGCGTCCACCAGCAGGTTCAGGATCTGCGCCTGGATCGACACGTCCAGCGCGGCGACGGCCTCGTCCAGCACGAGCAGCCGCGGCTCCGCGGCGAGCGCCCGGGCGATGGCGACCCGCTGCCGCTGCCCGCCGGACAGGTGCCGGGGCAGCGCGTCGCCGAGGGCGCGGTCCAGCCCGACCAGGTCGAGCAGTTCGGCCGTCCGGGAGCGGTCCTTGCGGTGGTGGGCGAGCACCTCGTCGAGGCAGCCGCGCACGGTCTGCCGCCGATCGAGGCTCTGGTACGGGTCCTGGAACACCATCTGGACGCTCCCGCGCAGCTCGACCGTGCCGGAGGTGGCCTTCTCCAGGCCGGTGACGATCCGCGCGCAGGTGGTCTTGCCGGATCCGGACTCGCCGACCACGGCGAGGGATCCGCCCTCGCGGACGGCGAAGCTGACCCCGTCCACCGCGACCACGCCTGTGAACTCCTTCCGCAGGTCGCGGACTTCCAGGATCACCGGGCCTCCAACAGGTGACAGGCGGCCGAGCCGTCGAAGACCGGCCGGACCTCCCGGCATCGGGCTTCGGCGTGCGGGCAGCGGTCGGCGAAGACGCAGCCGGGTGGCGCGGTCAGAGCGGACTGCGGGACGCCGGGGACGGTCCGCAGCCTCTCCCCCGGCGCGACGGCGCCGGGGCGCGAGTTCAGGAGCGCCCGGGTGTACGGGTGACGCGCGCCCGCATGCAGCGCGGCGGCCGGCAGGACCTCGACGATCTCCCCCGCGTACATGACGGCGATCCGGTCGCAGACGGCGGCGGCCAGTTCCAGGTCGTGGGTGATGAACATCAGCGCCACCTGCCGGGCGGCGCGCTGCTCGTTGAGGATCGCCACCACCTCCTCCTGGGTGGTCACGTCCAGGGCGGTGGTCGGCTCGTCGGCGAGGATCAGCCGCGGCCCGGTCAGCAGGGCGGCCGCGATCACCACGCGCTGGAGCAGGCCGCCGCTCAACTCGTACGGCCGCTGATGGAGCCGGCGCACCGCATCGCCGATGCCGACCTCGGACAGGGCGCGGGCCGCCCGCCGCGTCGCCTCGGTCCGGCCGACGCCCTGGTCCCGGAGCACTTCGGTGAGGAAGTCGCCGATCGTGCGCACCGGGTTGACCACCGCGCGCGGGTCCTGGAACACCATCGCGACGTCCCGGGACCGCATCCGCCGCAGCCCGGCCGCGTCGAGCGAGGAGACGTCCACGCCGTCGAACCGCACCGCGCCCTCGGTCCGGGAGCCGGGCGGCAGCAGCCGGACCACCGACTTGACGGTCATCGACTTGCCCGATCCGGACTCGCCGACCAGGCCGACCGCCTCCCCGGCCGCCACCTCGAGGGTGACACCGCGCAGGATCGGTGTGCCGCCCACGCGCAGCCGCAGGTCATCGAACTGGAGCATGATCGCCTCCGAACCGGGTGGCCAGCCGTTCCGCGACGGCGGTGAAGGCGACCACGGTGATCACCACCGCGACCGCGGCCGCGATGGACTGCTGCGGGAAGCCCGCCAGGATGGACGGCTGACCGTTGGCGATCATCAGTCCCCAGTCCGCGGCGGGCGGTTGCAGGCCCAGGCCGAGGAACGAGATCGAGGCCAGGTCGATCATCGCGTAGCCGAAGCCGATCGCGGCCTGGACCATCAGCAACGGCGCCAGGTTGGGCACCAGGTGCCGCACGCAGATGTGCCAGCCGGAGAAGCCCTGCACGCGCAGCGCCTCGATGTAGGGCAGGTTCCGTTCGCGCAGCGCGGCGGCCCGCATGACCCGGGCGATGACCGGCACGAACGCGAGCGACAGCGCGGCGACCGGGGTGACGAAGCCGCTGCCGAAGAGGGCGGCCACGGTGATCGCCAGGACCAGGCCGGGGAACGCGAACAGCACGTCGAGGGTCCGGGAGATCAGCGCGTCGAACCAGCCACCGAACCAGGCCGCGGTGATCGCGAGGATCGCACCGGCCGTCCCGGCGGCGAGGATCACGATCAGCGGGCCGGCCAGGCTGGTCCGGGCGCCGTGGATCAGCCGGGAGAACAGGTCCCGGCCGAGATCGTCGGTCCCGAGAAGGTGCCGCGCCGAGAGCGGGGCGTGCGCGTTCAGCGGATCCAGCGCGTCGGGGTCGTACGGGGCGATCCAGGGCGCGAAGATCGCGACGAGAACGATCAGGGCGCAGAACAGACCGGCGACCGGCGCGGCCCCGCGCTTGGCCGCCGGCTTCCGCAGCGGCATCGGAATCGACATGGCGCTCATACCGCCCCCGCACGGGCCAGACGCGGGTCGAGCACCGCGTTCAGCACGTCGACCAGCATGTTGACCAGCACGAACACCGTCACCAGCAACAACGACAGCGCCTGCACCACGACCATGTCCTGCCGGGCCGCGCTCTGCACCAGCAGCGACCCCAGGCCGGCCACCCCGAACGCCTGCTCGGCCACCGCCGTCGCCGCGAACAGCCCGGCCACCGTCACCCCGGAGACCGCGACGATCGGCGGGGCGGCGTTGCGCAGCACGTGCCGGCGCAACACGGTCCAGCGGGGCAGCCCGCGCACCCGGGCGGCGGCGACGTGGTCGGCGGCGAGTTCGGCGCGGACCTCGGTGCGGGTGATCCGGCTGACGTAGGCGAGGTAACCGCCGCTGAGCGCCAGCGCCGGCAGCGTCAGGTGGTGGATCCGGTCGGTGAACCCGGTACCGGACCCGTAGACCGGGAACCAGGACAGGGTGGTCGCGAAGAGCCAGATCAGCAGGATGGCGGCGACGAACGCGGGCGCGGCCATCAGCACCGTCGTGATCACAGTCAGCGCCTGATCGACCCGCCGGCCGCCGACGGCGGCGACGACGCCCGCGGTGACCCCGAGGAGCAGGATCAGCAGGCCGGCGTACGCGACCAGCAGCACCGTGTTCCCGATCCGCGCCCCGATCAGCGCCGTCACCGGCTCCTTGAGCACCATCGAGGTGCCCGGGTCGCCGCTGAGCAGGCCGGACAGCCAGTGCCAGTACTGCACCGGGAACGGGTCGTCGAGGTGGTACCGCGCGCGGATCTCGGCCAGCGCCGCCGGGTCGGGCTGATGCCCGCCGGCGAGGAGGCTCGCCCGGGTCACCGGGCGCCAGGTACAGCGCCGCGAAGATGATCAGGCTGGCCACCGCCACGGTGCCGGCCACTCCGGCGAGCTTGCGCGCCAGGAACCCGGTCATGCTTTCCCGACCAGTGCGGCCCACGAGGAACTGATGTACGAGAACGACGCGGGCGCCCCGGTGATCCGCTTGTTGAGGAACAGCCGGTTGTACGAGCCGGCCAGGGTGATCTGGAGCTTCGCCGGGCCGTACACCGCCTGGGCCGCGACGAACCTCTCCGCCGACTTCACCGGATCGGTCTCGGACACCGCCGCGGTGAGGTCCCGGGTGACCCCGGCGTCGTCGTAGCCGGTCCAGTTGAACGGCGCGCCCGGCAGCACGAAGCCCGGCGCGTAGTAGAGCGCGCCCGGCACCTCGAGATAGCCGGTCGTGGCGATCAGGTCGATGCCCCTGCGCAGCGTGGGGTCGTAGAACAGCCCGGAGAACTCGGCCGGCTGCAACTGCTTCACGGTCAGGTTCAGGCCGATCTGCCGGGCGGCGGCCTGCGCGATCGTCGCGGTCTGCAGCAGCGACTGCTCGCCGGCCGGCAGCGCGATCACCAGGTCCGCCCGGCTCGGCGCGGCCTCGGCGACCAGCTTCTTCGCCGCTTCCAGGTCGGCTTTCGCGGTGTCCGGCAGGGCCGCGTACCCGGCGTCGTAGACGGCCTTGGCGGGGCTGCCCTGCCAGGCCAGCGGCGGGGTGAAGGTCTTCAGCGGCGTGCCGGCGCCCTTGAGCACGCTGGTGACGAACGACGTCTTGTCGATGGCCAGGTCGAGGGCCCGCCGGATCCTCGGGTCGGCGGCCGGCCCGTCCGCGGCGACCGCGCCGAGGCTGTACGTCTCGGTGCTCGGCCCGAAGTACAGCCTCCCGGCGTCGGAGCGTTGCAGGGCGGCGATGCTGCCGACCGGGGCGCCGTAGACGCCGTCCACCTCGCCGGACAGCAGGGCGCTGGTCAGCGTGCTGCTGTCGGTGAGGAAGACGAAGTCGAAGGCGGCCGCCCGGGCCTTCCGGCTCGCGTCCCAGTAGCCGTCGTTGCGGACCAGGCTGATCCGCTGACCGTTCTGCCAGCTCGCGAGCTTGAACGGGCCGGTGCACATCAGGCCGCCGGTGGCCGTACCGAGAGCCTGTCCGGCTTTCCGGGTGTACTCCTTCTGCATGATCGCGCCGGGCACCCCGGCCAGGTTCGGGACGAACTGCATGTCCGGCGCCCGGAACCGGACGGTGACCTCGAGGTCGCCGGTCCGGTCGATCGAGGAGACGTTGGTGAAGACGTGCGCGGCGTAGGACGCCGTCTTCGGGTCCCGGTTGCGGTCGAGGCTGTAGACGACGTCGTCGGCGGTGAGCTTCGTGCCGTCCCAGAAGGTGACCCCGTCACGGACCGTGATCACCACGGTGGTCGGGTCCTTCTGGACGACCGCGCCGGCCAGGCCGGGGGCGGTGGAGAAGTCGGTGCCGAGCCGCAGCAGGCTCTCGCAGAGGTTGGTGCCGACCGTGTTGGCCGAGTAGTCGCCGGTGCGGGCCGGGTCGAGGGAGGCGGGTTCGCCGGAGGGCAGCGCCCAGGTCACCTTCGCCACCTCGCCGGTGGCGGCGGGGGTGGTCTCGGCCAGGGCGATCACCGGCGCGGTCGTCCGGTCGCCTGACAGGCTGCCCGAGCAGGCGGTCAGGGACAGGCCGAGCAGCAGCGCGGCAGAGGTGGATATGAGCTTCACAGTTCCCCCTGAGCGGGCGGTGTGGTGTCCGCCTCACTTTCCGCGCCGGGCCATAGATTGTCAATCCTGGAAATCAACTATTAACTGCACTGGTAGCGGGGGTATCGTGCTGACTAAGAACCGCCGAGACCCTTGGGTGGGTGCTGGCGACGCCGATCAGTCCGGCATGCGAACGAGCGGGTTCCTGCGCCACCTGTGGTGGATCTGGCTGGTGCTCGCGTCGACGGCGGCGGCGGCGTACGTGGTGCTGCCCTTCAACGCCGCCACCCGCTGGGTGTACGTGCTGCTCAACTGCCTCGCACCGATCGCCACCTGGATCGGCCTGGCCCGCAACGCCCCGCGCCGGCGGCTCGGCTGGCAGGTCATCGTGGCCGGGCTGGCGCTGTCCGGCGTCGGCGACGTCGTCTTCGCCGGCTACACCTCCCGCGGCCTCACCCCGCCGTTCCCGTCCGCCGCCGACGGCTTCTACCTGCTCGCCCACCTGGCCATCGCGGCCGGCGCGGCGATCCTGGCGGCCCGCTCCGGCCGGACCGCGTTCCTCGACTCGGCGGTCATCCTCGCCCCGTTCGCCAGCATCGGCTGGCTGCTCGTGGTGAACCCGCTGGTCACCGAGGGCGGCACCGCGCTCGCCCGGTTCGTCGCGGTCGCCGCCCCGGCCGGCACGCTCGTCGTGCTCTACTGCGCCCTCGCGCTCGCCCTCGGCGTGGAACTACGCGCCCCCGGGGTCCGCTGGCTGCTGGGCGGGCTGATCGCCTGGTTCGTCTCGGACGCTCTCTACACGCACGAGAGTCTGACCGGAACGTACGTCGAAGGGAAGTTGATCGACCTGGGCTGGATGGCGATGCCGATCCTGATCGCCACGGCCGGCCTGCACCCGTCGATGGTCTACACCACGCCGCGGCGCTCGTCGGTCACCACCCTCACCGTGCACCGGGCGCTGCTGCTGTTCGGCGCCGCGCTCGTGCTGCCCACCCTGCACCTGGTCTGGCAACCCGCCTCGGCCGGCCCCCTCGTCATCGGCGCCTGGGTGTCGGTCGCCCTGGTCGCGCTGCGGCTCATCACCCCGATCCACGACCTGGCCCGCCGGGTCGGCCACGACGCGCTCACCGGCCTGGCCAACCGGGCCCTGCTGATGGACCGGCTCGCGCTGGCCTGCGCGTCCCTGCCGGACGACGGCGAGACCCGGGTCGGGCTGCTCTTCTGCGACCTCGACCACTTCAAGAACGTCAACGACAGCCTCGGCCACGACGCCGGCGACCAGCTGCTGGTCGCCATCGCCGGCCGGTTGCGCGCCGCGGTCCGCCCCGGCGACGTGGTGTGCCGGCTCGGCGGCGACGAGTTCGTCATCCTGATGCCGGCCGTCAGCGAGGAGGAGGCCGGCGCCGTCGCCGACCGGGTCGCCGCCGACCTGGGGCAGCCGCTGCGGCTCGCCGACGGCAGCGACTTCTTCGCCTCGCTGTCGATCGGGCTGCGCACCACCCAGGCACTCAACGCCGACCCGGAGACCCTGCTCCAGGACGCGGACACCGCGATGTACCAGGCCAAGGCCGCCGGCCGGGGCCGGACGGTGCGGTTCGACGCGCACAGCCGGACCGAGGCCGCCCTGCGGCTGCGGCGCGACGCCGACTTCCGGCGGGCCCTCACCCATCCGGGTGAGCTGTTCTGCGTCTACCAGCCGGTGTTCCGGGTCGACGACGGCGCCCTCGTCTCGGTGGAGGCGCTCGCCCGCTGGCAGCACCCCACCGACGGGATCCTGATGCCCGCCGCGTTCGTGCCGGTCGCCGAGGCCACCGGCACGGTCGGCCAGTTCTTCGCCGTCGTCCTGGACCAGTCCCTGCACGAGCAGCGGACCTGGTACAACCGGACCGGCAGGTGGGTGCCGATCGCGGTCAACCTGTCGCCGCGGCAGCTCGACCCCGGCACCGCCGAGGTGGTCCTCGCCGCCCTGGAGCGGACCGGCACCCCCGCGCACGCGCTCACCCTGGAGCTCACCGAGATGGGCCTGGCCATGCCGGAGACCGTCGAGGCCGCGCTCGGACCGCTGCGCCGGGCCGGGGTGCGGATCGCCGTCGACGACTTCGGCACCGGCTACTCGTCGATGGCGCGGGTCGCCGACCACGGCTGGGACATCATCAAGATCGACCACACGTTCGTCAACGGGATCGCGCGTGACCCGGCCCGGCGTGCGCTGGCGGACGCGATGATCGGGATGGCGCACGCGCTCGGGATGGCGTCGCTGGCCGAGGGCGTGGACGACGGCGCCGACCTGGCGGTGCTGCGGGAGCTGGGCTGCGAGTACGCGCAGGGGTACCTGCTGGCCCACCCGATCGACGCCACCGGCATCACCGAGATGCTCACCGCCGTCCCCCAGCGGGTGTAGTCCGGGCTTTCGTGGTGACTCCGGCCGCCATGCGCGCCCGAGGTCACCACGCTGGTTCGGGGTCAGTGTTTGAACTCGGCGACGATTCCGGTCAGGTCCGAGGCCAGGCGGGTCAGCTCGTCGGCGGCCTGCTGCGTGGTCCGGGCGCCCTCGGCGGTGTTCGCCGCCACCCCGGCGACCCCGGAGACGGTCCGCGCCACGTCCCCGCTGTTGCCCGCGGCCTCCGCCACCGACCGGCTCATCTCGGTCGTCGTCGCGGTCTGCTCCTCCACCGCCGACGCGATCGTCGTCGTGTAGTCCCCGATCATCCCGATCACCTCGGTGATCTCGCCGATCGCCGTGGCCGCCGCCTCGCTGGATCGCTGGATCGCCCCGATCCGGGCGGTGATCTCCTCGGTGGCCCGTGCCGTCTGCTGCGCCAGCTCCTTCACCTCGCCGGCCACCACCGCGAACCCCTTGCCCAGCTCACCGGCCCGGGCCGCCTCGATCGTGGCGTTCAGCGCGAGCAGGTTCGTCTGCTCGGCGATGCTGGTGATCAGCTTGACCACCTCGCCGATCTCGGCGCTGGCCGAACCCAGCTCGCCGACCTGCGCGTTGGTCCGCTCCGCCACCGACATCGCCCGGGTGGTGACCTGCGCGGCCTGGCTGGCGTTGGAGGCGATCTCGCTGATCGACGCGCTCATCTCCTCCGCGCCCGCCGCGATCGACTGCACCCCGACGTTGACCTCCTCGGAGGCGCGGGCCGCGGTGTTGGCCTGGCTCTCGGCGTCGCCCGCCCCGGACTGCAGCTGCGCGCTGACCGCGGCCAGCTCCTCGGCCGCGGCGGCCAGGCTCTGCGCGGTCTGCGACATCCGGCCGCCGATCACCTCCCGCAGCCGGCCGGTGGTCGCGTTCAGGGCGGTGGCCAGTCTGCCCAGCTCGTCCCGGCTGTGGACGTCGGCGACGGCGGTCAGGTCGCCCTTCTCGACCCGGCGCAACGCGACCACGACCGTGGCGAGCGGGCCGCTCACCGACCGGGCCACGAACACCCCGACGGCGAGGGCCAGAGCGAGGCCGGCGACCAGGATGGCGATCAGCAGATTGCGGGACGACCGGTACGTGGCCTCGGCTTCGTCGGCGCTGGCCGTCGCCTGTGCCGTCTCGAGCGCCTCCAGTGCTCCGAGGGCGTCGCTGACCTTGTCGAAAGCCGGGTCGAACCGCTCCCTCTCGGCCGCGGCCACCCGGCTCGTCTGCTGTGCCCGGCTCGCCGGGAGCACCTCGCCGTCCGCGACTGCCAGCATCGCCTCGAACGCCGTGCCGAACTCCTGCCGGGCGGCCTGCTCCTCGGCGGTCCCCGCCCCCGCGGCGTAGGCCTCCCACAGGCGGTCCAGCTCGTCACGGAACTCGGTGATCTCCTGCTCGCGGGCCTGCATCTCGGCCGGATCGGTGGAGATCACATGCCGCAGGACCGTCCCGCGGATCTCGTTGACCAGCCCGTCGATCTCCGCCAGCTCGCTCATCGGCAACAGGTTGCGCTCGTAGATGCCGCCGCCCGCCTCGTCGACCGCACCCAGCTTGACGATCCCGACCCCGCCGGCCACAGCCGCGGCCAGCGCGGCGACCAGCACCGCGCACAACACCTTCACCATGACCGGCAGGTCGGACCATCCGGATCTACGCGCCATTGCTCCAGCCAATACCGCGAAGACACGTTCGTGAGCCGGAATCACGAAATCCGGCCGTCTCGCCCTCCTCGTTCGGTGTGCGGAGTTCGGCCGCTGTCCGCACCCCGGCTCCCCACCCCGCCTCAGGCTCCGGCGGCGTCCAGCGTGGCCAGGTCGCCGGCGCCCAGCTCGAGGCCGAACGCGGGCGCCAGGTTCTCGAACTGCGCGAGGGTCCGCGGCCCGATCAGCGGGAGCACCGGCGGCCGGTCCTGGTGCAGCAGCCAGGCGAGGACCAGCTGGTTCGGGGTCACCCCGAGCCGGGCCGCGTGGTCGGTGACCGCGGTCAGGCGGGCGTCGGTGTCCGGCCCCGCGTACGACTCCATCATCCAGTGCTCGGCCGCCCGCGCCGGATCGTCGTAGATCCCCTTGACGATCGGCGAGTACGCGACCAGGGACAGGTCGCGGTGCTCGGCCAGGTAGTCCAGCTGCTCGTCGTCGACGAACGAACCGTGGCTCAGCCCGGCCCGCCGCCGCAGGTAGGAGTGCTGCTGCTGGAGGGCGACGGGCGCGGGCCAGCCGTACCTGTCGCACAGCTGCCGGATCCGCTCCAGCCGCCAGGTCCGCACGTTGGACCAGCCCAGATAGCGCACCTTGCCGGCCGTGACGAACCCGGCGAGCGCCTCCAGGGTCTCCTCGAGAGGGGTCGACCGGTCGTCGACGTGCACGTAGTACAGGTCGACGTGGTCGGTGCCGAGCCGCTGCAGGCTGCCGTCCAGCGCGTGCCGCAGGGTGTCCGCGCCCGCCCCGGCGAACGTCCGCCGGGCCAGCTCCCAGTTCGCCGAGCCGTCGGCGTTCCACAGGTCCGGCGAGTGGGCCGGCAGCGCGGTGCCCTTGGTGGCCAGGAAGATCTCGTCCCGGTTGCCGCGCTCGCGCATCCAGCGGCCGAGCAGTTCCTCGCTCTCGCCGCCGCGGCTGCCCGGCCGCGCCCACCACTCGTAGCAGTCGGCCGTGTCGATGAACGCGCCGCCGAGATCACGGTAGCGGTCCAGGATCCGGACCGCCTCCGGCTCCGCCGTGGCGTTGCCCATCTGCATGGCCCCGAGGGCGACGCTGCTGACCCGCTCGCCGGTCCGTCCGAGTTCGATGGTTCCGATGTTCGTCTCACCGCTCATGGGTCAGAACCTAGAAGCTGGAGCGCGCTCCAGGTCAAACGTTGAATCTCACCCTCCCGCGGTCACCAGCTCCCGTTCCCGGTCTCGCGGCGCCGGCACGTGGGCCGGCTCCGCCGTCGCGGTGGCCACCGGGATCCTCCTGGTGGCCCGGGCTGCCGCGAACAGCACGGCCAGGCAGAGCGGGGCCAGCACCGCGCTGGTCAGCAGGCTGGCGTCGGTGCCGTAGAGGCCGCCGGAGAACGGGTCGGAGGCGAGCGGGGTCACGGTCAGCAGCCGGTGCGTGCCGAACACGTCCGGCCCGAAGATCGCGCTGGTGGCCAGGTTCCACCCGATGTGCAGGCCGATCGGCAGCCACATCGTGCGGGTGATCAGATAGGCCCCGGCGAACAGCACACCGGACAGCGTCGCCGGCACCGCGAACAGCAGCGCCCCGCCCGGCCCGTCCACCAACGAGGCCACCCCGAAGTGCAGCAGGCCGAACAGCAGCGCGGTGGCGGGCAGCGCGACCCGGGCGCCGGCCCGCCACTCGATGAACCGGAGGATCAGATAGCGGGCCAGGATCTCCTCGACCAGTGCGGTCAGCACCACCGCGCTGACCGCCGCCGCGGCGACCGCCGCGATCGGCTCAGCGGAGCGTTCCAGGCCGATCGCACCGCCGGCCAGCAGCGCCAGCATCACCGTCGCGGGCAGCGCGAATCCGGCGGCGAGACCCCAGCCGAGGCTGCGGCCCATCCCGCGGATCCGCCAGGGGCTCATCCACCACGTCATCTCGGGCATGACTCCACTGTCGCCATCATGGCCGCCACCAGCGATGGGGCTACCACGCGACTGTTGGTGGGGCAGGCACACTTGCCAAGGCGGAGGATCCGCGGTACAAAGCGGCTCAGTCGGCCGCGCGCAGCCACTCCCGGATCGCCCTGGTCGCCCGCACGTCGTCCTCGTTGTATTCGAGCAGCCGCCCCGCCGCCGCGACGTCACCGTCCCGGGCCGCGCCGTGCCACTGCTGCGACTGGAGGCCACCGGGGTCGGCGTCGCGCCACTCGTGCCCGGGCCCGTGCACGGCCACCGCCTTGAGCCCGTGCCCCGCCCGGGAGTCGACCGCGCCCCGCACCAGCGGCAACAGATCCACCCAGGCATGCGGATGCGCGTCCCCGGCCGGCAGCGGCGCGAACCGCAGGGCGTGCCGCGGCTCCGGCGGCGCGTAGTGGAACACCCGCAGGCTCAGCCCACGGCCGGCGGTGTCCCGGGCGAGCCCGGCGAGATGGTCCAGGCAGCGCCGGGCCAGGCGTTCCTCGGCGGCGGCGTCGGCGACACCCGGGTCGAAGAACGGCGTGTACACGTCCCCGGCCAGCACACCCCACAGGTAGACCAGCCCGTCGGCGCCCCACTCGACGTCGATGTCGACCTCGACGTCGGCGCGCGGGATCTCGACCCGTGCCGTGCGGCGCATCACCAGCCCGTCCCGGGCGAGGCCCGCGGCGATCACCGCCTTGCGCAGCCGGAACGCGCGGTTGCGCAGATGCGTGACCGCGAGCCCGTAGGATCCGGCGAGGAGGGACGCCGGGTCGCTGTCCGCCAGATCGGTCACGGTCCGCACACCGACAGCGCGCAGAGCGAGATGTTCCCGTACGCCCAGAGCCCCGCGCAGAGCCCCGCTCAGGTCGTCGCCGGGCAGAGTGGCCACGCACACCGGCGCCCACCGGCAGGTCGCGCACTCCTCCTGCCCGACCGGCGCGACGAGCGGCTCCCCGCCCCGGCGCGCCACGTCGGCGACCCGCAGGCGGAACCCGTGCTCGTGGTCGTAGCGCTCCAGGGCGCTGCGGGTCGCCACCCCGCTGGTGCGGGAGTAGGTGCGGAAGGCGGGGGTGGCCAGGTCGTACCACACCAGCAGCGGATCGCCGGGCCGGTCGTCGCCACAGATCGCACCGCGCGGCTCGGCCGCCTGATGGCCGCACGCCTCCAGCATGCGCCAGTAGTGCGCCAGCTGGAGCAGGTCCTCCTCGCGGTGCCGGGCGCCGCCGTCCGGCAGGCGGACCGCGTCCCGGTACGCCGGTGCCCGCAGACTGCTGGCCGGGGCGTCGTCGTACCGGCGGTCGAGCACGTGGTGCGCCTTGACGTCGGCCGGGTGATAACCGCGAACACCGTCGTGCAGCAGGATGTCCGGCTTGCCGGTGCGCCCGCCGGCGTGGTCGTCGGGCAGCCGGCCGCCGACGATGACCGCCGCGCCGGCCCGCATCGCGCCGAGCGTCGCCCCGATGTGCGTCCGCTTGTCACCGTCGAGATCACGAAGATCGACATATCCGGGTACGGCGAGAGCCGCCCACCGGTCGAACACGGCGGCCTCGAAGGCGACGCCGGTGTCGAACAGCGCCCGCAGCTCGGCGGGCACCGGGCCGTCCGGACGGGGAATCGTCTCGTCGTAGGCGTTGTGGACGGCTCGCGCGCAGGATTTCGCCGCGTAACCGCTCAGCAGGATCGGTCGCAACGACGTCAGGGGCGAAGCGTGCCGGAGGTGAGCCCGTCCCGCGCCCGGGAGATCAATTCCAGAGTCTCCTCAGCGAGTTCGCGCACCAATTCCTCGGCCTTGTCGAGATCACGGAAAGCGGCGCCGTATCGGCGCTGTTGATCGATGTCCATCTGCGGAATCCTGGAACCCCGCACATCCACGCGATGCGTCCCGCTGCTGCTGGTGTTCCGCGACGAATTCGACGGACCGTGCAGAAACCCGCGGAGATAATCGGTGTCGAGCTGATCGCTGGCCGAGGTGACCGTGTCCCCGACGTCGACCAGACCGGCCCGCGCGAGATCGGCGACCCGCAACGTGCCGCCCTCGATCGATCCGGGGCCGGCCGGCAACTCCGGCAGCAGCCCGGCGATCCGCCGGGCCGTCTCCTGGATATGCTGCCTGACCTCGGCATAGTGCTCGGCCAGGTCGACGCGGGTCGCGGGCATGTGGGCCGCCGGGGTCAGGTCGACGGTCTCGTCCAGCAGGTCGATCACCGGGACGTCCACGACCTGCTCGCCGCCGGTGCGGTCGGTCATCCGGACCGTCGGCGCGGCCCGCTGCCCCTCGGCGAGACGCCGCAGAATCCACAGATGCACCGGCTGCGGATGCGACGCCACCATTCCCGGCGGCAGGGCGACGATGTGCTCGACGATTCCGGCGCGCAGCATTTCGGCACGGATACGTTTACCGGCCCGGCGATAGGCGACCGACGGCGGCATCACGAATATCACCCGGCCACCCGGGGCGGTGTGCGCATAACAATGTTGCAGCCAGGCGAGTTCACTCTCCGCCTTGGTGGGGATGCCGAATTCCCAGCGGCGATCGAGGAGCAGACTGTCCCGGCCCCAGTCGGTGAGCCCGACCGGCGGATCACAGACGACCAGGTCGGCCCGCAGGTCCGGCCACGCGTCCTCCTGGAAGGAGTCGCCGAGCCGCATCTCCATGTCGGCGCCGGCCAGTCGCCCCCGGGCCGACGCGAGCGCCACCGCCGCCGGGCTGCCGTCCTGGCCGGCCAGCCGGACCGCCCCGGACTTGCCGGACCCACCGGCGGCCGCGGCGCACGCCAGCAGCAGGGTGCCGGCGCCGGCCGCCGGGTCGAAGACCGTTCCGCTGACGTCCCCGGCGCAACGGGCGACCTCCTCGGCGAGCCGCGCCCCGGTCATCGCCGTCCCGGAGGCGACGAGCCGATCGGTGAAATCGGTGACCACCTGCCGCGCCGACGTCTGCTCGGCCATGCCGCGCAGGCGTAACCGGGACGCCTCGTCGAGACGGCCCTCCTCGCCGGTGGTGAGCAGGGCCGCGATCTCGGCCACACCGCTTACCATGTCCTCGCCGTACAGCGCCCGCAACTCCTGCCAGACGAGCACCTCGTCGGAGACGTCGGTGTTCTTCCGCTGCCGGTCCAGCCAGTCGGTGATCTCGGAGAGGGCGAACAGGGCGTTGCGCCCGCCCCCGACCGGCTCCGGGAAGTCCGGGTGACGGCGCCGCCAGTTGGACACCGCGGCACGTGTCACGCCGGCCAGGCGCGCCACCTCCGCAGCGGAGATCAACCTGCCGTCGTTACCTGAGGTGGGAGCCGTCACGGCCTCGACCCTACACGCCGTGACCAGCGAATCAACACTGCTACGAGCGGTTGACACTGCCAATGGACCCGTTTCCCGGTACGCCGTTCTCCACGGTGGCTCCTCTACGGCGTACCGGGAGACGGGTTGATCAGGTGCCGCAGAAGGTGCGGTAAGTGCCGAAGTCGGGCGGGGCCTGCTCCGCGAAGCGGGCCAGGCCGGGGCGCTCGGTGAACGGATCGGCGATCGCATCGAGAAGCGCGTGCAACGGGGCGAGATCACCTTCCGTGGCCGCGGCGAGAGCCTCCTCCACCAGGTGATTGCGGGGAATGTAGAACGGATTGACCCGGTCCATCGCGGCGGTGTCCGGGTCGAGATCGCGCCACCGTTTCGCCCAGTCCGCGAAAGCGCCGTCCGCACCGCCCCGGGACAGTGTCCGGAAGAACGAGGTGAAATCGCTGCCCTCGGCTCTGAGCAGGCCGAGCAGATCCTCGACGAGCGCCGTGACGGCGGCGTCGTCGGCCGTCCCGATCAGCCCCAGCTTCCCGCGGAAACCGGCGACCGTGGCCGCGGCATAACGGCCCCGGAAACCGCCCAGCGCCGTGGTCGCCTTCTCGATCGCCCGTTCCTGATCGTCGTCGAAGAGCGGAAGCAGCGCCTCAGCGAGCCGGGCCAGATTCCACTGCGCGATCGCGGGCTGATTGCCGTACGCGTACCGCCCGCCCTCATCGATCGAACTGAACACGGTCGCCGGATCGAACGCCTCCATGAAAGCGCACGGCCCGTAGTCGATCGTCTCCCCCGAGATCGTCATGTTGTCGGTGTTCATCACCCCGTGAACGAACCCGGCGAGCATCCACCGCGCGATCAGATCAGCCTGCCGCTCGACGACCCCCTCGAAGAACCGCAGATGGCGATCGCCGTCCCCGGGCGGTGGAACGTCCGGGTAGTGCCGGTCGACGGCGTGGTCGGCGAGCCGCCGCAGCAGGTCGGCGTCACCGGTGGCCCGCGCGTACTGGAAACTCCCCACCCGCAGGTGACTCGCCGCGACCCGCACCAGAACCGCGCCGGGCGCGAGGTTCTCCCGGAGAATGCTCTTCCCCGTGCCGATCACCGCGAGCGACCGCGTCGTCGGAATCCCGAGCGCGTGCATGGCTTCACTGACCACGTACTCCCGCAGCATCGGCCCGACCGCCGCGAGCCCGTCCCCACCCCGCGCGAACGGCGTCCGCCCCGAACCCTTGAGGTGCAGATCCCGCCCGCCGATCTCACCGAGCAGCAGCGCCCGCCCGTCCCCGAGCCGCGGCGAATAGCCCCCGAACTGGTGGCCGGCGTAGGCCTGCGCGACCGGTTTGGCCCCGTCGGGCACGTCGACCCCGGCGAGGAACCGGATCCCCGCCGCGCTGCGCAGCCACTCCACATCGAGGCCGAGCTCGACGGCGAGCGGTTCGTTGAGAACGAGCAGTTCCGGCTTCGGCGGCTCCGCCGCCTGCCAGGAAACCCCCATCTCCGGCAGCTCATCAGCAAATCGGGTACCGAGCACAGGCGCATCACTCACCGGACCAACGGTACGTCGCCCCACGCCGTCCCGCCCGGTCCGCGGGGGCCGTCCATGAGATCCGCCGACCGCGGTCGCCGCCACACGCGACCCAGCGCAGTCGAGTCGGGACGATCGATCATCAAATTCTTCCGTTGACATTCTCGCCGCACTGTTCGTAGATTGACGACCACGACAGCACGGATCTTCCGTGTACTCGCCTCTGACTCGGAGTAGATCTCATGACCTATGCGCAGAACCCCGCCGTGCCCGTGCCGCCGCCGGCGAAGAAGTCGAAGTGGCCGTGGATCGCCGGTGGGGCCGTGGCGATGGTGCTGCTCTGCTGCGGCGGCGCGCTGGCCTTCGGTGACGACAGCGGCACCGACAGCGCCACGCCCGAGGCGACCACGGCGGCCACCGGCGCCGCCACGAAGGAGCCCGCCGGGGAGAAGACCGAGAACGCCCCGGTGCCGGCGGACACCACGCCGGGCCTGAACCAGCCCGCCCGGGACGGCAGGTTCGAGTTCACCGTGAGCAAGGTGAAGTGCGGGGTCGCCAAGGTCGGCGACGCCTACCTGAACGAGAAGGCGCAGGGCCAGTTCTGCCTGATCGACGTGCAGGTCAAGAACATCGGCAAGGAGCCGCAGACGTTCCTCGACTCGGTGCAGAAGGGCTTCGACGCCGCGCGGGTGGAGTATTCGGTGGACTCCACCGCGGCGCTCTACGCCAACGAGGATCAGCAGGTGCTGTTCGAGGAGGTCAACCCGGGCAACACGGTGAAGGGCAAGCTGGTCTTCGACATCCCGAAGGGCGCGAGGCTCGCCTCCCTCGAGCTGCGCGACTCGATGTTCTCCGGCGGTGTCACGGTGAACCTCAAGTGACCACGCGCCTCGAGCACCGTGGGCCGGACGTGACGGTCATCGCGGAGTGGGCGGACCCGGATGCCGACGGCGGGCCGGACCGGGTCGTCGTCGAAGCGGCCGACATCGGGCCGGGGACGCTGCGGGTCGCCGGGCAGCGGCTCGCTCTGCTGACCGCCGAGTTCCTGCGCATGCCGCTCGTCGACGGGTTCCGGACGATGGTGCGGCAGTACGCGGAGAACCGGTTCGCCGAGTTGACCGCCGACCGGTTCCACCAGGGTCTGCTGGAGATCTACGACAAGATCGACAACGACGGGCGCGTCGAGGCGGTGCCGGTGATGGCCGCGGCGATGCGGGTGCCGGAGGAGACCATGCGCGCCTGCCTGCGGGTCGCGCGGCAACGGCTGAACAGCTGACCGAAACCGCCCATACCGACCGCGTACGCCGTGGGGAGGTCGCGTGGCCGGTCCCGGCCGGTGAGACGTGGATCTCGGTTCAGACGGAAAGGCGTCAATCGATCGGATTAGGGGTCGCCTGATCAGGGCTCGCACCCGTATGCTCTCCGGGTTTTCCTGATCAGAAGGTGTTTCGTTGCGTGAGTTCTCCGTGCCCGAGCGGATCGGCGGTTTCGGATCGCTGGTCGCGGTCGCGGCCGCGGTGTGGCCGGCCCTCGTCGACGCCACCGGAGTGGGCCTGCCATGCCCGCTGCGGACGGTGACGGGTGTGCCGTGTCCCGGTTGCGGCCTGACGACCGCTGCTGTCGCGCTGGTGCGTGGTGAGTTCGGCGAAGCCTTCCACGCCAATCCTCTGATCTTCGGCCTGGCCGCGTTCACCGTCGCCGTGGGCCCACTCGTCGCACTGCGTGCCTCGGGTGTGCTCCGGCCGCCACGACCGTGGTCGCCGGTGGGACGCCGCCGGGCCGGCTGGATCGCTGGACTGCTCGCCGCCGCGAGCTGGATTTTCCAACTGCACCGGCTCGAACCGAGCCTCCCCTATTGAAGGAACGAAGAATGAGCTACCCGCCCGCCGGTGACCCGTACGGCCAGCAGCAGCCGCAGCAGCCGTACGGCCAGCCGCAGCAGCCGCAGCAGCCGTACGGCCAGCCGCAGTACGGTCAGCCGCAGCAGTACGGCCAGCAGCCGCAGTCGTACGGCCAGGAGCAGTACGGCCAGCAGCAGCCGTACGGCCAGGAGCAGTACGGTCAGAAGCAGGCCGGCTACGGCCAGCCCGCCTACGCCCACCAGGGTTCGTACGGCCAGGCCGGCACGGACTACGCCAGCTGGGGCGCGCGCGTCGGCGCCTACCTGATCGACGGCCTCGTCGTCCTCCCGTTCGCCCTCCTCGCCGTCGTTCTCGGCATGGACTTCACGACCGGCGAGATCAACTTCTTCTACCCGCTGTTCTTCCTGGTCGCCATCGTGGCCAGCGGCTACAACCGCTGGTACCTCGCCGGCAAGACCGGCCAGTCGTGGGGCCGCAAGGCGCTGGGCATCAAGCTGATCAGCGAGCAGACCGGCCAGCCGATCGGTGGCGGCAGCGCGTTCGTGCGCGACCTCGCCCACTTCCTCGACCAGATCTCCTGCTACGTCGGTTACCTGTTCCCGCTCTGGGACGCCAAGAAGCAGACCTTCGCCGACAAGATCATGACCACCATCGTGGTTCGCTGACCCACACCCTCGAGAACCCTGCCGGCGTACGCGCCCGGCAGGGTTCTCTTTTTCATCGGCCGGCGCAGAACCGGGCGAGCTCCTCGGCGCCGTTCGGCTCGACCCACTCGAAAGTGCCCCGGAGCAGGTCGGCGCGCTGGTCGACGGTGGTGACGGCGGCCGTCATCTCACCCCACGGCATGGTCACGTGCAGCATGGTGCGCTCGATCCCGTACGGCAGGGACGGCACGTTGTCGCCGGTCGTGGCCCGCAGCAGCAGGCCGGCCGTGGAGATGTCCTCCACCCGGCCCCGCACCGCGACCAGGTGACGGCCGTCGATGTTCTCGATCTGCGCGGTGCCGACCGCCGGATAGCTGCCGGGCCGCCGGGCCGCCGAGCGGCGCTGCACCACGTCGGTCGGGGCGTCACCGATCACGGTCAACTGGTCGTTGCGCAGTTCCGCTTCGACCCAGGTCACACCGGAGCCGGTGACGAGCTCCAGGACCCCGATCCGCCGTACGCCGGGCCCGTCCAGACTCAGCACCGGTATCGGTGGCAACTCGCTGATGAACGGGGCCGTCACCTCGGCGAGCGAGACCAGGACGATGCCCTGCGTATCGGGGCAGCGCAGGGTCAGGCTGCTTCCCGCAGGCACGGTGATCATCATGCCTCCCGTGAGGTCGCCGTCGAACCGCACGTTACCGGCATCTTCCGGCCCCGTCCGCTCTTCCCCTTTTCGCGCTCCCGGTCAGCGCTCCCGAAGGCTCCCCGTCAGTGGATCTGAAGGCTCTCTCGTCAGCGCTCCCGAAGGCTCCCCGTCAGCGCTCCCGAAGGCTCCCCGTCAGTGGTCCTGAAGGCTCCCCGTCAGTGGTCCTGAAGGCGGATGTCGTCGACCTTGACCGTGCAGTCGCTGACGTGCAGGCCGTAACGCTCCACGGCCTGGATGACGGCCGTCCGGACCGCTGCGGTCACGTCGGCGACCACCTCACCCGCCGAGATCACCAGGATCACGGTGATCTCCACGTCGGTGCCGTCGACCTTCGCCCACACCCCGCGGGTGGCGTCGCCGACCTTGTCCAAGCCGATCTTGTCGAGCACCGAGTTGAAGAAGCGGGCCACGTCCCCGCCGAGTTCCACGACGCCGGGGACCGAACGAGCGGCGGCCGACGCGACCTTCTCGATCACCTCGCGCTCGAACTTCGTCTGGCCGCGGAAGGCCGCGACCTCGATCACCTCGGCGCCACCGTGCTGCGGCGGCACGGCCGGAGCCACGGCCGGCAGGAAGATCTCCTGCGTACGGTCCGCGTGGAACTCGGCCTCGTCACTCATATCCGTCCCTCTGGCTGCGCTTGATCAAAACCGGGCCCGAGCCTACTAGTGCGCCGCCTCGGCTCCACTCACGAGATCGCGCCACGAATTCTTGTCGGACCCCTCCTCTACATTGCGTATGCGGGCGACTCCACAGAGGAAGGCGATCCGGT
Source organism: Actinoplanes utahensis (assembly GCF_016862455.1). GTDB lineage: Bacteria > Actinomycetota > Actinomycetes > Mycobacteriales > Micromonosporaceae > Actinoplanes > Actinoplanes utahensis. The sequence goes on from NZ_BOMZ01000088.1 coordinate 163,696, forward strand.
GGCGAGACGACGCAGACGCCGCGGCAGGACGATCAGTCCGGGCGCCGCCTTCGCAGCCCTGGCAGGCGCTTTCCTCGCCCTGTCACTGCTGGTCGAGGCGGTCCGCGAGCATCCCGGCATCGCCGCGGCGATCACCGGCACCCTGATCGCCACCGGCGCGGCCTGGTTCCATCTGCGCGCCGCCGCCGATCGCCGTCTCGCCGAGCACGAGCGGCACATCTCGGTCACCGACGGCATGAGCGGCACGGAGTTCGAGTTCTTCATCGCCCGCCTGATGCGTGCCGGCGGCTGCCGCGGCGTGCGGGTCTCGGGCGGCTCCGGCGACATGGGCGCCGACGTCACCGGCCGGGCACCCGACGGCCGCCGGATCGTCGTCCAGTGCAAGCGCTACACCGGCCCTCTCGGCAGCCCGCACGTGCAGCGCTTCGCCGGCACCGCCCGCACCATCCACGGCGCCGACGTGGCCCTGCTCGTCACCACCGGCCACCCCACCCGGCAGGCCCGCGACGTCGCCCGCCGCTGCCACATCACCCTCGTCGACCGCACCGCCCTGGCCCGCTGGGTCACCACCGGCGTCCCACCCCTGCCCTGACCTGCCACACCGCCCCCGCCCGACCTCCGGCACATCGGATGGCGGGCACTCAGCGGGCTTGCCCGCCACCGGGTTCCGTCCGGCTGGTTCCACTGCTGACCCTGCTGGCCAATCGCTTGCCCGCCGGTCGTCGATCGTGCGAGGTCGTGGTGAATCGGTTCGCCCGAAACTCACTAGATCTCGCGTGGAAGGCGTGGAAGGGGTGAAAGGCGTAGAAGGAGATCGTCTATGCGGTGCGGCTGTTCCGGCGCGGTGCGGGCCGAGCGTGCCCGGCGCGGGCTAGCGACGGCGGCACCCGGGACCGCCCGGGAGTACGGCGCGCCGCTCTCCTGATCCATCGGTGCGAAGCCCGCTGCCCGGACGACGGGCGGCGGGCTTCCGTCATGCACAGAACGAAGTGAGGGCAGGGCGAAGGAGGGACGGGGCGAAGCAAGGGCAGGACGGAGGAAGGACGGCGAGTCGCAGGTAGGAGGCGGGCCGCGGGGAAGCGGCGGAGGATTTGATCTCAGGTCGGGTGGGGGGATGCCGATTCTCGCGGCACTGCCGGAGAACGTCGGCCCACAGGGCCGGTCGCGTGCTCCGGATTTCCGCACACGGACGAGCGGGAAGGTCCCGATATCCCCCTATGAGCAAACAACCCGAACGCGCCATTCCGGTGCGGGTGGACCGGTGGAAACCGGAGAACCCGCTCCTGGACAGCGTGATCAACAAGTACGTCGACGAGGCGAGGCGGGACGCGTGCGACACCACCGGCAGCACCGGGACACTCACCGGTGGAGCTCTGGTCCTCATCGCCTTCGGGGTCGTCCTGGCGGCGGGAAGCGGTAATCCGATCCTGGCGATCGTCGTCGTGGTGACGCTGGCGGTGCTCGGGCTGGCGTTCACCGGTGTGCAGTCGCCACCGTTGAAACTGGACGCGCTGCAGATCCTGGAGCCGATGGGCGGGCCGGGCAACCTGCCCGCCGGCTACCTGGTGCATCCGCTCGCCTGGAAGGCGGGGATGCCGGAGTACCTGGTCGGCGTTCCGGACCGGCGGCTGCGGATCGCGGTTCACCTGTGCCGGATGCACCCCGGCGCGGTGACCGACCTGCTGCGGCTGGTCGAGCGGGCGGAGAAGCACGTCGCCGAGTCCAAGCCCGGCAAGGACTTCAGCCCGGAGGGGCGGCAGGCGGAGGTGTTGCGCCTGGCCACCAAGATGGTCGAGCACCAGGTTCGCAACCCGGTGCTCGCCCGGCGCTGACGTTCCCTTTCGGGAAGATGCACGACCAACCGAAGAGATGTCCGAGACGCCTCCGGCAACCTGCCGGAGGCGTCTCGTCGTGTTACGCCCCGCGGGCGCTGGAGGGGCGTACCGCCGAACGGGGGAGGCGATGCGGGACGGACGGGGTTTGAGTCGATCGACGGACATCGAGAGAATCGGCGGCCGGGGGGTGGCTATGTGGAGCGATGACGAGCTGACCGGCGACGAGGTTCTGGGGCATCACGCCTGGACCGGCGGCGAGGGCCGCGGCGAGGACGGGGACGGCGGGCCCGGCGGGGTGCGGTGCGGCCATCCGCTGATCTACCCGGTTCCGCCGGAGGACCTGCCCACGCCGCTGCGGGGGCGCACCGCGATGGGCCACCGCTATGTCGGCGCCCTGTTCGCGTTCGACCTGGATCCGGTGCGGGGGTCTACCGGTGCGCGCTTCGAGGTGGCGCTGACCGGCCCCGGTTGCCGGGCGGTCCGGCTGGACGCGGATGGGGATTCGTTCGGGCTGGTGCCGTCGGGCCCGGGGTCGGCGGTGGCGGCGCGGACGGCCGCGGTGGCACGGCCGGGGCTGCTGCGGCGCCTGGCGATGCGACGGGGCGGGCCCCGGGTGTGGACGACGGGGGCGCAGAGTGCCACGTTCGGCTGGGGGTACGAGGACCGCCGCGGCGCGCTCCCCCGGGCGTACGCCATGCATGCCCTGTTGGAGATCCCGGCGGACGCGACCGAGGTGTCCGGGTCGTTGTCGGTGCAGGTGGCCGGGGCCGGTGAGGTGACCGGGGTGCCGTTCACCGAGCCGTTGCGGCCGGTCGCCGAGAACGCCGCGGCGGTGCGGTTGTGCATGGCCGCGGACGTGGTCGGTTACAGCCGCCGCGGGAACGCCGAGACCGAGGTCCTGCAGCACGACCTGGTGCGGATCCTCGGGGATGCGCGGCGGGCGGCGGGTATCGGGGACGGCCGGGTCCGCCCGCAGCCGGCCGGGGACGGCCAGTTCACCGTGCTGCCGGTCGGGATCGACGAGTCGGCGGTAATTCCGGTGCTGTTGCGGGAGCTCGGTGAGCGGCTCGCCGAGCGGGATCGCGGGCGGGCCGCGGCCGAGGCGATGCGGTTGCGGGTGGCGCTGCACCGGGGGCTGGTGAAGGAGGCGCCGAACGGCTGGGTCGGCGCGGCGGCGATCGCCGTGCACCGGCTGCTGGACAGTCCGCCGTTGCGGGCGGCGATCGGGGACAACCCGGCGGCGACGTACGTGCTGGGGCTGCCGGACGTGCTGTACCGGGATGTGATCGTGCCGGGCGTACAACCGCCGGCCGAGGATTTCCGGGAGATGACCGTGGACCTGCCGGAGAAGGGGTTCGTGGAACGCGGCTGGCTCTACCTGGGCCCGGCGGTGTTCACAGCCACTCCGCCTTCTCGGTGAGGGCGCGCAGACCGGCCGCGTCGAGGACGGTGATCCGGCGATAACCGGTGCGGACCAGACCGTCGCGCCGCAGGTCGCGCAGGGCCCGCTGGACGGTGTCCTCGCGGGCGCCGACGAGGGAGGCGAGTTCGGTCTGGCTGAGCTCGACCCGGATCAGCACGCCGTCACCGACGGCGTCGCCGCAGCTGGTGGCGATCTCCAGGAGCACCCGGCCGAGGCGTACGTGCACGGGGAACGCGGAGAACTCCGAGCGCCGTTCGTTGGCCCAGCGCAGCCGCCGCCCGACGGTGGCGGTGATCTGCGCGGCGACGTGCGGGTGCCGGCCGACGAAGTGCAGGAACTCGGCCTGCCGGATCACCGTGGCGACCACGTCGCCGCAGGTGGTGACGGTGGCGATGCGGCCGTTGCCGGTGAGGGCGGCGAGTTCGCCGACGAGGTCGCCGGGCAGCCGGATGGCGAGCAGCCGGGACGTGCCGCCGACCGAGGTGGTGATCTTGACGTGGCCCTGCCGGATCACCTCGACCTGGGTGTCCTGCCGGCCCTCGATCAGCAGGTGCCGGCCGCCGGGTATCCGCCGGGTGGTGCCGAGAGTCAGGAACTCCTCCCGCTCGCCGATGCTGAGCCGGGTCAGGAAGGATCCCGGTGCCCAGGCGGGCTCGCCCTCACGAATCACACCTCATTGGAACTTCATCGATGCGCCGGGGGCAACCCTGGGTCGTCGAATCCCTCGTCGGCCCGTTCGCGCCGCAGGTGGGTCTCGGCCCGGGAGGCGCCCTCCGCGGCGAGCCCCTCGTACATGCCCTTGATCTGCTCGTAGGTCCGGCCCGGCGGCAACAGCGGGATCGACGGGTCGACGGCCACCTGGATCACGGTGGGTCGGTCGGCGGCCAGCGCCGTGTCCCAGGCGTCGCCGAGCCGGTCCGCGGAGACGACCCGGATGCCGCGCAGTCCGAGCAGCTCGGCGTACTTCGCGTACGGCACGTCCGGCAGATCCTGGGAGTCCGCGAACCGGGGTTCGCCCTCGGTCTCCCGCTGTTCCCAGGTCACCTCGGCCAGGTCGCGGTTGTCGAGCACGCAGATCACGAAACGCGGGTCGGTCCAGTCCCGCCAGCGGGCGGCGACGGTGACGAGTTCGGCCAGGCCGCTCATCTGCATGGCGCCGTCGCCGGTGAGCACCACGACCGGGCGGTCCGGGGCGGCCAGTTTCGCGGCCAGCCCGTACGGCAGCCCGCACCCCATCGACGCGAGCGTGCTGGACAGGTGCGCCGGGACTCCGGCGGGCAGCCGCAGGTGCCGGGCGTACCAGTAGACGACCGAGCCGACGTCCACCGCCACCCGCGCGTCCGCCGGCAGGCGTGGGTTCAGGGAGCGGACCACGAGCTGCGGGTTCACGGGGTCGGCGGCGGCCTGCGCGCGGGACTCGGCGATCGCGTTCCAGCGCGCCGTCCACTCCCGGACACGACCGGCCCACGGCTTCTCCGCGACCGGCGACGGCACGAGATCGAGGAGCTTGCGTACGGTCTCCGCCGCGTCCCCGAGCAGCGGCACCTCCACCGGGTACCGCCCGCCGAGCCGCCGCCCGTCGATGTCGATCTGCACGGCCCGCGCCTGCCCCGGTCTCGGGTAGAACTCGGTCCAGGGATCGTTCGTCCCGATCAGCAGCAGCGTGTCGCAGTCACGGAGCAGCCGGTCGCTGGCGGTCGTGCCGAGGTGCCCCATCACACCGGTGTGGTACGGCAGGTTCTCGTCGAGCACCGGCTTGCCGAGCAGTGACGCCGTCACTCCGGCTCCGAGCCGTTCGGCCAGCTCACGGATCTCGGGCGCCGCGCCGTACGCCCCCTGCCCCACCATGATCGCGACCCGCTCGCCCGCCGTGAGCAGCGCGGCGGCCTCGCGCAGATCCTCGTCGCGCGGCAGCACCCGGGCGGGCCGCAGCCCCGGAGTGGTCACCAGGACCCCGTGCTCCTGCGCGTGCGGGTCGGGCGCGTCCGCGGCCTGCACGTCGTGCGGCAGGATCACGCAGGTGGGGCTGCGGGTGGCGACCGCGGCCCGGAAGGCCCGGTCGAGCAGCATCGGCACCTGCTCGGGTGTGGACGCGGCCTGCACGAACTGCGCGCACACGTCGCCGAAGAGCCGGACCAGGTCGATCTCCTGCTGGTACGCGCTGCCGAGCACACTGGACACCTGCTGCCCGACGATCGCGACCACCGGCTGGGAGTCGAGCCGGGCGTCGTAGAGGCCGTTGAGCAGGTGCACGGCACCCGGCCCCTGAGTGGACAGGCAGACACCGACGCCACCGGTGTACTTGGCGTGCCCGACCGCCATGAACGCGGCCGCCTCCTCGTGCCGGGCCTGCACGAACGCGGGCTTCCCGGCCCGTCGCAGCGCCCCGAGCACCGGGTCGATGCCGTCGCCGGAATAGCCGAAGACCCGGTCCACACCCCACGCGGTGAGGCGTTCCACGACGACGTCGGCGACGGTGCTCACCGGATCGACCTGGCGGTGGGCCGGCACACGCCGGGGGACACGGTTCCGCGGGCGACGTCGAGTTGCTGGTGGGCGGGCAGCCGGGTGCCGTGGGCCGACAGGTGGACGGTGGTGACGACGGTGAGCGTCTCCACGGTGTCGCCGGCCGGCAGGGTGATCCGGGTGCCGGGCGGGGCGACCGTGTCGGGTGGGCACAGCACGGTGGTGGTGCCGTGGTGGTGGGCGATCACGCACGGGCCGACCGGGACCGGCCGCCGGCCGGGCGCCTCGACCCGGACGGTGACCGGCTCGTCGACGTGCAGGAGGGCGAATTCGAGCCAGTTCACCTTTCCAAGATTGCCCCCGGAACGAAGATCTAATCCGGCGCGGCGGCGCTCGATGAAGAGTCCCGGATCCCGGTCACCAGTCGCCGGCCGGGCCGGTGGGTGGGCGGCCGGCGACCGGGCCGGGCTGCTGCGGGGCGGGCGGCCATGGTGGCGAGCGGCGGACGGACGCGCGGGCCACCAGGAGCACCCCGCCGGCCAGGACCGACAGCAGGACGGCGCCGATCGCGAGGACCAGGCCGAATCGTCCCCAGGGGGTGTCCAGCAGGCCGGTGCCCGTGGCGGCATCGCCGCCGGGCGGGGCGGCGGCCGCGTCCGGCGCCGGCGTCGGGACGGCCGGGGTGGCCGCGACGGCGGGGACCCGGGCGGTCAGGGCACGCTCCGCGTCGACCACGCCGAAGCCGTAGAGGTCGTCGCGGCCGGCGGCGCCCCGGTCGGTCGCGGTGCGCAGCAGCCGGTTGCCGATGTCGGCCGCCCTCATCCGCGGGAACTTGGCCCGGAGCAGGGCCGCGACGCCGCTCACGATCGCTGTCGCGTTGGCGGCCGAGGTCGCGGTGGAGTAGCCCCCGGCGTCGACCTGGCGGGCCGTGGTGCTCAGGACGCCTTCGGCCGGGGCGGCCAGCGCGACCTGGGGGCCGCTCGCGGAAGCGGTCCAGAACGCGCCCGCCCGGGTGATCCCGGAGACCGCGATGACACCGGGGATCCGGGCCGGCTCGCCGGCCCGGTCCGCGCCGGTGACCACGATGACATCCTTGGCCAGGGCGTAGGCGATCGCCGCGGCCTCCTCCGCGGGCACCTGCGGCCCGCTGACCGGCCCGGCCGAACCCGTGGAGGGCTGCCGCCCCGGGACCGTGATGCTGATGACCTTGGCGCCGTGGTCGACGGCCCAGCGGATCGGCTGGGCCAGCGAGGCCGTGCCCGCCGCACCGACCGCCACCGGCAGGATCCGCGCCCGGGGGGCGATGCCGAGAGCCTGCTCGGCGCCACCGCGGGCCGCGATGATCCCGGCGGCGCGGGTGCCGGTGCCGTCCGGATCGGTACGCCCGGTGCGGCTCGCCGCACCTCCGAAGCCCATGCCCGGCAGCACCGCCCCGGCCAGGTCGGGATGTCCGGAGTCGACGCCACTGCCGATCACCGCGACGATCACCCCGGTGCCCTTGGTGATCTTGTGCGCGGTGCGGGCCTTGACCGCCGCGAGGAACCATTGTCGCTGGCTGACGGGCTCGGCCGCGGCTGCCGGCGGGGCGGCGGCGACCGTGACGGCGAGCGCCGCGCAGGCCGCGAGCACGCGGTTGCGGAGACCCCGCCGCCGGCGGGGGTGGTTCGACATGGCGAGGATGATACGAGCCGCCGTCCACATTCCGCGACGAGCCCAGGGCTTATCCGGTGGATCACCCAAGTGCGAGGCGGGGTCCAGGTGATCCACCGGATAAGGCCTAAGCCGCCGCTTCGGCGAGGACCCGGGCGGGGAGCCGGTGCCGCAGCCAGAGGACGGCCGGCAGCGCCGTCAGCACGACGACCGCGACGGTGCCCCACAGCAGCGCGTTGCTGACCGCCAGCAGTGTCGTGTACAGCAGCGGCCCGCACACGTCGGCGAGGCCCCACGCGGTCTGGAACAGGCCGCTGTACCGGCCTTTCTGCCCGTCCGGGGCGACCTCGTCGGCGGCGGCGATCATCAGCGGGAAGCAGAACGCCTCACCGACGGCGCCGAGCACGGCGGCGGCCAGCACCACCGGGACGACCAGGTCCGGGCCGATCCCGGCGGCCGGTGTCATGAGCAGGAGCCCGGCCGCGTAGAAGAAGACCGCGAGGATCAGGAACCGGGCCCGCGGCACCCGCCCGACCCAGCGCAGCACCGGGGCCTGCGCGAGGGCGAGGACCAGGTTGCCGGCGACGATGGCGGCGCCCGGCAGCCAGAGCGGGCCGTCCATCACGTCCAGGACGACGACCGGCAGGATCAGCACGAAGGTGGAGCCGGCCAGCACGTACAGCACCTGGATGCCGCAGAGCACCAGGTAGGGACGGTCCCGCCAGACGGAGACGGCGGCCTCGGCCCGCCCCGGCGCCGGGGCGGGGACCCGGAACATCAGCCGGCCGAGGGCCAGCGTGATCAGGATGGCGGCGACCGCGAACGACAGGCCGTTGAGCACCGCGAGGGACCGCAGGCCGGTCGCGGTGCCGGCGAGGAATCCGGCGAGGCCCGCCCCCGCGCCGAGGCCGAGCACCCGGGCCACGGCGGCCAGGCTGAGGAAACGGTCCAGCTGCCGGCCCCGGAACAGGGTGCCGATCATCGGGGCGTTGGCGGTCCAGTACATCCGGTCGGCGGCCGCGGTCACGCAGACCACCAGCATCAGCTGCCAGGTCGAGTGCACGAGCGGATAGAGGCAGTACGAGCCGGTCCGCAGCACGTTGCTGAGCACTGCGGCGAACCCGGCCCCGCGCCGGTCCACCAGGTGCCCGCTGCGGTAGCCGACGACCAGCCCGGCGAGCGCGCCGACGGTCAGCGCGGTCCCGGCCGTGGTCAGCGGGACGCCCTGACCGCGGGTGAAGAAGATCAGGCTGAACGGCACCCACACGCCGCTGCCCAGCGCGTCGATCATCGCCGCGGTGATGAGCAGGACCTGCCGCGACCGCTGGGTCACGCCCGTACCTCCGCCGTCCGGCGCCGAACCCCCGCGATCCAGCGACGGACGTCAGTCTCGCAGGCCCGACGTCAGGGCTTGACGAGGGCGGCGGCGATGCCGCGGGCGTGGTCGGTCCACGGGGCCGGGCGCATGGTGGCCGGGTCGAGGCGGATGTTGACCCGGCGGCCCTCGGCGTAGACCGCGCCGCCGTCGAGCGAGGTGACCCGGAACCGGTAGTCGGCGCTGGTGGTACCGAGCTTCTCGAGCCAGAAGTGCACGGCGATGTCACCGACGCTGCTCACCGGCCGGTGGAAGGTGATCGCGTACTCCCGGACGGCGTTGAACGCGTCGGGTGAGGTCGGTTGCCCGCCGGCGAACGAGATGCCCCGGTCGGCCCACCACTTGCTGACCGCGCGCTCGACGAGCACCGCGTAGCGCGAGTTGTGCAGGATGCCCATGGCGTCGAGGTCGTCGAAGTGGACGGCGGTGTGCACGACGTCGCCGAAGGCCAGGTCGCCATGGGTCAGAACGCTTGTCATGTCAGCTCCGGGAGGATGGTCGGGTCGGTGGCGACGGCGCGCAGGTGCTCGTGCAGGGCACGGCGGGCCTGGCCGCAGGTGGTCTCGGCGCCGAGCACGGGCGCCTGCATCACGGCGCAGACACCGAGGGACTCGGTGAGGTAGGCGAGCCCGCCGGGACTGACGTCGGCGCGCAGCTCACCGAGCTCGACGGCCTCGGCGGCGAGCCCGGTGAGGAACGCCATCCAGTCGGCGAGCTCGGCGGCGAGCCGGTCCCGGATGACGCCGGGGCGGGCGTTGAACTCGAAGTGGGCGTTGGCGAAGAAGCAGCCGCCGGGCAGCACCTTCGCCTCGTAGAAGGCGAGGCGGCTGTCGTGCACGGCCCACAGGCGGCGCACCCCGGCGGGCGCGGCGCGGGCCAGGCGGACGACCCGGTCGGTCCACTGGGCGCGGGCCTGGTCGACGACGGCGAGCTGGAGCGCCTCCTTGGAACGCCAGTGCGCGAACAAGCCGGATTTGCTGACGCCGAGCGCGTCGGCGACCTGGCTGAGCGACAGGCCGTCCAGGCCGGCGACGGTGGCCAGCAGCAGTGCCTGCTCGAGCACCGCGCTGCGGGTCCGCTCGCCGCGGATCAGCCTGCCGTCCTGGGTCATACCGAGAACCTACAAAACGACCGACCGTTCGTAAATATAAGTCCGGTCACAGGCAGCCCGCGCCACCCGGGATCACCGCCCTCAAGGCCCTCGCCGAGATCCCGAGTGTTCCAGCCCGGCGCTTCGAAGCGCACCGGCCGGACGCCGACGAGCGCCGTCGGGTGCCTCTCCGCGGTTTGATGTCCGTGAGTCCGCGGCTCCTGCGGCGCACCGCTCTGATCGCTGCGACGGGCGTACCAGGGAAGGGTCTGACCGGAACTGGACAGGCTCACCGCACCGTCTCATGTGGAATGGTGGGGGCATGGTGAAGCTTGGTGTCAGCCTGCCCCAGTTCCAGCAGTTCACGCCCGGCGTGGATGTGGTCGCTGCGGCGCGGGCCCTGGAGGAGATCGGGTTCGACAGTCTGTGGGCGTTCGAGCGACTGCTCGTACCCGAGGACCAGAGCGGCCCGCACGGGCTCTACAACGTGCCGGGCCTGCCCTGGCCGGACCTCTACCGCGGGGTGACCGACGCGCTGGTCACGCTGTCGATGGCGGCGGCGGTGACCGAGCGGATCGAGCTGGGCGCCGGGGTTCTCGTGGTGCCGTTGCACGTGCCGGTGCGGCTGGCGAAACAGCTGGCGACGCTGGACGCGGCCAGTGGCGGGCGGCTGATCGCGGGACTCGGGTCGGGGTGGTCGATCGACGAGTTCGCGGCGGGTGGCGCGGTGCCGATCACCGAGCGGGGACGGGCGCTCGACGACTTCCTGGACATCGCGGAGGCGGTCTGGGGACCGAACCCGGTCAGTTTCGCCACCGGGCGGTTCCGGGCGGACGCCGCGGACATCGGGCCGAAGCCGGCACGGCGGATCCCGGTGCTGCTGGGCGCTGCCAGTGACAAGGCCCTGGCCCGGGTCGCCCGGCGGGCCGACGGCTGGGTGGCCAGCGGCGCGACGCCGGAGCAGGTCGCGGAGAAGCTGGCGCTGGTGAAGCGGCTGGCCGAGGAGTACGGCAGGGACCCGGCGACCATCGGCTGCACGGTGCAGATCGCCACCCTGGATCTGACCGAGTCGACGGCGCAGCCCCGGCCGCCGTACGCGGGGAACGTCGCCCAGCTGGCCGAGGACGTGGCGGCGCTGGCCGAGGCGGGCGCCGACCACGTCTACCTCACGTTGCCGGCCGCGGTGAAGGACGTGACCGAGCTGATCGACCGGTCCGGCGAGTTCTACGAGACGGTGCGCGCGGCAGGCGTCTGACGAGGTGTGCGGGTTTCGACCGCTATCCGCGCCCGTACCCCGCACCCGGCCGGGCGAGGAGCCTGTCGCGGGCGGCGCGGGCCAGCCGGGCGTCGTGGGGGGCGGTCGAGGTCGCCGAGCGGCGGCCGGCTGAGAGCCGTCAGGAAGCCTGCCGGATGTGGGTGTCGGCGAGCCACACCTCGGCGAGCTCGCTGAGCGGGATGTCGAGGGCCTCGCTGAGGCAGACGACGGTGCCGAAGGCGGGCGCGGGCAGCCGCCCGCCTTCGATCTTGCGGAGGGTCTCGGGGGAGATGCCGGCCGCCGCCGCGACCTCGACGAGGCTGCGGCCGGCCCGGGCGACGCGCAGTGCGGCCCCGAGGCGCCGGCCGGCGGCGATCTGTTCGGCGGTCAGTGGTTGGCGAACCATGTCCGCAGGATAGTCGGCGATGGTGACCGACCCGGGCATGGTATAAAAATACCGCATCCGTAAGGGGAGGTTGTCGTGATCGAGCTCAAGTCGCCCGGAGAGATCGACCGCATGGCGGTGACCGGCCGGTTCGTCGGCGAGTTGCTGGCCGAGCTGAGCGCGTCCGCCGCGGTCGGCGTCAACCTGATGGACCTCGAGCACCACGCCCGGGGCCGGATCAAGGAGCGCGGCGCCGAGTCCTGCTACTGGGACTACGCGCCCTCGTTCGGCCGCGGCCCGTTCCGTAACGTGCTCTGCCTGTCGGTGAACGACGCGGTGCTGCACGGGCTGCCGCACGACTACGTGCTGCGCGAGGGCGATCTGCTCAGCCTGGACATGGCGGTCGGGATCGACGGCTGGGTCGCCGACTCCGCGGTCTCGGTCATCGTCGGCGCCCCCGACCCGGAGGACCTGAAGCTGATCGAGGCCACCGAGGTCGCCCTGGAGGCGGGCATCGACGCGGCCCGACCCGGCGGCCACCTCGGCGACATCTCGGCCGCGATCGGCGCGGTCGCCCGCCACTACGGGTACGGCGTCAACCTCGAGTTCGGCGGCCACGGCCTGGGTCGCACCATGCACGAGGGCCCGCACCTGCCCAACGACGGCCGCGCCCGCCGGGGGATGCGCTTGCAGCCCGGCCTGACGATCGCGATCGAGCCGTGGTTCTGCCGGAGCACCGACAAGATCAGGTTCGATGAGGACGGCTGGACGATCCGCTCGGCGGACGGCTCCCGTACCGCCCACTCCGAGCACACCGTCGCGATCACCGAGTCCGGCCCGCGGGTGCTGACCCGCCGCCCCGGCGAGGAGTCCGGCGAGGCCGGGCAGCCGGCCGCCGAGAGCCGGATGTCGTAAGGGCCGCACCGGGCCATCGGCATCCGGTCATCACCCCCATCAGAGTGACCCGCTGAGATGTATCGATGTACATCACTTCCTCGCTACCTTCGGGCACAGGTAAACGCCCGTTCCCCGAAGGCAGAAGGACGTCCCCATGCGTACCCCAGCCAAGCTCCTGCTCGCCGCCGCGGTAGCCGTCACCGGCATGTTCGCCCCCGCCGCCGCCTCCGCGGCCCCGCCCGACCCCGGCCCCGGCACGTACGTCGTCGGCGGCACCCCGGCCAGCCAGAACTACTCGTTCATGGTCTACGTGTCCGGCTGCACCGGCTCCCTCATCAAGGCCAACTGGGCGGTCACCGCCAAACACTGCCCGACCCCCGCTTCGGTACGGGTGGGCAGCACCGACCGCTCCAGCGGCGGCACCGTCGTGTCCGTCCGCCGCGCCGTCAACCACCCGCGGATCGACGTCAAGCTCCTCGAACTGGCGTCGTCGGTCACGTACGCCCCCGCCCCGATCCCGACCGCCTCGGGGGCTGTCGGCACCGCGACCCGCATCATCGGCTGGGGTCAGACCTGCCCGACCCGTGGCTGCGGCTCGGCCCCGCGCATCGCCAACGAGCTCAACACGTCGATCGTCGCCGACAGCCGCTGCTCCGGCATCGACGCCGCGTACGAGATCTGCACCAACAACACCAACGGCAACGCGGGCGCCTGCTACGGCGACTCCGGCGGCCCGCAGGTGCGCCAGGTCAGCGGCCGCTGGGCGCTGATCGGCGTGACCAGCCGCGCCGGCAACAACAGCTCGGTCTGCGCCACCGCCCCGTCCATCTACGGCGACCTGCCGTCCATCCGCGCCTGGGTGAACACCCAGGTCGGCGGCCTGCCCGCCTGATCCGTCCGCACACCTCGGAAGCCGGGCCGGCGAGATTCTCGCCGGCCCGGCTTTTTTCGTGTGCCTATTTTCGGCGCGAATGCATCCACGGCGCCCTCGAAGAGCGAACATCCGCAGAACAGACTCTGCGCGGAAGGGAGGTCGATTGAGCTCCGACGACGAGCTCGCCGAGCGTCTACGCAACGGCGACGAGAAAGCGCTGCGTACGGCATACGACCGGCACGGCGCGGCCGTGCTCTACCTCGCCCAGCGGTTGCTGGGCAACCGGGCCGACGCCGAGGACGTCACGCAGTTGACGTTCGTGGCGGCCTGGACCGGGCGGGACACGTTCGATCCGGGACGCGGCACCGTCCTCGGCTGGCTTCTGGGCATCGCCCGGCGCAAGGCCGTCGACCGCTTGCGGTCCGCTCAACGCGACGTGCGGACCACCGAGACGGTACGGGCACAGCTCACGCCCGCCGACGAGCCCGAGTCGCCCGAACGGGTCGTCGACCGGCTGGTCGTCGCCGACGAGCTGGGCCGGTTGCCGGACGAACAGCGCCGCACACTGGAACTGGCGTTCTTCGACGATCTCACCCATCCACAGATAGCCGCCGTCACCGGGCTCCCGCTCGGTACGGTCAAAAGCCATATCCGCCGTGGAATGGCGAACCTGCGACGTCGTTGGGAGGTGGACGGTGCAGCATTTGGATCCCGACAGGCTGGTCCTACTCGCGCTCTCTGAAGAACAACAGGACACCGGCGAGTCGGACCATCTCGCACAGTGCGCCGGCTGCCGGCACGATCTCAGCGCGCTCCGCGAGGTCGCCGACCTCGGCGCCGAAGGCGGAGACCTCCGTGATCTCCCCAACCCGCCGGAGCACGTCTGGCAGGCCATCGAGGAGAGCATCAGCGCCTCGGCCGCCCGGACGGCGGAGACCGCACCGGTGATCGACCTGGCGCACCGGCGCGACCGGCGCGACCGGCCGGCCCGTCAGCGGCGGCCACGCTGGCTCGCCCCGGTGCTGTCCGCCGCGGCCGCCGCCGTCGTCGCGGTCGCCGGGACTCTCGCGATCACCGGCCTGCTCGACCGCCCGCCCACCGAGACGGAGACGGTGACCGCACAGGCCACCCTCGCACCGCTGCCGACCGTTCCCGCGTCCGCCAGCGGCAGCGTCGAGGTGCTGTCCGACGGCTTCATGCGGATCGACGTCCGCAACCTGCCCCTGACCACCGGTTTCCACGAGGTGTGGCTGCTCGACCCGGACAACCCCACCAGAATGGTGTCCATCGGCAACCTGCCGAACCGGTCGACCGTGGAACTGCCGGTGCCCACCGGCACCGACATGAACCGCTACAGCCTGGTCGACATCAGCGACGAGCCCCACGACGGCGACAGCACCCACTCCGGCAGCAGCCTCCTCCGCGGAACCCTCACCTCCTGACCCCCGAGAGCGTGTGGAGTTCAGCCCGCATACGGCCCCGAACTCCACACGCTGTTCCCTTGCGGGTCAACGGCGGGGCAGCACGCCCAGGAGGGTCGCGGTCAGGGCCGGCTTCAAGGAGTCCTCGAGACTCGCGTGGAAGCGGGCCAGGTCGGGCTCGGCCGCGTAGGCCGCCTGGAGGCTGGGCGGGGGCGTGCTGTAAGCCGACAGTGCGCCGGCCATGACCACGGTCTGCAGACTGAACATGGTCGCGTTCTCGCCCAGCTCCGGCAGGTACTGCCGGACCAGGGCAGCCATGGTGGCCAGGTGATCCAGAGAGGCGCGCTTGTAACGGGCCACGACCTCGACGGACACGTTGTGCTCCAGGACGCTGCCCTGCGAGCCGAAGAGCTCGCACAGCACGGCCCGGCCGGACAGTGACCGGCTGAGGATCCCGGCCACCGCCGCCGCCCGCTCGGTCATGGGCAGATCGGCGCCGACACCGTCGGCCAGCTCGTCCGCGAGCTCGGTCAGCCACTCGCTCAGGAAGCGGTCCAGCAGTTCCAGCAGAACCGCCTCGCGGGACTCGAAGTACCGCAACACGTTCGGCTTGGCCAGGCCCACCCGGCGACTGAGCTCGTTGAGAGTGACCGCGGCCACGGGCATCTCGCCGAGCATCGTCGATGCCATGTCGAGGATCGCCCGCCTGCGGATCTCCCGCTGCTCCTCGGTTCGCGCCCGCTGGAAAGTCACGATCACCAGCCTAACTTAAGTACCTGCGGTACGTTGACATCGAACCGGCGGTACTTTAACGTCACTCCCATCAAAGTACCGCCGGTACTTAAATGACGGGGAGCCGACATGGGCGAGAAGTGGACGACGGCGAACATTCCGGACCAGCGCGGGCGGGTGGCAGTGGTCACCGGGGCCAATACCGGGCTGGGGTTCGAAACCGCCAAGGCGCTGGCCGAGCGCGGGGCGTCCGTGGTGCTCGCCGTCCGCGACGTCGAGAAGGGCGAGCAGGCGGCGGCCCGGATGACCGGCGACGTGACCGTGCAGCAGCTGGACCTGACCTCACTCGACTCGGTCCGGAGCGCGGCAGCGGCGCTGCGGTCCCGGCT
This sequence comes from Actinoplanes utahensis, assembly GCF_016862455.1. Lineage (GTDB taxonomy): Bacteria > Actinomycetota > Actinomycetes > Mycobacteriales > Micromonosporaceae > Actinoplanes > Actinoplanes utahensis. The sequence continues at coordinate 179,488 of NZ_BOMZ01000088.1, forward strand.
CGACCGGATCGACCTGCTGATCAACAACGCCGGCGTGATGTACACCCCGAAGCGCGTCACGCGGGACGGCTTCGAGATGCAGTTCGGCACCAACCACCTCGGTCACTTCGCACTCACCGGCCTGCTGCTGGACCTGATGCTGCCGCTGCCCGGCTCCCGCGTGGTGACGGTCAGCAGCACCGGTCACCGCATCCGGGCCGCCATCCACTTCGACGACCTGCAGTGGGAGCGGTCGTACAGCCGGGCCGCCGCCTACGGCCAGTCCAAGCTGGCCAACCTGATGTTCACGTACGAGCTGCAGCGCCGGCTCGCCACCCGCGGCACCACCGTCGCGCTGGCCGCGCACCCCGGCATGTCCAGCACCGAACTGACCCGCAACTCCCCCGCGGCCCTCCGGCTCCCACTCACCTGGCTCGCCCCTCTGATCACTCAGACGCCGGCGATGGGCGCTCTCCCCACCCTGCGAGCCGCCACCGACCCCGCCGCGCTCGGCGGCCAGTACTACGGTCCCGGCGGCCGCTTCGAGATCGAGGGCCATCCCCGCCTGGTCACTTCCAGCCCGCAGTCGTACGAGGCGACCCTCCAGCAGCGACTGTGGTTCGTCTCCGAATCCCTCACCGGCGTCGGGTTCCCCATCCTCCAATCCCGGCAACCCCACTCGTCCCCCACCGGATCAGCCACCACGATGTAGCCCGCCCCACATGACCGAACATCTTCTCGCCAGCTGCATCCACCCACGGAGTCCTCAGCAACACCGGTAGTTCCAGTACCGACGCCGCACCCCCACCAGTAGCGACAAGCTCTTGTCGCCGCGCGCTGCAGCCCCCCAGTAGCGACCAGCTTCC
>NZ_BOMZ01000089.1 GCF_016862455.1 Actinoplanes utahensis
TCGCACCCCTGAAAACCAGCTAACCAACTCTCCATCAAACCCGGGGCTTGACACCTGCTCAAGATCCCCAGGCTAAGCCTGTTAGCGGTAGCACCGGCGGTGAAGGAGGTACCAGCGGCGGTACCCGAGGTGGCAACAACGGAGGCACTAGAGGCGGCAGTTCCGCTGTTGGCGACCACAACGTGGAGCAGCAGAGGGAGGCAAGGAAGAAGGTCTTCCTCGACACATACAATGAGGACAACCTCTACTGCAAATACCGTCCTGGCGATTGCATCACATACAGGAAAGCGGTCGAAGAACTAGGCTTCGACCCGGCAAAAGCAGAAATCATGATCATCTGCGACAGTGCCGGCTGGAGTCGCACTAGCTGCATGAACAGTTTTGACTACCAATGGGACTGTGGGGTGGCTGAATGTCCAGTGATCATGACTCACGCCGCAGAAATCTTCAGCTCCATCGCACTTCCTGAACTCGCCTTGTCAGGTCTAGGTCGCGGCGCGACAAACCTCTCCAAGCTAGGGGGTGGGCGAGGGCAGTTCGGGATGCATGGCGGTTTCTTTGCCGAGGAGGCGTCGAATGCAGCGGGAGGGCGGATTTTCACGTCTAGTGGTAACATAGCGCAGAAAGACTTCGACCATATTGTTGAGAATGCGGCTATGAGGGGCGATGATATCCACATTCTAAGTGGTAATCATGGCTATCCGGATGGTTTAAGGAAAGCTGATGCAAGTCTGTATGCTGACGACGTGGCGAGATATGGAACATTTCCAAATATGCATATTTACGACATGCCCTCAATGTCTGAGGCGCAAATTAAGGAAGTAATGCAAAAGCCCGGCGTGATTATCGGTGGTTTCTGTAATAGCCAGGCGTGCCTCGCGCCGTATAGGTGACTAGAACATGAAAGATAAAAGCGATCGTTCTGCTATGGTATTTCGCCCGTACAAAGGGATTATCTGGATTGGTGATCAGCCGGGGATCAGGCTCGAAATGGTCGCAAAATCTTTAGCTGACGCGGTGGCTCTCGTTATAGAGACGTACGGAGAAGGTCACATATACTCGATCTGGAATGAGGAAGACGCGGCGCGGCCTCGATAGTCGAATATCGTTCGTGGTCCAGGGCTTCCCTTTGGGCCTGTCAAACGGAGAGGGTGAGTCGGGTCGCTTGTCCATGCTACGGGCAAGAAGCCTGAGTGCGGGGAGTGGCGTGCCTATACCGGGATGAACTGTCCAACGGGCGAGAATGGCGATCTTATCGGCGTCGTCGAAGTGGAGTACACCGCGGATGCGACCAACGCGGTTCGCCAGTGGGCTTAACTGAGTTGCCGGCGGCGCGGAGAGCGCCTGCTCCTCGCCGGCTATAATGAGGCTTTTTCATCCTGCGTAGCGGTTGGTCTCGACGTGGTGCAGGACGAGGATGGCCTGCACGATCCCGGTCGCTTTCCGTGGGCAGCAACGCAGCTTGACCAGGATCCTCCAAGTCTTGAGCGTGGCGATCGCCCGCTCGCCGCGGGCACGGATCTTGGCGTGAGGCCGGTTGACCGCCTTCTGCCGGCGTGACAGCTTCGGCCGGAAGCGGCGCCGCTTGAACGGTGTCCGCACGCTGCCACGGGCTCCTTGGTAGCCCTTATCGGCGAAAGTCGTGACGTTTGCACTGGTCAGCGCGTTGATGATGCCATGGCTGCGGGCAGCGGTCAGGTCATGGACCGCACCGGGCAGCGCGGCCGAGGCCCATACCAGGCGTCCGGCCGCGTCGGTGATGACCTGCACGTTCACACCGTGCCGCTTGTGCTTACCGGAGTAGTACGGCTTCTGATCAGCGACCCGGTCGATCGGGATCAACGTGCCGTCCAGGATCGCGTAAGCCAGGAGTCGGATGCGCCGCATGGCAGTGTCCAGGTCGTCGGCCGCCGCGCTGAGCAGGGCGATCGCTTCCTGGACGTAGCGCCAGGCAGTGGCGGTGCCGATGTCGAAGCCGGCGGCGAGGCGGGTGTAGGTGTCGCCGTTGCGCAGGTGGGCCAGGGCGAGTAGGGCCTGGCGGCCTGGCGTCAGTCGCCTCCACCGGGATTTGCGCTGCTGGCGGTGTGCGCGGATGCGGCCGGCGAGGTGGTTCAGGGTCCGGCTGGACAACGAGATCGTGGACGGGTAAGACAGCATGGCGAGGCTCCCGGTCGGGGCATCGGGTTTTGGTCGATTTGCTGTCCTACCTGGAGCCTCGCCGTCATCGATCACCGACCCCCAGCGACCGGGACTGACCTGCGAGATCAGGTTGGAAAAGGCTCAATGTTCGTCCTGCTAGAGGCCGTCCTCAGCAATGGTGGGGAGCATCGCCACGATGGAATCGGGCTGTTTGGGGTGGGCGGGGCGGCGCTGCTCCCAAAATCGGCGATCGGGCAGGGAGCAGGCGGGGTTAAAATCAGCAGCGTCGAACAGCGCTGAACGGCGTTCAGAAGCGTCGGGTAACGGCGACTGAGCAGGCCAAATCTGCGTTTTTCTGGTCAGCGGCTTGATCGGACTACGTTCACACAGGAGTGGTCCTCGGGCGAGCGTTTCGGCAGGGCGGACTGCTGCAGCGTGGTACGACAGCCTGGCCGAGGTGGGGCCAGTGGGGGTGGCAGGAGAGCGTAATCAACGTTATCCAGACCGGACAGCAACAGCATGTGGGCGCCCCGGGTGGCAGCAGTCCCCCTTTTACCCCCCGAAAACCCCGGCTTGTAGTCCACAATTGGTGATAAGCGGTGATCGCCGATGCGCGGCGTTTGTGCAGTTCATTTCCAGTTTGCGACAACCGATGACAACCTCAGTCCGGTCGCGGTTTTTAACAAGGGGTCGCAGGTTCAAATCCTGTCAGACCGACTTAACAAAAGGCCAGCGTAGCTGGCCTTTTGTATTTGTCGACATTGATGCGCCCGCGATGGCGCGAGACGCTTTTTGCACGTACGCGCGTACGGTTTGCGCCGGGATTCCGGATGATCTTCTTGGCCTGCTCGCGCTTGGCAGTCTTCAAGTTCTCCGTTGGAATCGATCTCTCTTCCTGAAACCTTGGCTAGCAGGGCGTTCATGGTCTGGGTGGTCGGATCGCGACACGACGCGCTTCCGTGTCGGCGATGCCGAGCCTCGATCCGACGATCCCTCCCATGCGGATGATCACGACGCTTCGATGACGCGAACGCTCGTACGGTGAAATCTGTCTGGGCGGTCGGACCGTTCGGGGCCGGTGACCCGGCAGGCAGTGGTCCGTCGCCTGCGACCGGGTGGTACGCCGGTGCGCAACCGGTGACATCCCGCCCGAGGTGCCGCTGCCCGTGGCGGAGGTCGTCGCCAGGCACGCGCCCGCCGCCGCCCGGATGAACGAGTTCTGCTGGCGCTTGTTCGACGGTGATCTTTACGCCGAGCATCCCGGCCATGGGGATGCGGACTAGATTCCCTACTGCTGACGCGGATCGGGTGGAAGACGGGTCCCGCGGCCGCAGCTGGTCCGCTACGGCATCGCCTCAGGGGTCGGGTCGGTTGCGTCCGTGAGTCTTCCGGGTCCTGCGACCCCCATCGACAGCTGCTCCTATATGGACATTAGGATGATCGATATGTTCCAGACAACGGGGGAGGAATAGTGAAGAAGATCAAGGCTGCCGCGGCGGCTCTGGCCGTCGCCGGTGCGACCGCCGTGTCGCTCGTCACCGTTACCGGACCGGCGCAGGCTGCGGGCTGCGTGGGTGAGGTTGTCAGCTGGACGAAGGGCGTCGCGCACTCCAGCTGCAAGGCCGGCTCCGGCTACGTCCGTAGCAAGATCCAGTGCATGGACCCGAGCGGCATGGTCTACTACAAGTACGGCACTTACACCTACAGCCACTACATTGATGGCGGCTTCGACACCGCCAGCTGTAACGGCAACGGCTCGATCCTGAAGAAGTGGGCCCAGGTCCGGTAAGCAGTGCGCTGAATCGCTACGGCGCGCCGACACCGAGTTCTGGGCGCGCCGTAGCTTGCGTTCCACCGCGAGTGGACAGTCAACCGCCGTGCGGCCGACGGCGCGGTAGCGGCTCGCCGTAATTCATCAATGCGGTTCGGAGGCCGCCGGGGCGTCCAGGTAGTGGTCCCGCTCCGCCAGCAGATAGGGGCGCAGGCGGGGATCCTCGGTATCGGTCGCGAGAGCGTACAGCGCCTCGGAGACCAACCAGGGGTCGGACGACTCGGGCGGTGACTTCAGAAGGTCGAGCAGCGGCTGCGTCACCCGTTCGTCACCGCGGCGGGCCAACCCGTTCACCGCCTCGACGCGAGTCGCGAGGTCGTCGTCGTGTAGCCGGGTGGCCAGCGCGTCGCGCAACCGGGGAAAGTCCTCGTCGGCCTGGCGTGCGAGGCCGAACGTGGCCCAGTCGCGCACCTGTGGGTCCTTGTCGGCGGACAGCGTGATGAGGGTGTCGAGAGCTGCCGGTTCCGGGCGGTGAAGTAGAGCGAACGCGACGCCGTACCGAACCCCGGCATCGGAGTGGGCGCGCAGGCTGATCAGGGGTGCGAGGCTACGCTCGTCGCCGATGTGCCCGAAACCGATGGTGATCGAGTGGAGCACATCCGGATCGGGCTCGTCCCGCACCATGGTCAGGAGAAGCGCTAGAGCGCCGTCGCGGAACGGACCGGCGGCCGCAGCCCGGCCGGGTGCCGCCCCGAGTTGGCTGAGCACGTCGGCGGCCAATTTGCGGCGTGCGGGTTCGGGGTGCTCGGACAACCGGGCGGCGACCTCGAGAGCCTGCTGCCCGCCGTGGACGTGCAGGTGCCAGACGATCTCCGAGCGACGATCCTCGTCGCCGGCCCGAAGAGCCTCGTCGAAGGCTTCCCGCACGCTGGGTTCAGGCGTCGGCATGCCCGTCATCGTGTCCGGCTTGGACCGGAACGGGCAACCGGTCTCGCACCGGCAACCCGTGAAAGCAGTCCGTTCAAGGTGCGCCCGGGGATCCGGGGAAACCTCAACAGGTATCCACACCAGAAAAGTCGAGGGATCTCGGCACCCGTCAAGCCCAAGAAACGGCCTTCTTGGGCTTGACGTGAAACGCGCCTGAACGGCCGAGCCGAGGCTACTATTCGGGTCAGACGCAGGTTGCCCCGTACGACCTCAGAGTCGTACCTACGGCAACGGCCCAGCTGCTTACGGCTCGCTTTCCGGTGTAAGCCGTTGCTGCCGTCCTCTTGGCGGTGACCGGGAGTTCGTAGCGCACGCCGCCGTTCACCCAAGCGAACACCCAAGCTGTCGAGCTGGACGCCTGGCCAGTGATCTTGACCTGCTGAGAAGGCCCACAGGTCACTGCGCCACCGCTTCCGGTGGCCGCCAGGGCGGGAGCAGCGAATCCTCCAGCGCCGACCAATAGTCCGGCTGCCATCGAAAATGACAACATCTTTTTGCGCACGGAAACTCCTCGCTAACTGAGGCAGAATTGAAGCTTGAACCGCCTTGAATCACGAAAACGCTTTTGAAAGTTACATCTTTCGTTGGATCTGGGCAATGCGCTCGCGCCGTTGTGATGTTGCACACGCCACATTGGACTGTCGCATGCGAACTTCATGGATTGTTCATCACTGCGAAATAGGTAGTTGGGTGGACCTTGAGGAATGCACCGCACCGGGGAAAACGAACACCTGATTAGGCTTGTCCGAGAATCACCGCGTGACTGCTGTCCGGCGTCCCTGGCGAGACCTGGACCGGCACCTGACGAACCCCCGCGTCCCCGTGAAGGCCGTCACGGCGGCCGGTCGCCCGCGTTCGATTCTGATGCCGACAAGTCGGCGCCATCAGGCCGAACGCGGCTTCAACCGGCGCCAGCGCGGCGCGGATGGCCACCCGCTACGACAAGCTGTGGGCGCTCCCTTTCAAGCCACCCTCGACCTCGTCGAACTGCTCGACCGGCTCCACGCCGTACCCGACGGCTTTGATCCAAGAGGAAGAAACCAGCCGCGGTGTACGTTCGCGAAGTCGATCAGGCGGCCTGAACGCCCGCCTTCGGGGAGCTGTCGGTCGACCCGGTGGCGGGCTGCGTCCGCCACCACGCCACCGTTTCCCCCAGGGCGGCGTGTAGGTCCACCGGGGGCAGGCCGGGGAACAACGCCCGGAGCGCCGATCCGTCGCCGGAGGAGTGGCGGATATCGCCGGCCCGTGCCGGCAGGAATTCCCGGCGCAGCCGACGCTGGAGGATCCCCTCCAGAATGTCCGCCAATTCCAGCAGACTGGTACGCGTGCCGTGCGCTACATCGATGGGTGCTGGTGAGGTGACTCGGTCCTCCACCGCGTCGGCGAGGATGCTCGCGACCGTATCGACCGGGATGAAATCGCGAGTCTGTACTCCGTCCCCGTGGATCAGCAGCGGCTGCCCGAATACGGCGGCGGCTGCGAAGGCGGGGACGACTGCGGCGTAGGCGTCTCCCGGCCACTGACGCGGGCCGAAGACGTTGAAGAACCGCAGGGGAAGGGTGGGCAGACCGTAGCTCTCCTGCCAACTGGTGGCGTAGGTCTCGGTGGTGAGCTTGCTCGCGGCGTACGGGGTGAGCGGGCGTGGAGGGGAGAACGGCGCCCCGACCGTGCCCGAGGCGTTGCCGTACACCGCGGCGGAGGAGGCGACGACCACGTGAGCATTGGGTACCCGGGCCGCCTCCAGGACATTGAGCGTTCCGGTGACATTGACATCATGCGTCCGGACCGGCGACTTGATCGACTCCGGCACGGACGCGACGGCAGCCAGATGCACGATGGCATCGACATCCCGTGCGACCCGGTCGACGGTCGTGGTGTCGGTGACGCTGCCGGCCACCACCTCGACCCGGAGGTTCACCAGGTTGCGCCAGCGACCGGTGCTGAAGTCGTCCAGTACCCGGACGTCGATGCCGCGGCCGGTCAGCTTCGCGCAGAGATGCGATCCGATGAAACCGGCACCGCCAGTGACAAGGACCTTCACCTACACACTCCTCGCATCGTGGAAGGCCGTAAGGGGCGGGCCGGCGCTGTGTCGCCCTCGGGGGACGGACGACCTGGGTACTCTGGCGACCCCGGATGCCCGGACGGTGGCGCTCTGTGTCGCCCTGCCGGGAGACCACCGATCCGGCAGCCCCGGCAACGCGCGGTAGAGGCGGTAGTAGAGCGCCATGGCCTCGTGCAGTTGGAAGAAGTCCTCGACCCGGCCGCGTGCGTTACGCGCCAGTGATTCGTAGCTCTCGAGGTCTTCCATGAGGTCCTGGATGGCGGCGGCCATGCCGCCGACGATGTCGGCGGGGTCCACCAGCCTGCCGCAGGCGTCCCAGCTGCGGCCGGTGTGGTGCACCAGCCGGTCACCGATCAGCTGTCGCATGCCGCCGACCTCGGTGCCCACCGTCGGCACGGCGGCAGTCATCGCCTCCAGGACGACCATCGGCTGCCCCTCGTTGAAGCTGGGCAGCACGAGCAGGTCGAAGTCGCCGATCACCGCGGGGACGTTCACCGTGCCGCGGAAGACGAACCGGTCCTGCAGGCCGAACGCCTCGATCTTCCGTAGGCAGCGCTGCAGGTAGCCGGGCTCGACGTGGTCGGTCGGACCGAGGATGTCCAGGGTCCAGTTGGTGAATCCGCGCTCCTGCAGCAGACGCGCCGAGTCGATGAACTCCAACAGGCCCTTGATCGGTACGACACGGGCGATGTACGCGAACCGCCACGTTCGCCGGTCGTCCCGGATGATCCGTTCCAGCGCGTCCAGCCGCTGCCGGTACGCGTCGTCGAACTTCCGGACCACCATGCCGTTGGGCACGATCGAGATCATGTCGTCGCGCACCGGCGCGCCCAGATCGCGCGCCTCCTCGACGGCGTCCGGGTAGAGGTAGGTGATGTGGTGGGCACTGGGATAGCAGAACCGGCCCATCTCGATCCACCACGCCATCCAGGCGCGCTGGTGCGGGGTCACGTCGAGTCGTCGCCAGTCGTCCCCCCGTACACGCAATGCCATGTTGCGCTCCAGGAGGGTGTTGACGGTGTCCCGCACGTACAGGTTGTGCTCGGTGAGCAGGAACCGGGCACCGTGCTGACGGGATGCCGCGGCGCTGACCAGAGACGCGTATCCGGTGGTGTGCGCGTGGTAGACGGTGGCCTTGGGAATGTCGTCGGCCAGCAACGCGTACGACAGCGAGAAGAACTCGCGCATGAGCCAGAAGGTCTCGGAGAGGGACAGGCCCAGCGCGCCCCACCGTGACTGCAGCACGTGCAGGAACTCTCGGGACCCGAGCAGCGCCCAGACCGGGTACCGGCGGGTGCGGGGATTCATGCCCTCGTCATAGATCTGCCACATCGGCTCCATGTCACCCTCGGTGATGGCATGCAACGCGTCGAACAGTCGATCGGCGAGTGCCGTGCGTTCACGAGCGTTCATGCCGAGGGCCTTGGGGGTGAGCGCCATGAAGGTGCCGCGGTGCTCCTGCATGCTCAGGAAGACAGGGTGGACCCACCGCACGTTGTCGGGCATCCCGTACAGATCGGTGTTGGGCGCAGCCGAGTCCCAGGTGAGGTGGATGATGCCGTAGGTGATCTCCGGATTGCTCGTCACGATGTCGTGCACTACCGCCGACACCCCGCCTTTGAGGTAGGGATAGGTCGACTCCATGACGATGGCGACGTCGACGGCGGGAAGTTCTCCCGGGTAGGACACATGAGCCTCCGAGCAGATGCAGGGGTGGGGTTTACCAGGTCAGGGCTCGGCGCCAGAACAGGGTGTGTTCCGGGGCCTGCCAGGCGCGGTTGAACAGCAGTAGGGCGATCACGAACGTGACGGCGTCGGCGCACAGGATGCCGATGTACAGCGGAGCGGCCGGTAGCGGCGTCGCGAACAGAGCGACGCAGGCGAGCAGGTGGAGGCCGCCGAGTATCGCGACCGACCTGCTGTCGCCGGCGTAGTCGAGCTTGTAGCAGGCGATCGAGATCATCACGCACATCCAGGAGACGGCGGAGACGGCGCCGACGAGGCTGGTGTGTTCCGAGCCGGCGGACGACCACAGCAGCATGGAGGTGAGGAAGACCAGGATCCCGCCGACGACGGCGGTGTCCCGTTGCGACCGGAGCGCGACCTGGTGCACGCCACGCGAATAGGTGCGCAGGTTGTGCAGCGGCTCCTTTTCCAGGGCCGCGTGCAGGCGTCCCACGGATGCGTCGAAATCCGGGGCGCGGCAGACGAAGTAGAAGTTGTAGGCGACGACCGCGGGCAGCGAGGCGACGAAAAGGATGACGACCGGGATGTCTCCGTCGGAGCGGTAGAAGTAGAGCAGTTTGTCGCCCCACATGACGGCGCCCAGCAGCAGGCCTCGGCCGACATCCCCGAGATTGCTCCGGAAGCTGCTCCATTCGGGCGCGGTCAGCAGATGCCGGCGCAGCGGAACCAGTTGGGTGAGCAGCCCGGCCAGCGGGGGCAGCCACCACCAGGTCGGGACGACGGCCACACTGACGGCGTATGCCGACCAGCCCATCACCCAGCCGATCCGGTCACGAGTGATGTTCGCCAGAACCAGTGAGTGGGCGAACAGCACGTTGATCGCCATCAGCAGCCAGTACGCGCCGATCGCCGGAAGGCTCCACCGCAGGAGCAGCAGCAGCGGCACGCCGGAAAGAAGAACGAACGGCACGGCTTGCAGGGCGGCGGCGGGCAGGGCAGCGCAGAAGCCGCCGCGAAGAGCGGTAGTGCCCCCGCGGCCGTGGACCAGCGAGCCGATCGACCGGTAGAGCGGCATGCACACGCCCTGCAGCAGCCATGGAAGCGTGAGGGCCACCGCCAGCAGGAAGGTGCTCAACTCGACGCCGCCCAGCCGGCTCCCGGCCATTCGTGCCGTGGCCAGTGGATAAACCACGGTCAAGGTGACGACGGGCCACAGGTGCAGCAGCAGGTGCGCTCCGCGATCGCGGGCGAGCCGCAGTCCCGCCTTCGACAGCCGGCTGCGGCGTAGCACGAACACGGCCAGAGCCAGCACGGCCACGGTGATCGCGGCCGCGCGGCCCTGCTCGGCCACACCTCGTACCAGGTCACGGCCGCGGGCCATGGGCACGACGGCGATCGTGGCCACCAGCACGAAGGCGATCGCCATGCCGGCAGTGTGCCGCCAGTAGACGCCTAGTGATCTCATTAAGTCCTCCCCGGATGCATAAACGCACGGGGAAGGTGGCGGGCTGCGGTTTCACTTCCAGCTTTTTCCGGCTTAAGCCACGCGAGTGATTCATGGTGATACGCGTCTCACGCGAACAGTGGGTTTGTGCGTTCAGGACTTGCGTTCGGAAGAGCGGTTCGTAGAGTTTCCTTTTTCGCGCTAACTCAGGATGGTTGACGATGCGACGCCGGTACGGTGCGTGGATCCGGTATGGAGGCCCCGTTACACCTGATCAAGTCGCATTCGCGGCCGAACATTACGCATCGGCGATCCTGCAGCCCTGGGAGGTGGAGGTCGCCACCCGGCTCAAGGCTGCGCGGCCGGATATGCCCGTTTTGGCGTACAAGTGCCTGTCGTCCACGCGCAGCTACGAGCCAGGCCCGTTTTTCACGTCCGGGCTGAGCTGGCGGGAAGCGGAGAACCTCGGCGAGCACCTTTTCGCCCACCGTGCCGATGGCACTCGTATCGAGTGGGCGGGATATTCCGGACATTGGCAGATGGCTGTCTGGATGAAGGAATACCGCGAACGGTGGATCGCCAACGTAGCGGCCGAGTTCCGCGATTCCGTCTTCGATGGCGTAATGGCCGACAACGATGTTTTCGACGACTACTACGGTTTGGACCTTCCGTTCGGTGACGGCTGCGACCTGACCGGTCTGCGCGCCGCTCTCGACGAACTGGTCACCGGCGCGGGCCGCGCGCTCAACAGGATCGGAAAGATCCTGGTGCCGAACATCGCGGAGTCTCGCCGGGAGCCGGGCCGGTGGCAGCGCCATGCCGCCTTCGGCGGCGGATACGAGGAGGTGTGGCTGGCCTGGGGCCCGGACCAGCACCTCGACACCCCCGACGTGCTCGCGCAGACCGAATGTCTGCACGGACCTGGGCTCACCGTGGTGCGGACCGCCTCCGACGGCACGGACCGCCATCCCAACGTGCTGTTCGGCCTCGCCATGTTCTGGATCTTCGGTGGCGGCCGACCCGGGACGAGCTACACCGCCACGGGTCACGACCAGTACAACGGGGTACCGCACGTGCCGGCGCTGTGCTGGGATCTCGGCGAACCGACCGGCGCACCTCAGCGCAAGGGCGGCGTCCGCCACCGCGCCTTCACCGGTGGCTGGGCCGCCGCCCACATCGACCGGCCCGGGGGCCGGCCGGTCACGCTCCCCGTGCCGGCCGGGCTCGTCACCGACACCGGCGCCGCAGCGCCCGCCACGGTGCGACTCGCCCCGCGGCACGGCGTCCTCTATCGCCGGGCCCGGGGCGGTCCGGGCTGCCGGTCGGGTGCAGAACGGTAGAGGTCGGGTTCCCGATGCGTAGCGCGCCGCCGGGGACGCTCAGACTCTTCCCCGTGGGCCGACCGTACGGGCATGGCCGCCCACCGACGCATCGTCACCGCCCTCGCCACGCTCGTACTGATCACGACCGGAACGGTCCCGCCCGCCCGAGCCGAAGCGGCACTCGCCACGCAGGTCGTCACGCTGGCTGCCAGTGACGACATCGTCGGCAACCCGGAGCGGGGTTTCTACCGCTACAGCGAGACGCGCCTCAGCGGGGACCCGTCGACCTACCAGCGCCTCGACCCGGTCAAGCTCGCCAACGAACGCAAGGCGGAAGGCATCACCCTGATCTTCCGCTATTTCTACCTCGACGGTTACCGCGACCGTGACGACCTCGCCCCGGTCGACCTCGACCTACTGAGAGGCGACCTGTCAGCCGCCCGCGCGGCCGGCGTCAAACTCGTCATCCGGTTCGCCTACAGCAGTTCCTCCTCCGCCGACGCGCCGCCGGCCCGAGTCACCGGGCATATCCGCCAGCTGGCGCCGGTGCTCAACGAGAATGCCGGCGTCATCCAGGCGTTGCAGGCCGGCTTCATCGGCCGCTGGGGGGAGTGGTACTACACCGACAACTTCGTCAGCGACCCGGCCCGTCCCTGGCTGCTGAGCGACGCCGACTGGGCGGCCCGGGAACAGGTGCTGCGCACATTGCTGGAGTCCACCACCGCGTCGATCCGGATACAGGTGCGTTATCCGGCCGTCAAGCAACGCGTGGAGCACAGTCTCCGGCCTGCCCAGGCGGCCCGCATCGGTGTTCACAACGACTGCTTCCTCGCCGGCACGGACGACCACGGCACGTTCCCCCGCACCGGCGACCGCGACTGGCTCGCCACACAGAGCAGCTCAAGCCTCACCGGGGGCGAGACCTGCGAGCTGAACCGCCCGCGCACCGACTGGAGCAACGCGTCGACCGAGCTGAGCAGATACCACTTCACCTATCTGAACGCGGACTTCCACCAGAGTGTCCTGGACTCCTGGAGCGCCGGCCGCGCGGAAGCCGCCCGCCGCCTCGGATACCGCATCCACGTGTCTCGGACGACCACACCGATCAGCGCGATCGCTGGGCGGCGCGCCACCGTGCGGATCACCCTGACCAACACCGGGTACGCGGCTCCCACCGCGAACCGGCCGGTGCAGCTGATTCTGAGCGGTGCCGTGACGAAGGTGGTGAAGGTGACGACGGACACGCGTACTTGGGCGCCGGGACGAACAGTCACCCTGTCGGCGAGCTTCGTCCTGCCCACCCCCAAGGGCACGTACCGCCTTCACTTGAACATGCCCGATCCGGTCGCCGATCTGGCCACACAGGCACCACTGATCAACGGCGAGTCGACGAATGCCGCGTACGCGATCCGTCTCGCCAACGTCGGCGTGTGGCGCCCCCGCACCGGCTGGAACGACTTGAACACGGCCCTGTCCGTCGCCGCCCCGTGACATCCGGCACGCCGACGGCCGACGATCCGTGGTGACGGTCCTCAGGGCGGCCGACAGTGGTGGTGGGGGCAGAATCGTCTCCGGTGTGGGCGGGAGAAGGTGGCCCAGGCGGACGCCGAGCCCGGTAGCTACATGAACATAGATTCGATTTCTCGGGGTGTTTCGCATGCGGGAAGGCGACCTGGTGACGCGGCTGCAGGAGGAATTGCGGCTACGGGTCGGTGAGCATCTGGAGGCGGGGGAGACGCTCCGTGCGGCACTATGGGTGGCCCGGGAGTCCGGTCTGTCGACGATCGCCCGGATCAGCCGATGGCAGGGTGCGCCCGAAGGACTGCTCGGCTTCGGAGGCGCCGGCGCGACGATGAGATCCGCGCGTGTGCCCGAAGGGCGGGCTGGTGAGCTGCATCGGCATCTTCCGGACCCGGAAACCGCGGGGGCTCTGGCGCTGACCGATACCCGCCTGCTTCTGCTCGGTGCCGTCGCCGTGCCGTCGGATGCTCGCCCGGTGGCGTTGTCCGACCGTCTGCGGCTGGCCGGGCGCCGGGTGCTGGGCCGGGCCGAACCTGATCCGCTACCGCCGCTGACGTCACGCTGGGAGTGCCCGCGGACCGCCCTGGCCGCGGTCGGCGTCAGTGATCCCGAAGGGACGCTCACACTGGATTTCGTGGATGGATCGAGTCTCTCCGTGGCCGCGCCCGCGATGTTGGCGGTGCGGTTCGAGGAGGCCGCGCGCCGCTCCGGGTAGGGGCCGCTCCCGTAGATCCCATCAGCGCTTGAAGGCCGCAGGGCACGGACACCGAGGGTCTGATGCTCATCAGCCCTTCCTTCCGCCGCGCCCGTGAGGATGCGGGCGCAGCGTGCGGGGCTGATGCCGGGGCGGGCCGGATCTCCGGCTTCCGGTCAGCTCGGGGCGTGGGCGGCGAGGAACGCCTTGGCGATGGCCGAGGCGACGTCGGCCGGATCGTTCGCGGACAGTGCGGTTCCGCCGGTGGCCTTGGCCATCACTGTCAGGGCGGCCATGTCCGCGTCGGCGCCGTAACCGACCGCGATGATCGGGACGGGACGCTGCGGGTCGCGGGTGGTTTCGAGTTGCTGCCGGAACGCCTGACCGGACATGGCGAATCGTGAGCCCGCGTCCTTGCCGTCGGTGAGGACCACGACCAGCGTGATGGTCTCCGGTTTGGCCCGTGCGCGCATGGCGGCCGAGGCGTCCAGCACCGTCCGGTAGAGCGGGGTGCCGGCGTTGGCGGCGGCCCGGTATCCGTTGATGCCGGCGGCCAGCAGGTCCCGGCGGGTGCGGCCGCCGACGCGTTCGGTGAGCGGGCCGAGAGCGACCGTCTCGACGTGGGCGGGGCTGGCCGGGGACGGGGTGGAGAAGAGCCACATGCCGACGCTGGTGTCGTTGCCGAAGAGACGGCTCGCGTTGAGCCCGGTCTCGCGGAGCAGGGCGGCCTTGGTGGTCTTGCGGCCGGTCTTGTCGGTGACCGGTTCGTTCATCGAGCCGGAGGCGTCGACCAGAACGAGTACCTGGAAGTTCATCGTCCGGTACTGCGACCAGTGCACCGCCTCGGTGAGCATCTCGTCCGGCCGTTCCGGCAGGGCCGGCATGCCGGGCTGGGCCTGGGTGCGGAAACCGGCGGCGGTCAGCGCCTCACCGCTGATCGCCTGCCGCAGGCGTGCGGCGAGGTCGCGGTCGGTCACGGCGGGGGAGATCGCGTACGGGTAGTCCGCCTCGATCGGCCCGTCCGCCGGCGCCGCGCCGACCAGCGGGACGGTGTGTTCGCCGTCCTGGTACGCCTGGAGCTGCTGTTCGGTGACCGGGAAGACTCCGACGTCGGCGCCGGTGGCGGCCCGTTGAAGCAGGGTCGCCGGGTCGGCGGCGGCGTCGGCGAGCCGGCTGCGCAGGGTGAGGGCGCGCAGTTTGGCGATGCCGGTGTCCGGGGTGGTGCGGTTCATCGCCGTGTTGATGGCGTGCACCGACAGGAGGCCGACCGTGGTGCGCAGCGGGTCCGGCGCGCTGATGGTGATCCGTTGTTGCACCGCGCCGTCGGCCACCGCGGCCCACGAGGTCTTGCCGTCCCGGGCGTAGGCCTCGGCGGCCTTCTCGGGTCCGGCCAGCACGATCGGGGAGCGGGCGAGCGGGTCGCCCTCGGTGGTGTAGGTGGCGCCGTCGGCGGCGGCGATCCGCAGCCAGGCGCTGCTCGACGGAATCCACACGTCGGGCCGCTGTGCCGTCTCGGCGGTGACCGCCGGTTCCTCGGCGGTGACCGTGATCGGCCCGCATTCGCCGCCGTCGGGATCGAGAGTGCGGGCCGCTTGCCGCACCACCGGGGCGATCTCCGGTGCGGCGGCGACCCGCAGTCGTACGTCCGGGCAGGCGGCGGCGGGCTGGGCGGCGGGTGCGGCGGTGTCCGTGTCGCGTCCCCACCAGAGCGCGGTGCCGGCCGTCACCAGCAGCAGGACGGCGGCCACAGCGGCCGTGCGGGGACGGATACGCGGCCGGGCGCCGCGGGGCAGGCGCAGGCGCCGGCGGTTCGGGGTGGCGAGGACGGGCAGGCCGCCGGTGCGGAACGGGTCGTCGTGGTTGTCGGTGGCCCGTACCCGTCGGAGCCGGGCCCGCCGTTGCCGGCGCAGCAGGAGCAGGCCCAGCACGAGCATCGACAGGGCCAGTGCGCCGGCCAGTGACCAGAGCAGCGTGGTGCGCAGGACGTCGCCGGCGGTGGCCGCCGCGACCGGGTGGAGCGTCACGAGCGGGATCCTCCGATGGTCCGCCATGGCCGTGATCGGCCGGTTCTGTGCGAAGTGGACCGTAGGCGTGCGTGATCGACAAGATCACCCGTCCTGGGTGACGGGTCGGTGAACATCGTCGTGGTACGCCGGAGGGCTTTGGTCACCGAGATTTCATGACCGTCCGCAAAGGTCGGTTCTAGCCCTCGGGTGTCGGCCTGACCTGCGGATATGCCGTGAGAGGTACCACGATGGCCGTCGCTAACATCCCCATGATCGACGGGTGCGCGCGCCCGGAGCGGTCAGTTCCACATCGGGGAGTGCCGTCGGAGGGGATCAGTGTGAGCATGCCGACCTGGGCGGAGATCGGCCGTTATCTCGACGACCATCGCCAGCCGTTGCTGATCGGCCTGGCCGTCGCCGAACTGGTGATCCTGCTGGTGGTCGCGTTGCGCTGGTTCGACCGCCGGTACGGGTTGCGGCACCTGCTGCGGCGTGCCCGTCGTTTCCTGCAAGCGGTGGTACGGGATCTGGCCGCGCCCGCCGTCGACCTGATCCGTCTGCGCCGTGCCGTCCGCCTGATCGCCGACCGGTTCACCGCCGGGGATCCGGTCGCGGACGCCGGCACGGTTCTGGTGTCGGCCGGACGGGCCGTCCGAGACAGAGCGGACTGCTGGCCGTATCAGGTGATGCTGAGTGAGGGCCGTTTCGGCGTGGGTCTGGCCGGACCCGGCGACCTGCCCGAGCCCGGGCCGGCCGGTTCCCCGTGGCGCGCCATCGGCGCGCGCCGCTGGCAGGCCACCGGGCCGCTGCCGCCGCTCCCGGAGGCCCCGGAGGTCCCGGACGTCCCGGGCCCGCCGATCATCGGCGAGCACGGGCAGACCGGGCCGCTGCCGGTGCTGGTGGGTGTCGCCGGGGACGAGCTGGTGCTGCTGGATCTGGCCCGCAGCCCGGGGGTCGTCTCGGTGCACGGGGCCACCGGCCCGGCCGCCCGGCTCGCCGCCGCGATCACGGCGCAGCTACGGACGGCGGTCGGTACGCGTGTCGGCGACCTGAGGGTGGCCGACGACGGCCCGGCTCTCGACGAGGCGTTACGAGAGCTGCGGAACCGCCCGGTCACCGTGGGTACGCGTACGGTGCTGGTGTGCCGGGCCCCGGAGCCGTCCGGCGCGGCCCGGATCGCGGAACTCACCGCCCGCGACAGCGGCCTGCTGGTACTGGTGTCCGGCTACCTCCCCGGCTCCCGGTGGCGGCTGCGGGTCACCAGTGCCGGCCGGGTCGTCGCGCCGGAACTGGGGGTCGACGCCTACGCCGCCCCGGTCGGCCCGGGCCTGGAGCGGGCCGGATCCGCCGACAGCCCGCCGTCCGGTGATCCGCCGCGCGGCGCTCGCCTGCCGTCCCGCCTGATGATCGGCCCGGGCGACGGCCGGCCCGACGCCGGTACCGGTGCCACCCCGCCGGCGCCGGTACCGAACTGGGCGGACGAGCAACCCGTCCCCCCTCCGCCCCGCCCCGCCGCCGACGACCTGATCGAACCCGAGATCGGCACGGCCATCCCGGTGGCCGTGGGACTCGACGCCGTCACCGCCCGCCCCGGAGAGAAATGATGCGTACGCTGCTCACCCTCGTCTCACCGGAGGAGACCCGGGACGTCGCGCTCGACGTCCAGGTGGACACCCCCGTGCACGCGCTCGCCGAGCAGGTCGACGGTGACGCCGGCCTGTACCTCGACGGTGGGCGCCTGGAACCCGGCCGGACCGTCAGCGAGGCCGGCCTCTTCTCCGGGGTGCGGGTGGGCGTCGGCGCCCCGGCCCCGGACGGACCGGTACGGGAGCTGCCCGGCGACGCCCGCGTGCACTGGCTGGAGGTGCACGCGGTCGGCGGCCCGGCCGCGGGGCGGATCTGGCCGGTGGGGCTCGGCACCCACGACATCGGCGCCGCCCCGGGCTGCGCCATCGACCCCGGCGGTCCCGGCCTGCCCCGGCACGGCGCCCGGCTGACCGTGGACGAGCAGGGGCACGCCTGGGTCACCACCGCGGACGACAGCGGGGTACGGCTGGCCGTCCCGCGACCGCCGGACGCCGCCGATGTGGCCGTGCCGCCGCAGGACCGCCGCGACGGCGCCCACCGCTGGTCACCCGGCACGGACCTGGCGGTGGCCGGCACGCTGCTGCGGCTGGTCGAACGAGAGGCCCCGGACGCGGCCGTGACCGCGGCCACCGACGTACCGGTGCTCGACTTCAACCGGCCGCCGCGGATCGTGCCGCCGCTGCTCTTCTCCAAGCAGCGGTTCCCGGCTCCTCCGGTGAAACCGGGCCGCCGCCCGATCCCGGTGCTGCTCACGCTCGCGCCGATGGTGATGGGCCTGACGTTCGTCCTGGTCTTCGACTCGCTGTTCTATCTGGTCATCATGGCGTTCAGCCCGATCCTGGCGCTGGCGAGCTGGTACACCGACCGGCGCAGCGGCCGCCGTAAGTACCGCACCGACCTGGCCGAGTATCAGGTGAAACGGGCCGCCCAGGTGCGTGCCCTCGCCGCCGCCGTCGGTGACGAGCGGCTTGCGCGCTGCGCGGCGTCGCCCGACCCCGCGACGGTCTTCCGCACCGTGGTGGGGCCCGGCCGCCGGCTCTGGGAACGGCGCCGCCGCGACCCCGACCACCTGGTCCTGCGGGTCGGCACGACCGATCAGCCGTCGCTGATCGAGGTGGAGGACCCGGCGCGCCCGGACGGGGAGCGGAACCTGCGCTGGACCGTACCGGACGTGCCGATCACCGTGGACCTGGTGGAACGCGGCGTGATCGGCCTCGCCGGGGATCCGGGGACCAGCTATGCCGTGGCGCGCTGGCTGGTCGCTCAGGCCGCCGCGCTGCACAGCCCCCGGGACCTGCGGGTGCACCTGCTCACCGAACCGGGCGGGGAGGACCGGTGGAGCTGGATCCGGTGGCTGCCGCACAGCCGCCCCGCTGACGGCGGCGCTCCCGCGGGGCGACCGTACAGCCTGGTCGGCAACGACCCGGAGACGGTGGCGAACCGGGTCGCCGAGCTGGTGTCGCTGATCACCGCCCGGGTCAAGGCCCGCGGTTCCCAGCTCGGCCAGGTGATGTTCACCGAACCCGACGTGCTGCTGATCGTCGACGGCGCCCGGCGGCTGCGGGAGGTGCCGGGCATGGTGCAGGTGCTGACCGACGGCCCGGCGGTACGCGTCTTCGCCGTCTGCCTCGACGCGGAGGAACGGCTGCTGCCGGAGGAGTGCACCGCCGTGGTACGGGCCGACGCCGACGGCCTCACCGTCCGGCAGACCGGTGTGCCCGAAGCCGGCGCGGTACGCCCCGACGCGGTCACCCCCGCATGGTGCGAGCGGGTGGCCCGGGCGATGGCGCCGCTGCGGGACGTGACTCCCGACGAGTCCGCCGGCCTGCCGGACCGGGCCGGCCTGCTGACCCTGCTCGGCGCCGATCCGCCGAGCCCGCAGGACCTGGTCGCCCGCTGGGCCGCCCAGCCGGCCTCCACCACCTTCGTGATCGGCGCCGGCTTCGACGGGCCGGTGGCGCTCGACCTGGTCCGCGACGGCCCGCACGCGCTGGTCGCCGGCACCACCGGCGCCGGGAAGTCGGAGCTGCTGCAGAGCATGGTGGCGTCGCTGGCGGCGGTGAACCGGCCGGACGAGCTGACCTTCGTGCTCGTCGACTACAAGGGTGGCAGCGCGTTCCACGGATGCGTACGCCTGCCGCACACCCTCGGCATGGTCACCGACCTGGACAGCGCCCTGGTGACGCGCGCCCTGGAGTCGCTGAGCGCCGAACTGCGCCGCCGGGAGGAGATCCTGGCCCGGGTCGCCGCCAAGGACCTGCCCCGTTACCGGGCGATGCGGCAACGGGACCCGGAGCTGCCCGCCGTGCCGCGGCTGGTCCTGGTGATCGACGAGTTCGCCACCCTCGCCCGGGAGGTGCCCGACTTCATCCCCGGCCTGGTCAGCATCGCCCAGCGGGGCCGGTCGCTCGGCATCCACCTGATCCTCGCCACCCAGCGCCCGGCCGGTGTGGTGACCGGCGACATCCGCGCCAACACCAACCTGCGCATCGCGCTGCGGGTCACCGACCCGATGGAGAGCAGCGACGTCATCGACGTGCCGGACGCCGCGCTGATCCCCGCCACGGTTCCCGGGCGTGCGCTGGTGCGTCTCGCGCACCGGTCCACGGTCCCGTTTCAGACCGCGTACGCCGGCGCGGTCCACCACGACGGCTCCGGTGACGAGGACGCGGCCCGCCCGGTCCTGCCCGTCTCCCGTATCGAACTGCCCTGGTCGCGCCTCGGCCGGGCGCTGCCACCACCCGCCGAGGCCCCGGAGGACGCGCCGGACAGCGACGAGCCGGCCCCCACCGACCTGGACGTGCTGGTCGACGCGATCGGTGCGGCCGCCCGGGACGCGGGCTGCGAACCACAGCCCAGTCCCTGGCTGCCTCCGTTGCCGGCGACGGTGCTGCTCGACGACCTGGCGGCGCCGCAACGCCCGGCGGGCGGGCTGCGGCCGGTGCCCTGGGCGCTGGCCGATCTGCCCGAACAGCAGGCGCAGCGGGTCCTGACCTGCGACCTGACCAGGCTGGGGCACCTGTACGTGCTCGGCGCCTCCCGTTCCGGGCGCTCGCAGCTGCTGCGTACCCTCGCCTCGGCCCTGGCCCGCGGGAACTCCTGCGCCGACGTGCACCTGTACGCGATCGACGCGGCCGGCGGCGCGATGGCGGCGCTCACCGAGTTCCCGCACTGCGGCGCGGTGGTGCCGCGCGCCGACATGGAACGGCTGGAGCGGCTGCTGACCAGGCTCAGCGGTGAGGCGGCACGCCGCCACGAGGCGCTCGGCCGGCACTCCTGCGCGGGTCTCGACGAGTTGCGGGCGGTGCTGCCCGAAGCGGAACGCCCGGCACACCTGGTGGTGCTGGTCGACGGCTGGGACTCGTTGTCCGCGGTCCTCACCGAGCACGACGGCGGCCGCCTGTACGAGCTGGTCCTCGGTCTGCTCCGGGAGGGCCCGGCGGCCGGCGTGCACCTGGTCATGTCGTCGGAGCGAGGGTTGATCTCCGGCCGTGCCGCGGGCCTCAACGATCACCGGATCATGCTGCGGATGACCGACCGCACCGACTACGCCTCGATGGGCGTCAACCCGCGCCGGGTGCCCGAGGTGGTGCCGCCGGGGCGCGGCTGGAGTTCGGTGGACCGGGCCGAGTTGCAGGTGGCCCTGCTCGCCGCGGATCCGTCGGGGCAGGCTCAGGCCGAGGCGATGCGCCGGATCGCGGCGCGGAGCGGGGCCCGCGACAGCGCGGTGCCCGCACAGCGCCGGCCGTTCCCGGTCGCGGTGCTGCCCTCGACGGTCACCTTCGCCGACGCGTTCGCCCAGGTGCCGCAGGAGCAGCGGGGTCCGCTGCGAGGTCTGCTGGGCCTCGGCGGCGACGCGGCGGCGCCGGTGCCGGTCGATTTCGCCGGCCGGCAGAGCGCCTTCCTGATCGCCGGGCCGCCCGGTTCCGGTCGCAGCAACACGCTCGCCACGCTGGCCGTCTCCCTGCTGGCCGGAGGTACCGCGCTGGTCGTGCTGACCCCACGGGAGTCACCGCTGCGCAGGCTGTCCGTACACGGCCGGGCCGAGGTGATCGAGGGACCGCAACCGGACCCGGCGGTGGTGACCGCCGCGGTGGCGGCGGCCGGCGGGCCGGTGGTGGTGCTCGTCGACGACGTCGACCTGCTCGGCTTCGCGAATCCGGTGGACCAGGTGTTGCGCGAGGTGGTGGCGACCGGACGGGACCGGGGCATCGGTCTGGCGTACGCCGGCACGGCCGAGACGCTCACCCAGGCGCTCGGTGGCTGGATGGCCGAGGCCCGCCGATCCCGGCAGGGCGTCCTGCTCGCGCCGCAGTCCACGCTGGAGGGTGACCTGGTCGGGGTACGCGTGCCGCCGGCGCTGCTGCGTTCCGGGAGCCGTCCCGGCCGTGGCTACGTGCCGGACCCGGCGAGCGGGGCGCTGAGCTCGGTGGCGATCCCGCACACCGTGCTGCGCTGACGCCACGACGGCGCCCCCGGCTCCACCGAGCCGGGGGCGCCGTCGTGTGCGCCGGTCGTCTCAGCTCGACGGCTTGGCCAGCCCCGCGTCCAGTTCGGCGAGGTTCTTCGTGATCATGTTGAAGCTCTGCGCGAACGTGTCGAGCTGGGCGATCGCCTTGGTCAGCGACGCGTTGAACTCGGTGTACTGGGCGCTCATCACCGGGCTGGACTGCTGCAGCCACAACCCGCCCTGGCTGGTCAGCAGTTCGGTGACGTTGGCCTGCAACGTGGACAGCTCGCCGGAGATCTCGCTGCCTTCCGAGGTCAGGCGGGCCGCCACGCTCTTGACGGCCTCGTAATCGACGTTTACCTCTGCCATGGTGTCTCCCTGTGTGCGGTGGCCGGCCGGTCAGCTGCCCGAGCTGGACTGGGTGATCGCGTCGTCCATCGCCCGCAGCTGCGCGACGATGTTCTGGAACTGCTGGGCGAAACTGGTGATGTTCTGCACCGCGGCGGTGACCGAGGTGTTGAACTCCTTGTACTGGGCGCTCAGGGTGGGGCTCGACTTCTGCAGCCAGAGCCCGCCGTCGCTGGTGAGCAGCTGGGCCACGGCGTTCTGCAGCGAGGTGAGCCGCGGCACGGTGCTGGACACCACCTGGTTGAGGTTGGTGGAGACCGCGTTCACCTTCTCGAAGTCGACGGTGATGTTGGGCATGTGTGCTCCAGTGGGTCAGACGGGATAGTTGTAGTAGTAGTCGTCGTCCTCGGCCGGCGGATCCTCGTGCGATTGAAGGGTCCACTGGCCCGTCTTCGGGTTGCCGGTGTAGACGTCGGTGCCGTCCGGGCCGACCACGGTCTTCGTCCCGGTGCCGTCGCCGGTGACCACGATGTCGGTCGTGGTGGTCTCGCCCTCGGTGTCGACCGTGACGTTGTGCGAGCCGCCGTCCGGTGTCGGCGTCACCGTGCTGGTGGTGGTGCCCTCGTCGGTCTTCGACGTCACGACGTAGGAGCCGTCCGGATCGGTCTTCTTCTCGATCGTCTCGGTGCTGCCGTCCGAGTGCGTGATCGTGGACGTGTAGTCGACGACGTCGGGCACACCGTCGCCGTCGGTGTCGACGTACGTGTAATCGGTCGTCTCGGTGTAGGTCAGCCCGTCACCGGACTGCACGGTCGTCGTCTCCGAGACGATGTTGCCGTCCTCGTCCAGCTTCGCCGTGGTGTGGTTGCTGCCCACCGTGCCGGTGCCGTCGATCTCGGTCGGGACGGCGCCCGGCTCGGGCGGCGGCGGGCCGCTCCACAGGGGGATGGTCGCCGTCTTCAGGTCGCCGTTCTCGTCGTAGTACTGGAACGTGACGTTCTTGTCCTTGATGTCGAGGTAGTGCTCGTACGCCTTGGTGTCCGCCTGCCACTGGCCGATGTGGGCCTGCAACCGGGCGGTGTTCACCTTGCCGCCGAAGTCCGCGTCCACGTCGAAGAACGCCTTGGCGATTCCGTCGAAGTTGTCGGCGAGCTTGTCCAGCAGCTCCATCGAGTCCTTGAACGGGCTGTGGCAGGCGTAGAAGAACGCGCTGAGGGCCGCGTACACCGATGCGTTGCCCACCTGGGCGGAGCTGACGACCGCGCCGTTCGACGTCACCACCGCACGCCGGGAACCCGTCTCGACGTCCGTTCTGATCTTCGCCTTCAGTTCGCGCATGCTGCCCGCGAGTTGATGCAGCAGCGCGTAGTCGAGCACCAGGTCGGCCACCGGCGCACGCTCCTCTCGTCTCCCCGAAGGTTCGACGCGCGGGGCCCCGCGGAAGGTTCACCGTGAACCACCGCGCACCGCCGCCGCGTCAGACAGAGGGGACATCGGTACGGGTCGTGCGGAGGCAGTGGTGGCAGAACGCCCGGGGGACTGGTCGGCGCTGAAGATGTCCGGCGATCCCACGCCCGGCGATCCCGACGTGCTGCTCGCGGTCGCCGACTACATGGACGCGATGGCCCGCAACGCGGAGACCGCCGACACCGGGCTGGGCCAGGTGGTCGCCAAGAGCGGCGAGGGCGCGTTCGTCGGCAAGACCGCCGACTGGCTGCGGGAACAGGTCAGCACCGAGATGCGCGGCTTCGTCGCCGGCGTCAAGCAGGCCTTCTCGGCGGCCGGCCCGGCGATCCGCTCGTACGTCTCCGCGTTGCGGGAGGCCCAGGCCCGCGCCGATCGGGCGCGCAACGAGGCAGCCGGGGCCGCCGGCGACGAG
Organism: Actinoplanes utahensis; assembly: GCF_016862455.1. Classification (GTDB taxonomy): domain Bacteria; phylum Actinomycetota; class Actinomycetes; order Mycobacteriales; family Micromonosporaceae; genus Actinoplanes; species Actinoplanes utahensis. The sequence goes on from NZ_BOMZ01000089.1 coordinate 23,900, forward strand.
GCCCGGCTCGCCACGCTGAAAGCGGACGCGGAAGCGGCCGGCGCCGACCTCAAGCGCGCCGCCTCCACCGCGCAGCAGGCGATCCGCGACGCCGCCGGATTCATCACCTCACCGAAGACACCGAAGTCGGCGTGCGACATCTTCTGGGAGGTCTTCGGCTGGATCACCCTCGTCATCACGATCGTCGCGATCTTCATCGGCGGCCCGCTCGGCCTGATCGCCTTCGGCATGAACGCCGCCCTGGCGGTGAAGGCGATGGTGGACTTCGCCAGCGGCAAGACCAACGCCCTCGGCCTGGTCCTCGGCCTGCTCGGACTGCTCGGCCCCAGCACCAGGCCGCTGATCGCCCTGGGTGACCTGGTGAAGCTGACCAGCACCGCGTGGCGCAACCTCAAGGCGTTCACCGGCGCCGGCGTGCAGACCCTCGGCAAAGGCATCGGCGACTTCTGGCGCATGGTGTCCACCTTCAGTCTCACCACGGTGCTGCGCGGCGTCGGCGACATCGCCGTCACGCTCGGCAACACCGTCAAGGTGGGGGCGCTCGCCATCCCCAAGGTGGTCAGCTCCCTGGACGGCCTGGCCGTGCGCGGGTTCGTCACCCTGACCAACTTCACGCTCAAGACGGTGCCGAACGCGGTGGTCCGGGGAGCGACCGCGCTCCCGGGTTTCGCCGCCGGCCTCGGGCGGTCCCTGAAGAACGGTGCGATCACCACCGGCAACTTCCTGAAGCAGGAGTTCGGCGGCTGGAAGTGGCTGCGTATCTTCCTGCCGCTCGCCGGGCACGAGATCGGCCGGTTCGGGGTGGCCGGTGCCTTCAAACTCGGCGTACTGGGCCGAGGGCTGGCAATGAAGCCGTACGCCGGCTTGGCCGCGCTCAGCGGCGGCGTACGGCTCGCCGAGGGCATCACCACCGTCAGCATCGTCAAACCCGGCGGTACGCCGCCGGGCGGCGGCATCCACTTCAGCCCGGGCGGCCTGCACCTGCCGGACCTGACCGAGAACTCGTTCGGCGGGGTGCGGGCGCCCGGCGGCAACGGCGTCTCGGCCGTCGGCCCCGACTTCGCCGGGCTGCGCGGGCCACTCGCGACGCCCGATCTCGCGGGACTGAAGGGCCCGGTCGGCCTCGGCTCGCGCGGTCCGCTCGTCACCCCGGAACTGCCGGGCATGCCTCGCCTCCCCGGGCTGCGTCCCGGCGGCGGCGCCGCTTTCGATATGCCGGGCGCGGTCGACCTGGGTCTGATCAACAAGATCGACACGTCGACGCTCCGAGCTCTCGACACCAGCGTCGCCCAGGTGAAGCCGCACGTCCCGGGCGGTATCGGCGCGGTCACGCCACCCAGCCTGCGGATCGGCGACCTGGGCGCCGGCCTCAACCGGTTCACCGGCGGAGTGGACGGGCTGGCCGGCTTCGCGAGCCCCGAGATCCGGGCCCTCAACACCGGCGACATCAGTGCGGTCCGGATCTCCGACACCGGAGTCTCGTTCAACCTCGGTGCGGCGGAGAAGGGGATCATCCCCGCCAACCTGCCCGGCGGCGCGACGCCCACCGTGCAGGTGGGCCTCGCCGGCCGGGCCGACCTCGGCGGCCTGCGTGCCGTCCAGCATGGCGCCACCCCCCACCTGCCGTCCGGCACGACGTTCGGCCGCCTGGACGTCACGTCGCCGGAGATCTCCCTCAACCGGGCCATGGGCCTGCTGGCGGACACGCCGCCGGCCGGCCGGCTCGACGCCGGCGTCCCCTCGCCGGCCGGCCTGCCGCACCAGCCGCCCCGCCCCGACCAGGCCGGTGCGCAACTCACCCACCTGCAAGCGCTCGATCAGCTCAAACGCGCCCACGACACGCTGGCGAACGCCTCCGGGGACGCGCTGTCGATCGCCCGTGCGCAGAAGGACGTACGGGTGGCCGAGTCTCTGGTCCGCCGGACCGCGGACGGCATCCGCATCGAGCAGCCGGCGATGCCCGGCCCCGCCGCCGTCGCCAGGGTCGACGTCACCCCGCCGAAACCGGCCGAACCGGTCGGGGAGGAGCTGCGACTGCTGCAGGACCGCCTCGTCACGCTGCGCGGCACCGACGAGCCGTCACCGGATCTGGCCGGCCTGGAGCTGCAGTTGCGTCTCGAACGGCTGCGCTCGGCCCCGGAACCCGGCCCGGCGCCCGGCCTCGCGGACCTGCCGCCGGTGCCGACGCACGCGATCGACGACGGCGTCGGCGCGCTGGAGGCGCGGCTGGCCGCACTGCGCGGCACCGACGAACCGTCACCGGAGATGATCGGCCTGGATCTGGAACACCGGCTGCACCTGCTGCGCGGAGGCGACGGGCCCACCGAACTGGACCCGGCCGCCTTCCCGGACGTTCCGGCGTTGTCACCGGCGGAGGGCATCGCCCGCGTCACGGCGATCCAGCGTCTCGAACGCCTGGAGAACGACCTGGGCCTGGCCCGCGCGGAACAGCCGCCGGCAATCGGTGGGCCGGGCCGCGCCGGTGAACCGGTCCGGGCCGACGACGCGGTGCTGCAGGCCCGGCTGGACGCGCTCGGCCGCACCGACGGGGTGCTGAACCTTCCCGACGTGCCGCGGACCCCACCGGTTGTCCCCTCCGGCGGCGCCGAGCTCACCGTACGCCTGGATCAGCTCGTCGCCGACGCGCGCCGGGTGGATCTACCGCGCCACGAGTGGCGGTCGATCAGCACGGACGTGCGTACCGCCGTCGAACAGGGGCGGCACGGCGACGCGGCGCGACACCTGACCACGCTGCACGACCGGATCGACCGGCACATCGTGCACCAGCGGCTGGACGACTTCCGCACACACATCGACGCCGGGCACCACCGGGCCGCCCAGCTCGGCATGGACAAGGTCACGTGGCTCGAACACGCGGTCGGTATCGAACGGGCGGCCGCCGCCGGGCGCACCGGCGAACTGCACGCGCTGCTCGACGCGTACGAGAACGCGTTGTCCGAGAGTCTCACCCTGCAGAGACTCGGCGACCTGCCGGACCCGCCGTCCGGCGGCGCAGCCGACGAGGGCGTGGACCGGGCCGGGGCAGCCGGCGACGATCCGGGCGATGTGCGGGCTCGCCTCGACGCGCTGCCCGACGGACCGGCCCGGGGCCCCGGAACGGACTCCCCGGATCTGCGGGCCCGGCTCGACGACCTGCGCGGCGGCGCGGCCCCCGATCCGGAACTGGAGACCCTGGAGTTGCAGGCCCGGCTCCAGAACCTGCGCGGCGGTGGCGACTTCGCTCCGGGCGACCTCCCGAACCTGCCGGACGTGCCCACCCACAGTCCGGCGGACGACGCCCTGGCGAAGCGGCTCGCCGCGCTGAGGGACGGCGTTCCCGGCATGAGCGCGGCCGAGCACGCCCGCTGGAACGCGGAATTCGCCCATGCCGCCGACGAGGCCGCCGACCTCGACGTGCTGACCCGCTATCACGACCGGGTCGGCACGCTGCGCCGGGACGCCGGCCTGGCCGAGATCCGCGACGGGTCCGGCCCGCTTCCCGCCGCGGAACAGCGAGCCTGGCAGGACCTGCTGGCCCGGGTCGGTGACGATCCCACCGGCCTGGACGTCGTGCACACCGGCTACTCCGCCCGGATCGCCGAGTTCCGGGCGGAGACCGGCGCCCGGATCGACGCCGCGCTGTCCGCGCCGGACCACACACGGTCCCTCGGCTCGCGGGTGGACGAGGCTCTCTCGGGGCTGTCGCCGGAACTGCGCGCCCGTAACGCCGCCGAGCACACCACTCTCTCCGATCGGCTCGCCGCGCTGCGTGGTGGTGACGAGCCGACGGTGGTCGATCCCGGCCCGGCGGCGCCGCGCGGTGGTGACGGGCCGGCCGGCCCGCGAGGTACGGGCGGCGACGTGGGCGCGCTGGTCTTCCCGGACGTGCCGGCCACCGTCGTGAAGGCGCCGGAGCCACCGGCCGCCGCGAAAGGCGACGCGGCATCGCCGCAGCCGCCGGCCGCGCCGAAGGGTGACGCCGGTTCGCCGCAGCCGCCGGCCGCGCCGAAGAGTGACGCCGGTTCGCCGCAGCCGCCGGCCGCGCCGAAGGGTGACGCCGCATCGCCGGAGCCGCCCCGGACCCGACCGGGTGACGAGGTGGCCCAGCTCACCGCCCCGCAGCGGCCGCCCGTCGCGGAGACGACCACGATGCCGCCGCGGGACCTGCTCGGTGGCGGCCGAGCGCCGGAACCCCGCGTGGTCGAGGTGGACGCGGAACGGTGGACGCCGCTGGACGACGCCTTCCGCTTCGAGCGTGCCGGTGAGGCCGATCCGCCGAAGGTGACCCGTCCACCGGCCGGCGGTGAGCGTGTGGCGGTCCGCTACCAGCTCACCGCGGGTGACCAGGAGATGCTCTTCACGCTGCGGGTTCATCTCGGCGGCGACGCGGCCGGGTTCGCCGACGTGCGGGCCGGCACCCTGACCGGCGTCGACCGGTTTCTCAACGCGCCCGGCTACCGGCTGCCCGGGACGGACGTGCCGATCCGGGTGTCGGTCGAGTTCGTCGACGACCCGGCGCGCGCGCACGCGCACGTCACCGTGGCCGGGCCCGGGTCTGCGACGAACCAGGCCACCTGGGCCGCGGGCCGCCCGCCGGCGGCCTACGCCCACGAGGTGGTGCACTACCTCGGTGTCAAGGACGTCCAGCCGCCGCCTGGGGCGCTGCTGCACGGGCCGGCACAGCCCGGTCACGTCCACGGCGACCTGATGGGCGGCCACGACGGCGACGGCGAGTACGTGCTCACGCCCGGCGCGCTGGCCCAGATCGCCGACGTGCTCGCCCCGCACTTCTCCGGCTCGCCCGTGCCCGACCCGGTCACGCTCGTCGAGCCGGGCCACCGCGCCGGTGACTTCTGGGCCACCGGCATCGACATCCCGCCGAAGGTCACCGAGACGATCGCGCCGCCGGAGCGGATCCCGCTGCAGATGATCGATCCGCCGGAACAGATGCCGTTGACCTCGGTGAACCCGCCGGAGCTGGTCCCGGCGAACTCCCTGCCCGGCCTGTACCACGACCACCCTCACTACCTGTACGAGGTCGACACCATCGCCGGCGTGGACGTCCTGATCCGGCAGCTGGACGAGAGTGTGAACGCCGTCGTCCGGGCGCGGATGGACGGCTCCTGGCGGGGCGACGTCCCGATCCTGGCGGAGCGGGCGGTGCGGGCGCCGGAGATCGGGCAGGCGTTGCGGGACGATCCGCAGTCGTTCTTCACGACCGGCGGGCGCAGTTTCGATGTGCGCGACGGGGCGTACGGCTGGCATCGGGTGACGGTGGAGCCGGTCGCTGACGTGGCCGCCGCCCGGGTGGTGGATCAGTCGGCGGACCGGGCGAAGTTCGACACCCGCGCGGATCAGGCGGGTGGCTCGAAGCAGGTGGTGACCTCGGGCGGGAACGGGTCGCTGGGGGCCGGCGTGATGTTCCCGCAACGTCTGGGCTACGGCGCCGGGGGCAGCGCCGAGGTGGCGCTGGCACGGCCGCAGGAGTCGGTCGAGACGACGGTGCGGCTGACCGATTCGCACAACGTGCGCAGCGGCTCCGGTTCGCAGTTGGTGGAAGCGCCGGTCCGGTTCCAGGTGACGGCCACGGACGTACGCGGACCGGTCACCGGCCCCGCGACGACAGCCCCACCGGTGACCGCCGCGGTGGCCTTCCGCTCCGTCGACGATCTCGCCACCGCGACACCCCGTACCGCCACCAGGATCGACGTCGCCGCCGAGCGGACCGCGATGCTGGTGGAGCACTTCACCCCGGTCCGCATCCTCACCGCCGGGCTCGACCTGCACGACGGCGACACCCCCACCACCGGCTGGAACCGGGTGGCCGAGGAGATCCTGACCCGGCTCGCCCCGACCAAGGCGGTCGTCCCGGGCACCATCGGCGCCGGTGAGGCACGTGGCCTGTTCGCCGAATCGTCGATCCTCGCCAATCTGATGCCGGCTCTGGACGGCCCGGTGCACCCGCCGCTGATCACCAGCAAGCACGGCTCGCACGCCCTCTCCCTGGAACTGCGTGCCGTGCTGCCGGACCTGCTGGTGCGCGCGGACATCGGCAGGTCGTCGTTCCGCTGGCAGCCGGGTCTCACCACCGGGACGAAGACGACGCAGATCAGCCGGGTCGGTGGTGCGATCTCGGTGGTGCCGATCCGGTGGGGTTTCGCCGCCGCCTTCACCCAGTTCCGCCTCTTCGGAGGCTTCTTCCGCTCGACGGCCGCCACTGCCGGGCAGAGCGGCATGACCCGAGCCGGCACCGAGTTCAAGGACGTCGCGAACGTCGCGGTGGAGGCGCACTTCCGGCTCACGGTCACATCGGCGCTGCGGGAGACGTACGGGTCCCGGATGCCGTTCACCGACGGCGCGGTCCCGCCGATGACCGTCGACCTGGTCGTGCTCGGGCGGCTTCCGCAGGAGAAGATCACCGAGCTGATCACCGGGCAGCGTACCTTCCTCCCGTCACCGCTGACGTGGCATGTGCCGCCGTACGCGCTCACCGGTGGCCGGTCGGTCACCTACGGTCTGACCGGTTTCGCCGAACTGCACGCGGACGTGACCGCCCTGGTCCGCCGGTTCGAGGGTGGCTTCCTGCCGAAGTTCGGCAGTCCCGAGGCGACCCGGATGGGCGACGCGCAGGCGCCGAACGAACGCCAGGTCAACCAGTCCGAACTGGATCGGGTGCTGTCCCCGGCCGGGCTCCGCCAGGGGATGCCGGCGCTGCTCACCTCCGGGCTCGTCGCCGACCTGGTCCGTACCTCGGCCTTCCAGACCCGGCATCTCGTGGTGCACGTGACCGGCCGCTATGCCGGTGATTTCACCCATGCCGGCGTCGAGAAGGGCACCGGGGTCCGCCACTCGCGAGTGGACGGGACGCAGCAGAAGATCGTGGCCGGCGGGCAGTGGCGGGCCGGCGCGGCCGTCGAGGGCGGCGGTGTCTTCCGGCTGGTCGGCAAGGTGGCGACGGCGCTGGTGCCCTCCGGGGCGCTGGAGTTGCGCGGCCGCTTCGGCCGGCAGAGCGGCGCCCAGCTCACCGGCCAGCAGGTGCGGCTCAACGGCGGCAGCCCGGACTCGCAGGCGTTCGGCAACCAGTTGGAGATCAGGGTCTCGGTGTACGCGTACACCGAGCGCCTCGGCCGGGACCCGGGATCGCGGGTCAAGGTGGGCCGGGTGATCCGGCAACGGTTCCCGCGCCCCGCCGACGGGCAGCCCGCCCCCGAGACGAAGCAGGTCGCGCACATCGGCGACGCCACCATCACCCGGTACCGGCTGACCCGGCAGCGACCGGTCACGGTCCTGTTCGACAACGCGTCGGTGACCGCGGCGCCGATCGAGCGGCCCCCCGTGCTCACCCCGCGTGACACCGGCGGCGACCCGATGAACGTGCGGCGAGCGACCCGGTTCGACCTCGGCACGCTGCGGGACTGGGTGGACGGCGCCCCGCGCAGTGACGTGTCCGACTGGCTCTCCGTCGAGGCGATGCCGGGCAGCCCGTTCGTGCTGAAGCTGGCCCGCGACGTCGTCGAGGCCACCCAGCTGTACGCCGACCGGGCGTCCCGGACCCGGCTCGGCGGCCTGCGCGGCACCGGCGCGCTGCTGGAGGGCATGCCGCTGTGGGCCGGCCTGCTGCGCCGGTTCACCGAATCGGAGCAGGCCGGCGCGCTGCGCACGATGATCGAAGGCCGATGGCACGTCGACAAGGTCGCTGCGGAGAACGACGGCGCGGCGGTGGACCTGGTGGTCTCGGCCGCGCTCACCAACCCGGAGATCATGCCGGCCCACGGGCTGATCACGACCGAGTCGGCGACGGCCGGTGGTGTCGAGGTGGACACGGCCCGGACCAGGGAGTGGCAGACCGCATTGCGCGGCAACGTCTCGGCGAATCTGCGCAAACCCGGCGACAGCAAGAGCACGAGCGGTGGCGGCGGACTGATCAACGCCGGTTACGAACGGTTGCTGTACTCCCGGGAGAACCGGGACAGCGGCAGCCTGTCCGGGGCGATCGAGCGCAACCTCAACAACCGTAAGGGCCGGACCCGGTCGTACCTGGTCAAGTTCGACATGCGGGTCTCGGTCGGCGCCGAGGTGACCACCGACCCGGCGCGGTACGCGATCATCCCGCAGGCCGTGCGTACCGGCGACTGGCTGCACCACCACAAGTCGGTGCGCCGGGACGGCGTCATCACCAACGCCGTCTACCTGCGGCTGCCGGCCGACGCCGTGGCGAAGCTCGGGCTGCTGCCCCGTCTCGGCGGCGACACGGCCGGAATCGGGGCGCCCTGGACACCCGGCCCCGCCGCGGAACTGCGCCTGCTTCCCGGCCACGGCCCCGGGCTCGGGTTGTACGCGTTCCGGGACACCCCCGCGCTCACCGGCACGATGATCGAGGCGATGACCGCGGCCCTCACCCGGCTGAACCCGGCCCAGCGCGCCACCCTGGAGAAGGTCCTCGGCTCGCTGACCGGCGCCGGCCTCGACGACCCGATGCTGAACCGGCGCCGCCTGCTGCATCTGCTGACTCCGGCGGGTATCGCCCAGCACTGGCCCGCCATGGTCGACGGCGGGGCGTCCGTGCTGCACGTGACGCCGGGCCGGATGACCCAGCACGCACGGGACGTACGGCTGGTGGCGACGGTGACCGGGCCGCCGCGACTGGAGGGTTTCGTCGCCGGGCACGACGACCTGGACATCAAGACGACACATGTGCGGGACGCCGGCGCGACGGTGCAGCGCGCGCACGGCGGGACGATGATGGCGGGGGCGGCGGGCACCGGCGTGTCCAACCACCACGGCGAGAACCTCGCGGCCGGGCTCGGCGACATGATCGGCCGCTCCTCGCAGGTGACCAACGCGCAGGGCAGCGGCCAGGCGAGCGTCGACACGCAGATCAGCTCCGGCCGGGGCGTCAAGGCCCGGCTGAGGTTCCCGGTCACCTTCTCCCTGGTCGTCTTCGACCAGGGCAAGCGGGTCGACTCCGAACTGCTCACCGTGCACGATCATGTGGTGCAGGACCGCTGGGCCGACGACCTGCGCCCGCCGCGGACCCGGCCGGGCACGGCGCCGGCCACGTACCGGATCGCCGCGCCGGCCGAGAGCGGGCCGGGCTGGCGCACCCTCGACGGCCTGCCGCTGCCGCCGCGCTTCAGCGCGGAGGACCTCACCCCGATCACCACCTTGCGGGGTACGGTCGGGCGGCTGCTCGGTGACGCGGCGAAACGGCTGGCCACCCCCGGGTACGCCGGCGCGCACCAGATCCACCAGAGCCTCACCCCGGAGCTGCTGCTGCCCGCCGTACCCCGGATGCTGACGCCGGACGGCCTGGAGCTTCCCGCCGTGACCAGCGCGCAGATCTTCGGCCAGCAGGCCAAGGTCACCATCCGGCTGGTCCCCGAGGCGGCCTCGCTCAGCGGTGTCAGCTCCGGGGTGTTCCGGGAACACGCGCCGCAGCAGACGTCGGGTTACAGCACGGGCACGAACACGATGGTGCAGACCTTGCGGGCGCCGCGGATCCCGCTGCTCGGGCGAGGGTACGCCGACGACCCCTACCAGGCGCTGGAAGCGGGCGGGCCGGGCATCGCGGCCGGTGACCTGCAGGCGGCCACGGACAGCGGCAACACCGCCACCGGTGAACTGGGCAACGTGAAACCGGAGAGCCGGTCCGGGCTGATCGACTACCTGAGCCGGGTGGAGGTCACCGTCAGCCTGCCCCGGACGGCCGGCTTCACCCGGACGGTCAGCGCGGACAGCCCGGTCGTCACGGTGTCGCTACGGATGGGGCTGCACGACGTGCGCACCGCTCTCGACATCGACCGGCAGGACGACGGGTTGCGGGCGTCGTTCGAGGCGATCGTGACGAACGAGGCCGACCTGGCCGCGGCAGCCGACGCGTTCGTGAAGGCCGCCGACGACCTCGACGGTGCCCGCTACGACGCCCACGCCCAGCCGGCCGGCAGCGAGGCCCGTGCGGCGATCGAGGCGCGGATCCCCGGGCTGCTCGAAGCATGGCAGCAGGCCGGTGGCCGGTGGTGGGCACTGGAGCAACGCCACCACGACCTGCTCGACCGCTTCCGCCACGAGCACCTCGGCGTGGCCGCCTCGGTCGCCGACCCGGGCAGCCTCGCCCGGCACCTCCGCGACCTCGGAACCGTGGAAGAGGTCCGCCCCGAGGGCGTGCCGTCGCCACCGTCGCCCGCCGAGTCGCTGGCGGATGTGGAGGTGGGGCCGGAGGGCGTGCCGTCGCCGCCGTCGCCGGCCGGGTCGCTGGCGGATGTGGAGGTGGGGCCGGAGGGCGTGCCGCTGCCGCCGTCGCCGGCCGGGTCGGTGTGGGACGTGGAGGTGGGGCCGGAGGGCGTGCCGCTGCCGCCGTCGCCGGCCGAGTCGCTGGCGGATGTCGAGGTGGGGCCGGAGGGCGTGCCGTCGCCGCCGTCGATCACCCGTCTCGATGTGCCGGGTGACGGCTACTGTCAGCTCTACGCGGTGATCGCGACCGATCCGCTGCTGGTGCGCGACCGCCTCGCCGCGGCCGGGCTCGGCTCACCCGCACTGCACGCCTGGCTCGGCGACCCCGCGGCCGTGCGCGCCCAGGCGACTCTCTGGACCACCAGGACGGTACGCGACCAGCGTGGCCTGGTGCCCCGGTCCACCGAACTGGGACAGGCAGCCGATCTGCTGCGCACCCTGGTCGCCGCGCACCTGGACGGGCTCGGTCCGGACGGCGTACCCGCGCGGGTGCTGGCGCCGTTGCGTGACAGCATGGTCGGCAGAGTGCGGCAGGACGCCGACGGGCTGGACCGGCAGGGCCTTCTGGACCGGCTGCACGCCGACGGGGTCCGGACCGTCCGCTACGGCCAGGTGCTCCCGGTGTCGTTGCTGCGGGACCGGTACCTCGACGTGCGTACCCGGGAGCTCGCCGGCGGCGGTGATCCCGCCGTCGCCCGTGCCCACGCCGCATCGGAGGTGCCGCTACGGCCGGGCTCGGACGCGCAGAATCTGGCCGACGACGCCCTCGGCATGCAGGACATGCTCGACTATCTGGCCGTACGCGGGGAGAGCCCGGACCTGGGCGGCCTGAGCGACGAGACGCTACGTGACCTGTTCGTGGAGCACTACCGTGACCCGTCACGGCCGTTGCGTGAGGTGGAGTTCGAGGCTCTGCGGACCGCGGTCGGGCGCTGGGAGAGGTACTGGGGCGACGAGCGGGGGGAGACGTTCCTGCCGTTGCTGGCGTCCACCCTGGGCGTGCGGTTCCAGATCGAGCAGGGTGATTTCGCGATCACGGGATTCGGTCCGGAGGACGCCCCGCTCCTGACGGTGCACCGCTCCGGCAACCACTATCAGGCCACGGTTCCGGCCCCGCCGGCGGCCGTGCCGGACCCGGTGATCCGGGCCCGGTACGTGGCGCTGCTGACCGAACGGTACGTCGCGGCCGGCATGGACCCGGTGGTCGCGGCGGTCCTGGCCGAGGGTACGAAGGCCGGTCCCGGCACCATGACGGCGGAGCTGGGCGGCCTCAGTACGCCGGCCCCGTGACCCCCTGCTCGCCGAGGATCCGCTGGAGTTCTCGGGTGGCGTAGTGCGCCCGGGACTTCACCGTGCCCGGTGGCACGCCGAGCGTTCCCGCGACCTCGGTGTGTGTCCGGTCCTGGTAGTGCACCCGGAGCAGCGCCTCCCGGTGCAACGGTGACAGGGTTCGCAGCGCGCCGAACAGCACCGCCCGGTCCAGCACCGCCTCGTACGCGTACTCGCCGGGCTCCCAGACCGTCGCGGTGACGTCCTCGTCGACCTCGGTGGGCCGGGCGGCGTGCCGGCGGGCCCAGTCGATGGCGACGTTGCGGGCGACGCGGGAGAGCCACGCCTCGGGGGAGCGGGCGCCCGCCACCACCGTCAGGTTCCGCCAGGCCCGCAGCAGCGTCTCCTGGACGATGTCGTCGGCCCGGTCCGGGTCGCCGGGCAACAGGCGGCGCACGTAGCGGCGCAGTCCCGGAGTGCTCTGCGGCACCAGGACCTGTTCGAACCAGCTTGCGAGATCCTCGCCGGCCGTGGTCGTCATCGCGGACACGCACCTTTCTCGGCCTCAGCCGACTGTGCACTGAGGACGGTCCAGGTGACGTTATTCGTACGCCGATATGTTGATCTAGGAGGAAAAAGGTATTTTCATGCCGTGTTCACGGATTCGGCATGTGCCGGCCCTCAGCGGGCGGCGCCGATCACCGGCACGTCGGAAGCCGTCAACCTGAGCAGATCCTCGGTGGACGGCTCGGCCAGATCGGCGACGCGCTGCGCCTGGTGCTCGGTCATCCGCTGGAAGACCTGCCGCGCGGCCCTGCCGTTGCCGAAACCGTGCGCGCGGTCGAGCGTGGCGAAATAGGCGTGCAGCGCCTCCCGTGCGTCGTCGGACAGCCGGTACTCGTGCTGCCCGCACTGCGACTCGACGATCGCGGTCAGCTCGGCCGGCTCGTAGTCCTCGAACGTCAGGGTGCGGGAGAAACGGGACGCCAGGCCGGGGTTGGAGGCCACGAACCGGCTCATCTCCTCGGGGTACCCGGCCACGATCACCACCACGTCGTCGCGATGGTCCTCCATGAGCTTCACCAGGGTGGCGATCGCCTCCTGGCCGAAGTCGTTGGTGTGCCCGGGCGGCACGAGCGAGTACGCCTCGTCGATGAACAGCACGCCGCCGAGCGCCTTACGGAACACCGCCTGGGTGCGCGGGCCGGTGTGCCCCACGTACTCGCCCACCATGGAGGTCCGGTCCGCCTCGACCAGGTGGCCGCGTTCCAGCATCCCGAGCGCGGTCAGCAGGCGCCCGTAGAGCCGGGCCACGGTGGTCTTGCCGGTGCCGGGGTTGCCGGCGAAGACCAGGTGACGGCTCAGCGGCGGCGCGGCGAGCCCGGCATCCTGACGGCGCCGCACCGTCTGCATCAGTTTGATCTGCGCGCCCACGTCCTGCTTCACCCGATCCAGGCCGACCAGCGCGTTCAGCTCCGCCAACAGGTCCGGCAGGTCGGACTGCTCGGCCGTCCGCTCGCCGGTCCGCGGCGCGGGCACCGGCCCACCGGCGCCACCCGAGAGGGCGGGCGACGGCGCGGCGGCGACCGTCTCCGGCCGGAGCAGGGAGCGAGGTACGCCGGTGAGCCGGATCTCCTCGAAGACCGGTTCGGCGGAGGCGTCCACGTCGACGTCGACCTCGGTGTCCCTGATCCGGCACCGGACGATCTTCGGGTCGGCCGCGGCCCCGACGTGGACGGCGGGGAAGGCGCTGCCGGTGAAGACGCAGTCGGTGAACGTGCCACCGCCACTCTCCGCCACGAACAGGCTGTTCTTGGCTCCGCCGGTGCAGGAGCTGTCGCGCACCACCGGGGCGGCGCCGGTCCAGACCACGATCCCGGACCCGCCCGCCTCGTGCACGGAACAACCGTCCACGGTGCCGCCGCTGTCCTTCTCGAAGACGATGCCCGCGGTGCCGGGACGCTCGATGCGGCAGCCGGTCAGCGCCGCCACCGACCCGCCGCCGACCTGCACGCCGGCCCGGTCGGTTCCGGCGACGACACAGTCGGTGATCCGCGCCGTCCGGTCCGAGCCGACCGCCACACCGGTGCGGTTGCCGTCGAACACCGCACCGTTCACCGTGGCCTCCGCGTGCTCCTCCACGCTGAGGCCGGCGAGACCGCAGTCCCGGACCCGGGCGCCGATCACCTCGACGACGCTCGAGCCCGCCGCGTGCAGGCCGTGCTCCGCCGAGGGGCCCAGCCAGGCGCCGTCGACGCGGAGCCGTCCGGAGCCGCCGACGTGCACCGCGCTGTAGGCCGAAGGCCCCACCACCGTCTCCGAGAGGGTCGCCGTGGCCCGGTCGGTGACCAGGACGCCGTTGCCGCCGGAACCACGTACCGTCCCACCGTCGACCGTCACGGTGGCCTCGCCCTTGCCGACCACCCCGCTCGCGCCGGCCCGGTCGACGTCACACCCGGTCAGGACGACGTCGGCGTTCTCGGCGGCGACGACGGCCGCCCCGGCCACATCGGTCAGCCGGCAGCCGATGAGCTCCACCCGGGCGGTGCCGGTGACGAGCACACCGTCGGCGCCGCTGTGGTCCATCGCGGAGTCGCGTACGGTCATCGACGCCGACTCCTCGGCCAGTATCCCGTGCCGGCCCGGCGTGGTGATCGAACCACCGGCCATCTCGACCCGGGCCCGGCCACGCGCCCGCAGACCGGAACCGGACACCGGGCCGATCCAGGTGCCGTCCAGCACCAGCCGCGCGGAACCCCCCGCCACCGCCCCGATCCCGTCGATGCCGGTGATCACGCAGTTCTCCAGCCGGGTGCTGCTGTCGCCGAGGGCGTACAGGCCGGCCAGCCGGGCGCCGGTGAGGCGGCAGTCCCGCAACACCGGGGCGGCGGTTCCGGTGACCTCGACCCGGCCGTCGCGGAGCTCGCAGCCGGACACTTCGGCGGCGCCACCGGCCACCACCAGCACCGGCTCCGCAGGATCCGTACCGGTGAACACCAGGTCGACGAGGGCGGCGGCTGCCTCGACGCGGACCGGAGCGGGGCCGCTGAGCCAGACGGTTCCGCGGCCACGCTCGGCGACCAGGCGCACGTCCCGGTCGATCGTCAGGTCCTCGTGGTAGCGGCCGGGCGCGATCATCACGGTGTCGCCGGGAGCCGCGGACCGTACGCTCGCCATGATGGTCTGCGCGGCACCCCGCTCGCCGGGGGCGACCCGCAGATGATCGGTGGCCGTGCCGCCCCGTCGCCCGATCCGCATCCGCACACTCCTTGCGGGACCCCGCGGGTCCCGGTCGATCCCGTCCGGCGCAGCGCCGGTGACGTCATAGGTCGGCCGGAGCCGGCACCGCCCGGAACGAATCGGCCGTTCGGCGTGCTCCGGGCCGGAGGACGCTAACACCGGGACAGGGCCGCCGAGATGTCCGGAGAACGGACACCCCATGAAGATCAAGAGAGCGGATCACCGCGGCCGTCCCGGCGACCGGTGAACGTCCTGGCCGCGGAGAGGGTCAGCCGGCCCGGCCGAGGCGGGTGAACGACAACGCGAAGACGGTCGAGGCGATCCAGCCGAGAATCGTGCAGAGATTCAGCAACCATTCCAGCAGTACGCCGTTCCGTTCGGCCACCGGGTACCACGCCGACCGCTGGTGCAGGTCGATCAGCGGAACCACCGTGTCCACCGCGTAGAAGAACGGGCTCAGGCAGCGGACCTTGCCGTTCCCGCACGCACCCGGCGGATGGTGCTCGTCCGGCAACGGCTGGGCGCCGGCCGGTGTGAACACCAGGGCGTTCTGATCCGTCGACCTCATCTGCGCCTGCACCCCGGGCAGGCTCAGCCCCACGGTCACCGCCGCGATGAGCGCCACCAGCAGGTACAGGGCGCGCTGGGGCCGGAACCCGTACCGGACGGTGACGTCCTGCACCACGTCGTAGAAGCGCCGCCGGCCGGTGCGCAACCGCCGGGCCCGCCGCCGTTGCTCCACCAGCACGGTCTCCGCGCCGTCGACGTCACCGGCCGCGCGCAGCACCGCCGCCAGATGCTCCCACGCCCGTGGGTCGTACCGTGTCATCCGGGCCAGCCAGGCGGTCCGCGCCTCCGGATCCCACACCGCCTCGCCGTGCCACGCGAACGCCTCGAACCGTTCGTAGGCGAAACCGCCGATGTAGGAGTCGGCGGGCCAGTCCTGCGCCGGACGGTCGGCGAGGTAGGAGGAACTGGCCCCGGTGAAGTCGACCGCGCCGGCGGTGACCTGCCAGCCCAGGTTCACCCCGCCGCGGATGACCGCCGAGTCGGCGTCGACAGCGGTCCCGCGGGTGCTCGGCTCCCCGGTGTCCTTCCAGGTCAGGGTGGCGCCGTCGGCACGCAGCCGGCCACCGATGACGGCCCTGGTCAGGACGATTCGGCCGACCGACCGGAAGGCGCCGCACAGCCGTACGTTGCCGGTCACCTGGGCCATGTGCAGGCTCACCGTCGGGCCGCCCGGATTGCTGACGAACGCGTTCTCGGCGTTGAACACACCGCTGACGGAGGCGCCGCGGAAGGCGAGCGAACCGCCGACAGCGGCCATGCCGCGCAACTGGACGTCGCCGGCGACGGTGACGTTCACCGCGGACACGCACCGCCGGCGGCGCGGCTTGGCGAAGGTCGCGTTCTCCAGGCGGAGCGGGCCGTTGATGTGGGCGCTGCCGAGCCGGATCGTGCCCTCGAACGAGACGTCACTCGCGTCGAGGATGCCGCCCAGCACGGCCTGGTTCAGATCGAGGGCGGTGTCCGCCGGGTTCCACAGCGCGCCGCTGAGCTTCATCCCGCCGTCGAGCTGGGCACCGGGCAGCAGGATTCCGCCGTGGATCACGGTGTCGCCCTCGACCCGGAGGGTTCCGTGCACGGTCAGTCGCGGCGCCAGCAGGAACGTCCGCTCGGTGTCGGATTCGACGTTGTAGAAATGCACACCGCTGCCGGCCGGCGGGGCGGTGAGGTCCGCGTTGCGGATCAGCAGCGCGCCCCGGATCGTCGCGTGGCTCATCTCGATCCGGCCGCCGATCCGGCAACGACGGCCGGTGTTCGGCGAGTTCAGCAGGAACATGCTGCCACCTATGGTGGCCTCGGCCAGGTCCAGCGCCCGCCCGTCCGCCGGCGCGAACCGGGCGCCCATCACATCGAACAATCCGCCGAGACGTATCGCCATCATCCGCAACTCGCCGGTGGCGTGAAAGCCCTCCACCAGGCGGATGTTCCCGGCCACCCGCATCCGGTCCGCGTGCACGGCCCGGCCGGTGGGCGGCAGGATCCGCGTGCCGTCGGCGACGAGGCTGCCGCCGATGTCGGCGTCGGTCAGCCAGAGGCACGCCGGCCGGCTGCTGCCGTCCTTCGTCGCGACGTCACCGTCGATCACCATGCCGGACAGGATCAGGTTCCGGTCGATCCGGACCCCGGAGGCGACAAGGCCGGGGAGTACGGCGGGCCGGCTCGCCGCCGGGTCTCCGGTGATCGCCAGTTCGTGTATCCGGGCGCCCTGGACGTCGACCGGATCGGTGAAGCCGCACGACTCGAAACGCACCGGAACCGGCACGGTGCACGTACGCAGGTCGAGCGGGCCGGTGATCCGCGCGTTGCCCACCCGCAACCCGAACGGATCGGCCTCGCCGGAAGCCAGAAGAGCCGCCCGCACATCGGCGGCGGCGATCTCGGCGCCCGCGCAGTCCAGGCCGCGTCGGGCCCGCGACGCGGCGAGCAGTTGCGGCACGAAGTCCTCGTCCGGTCGCAGTGGCAGCCATCCGGACGAGTCCATGCGTACACAGTAGAGAACCGCGTTTCGCGGCTCACTTCACAGGTTGTCGATGCGCGCCAGCAGCTCTTCCTCGGTCAGGTTCTCCAGGACCGCGTCCTGCTTGCGGCCCAGAACCGCCAGCAGCTTCTCCTTCTCCAGCTTCTTGGCCGCCGCCGCCTTCGCCGCCTGGTCCTCCGCGATGCGGATGGCGATGACGTGCTTGACGACCTCCAGCTTGGCCTCGCACGTGGCCTTGGCCGGATCGGCCTCGGTGGCCACGAACGACTCGGTGTCGACGGCCTTGAGCTCGGCGTGGACGGCCTTGGCCACGTCATCGAGGCTGAAACCGGACTTGGCGGTCAGCGGAAGCTCCCACAGCTGTTCCGTGGTCAGCAGGCCCTTGGCCGACGGGTAGCGGAACTTCTCCCGCGTGGCCTTCTCGAAAACGGTCACGGTGGCCTCTCTCGGATGTCTCGGCGGGGAATCAGAACTGGATGCTGAGAAGGCGGCGCCGGCCGCCGGCCATGGTCACCTTGGCGACCACGGAGTTGCGGACCGTGGAGCTGAAGCCGAGGCCGGACAGCTGGTCCTCCGACGGCTCGCATTTGGTGCGGTCGCCGAGAACCTCGAACACCTTGCGGTGCGGTTGCAGGTCGCGGCGGAGGAACTCGTTGTAGATGCCCCGGGTCGGCTGGTCGTTCACGCACCCTTTCAGCATGAAGAAGTAGTGGCGGTTGCCGACCTCGCTGTCGTCGAAGTGGTTCGGCGAGTACATGATGGTGGACACCGGCACGAACTGTTCGGTGGTGATGCCCCACAGGTCCTTGCCGACGCTGCCCGGCCGCATGCCCTCACCCGGCCGGAAAGCGGTGATCACCCCGCCGGTGACCGTCATGCGGCCCACCTCGACGGTCTCCTTCTGGCCGACCGCCCGCTCGTGGCGGTAATGCTCGATCCTGCCGTTGCTCTCGGTCTCGATCACGAAGCCGACGCCGGAGCTCTCCCGCTTGCGGAACTGGTTCACCTCGATCCGGTACTCGCCGTCGGGGAGGTGGTCGGTCCAGGTGACGTTCTCCACCGGCTCGCGCGACTCCCCACCGCCCGCGTTCATGTCGACGTCCAGCTTGTGGCGCTTGTCCTGGTACCAGATGTGGGTGCCGTCGGGTTCGTACACGTGCAGGTCGAGATCGTCGTGGTTGAACCAGGACAGGCTCACCCGCAGCTTGCCGGTGACGTTGCCGCCGGCCCGCTTGACCCTCTCCCTGATCGAGTCGGTGACGTTGCCGCGGTAGGACCAGGCGAAGTCGTTGTCCCAGGTGAACAGTCGCGGGGCGTCCGGGTGCCGGCCGGTGGTGAGACTGACGAGGTTCGGTTCGTGGCTGCCGGCGACCCACAGGTCGATGCTCGTGGCGGCGGGCAGGACGTCCTTCATGAAGGCGACCACGGGCGTCTCCTCCGGCTTCGCGTCCCGAAGGCGCGCGCCGGCGGACCCGGTGGTGGCCGCCTGCATGAGCAGGCCCTCGATGCCGTCCTTCATCCGCGACCGAGTGTCGTTGTCGACCCACAGCACGTTGGTGACCGACACGTCGGACAGCCGGGCGAACCGTCGCTGCAACGACTCCTCGAGGCCCAGCTCGCCGATGGTCTTCATGGCGGCCTTGACCATGGCCGGGGTGATCAGCGCCGTGGGGCGCTGGTAGTTCTGCGGCGCCACCTTCACCTCGAACGACCGGACCGCCTGCTCCAGGTCGACGCCCGCGGAGAGATCCTGGACGAGGGTGCCGATCACCGTGTTGCGGAACCGGGCCGCCGGGTTCATGGCGTTGGCGAAGACGAAGGCCCGGCCGTCGGCCGCCTGCGCCCACCGGTTCCGCAGCGACCGGAACTCGGTCACCGCCCGGCGGTGCTCCGTGCCGCGGTAGAGGGCGTCGTCGTCGATGAGGTCGACGACGGTGTCCAGAGCGGGCAGGGTCAGCTCGGCCAGGCCACGCTGGAACACCTGCACCGCGGCGTCGAAGGCGCCCCGTGCCGCGCCGACGTCCCCGGTGCGGTGCCGCTTCTCCACCCGGCCGTGCAGGTGGTGCCACACCTCGACCCGGCCGTCCCGCAGCGCCCGGGTCGTCCGCGTTCCGTACTGCGCCTCGGTGGACCGGAAGATGCCGGCCAGCGGCAGCGTGCCGACGAATTCGTCCATCGCGGCGGCGACGACGGAGAACACCGGGTCGGATGCGGACACCCCGGACCAGACGGTACGAACCCGTCCGTCGTGGATCTCGACGACGTTACCGAAGTTCTTCACGAACCCGCGGCACGTCGAGCAGTCGTACTCCGACCGCTCCCGAAACCGGAGGTTGGTGCCGGCGGGAAAGGATTCCAGAAAGGTGAGCCAGAGCGAGTCCCGGTCGAGACCGTCGCCGACGACGTACAACTCGCCCTCGGACATCGCGGACAGACGTGTGGTCACGTCCGCCGCGAACTGCTGAAAACCGCCCACCGTGTCATCCCCCTTGGTCACCGAGGATCGTAGGGAACGCGCGCCGGTGGAGAAACGTATTTACGGCCGTCGGCGACCGCCCTCCGCGGAGGGCGGGGACGTGCGAACTAACGAAAACGAGCGTTCGCCTTTATTCTTCGTCACATGCCCCGCGTCTCCGAGCAGTACCGGGCCGGTCGCCGTGCCGAGATCGTCGCCGCCGCGGCCCGGCTGTTCGCCGCCAACGGCTTCCACGCCACGTCGATGGCCGACATCATCAGCGAGTGCGGTCTGTCCGCCGGAGCCGTCTACCGGTACTTCCGCGGCAAGGACGAGCTGATCGGGGCGGTGGCGGAGACAGCGCTGGGCACCGCCGACGAGGTGTTCCAGACGATGCTCGCCGACGGCGCCACCCCGTCACCCCAGGACGCGCTGGCCACGATCATCACGACGATCACCGAACAGATCGTCCGCGACCCGGCCACCGGCGTCGACCTGACCCGGGTCGGGGTGCAGGTGTGGGCCGAGGCGCTGCGGAACCCGGTCCTCGCCGCCCGCGCCGATGAGGTCTACCTGCGGTTGCGGGGACACTTCGCCGAGGTGGCCCGCCGCTGGCAGGCCGCCGGGAACCTGCCCGCCGAGGCGGTGCCGGAGCGGGTCGGCGCCGCGATGCTCAGCATCGTGCAGGGTTTCATGCTGCAGTCCCTGCTGATCGGCGACACCGATCCCGGCGACTACCTCGCCGGCGTGCGGTGGCTGCTGCTCACCGGCCCGGCCGGCGAACAGCGCCGCGGCGATCCGGTACGCCGGCCGGCTTCCTGACGAACGTCCTCGGTGGGGAACCGGCGGAACAGGGCGGCATCGGCGCAGCCTGATCCCTGAGCGGAGCAGTAACTCCGGCTGGTCCGACGCGATCCGGCGGTGAGGACGTCGTCGCAGGGTGAACCGCAGCGCGGGTGCCCCCGTCGCCGGTGACCGGGTGGGTTGGTGGAGGATCAGGGCTCGGCGGAGTGCGTGACCGGGGAGTGACAGTGAAGCTCATCGACGATCGTTATGAGCTGGAGAGCCTGCCCCTGGCCCGGGGCGGTATGGGGGACGTCTGGCTCGGCCGGGACGTCCGGCTGGACCGAGAGATCGCCGTCAAGTTCCTCCGGTTTCCGAACGGTGTGCCGGACGACGCGCTGATCAGGCGGTTCGATCGGGAGTCGAGGATCACCGCGCGGCTGGAGCACCCCGGTGTGCCCGCGGTCTACGACGTCGGCGTGCACGAGGACCGGCCGTACATGGTCATGCAACGCGTGCACGGCATCAGTGTCGCCGACCTGGTCGCCGAGCAGGGGCCGCTGCCGGTCGGTTGGGCGGCGGCCATCGCGGCGCAGGTGTGTGCCGTGCTGGTGGCCGCACACGCGGCGGCGCTCGTGCACCGGGATCTCAAGCCCGGCAATCTCATGCTGGAGCCGGACGGCGCGGTGAAGGTCTTGGACTTCGGCCTCGCCGTCGCGCCGACACTCACCGACTACTCCACGATCACCCATACCCATCAGTCGCTCGGCACCCCCGCCTACATGGCGCCGGAGCAGGCGGAAGCCGGTACCAGCGAGGCCGCGACCGACCTGTACGCGCTGGGCTGCACCCTGCACGAGATGCTCACCGGGGAGTGGGTGTTCTGGGCGCCCACCTCGTTCTCGTTGATGATGAAGCAGGTCAAGGACACCCCGCCGCCGTTGCGGTCGCTGCGGCCGGACGCCCCGGCGGAGCTGGAGCGCCTGATCCTCGACCTGTTGGAGAAGCGGCCGCGGGATCGGCCGGCCGGGGCCGAAGTGGTCCACCGTCGTCTGCTGCCGTTCGTCACCGGACTGGGGCCGCTTCCCGGTGCATTGCATCCGGCCGGCACTCTCAGCCCGGCCCGCCTCTACGCGGGCGTTCTCGCCGAGATCCCCGACCACCCGGCCGCGCCGCCCCACGACGTGACCGACCCGGACATGCTCCTTCTCAGCCGGCACCTGGCGACCGCCATCATGTCCCCGGAGTGGCGCCGAGTGCTGCGGCAGGGTGACCCGTCGGTCTCGGAACTGCTGCACGACCTCGCGGTACGGGATCTGCCGGTGCCGATCGTGGAGTTCGAGCTGCCCGGCACACCCCATCGGGCGGCGCTGGCGTGGCCGGAACGCAAGGTCGCCGTGCTGCCGCCCGAGACGCCCTGGACCGCCGACCGTGCGGAGGCCTTCATCACCGCGGGCTGGGACGCCCGTCCGTCGAACACCTGGACCGCCGAAGGGCTGGCCCGGCGGGTCGCCGGCTGACCGGCGGCGGAGGTGACGGCCGGCGCCATACCGGACCGGCACATCCGGCGATATGGGCTTCAGAGATCGGCGAGGAGGGTTTCGATCAGCGCCTCCTCATGAATGGCGACGTTCTGTTCCGCCATCGCCACGACGAGGGCCGGATCCCATGGACTCTGCACGGGACTGCCGGTCAGGGGTTGGCGCGGTGTGCCGCGGCGCGTGGCCTGGGCGACGGCCTCCCGATAGTGGACCGCGGTGAACTGCCAGGGTGCGGCGGGATAGCGGCGCATGATGCGGGCGGCGATGGCGATGCCCGGCCAGTCGAAGTCGCCGTGGTAGGCGAGGGTGACGTGGCCGGCGGCGGTGATCGCGTCGAGCAGGGCCAGCGTCACGGTGGTCGGGTTGCCCATGGTGCACACGATCGGCGCTCGGACGCCGTTGTCCAGTGCCGCTTCCAGGACTCGCGGGTTCTCGCACACGTACACGGTCTGCGGCGGCATCGACCACGGCGCCAGGCGGCGGATCTCCCGCAGTGTGAGGTGACTTTCGGCGCCGATGTCGGCGCGCTCCTGCAACCACGCGATGCCGTGCGGACGGAGTCCGCACGCCAGAACCGTGGTGGCGATGGTGTCGCCGGCGACGCCGGCGGCATCCCACAGGGCGCGGCGTTCGGCGGCGCCGGTCGGTAGCGTCGGGGAGCCGGTGAGGGCGAGGGCGAGGCCGCGCAGGACCAGGCGGGCGAGGGTGGTGTCGTCGTCGAGACCGTGGGCGCTTCCGGTGACGGCCTGGGCGAGTTCGCCGCGGGACCAGGTGCGGGCTTGTTCGCCGACGGTCCGGGCGAGGGTGGCGACGGCCTGCTCGATGACGCGGTGCACGTCGTCGGCGGGCAGCCGGGCCGGCAGGCCCTGACGCCACAGCTGGTCCATCCACTCGTGGGCCCATGCGTGCCCGGACAGTCCGGCGGTGGTGAGGGCCGCGGTGGCGTGGTCGCGCAGTGCGGCTCGTTGCGACCGGGACGCGGAGGCGAGGGCCCGGCGATCCGGGACCGGGCCGACCACCGCCTCGACCACGTCCAGCAGACCGGTTCCGGCGGCGGTCGTCCGTAACCGCTCGTCGAGCTGTGACAGGTCGACGGTGTGGGTCGCGGTCACGATGCGGTCGAGCAGGTGGCCGAGAGCCTCGCGCTGAGGTGGGTCGAGGCTGGTCAGGGTGAGGCGACCGCGGGCGGTGCGCCCGTTGCGGGCCAGCCTGCTGTGGGCGGCCGCCCACAGCGGCCGCAGGACGGGCGAGCTGAGATAGGCGAGTGTGGCCGGGGGGATCATGAGGGGAGAACCGTACGGCGCTGGCCGTCCCAACGGAAGTGCAGGGTGGCGACGCCCGGTCGGGTGGGGTCGCGCAGGCATTCGTAGATGCCGAGTGACGGCACCTCGGGGAAACAGCCCCAGAGCCGCTCGCTGGTCAGCACCGCGTCCAGATCCAGGTCGACGAGCAGACCCAGCAGCCGCCCGTGGGTCGGCTCGTCCACTTTGGCGAAGGCGTCGTCGAGCAGGATCAGCCGGGGTGCGGCCGGATGCAGCTCGCCCACCGAGGTGAAATGAGCGGCGGCCGCCGCGAACAGCACCAGGTAGGAGACGACGCGCTGTTCGCCCTGGGACATCGCGGTACGGGCGGACAGGGTCCGTTCCCGGTCGGGACGGGCCTGGTCGGTGACCTTGACGGTGAACGTGAACCAGTTCCGGTAGTCGAGGGCGGCGCGCAGATGTACGGCGTACCCGGCGGAGGGGTCGGAACGGCGGGCGTCCTCGACCCGGCGGGCCAGCGCCTCCCGGAGCCGGTCGTTGTCGTCGCGGGTCCGCAGTTCCAGCGGGGTACGCAGCAGCGCCACGGCGCGGCGGGTGTCGGGGTCGGCGTCGTCACGCAGCGCCCACACCAGCCGGGCGCCGAGGCCGTGTGAGGTCCGCACCTCCCCGAGGGTGCGGTTCATGGCGGCGACGAGGGCTTCGGCGGACCGGATCTGCCGGGACAGGGCGTCGCCGAGTTCCCCGAGCAGGAACCGTTCGAAGGCGTGGCGTTCCCGGTCGGCGACCGCGGAGCGTTTCTGGTCGAGCTCGGCTCCGAGCCGGGCCGTGGCGGCGGCTACCGGATGCCGGCCGATGTCGTCGCTGATCTCGACGACCTTGACGCCGTCGCGGTCCTCCCAGATCAGGTCGAAGCCGCCGGGAAGCCGACTGCGCACATCGGTGTAGCGCTGGTGCAGCGCGTTCTCGCCGAGATCCGATGCGGGCCGGCCGAGGGCGTCCCGCAGCCGGCCGGCGAGGTCGTCGAGGTGCCGGATCCGTTCGGGCGGGGTGCCGGTGGGGGCTTCGGCGGGCAGGTCGGCGGGCAGTTCGAGGGCGGGCCGGACACCCGGGAGGGTCAGAACCCGGGGGAGCGCGGTGCCCGCATCCAGGGCCGCTTGTTCGAATTCGGTGAGCCGCAGCCGCGCCTGGTCGCGGGCCTCGCCGGCGCGTACCCGCTCGTCACGGCGTTCCTCGTAGTCGCGGCGAGCGGCGGGCAGTCGTTGCTCGGCGGTACGGGCCCGTTCTTCGGCGGCGGTCTCCTGTCGCAGGATCTCGGCCGGTTCGACGCCCAGGGAGCGTTCGAGGACGGCCAGCTCCTGCTCGGCGGTGAGATGTTCGGTCGCCGCGATCTGCGCCTCGTCGGCGGTGTGGGCGGCCTGCCCGACAGCGGCGCCGTGCCGGGCGATCAGATCCGCATAGGGGCGCAGGCCGGCGGTGAAGCGTTCGATGTCGCGGGCCTGCCGGGGCACATCCGCCGCCAGTTGCCGCAGCCGCTGGTCGATGAGGGCCAGCTGGGCACGGTCGGCGGGCAGCAGGTGGGAGGCGGCCGCGGACGCGGCGTGGGCACGCCGGTCGTCGGCGATCACGCGCAGCTCCCGCGCCCGGCGCCGGGCCCCGGCGAACTGCCGGGCCAGCCGCTCGAGGTGGCTTTTGGCCTCGTCGTAGCGGATCCAGCCGGTGCGCAGCGCGACGCCGTCCGGCAGCGCACGGAGGGTGGCTGCCAGATCGCGGCGTTCGGTCTCCACGTCGGCGATCTGTTCGCCGAGAGCGGTGAGCAGGCCGGTCAGCTCCTCGATGCGAACGTTCAGTTCGGCGAGCCGCCGTCGGCGCAGGGCCGCCCGGTTGGTGGCGCCGACATATTCGGCCTCCGGTTTGGTCCACGTACCGTGCGCGACACCGAGACGCCATCCGCCGTCGGCGGCGATCCAGCTCGTCGCGTCGCTGTCCGCCCCCCAGCCGATCGAAGCCAGCAGTGCGGTGACTGCCTGGGCGCCCGGCACGGCCACCAGGGCGTCGCGCAGGCTGGGGCCGGGCACCGGGGGACCCGGCCGCAGTACGACCTCGCCGTTTCCCGGGTGCAGCACGGTGCCGTCGCCGGTGCACAGGGCGTCGAGGAGCCCGCTCGACTCCAGCGCGGCCTCCACGCCCGCCCGGTCCGCCGGATCGAGTGACCCGGCGAAGTCGATCAGCCGGTACAGCGGGGTTCCTGCCGGAGACGGCGTGCCGGTCTCCCGGAACCGGGATCGAGGTGGTTCCGGATCGATCCGGGAACTCCATCGACGGTGCTCCGCCCGTACCGCCGAAAGGTCTTCCTCCGCCTTGCGCTGAGCGGTCCGCAAGCTGTCCCGCCGTGTTTCCGCGGCATCACGCAGCGGCTCCGCCGCGGCCTCGGCCGCGGCACGCACCGCCTCCGGCGTCTCGGCCGGCAGCGGATCATCGGCGAGCAGGGCCTCCTTCACCGAGGTCAGGTCCGTGCCGTCCCACACCGGCAGAGCAGACCATCGGTGTACGTCGGACGCATACTCTTGGCCCGCCGCGGCGAGTGCGTCCTTGAGCTGGTCGAACCGGTTCCGGGCCTCGCCCTGCTGGCCGTCGAGGAGGTCTCGTTCGTCCTCCGCCCGGGTCGCTGCGCGGGTGGCCTTCTCCGCCTCGGCGAGCCGCCCGTCGACGTCGGCGACCGCGGTGCGCCGGCCCCGGACCGCCTCCTCCGCGGCGGTCAGGCGGTCCCGCTGACGTCCGAACTCGTGTCCGGCCAGCTCATGGTCGACGACCTTCAAGGACGGAGCATCGCGGTGACGCAACTCCGGCATCGAACCCAGATGACCGACGTCGAGGCCGGACTCGGTGGCGAGTTCCCGCAGCCCGTGGTGCCCGTCGCGGATCTGGGTGACGGCGGATGCCAGCCGTCCGGTCTCGTCCCGCAGGCGGTCGGCCAGCGCGGCGAGAGTCTGCCGGTCCGCGGCGGCCGCGGTCTGCGCGGACCGGGCGGCAGCCAGCAGCGCCTGCACCGCGAGTCGGCGCTGGGCGAGCTCCTGCACCGCCCGGTAGCCGGCGCTCTCCCGCAGCGCCCGTAGCTCAGCCGACGCCTCGCGGTACGCCCGGTCCCAGTGGCCCACCGCGGCGAGGGCCTCCTCCTCCGCGGTGCGGGCCCGGTCGACCTCGCGTTCGGCCTGCCCGGCCTGCCGCCGCTGAGCGCGCAGCCGGGTGAGGGCCTCGTCGACCGCGTGCACCCGCCGCCGCAACTCGCCCCGCAGATACCCGCGGTAGGTGGTCATCAGGTCGGACAGCGCGCTGTGGGTGGCCTCCAGGCGGCCCAGGTCGGCGCGTACGGTCTCCAGGTCGTCGAGGTTGTGGGCGACCGAGTCGAGCACGTCGTCGTCGACCGGGGGCAGCGCCTCACCGAGTTCGGCGGTGAGCTGGCCGGCCTCGATCCGGTCACCGATGGTGGGCCGCCGCAGCCGGTAGAGCAGATGGACGAGATTGCGGTAGCGGCCCGGATCGGCGATGCCGAACACCTCGCGGCCGACCCGGGCCCGGTAGTCGCGGGCGGAGTTGATCAGCGCGCCCTCGCCCAGCGTCTCGCGGAGACGGTCGATCGGCACCGGCTGGCGGCCCTCGACCAGCGTCACCTCGGCGCCGATCCGGGCGGCGGTGACGAAGTAGGTCAGCCGGGCCTCCGCCGTCGACGACGACCAGCGGACGACCGCTCCGAGCGTCACGAAGCGCTCCACCTCCCGCTCGTCGACGCGCCGCAGCTCCAGCCAGACGAAGCCCTGCCGGTTGACGCCCGAGGCTCCTTCGCTCATCAGCCAGCGGAAGGTGGTGCGCCCGCCGCCGGTCGCGTCCAGGCGTTTGGTGTCGCCGTCGAGCAGGAACGGCAGAAGGAGCTCCAGAGCCTTCGACTTGCCGGCGCCGTTCTTGCCGCGCAGCAGCAGCCGGCCGTCCTCGAAGTCGAAGACCTGGTCGTCGTACTGCCAGACGTTGCAGATACCGGCCCGGTGCAGGCGGTAACGGTACGGGTTCATCAGCGGACCACCTCCGCCGGCGCGTACCGGGCCGCCGCGGCCAACAGGAGCAGTGTGCCGTCCGGTGTGTCGCCGCGAACGCCACGTGCGTCGACGGCGCGGTCGGCGACGGACGCCGGCACCTGATCCTCCGGTTCGGCGTCGGCCACCGTCGGCCCCGACCACGCCATCAGGCCCATGGTCACCAGCAGCGCGACGACCGCCTCCCGCAGCAGGACCGGATCCGCCACGTACTGACCGGCCCACCGGCGGGCGTGACGTTCGGTGAGATCGGTGAGGATCTCGTCCAGCAGGCCGTCCGGCACCGGTACGCCCACCACCAGACGGCCCGGTTCCGGTCGCAACCGCCCGGCCAGGACCCCGATGGTGAGCAGTGCGGCCTGCGCCACCGTGCCGCCACCGGGGAACGTCACATCGGTGAGGGCCTCGTCCGGATCCAGCATCGCCGCGCCCTCCGCCCGCAACTCCGCCTGCAATCCCGCATAGTCCAGGAACGAGCGCTCGTCACGCCGTTGCTCGCGGCGCAGCCAGACCCGGTCGGCGGCGGTCAGATCGTCCACGTAGACGACGGGCTGCTCACACAACCGTCGCCGTACCCGGTGCCGGGAACCTCCCGGTCCGGCGTCGGCCGCCTGCACGACGAACTCCTCCGGCGACCGCGCCCGGCCGGGCGCGGTCGCCAGCAGATGCGCCGCGATGTCCCGGTCGACCGTGAGCAGAGCCTCGGCCTGCTCATCGTCGGCGTATCCGGACACCGAGCCCTGTTCCTCGCGCAGCACCGACCAGGCCACCATCTGCCGCAGCGCCGCACCGAGAGCCCGCCGTTCGGCCGGGCGACGAGCGTCGTCGACATCGATGCCGGCCTCCACGGCGGCTGCCCGGACGTCCGCGACCAACTGGGACAGCAGCACCTGCTCCGGGCAGGTGATCAGGACCGCTGTGGTCAGGGCGAGGTAGGCGTACATCCGTGGGGTGAACGGGCCGGATGTCCGCAGCAGCGGCCGGCCGAGCCCCGGACCGAGACCCGGCTTGAACAGGCGGGCGAAGCCGGCCTCCACCACCAGGCGGTAGCCGAGGAAGGCGCCGAACCACGCCCGCAGCCACTCGGCATGCCGGCGGACCAGCGCGAACTCGTCACTTGCCGGAAGCAGCAGCGGCGTGGCGAGAAGGGCCCGGATCGCCCGGCGGCGTTCGGTCTCCAGGGCGATGTCATGATCGTCAGCCATCCGCCGGTTCCCGCCGGGTGATCGAGATGTCGATGTCCCGGACGGTGAGGTCACCGGTCGCCGAGTGGATCGTCGTCTCCTGGCGTGGCTTGCTGATCAGCTCACAGCGCACACCGAGGTCGAGGTTCGAGGTGACCGCGCTGCCCTGGGCCGGATCGCCGGCGCCGAGCGCCTGCGCCATCAACTCCAGCAGCAGCCGGATCGCCGGCTCCGACAGTCGTACCGTGCCGAGGCTCGCGGCAGCGGACAGCAACTCGGCCGCAGCGGCCGCACGCGCCAGCTGCTCGGCAGCCGCCTGCTCGATCAGCGCCCGCTGCTGGGCGGAACGGTCGGCGACGCCGGACACCCGGCCCCGCGCCGCCCGGGCGCCACGCTCCCGCAACGACACCGGGACCTCGACGGCGGGCTCCGGCCACCAGCTCGTCGTCGCCGGGACCACCATCTGCGCGTCGGCGGCGATCCCGAGGTGCCGGGCCGGGTACAGGCCGTACGCCGAGGTGAACAGGTCGGCGGCGAGATCCTCGTCCGCCGCGTCCAGCCATGCCGCCAGCCGCAGCAGCTCGCGCCGCCGCGAGGTGCCCTGACCACCGGAGCGGATCATCCGTTTCGCGTTCGCGAGCAGCGACTGCAGGGCCCGCAGGGTGGCGTCTCGCAGCTGGGTCACCTCGCTGCGCCGGCCGTCGAGGTCACTGAACCAGGCCCGTAGGCCGGCCCAGTCCGTGAGGTCGTGGCCCCGGCTGTGCGCCACCGTGACACCGAGGTCCGCGGCGGCCCCGGCGAGCCCGCCCTCGCGCAACATCGTCACCAGATCCGGCAGGTACGGCCACAACCGTTCCAGGTGCCGTTCGATACGCGGGGCCAGCAGCACGATCTCCTCGGTGATCGACTCCACATAGTCCAGCAGGAGCTCTTTGAAACCGGTGTACTCGGCGCTGTCCAGATCGTAGCGGGCGAGGACCTGACCGAGGAACGCGTAGAAGTCGCGCACCGAATCCCGGAACACCCAGAACTGGGCGAACACCGTGGCGACCGTCTCCCGGGCGGCTCCGCCGTCGATGCCTCCCGGCCGTTCCACACGGTCCGCCAGCTCGGCGAGACCCTGGCTGATCAGGCCGAGCAGTTCCCGGCTGACCTCCCGGGCGGCTTCCGCGCTGGACAGCACCTCGTCGGCCTGCCGTTGCACCCGTTCGCCCAGCGCCGACAGCTGGTACCTCGAGCGGGCGCGCTGGTACTCCTCGATGCTCCGCACCCGGACGGTGTGCGAGCTCGGCAGCAGGTTACCCCAGGTGACGAGCCTGTTCAGGCGGCTCACCGCCACATCGAGCGCGATGTCGTGGCCCTGGGCGGCGAGCTCCTCCACCACCTGCTGCGCGGACAGGTCGGTCATCAGGGACGCGGCGAACAGCCGCATGATCGCGAGGTAGGAGGACCGCTCGGGAACGATCAGGTAGGTGAACGCCTCGAGCCTGTCGAGGTCCTCGTCCGGCTCACCCACGAGCCGAGGATATGCGACGGCGAGTGACGACGAAACGACCGGATGGTGCGACCGGCGGTGGCCGGAGACACCGTCCGGGTACGACCGTCGTCGCGTCGCTGCGAGCGTCAGCCCGACACTTCCCGGCTGTGGAGCGGGTCGCCGGCCCGGACGACGGGTGGCCGAGGGCGATCCGCCGCAGTTGGTGAGAACCCGGCGGTGGCGCGCCCCGGCCCCGAATCCGGCCGGCCAGATAGTAGACCGTGGCGGCGACGCCGTACCCGGACGGGTAACCGAGGTCGACGCCGCCCAGCAGCGCCGCGACCGGGCCGGTGAACAGTTCGGTGCCGGTGCACGCCAGTGCCGCGGCCACCCCGGCACCGTCTCGGCCAGTCCCTGCAGCCACGGCGCGCCGGTGCCGGTGAGCAGGACGGTGACATAGGCGCCGGCGGAGAGCGCCAGGGCGCAGCTCACGATCAGGCTGCCGGTGCCCCAGAGGATCACGGCAATCATTGATCGGCGTGTCGTCGCGCGGCCGGCACAACGGAGGACCCGGTGGAGCGGGATGCTCCACCGGGTCCGGTGACGGCGGCTCCTTTCCGATGAGGCTCAGCCGATCGCCGCTCGTTTCAGCAGATCCTCGAAAGCCGACGGGTCGTCGGAGGCGATCACCGGGAAACCGACGCCGTAGTCGCCCACCCAGCTCACCTCGATGCCCGGGTTGGGGTGGTCGGAGCCGTCCGGCAGGAACAGGTGCGGGCTGCAGTTCACCCGATCGGTCGCCGAGATCACGGCCTGCCGCGACAGCTCCTTACGGGCCCGGCCGTCGTCGAGCGCCTCGGCCAGCGCGGCCACGTCCACCGCACCGGTCTCGGTGGCCACGTCCAGGATGACCTTGCGGTTGCTGATCGACCGGGACTGCGCCCAGAACGCCCGGCGCAGCCCGAGGTCGAGCTGCTCGGAGGCGTCCAGGCTCTGCTGCTTGGCGGCCTGGATCGCCTCCAGCGCGGGCAGCGTGGTCGACGGGTACAGCCAGTCCTTGTCCTGCCAGAGCTGCCAGCCGGCGGCCGGCTCCAGGCTCGCCATCCGGCCGACCTCGCTGTCGGTGCCGGGCCGCGGGCTGGGAGCCTCGTTCAGCAGCTCCAGCGGGAACGCCCGGTGGTCGAACCGCACCCGGCCGGTCAGCCCGAGGCGCTCCCGGGTGGCGTGCAGGCGGTGGACGGCGATGTGCGCGAACGAGCACCAGATATCGGAGAAGATCACGATCACCCCGGGTGGCGGGGTGAGGTCCACGGTGGTCGGCGATGCGTTCATGTGTTCACTCCAGGATCGGTCGGTGGCCGGTCAGGCGGCCGGTGCTTCGTGTTCGGTGGCGACCGCCTCGGCCGGCAGGTCGGAGTCGGGTAGCCAGGGCGGCAGGGAGGGGATGGCGGACATGGCGTCCAGCAGCCATGCGGTGCGGTCGGTGGCGACCGGGCGTGCGAGCTGAGCAGGCGCGAACCGGGCGCCTGCAGGAAGGCGGCCCGGTCCACCGGCATTCCGGTGTCCACCAGCAGCCGCTGGTGATGTAGAGCGGGCTGGCCAGGCCGCCGAGCAGGTGCCACCAGGTCGTGTCGGGCAGCGCGCCGAGCGCGCCCAGGCACCGGCGATGGCTCCGGCCGTTGCCAGCAGGACGGTGGACACGGCGAGTTGCAGCATCGAGGCGCCGTACGGCGTGGACACCGCCTTGTTGAGCTGGAGGTCACCGAGGCCTGGACCGCCAGGAGGCAGCCGATGGCCAGGGCCGAGAGCGGGAGCAGGTGATGCATGAGACCACCTCGGGAGCAATAAGTGGACGGCCGTCTCAGTTAGCATAGACCTGATGTCGTGGGATTTGGGACGGCGGCTCACTTATTCGGCGAAGGCGGGCGATGGCCGTCTCGGGCGAGGGCGTGGCCGGGCTGCGGAGCCGGCGATCAGGCCTGGCCGCGGAGTGGATCGGGACGCCCTCGGCCGGCCGGGGGTTCTGTTGCCTAGGGTGAGATCAGTGCGGCGCGCAACGGCGGCCGTCCGGCGGGGCGCGGCTCGAGGCGCAGCCGGCAGTCGCCCAGACGGCCGGTCATGGTCTGCCGGGCGCGCGAGCTCAGGTCGCATCGATCGACGAGCGTCACTGTAGCAAGATGTCCGAGTAAAGTGGACACTCGTATCATTTCGGGGAACTCCCTGAATCCCATCGGTCAGGAAGAATCACGCAGCGAAGTGCTCGCCCGGTCAGGGACGACCGTGATGGCCACTCAAGGTAGCCATCACGGTGCCGGTCGTGGCCTATGGCATGGTGCTCTACGGCCGCGGTGAGGCAGCCGCCCGCGGCGCCGCTCGGTGACCGAGAGCCGCCCGTGGAGGGGTGTGGTGCTGGAGGGTGGAGATGAGGGCGAGGGTGGATTCGGCGCCCTGGTTGAGGTTGGGGCCGTGCAGGGTCAGCCCGTCGTAACCGCCGCCGGTCGCCGGGTCCCACATCAGCTGGCCGACGTCGTTGTCACCGAGGAACCAGGCGATGGACTGGTGTACCCCCGCGTGCCAGATCTGGCCCCCGGTGACGGCGGCGGCGGTGGCGCAGGCGTCCGCCAGCGCGGCCACCTCGATCGGTTGCTGGTCGTGGTGCAGCCGGGGGCCGCCGCGCTGCCAGCCCGCCGACGGCAGCACCGACAGATGGCCGTCGCTGAGCTGGATCGTCAGCAGCCACGTCAGCATCCGCAGGCCGGCGGCCAGGGCCCCGGGATCGTCGAGGAGGTCGCCGGCGGCGATGAGGGCTTCGGCGAGGGCGGCGTTGGCGTACGTGAGCCTCTCCTGCGGCCACGGCCAGCGCGGGTCGGGATCGGGTGTCCCGATGGCGATCACGGCGTCGGCCAGCAGCTCGGCGGCCGTCCCGTCGCCGGGATCGGCGCGGAGGAGTTCGGCGGCTCCGAGCGCGGCGAAGGCCATCGCCCGCGGGTCGGCGGACCGGCGGGCGGCTCCCCGGGTGAAGGCGAGGAGGGCTTCGCGGCGGAGGTACGCGGCCGGCGAGCGCGCGGCGGCGGTCCCGAGGCCCCAGAGGGCCCGGCCCCACCAGTCGCCGAGCCCGGGCTGATCGCTCCAGGTCCGGTCGAAGTCCAGCCGGTTGTGGAAGGCGCCGTCGGCGCCCTGTGCGTGGGTGAGGAACGCCAGGTACCGCTCGGCGAGCCGGAGGACCTCGGCGGACGGGGCGGGTTCGCGGCTGGTCACGACGAGGCCCCGGGCCACGTCGTCGGTGCAGTAGCCGTGTTCGCGGCGGACCGTGGCGTGCCGGGCGTGTTCGAAGAGGCCGGTGTCGTCGGTGAGCCGCGTCAGGTGGGTGAAGGGCGCGGCGGGCACGGCCTTTCCGGACCGCGCCGTCGTGGTGGTCGCGCTGACGGTCATGTGCCGGTCACCGCGACCGGGCGGGTCCTGGAGCCGAGGAGGGTCACGGCGAGCTGCTGGTAGCGCTCGGCGACCGCGGGCCACCGCAGGGCCGGCTCGGCGTGGCCGCTGCGCTCCCGCAGCCCGGCCGCGATGGCGGGCTTGGTGAGGATCTTGCGGACCGCGGTCGCCAGGGCCGCCGGGTCGCGGTGCGGCACGAGGAGGCCGGGCCCGTCGGTGAGCAGTTCCACCGCGTGCGGGAAGGCGGTCGCGACGACCGGGATCCGCGCCGCCACCGCTTCGACGAGGACGCCCGAGGTGACCTGTTCGGTGGAGTCGTACGGCAGCACGACGACGTCGGCGGAGCGGATCAGGTCGCCGAGCGCCGCGTCGTCGAGGTAGGCCGACTCGTAGTGCACGTCATGCGCGACGCCGAGAGCCGCCCCGAGCCGGTGCAGGCCGGCCCGGTACGCCTCGCCGTGCTGTTCGACGACCTTGGGGTGGGTGCGGCCGGCCACGGTGTAGACCGGCGCCGCCTTGAGGTTCTGCAGGCGGGCCAGAGCCCGCAGCGCCCACTCGATGCCTTTTCCCGGGCCCAGCAGACCCCAGGTGAG
Organism: Actinoplanes utahensis; assembly: GCF_016862455.1. Lineage (GTDB taxonomy): Bacteria > Actinomycetota > Actinomycetes > Mycobacteriales > Micromonosporaceae > Actinoplanes > Actinoplanes utahensis. The sequence continues at coordinate 57,996 of NZ_BOMZ01000089.1, forward strand.
CAGATGCGGCCGGCCGTCGTGGCGGCGGGCCGGCTCCCCGGTCCAGTCGGAGGCGCCGTGCGGGATGACGCTGACCTTCGCGGCGTCCACGGCATAGCCGGCCAGCCGGTCGCGCGCCGCCTCGGTGAGGGTCACGACCGCGCCGGCGGCGGCGGCGATCTGCTCGAGCAGCGACTTCTGCCTCGGGGTGGGGTGGGTCAGCACGGTGTGCAGGACGACGATGCTCGGTACGGTGAGCCGGCGCAGCACGGACAGCACTTCTCCGCCGTCACGGCCGGGGTAGATGCCGTACTCGTGCTGGACGACGGCGACGTCGAAGGTGTTCAGCACCTCGGCGCTGTCCCGCCAGCCGGACGGCGCGGTGTCCACCCAGGTGTGCGCCACACCCGGCGCGGGCCTGATGTCGTCGCCGTGGCCGGCGACCCGCACGATGCCGCTCGGCCCGGCGATTTCGCCGAGGTGGGTGGCGAGCGCGGCGTTGAAGGTCGCCAGGCCGCATCGGGTGGGCGGATGGGTGCTGAGGAATCCGTACCTCACGGTCATGGTGGGTGCCTTCCTGTAGCCGGCCCGGCAGCGGTCGACGCGCGACGCGTGCGGGGCCGTGGTGCCGGCGAACCGGGGACGGCGGGAACGGGCCGGTCAGCCCGGGCCGTCGCCGATGAGCTGCTCGTAGACGGCCAGATAGTCGTTGACCATGCGGTGCGCGTCGAAGCGTTTGCGGGCCTGTTCCCGGCAGCCGGCCCGGTCGATGGTGCGGACCGCGCCCACGGCGGCGACGGCCTGGTCGGCGCCGCGCACGAGGAAGCCGGTGACGCCCTCGTCGACGATCTCGGGCATGGCGCCCCGCCGGTAGGCGATGACCGGTGTGCCGCACACCATGGACTCCACGACGGCCAGGCCGAACGGCTCGTCGAAGTCGATCGGGTGCAGAAGGGCCTCGGCCCGGCCGAGGACCTCGCCGCGGCGTCGTGGCCCCACCGCGCCGAGGAAGACGACACGGTCGCCGTCGATGTGGGGCGCCACCCGTTCGTTGAAATACCGTTGATCCTGGACGATGCCGCAGATGGTGAGCGTACGTCCGGCCCGGCGGGCGATCTCGATCGCCGTGTGGGTGCCCTTGTCCGGGTGGATCCGGCCGAAGCTCACCAGCCCCGGCGCCCCGGCCGGGGAGAACGGGAGCGCGCCCGCGTCCACACCGTGATGGACCGTCGCGACGTAGTCGAGGTCCGGGTGCCGGTCGGCGTCGGAGATGGACACGAACGAGGAGCGGCTGGCCCGGTAAGCGGGCAGGATCGCCGGGCCGGAGAAGCCGTGCACGGTCGTGACCAGCGGGGCACGGCAGTGATCGGTGAAGGCGAGCGGGAGCCAGTCGAGGTGGTTGTGGATGATGTCGAAATCGGCCGAGCGGGCCAGGGCGTACGACACATGCATCGCCTCGGCCACGCGGCCGTCCGTCGAGGACGCGTCCGCGTACCCGTGCGGGCACACCCCGTCGAGCCGTGCCGCCGTGCTCGAATCCAGCGTCGCGAAGAGCGTCACGTCCACCCCGGCGGCCACCAGACCGTCCGCCAGCAACCCGGTGACCTGCTCCCAGGGCCCGTAGGCGTACGGCGGGGTGCGCCAGGCCACCGGCCCCAGGATGCCGACTCTCACGGGGACGTCTCGTCGGACAGCGTCGCCGGGTCGAGGTGCAGCATGGCCAGCAGCCCGCCGTGTTCGGTGGAGTCGATGCGCTCCGGGAGCTCCCGGTCGACGAAGTCGGCTCGGGCCTGCTGGCCGCGCTCACGAAGGGCAGCGATGACGACCGCTTTGCGAATGATCATTGTCGGCTCTCTCGAGTCACTCGTCGGCGGGGGAGGTGGGCCGCCGGAGTCTGGAGCGACATGCTCACCCTACGCCTGTCATGGCTGCCCCTCGATGGCCGGCGAGCCGGAGCCGTCGTCCGGCGCGGGGCCGGGGCTCCCTCGCCGGCGGCGGCGACACCGGCATGATCCGGCCTCACCGTGCAGGTGGCGTGGGGTCTCGCGTGCGAGAATCGGTGGGTGGAGCAATCAATACGCCCGGCCACCGATTGCGCCGTCGCCTAGTGTGGCGTCTGCGTCGCCGGTCCCGTCGTGAGCGCCGGGCCGCGGACCGGCCGGAGCCGGCGCGGGTGCCCTCCCCGGCCTTGCCGGGGGATGACCTCGACGGCTTCTACGACGAGGCGCCGTGCGGGTTCGTGTCGACTCTGCTGGACGGCACCATCGTCAAGGTCAACGCCACCCTGCTCAGCTGGCTGGGGTGCGGCGGCGCGGAGCTGGTCGGCCGCCGGCGCTTCGCCGATCTGCTCACGCCCGGCAGCCGTCTCTTCCACGAGACGCGCTGTGCGCCGCTGCTGCGGCTGCAGAACGAGGTCAAGGGCATCGCGGCGGATATGCGTGCCGCTGACGGCGCCGTGGTCCCGGTCCTGGTCACCTTCGTCGTCAAGAACGGCCGCGACGGCGTGCCGCCGCTGATCCGCATCACCGTCTTCGACGCCCGCGAGCGCCGTGCGTACGAGAAGGAGTTGCTCGAGGCGCGGCGGACCGCCGACCGGGAACGTGACCGGCTCCGCCTGCTCGTCGGTGGTCTGCAGCGCAGTCTGCTGCCCGCGTCCCTGGCGGTTCCGCCGGGCATGACCACGGCTTCCCTCTACCACATGGCGTCCCCGGACGAGGTCGGCGGAGATTTCTACGACCTCTTCCCGCTCTCCGGAGACCGGTGGGGGTTCTTCCTCGGCGACGTCCGCGGGAAGGGGGTGGCAGCCGCCGCGGTGACCGCCGCCGCCCGGTACACGCTGCGGGCGGCCGCCGTCTACGACAGCGGGCCGATCGCCGTCCTGCGCAACCTCAACGCCGTCGTCCACCAGGATTACGGCTCGCCCGGGCACCGGCACTGCACGGTCATCTTCGGCGTCCTCGAGCGGCGGGGCAGCGGCTGGACCGCCACCGTCGCGTCGGGAGGTCATCCGCCGGTGCTGGTGGTCCGCGCCGACGGCTCCGCGGCGTACCACACCACGGACGGTGGCACGCTCATCGGCATCCTGGCCGCTCCGCGCCTGGTGGCCCGGACGATCTCGCTGGAAGCCGGCGACACCATGATCCTTTACAGCGACGGATTGACCGAGGCCCGGACCTCGGCCGGTGAGCGGTACGGGGATCAGGCGCTGCTGCAGTTCGTCCGCGAGCGGGGCCCGACCGGCGCCGCGGCGGCCGTCGACGCCCTCGCCGGCCTGCTCGCCACGTTCGCCGAGGTCGACGACGACGTCGCGGTGATCGCTCTGACCGTCGGGGAGGAGACGCCGGCGGTGGGTCGGCGGTGACCCCGGGCGCCGCTGTCAGCTCGCGCTGGGCTGTGGCCTCAGCTCCTGCCAGTCCTCGTTCGAGCCGCGCCAGGCATCGGCGACGATCTGCGCGGATCCGCGTCCCGGGCACTGCTGCACGCGATAGCGTCCCGCCTCGCCGCCGATCTGGACGAGGACGTCCCATTGGGAGCCGTCACTGCGGATGTAGACATCGCGCCGGAAACGGGTCGTGCTGCTGCCGTTCCACCAGTGCCGCTGAACCATCATGGGGCGACCCTACCGGTGGCGGCGGCCGAGTACGTCTTCCGTCGTACGGAACACATCGACGTACGGCTGCGTCAAGACCATGCCGATCGGAGTAGCCGTCCGCGGCGAGGGTATCGGTATCGCTGTACCCGCCGGTTGATCGCACTTCGCCGGAGCGCGACGAGAAGCGGGTGGCGGGGCGTGCCTCATCACCTCGTTGCCGAGCACGGGAGAGTGCCGACCATGACGAATCCCGCCTCCCCAGCCGTGCCCCCGGCCCGGGGATGACCACCGCCCGGTTCGTGCACGCGGCCCTCATCGTCGAGACCGATCGCGACCGGGACCTGCTGGCGGCGCATGTGAGCCGGCAGGCGCGGTTCTACGACGAGGTCCTGGTGGTGGCCGGTGAACGCACCCGGGCTGGGATGACCGACCTGGCCGGGGTTCGCTGGGGCACACCGGAGGAGTTCTACCAGCGGCTCGGTTCCGCCTACGAGCGGTTCCGCCGCTATCTGGCCGAGGGGCACCGGGCGGGACGCCGCCTGCACGTGATCGCCGAACCCGAGCTGATCCGCGGTGTGGACCCCTCGCTGCGGGCCGACCGGGTCGCCGCCCATCTCGCGTACGAGGCGATCTGCAACCGCACCTACGCGCTGGGCGCCCCGGCGGTCACCTGTGTCTGGGACAGCCGGCGCCACCCGGGCGCGGTCATCGACCGGGTCCGGGCCACGCATCCCGATCTGGTCACGGCGGCCGGCCTCACCCCGTCACCGGACTATCTCCCCCCGGAGCGTTACCTGGCCGAACGTCACACCGTGCCGGCGCTGGCGCCACCGGCACACGTCGATCAGGACGTCACCGCCGGCGCGGTGGCCGAGCTCAGCGGATTGCGGTCGGCCCTGGGCGGCTGGGCGGCGGACCACGGGTTCGGCGGGACGGCGCGGGAGGACCTCGTGATGGCGGTGGTCGAGGTCGCGAGCAACGGGCTACGGCACGGCGGCCCGCCGGTCCGCATCCGTGCCTGGCATCACGGTGGCACGCTCGTCGTGCAGTGCGACGACGCCGGCGCCCGTCCGATCCCCGCGGTCGCGGGTTACCTCCGGCCCGATCCGGTGGCCGCGGTGGCGGGCGGACGGGGGTTGTGGCTGGCCCGGCAGTTGGCCGACGTGGTCACGATGTCGTCGGCACCGGGCCGGACGTCGGTCCGGTTGCACTTTCCGCGCGAGGTCATGCCGGCCGTGCGGTCATGACGGGCGCGGCCGTGCGCCGTCGGCGGCGCCCAGCTGCTGCCGTAACCGGGAGAGGGCCCGGGTGAGCAACCGGGACACGTGCATCTGCGAGACGCCGATCTGCTCGGCGATCTGCTGCTGGGTGTGGTTGCCGTAGAAACGCAGGATGATGATCTTCTGCTCGCGCTCGTCGAGGCCGGCCAACGCGAGGCCGAGCGTGCTGCGCAGGTCGGCGAGCTCGTATCCGGCGTCCTCGTCACCGAGGGTGTCGCCGAGGTCGCCGCCGCCCTCGCCGACCGGGGTGGACAGGCTCGTCGAGTGGTAGGCGCGGGCGCCCTCCAGGCCCTCGATGACCTCGTCCTCGCTGATGCCCAGATGGCCGGCGATGTCGGCGACCCGGGGGGAGCGGCCCAGGGTGTGCGTCAGCGTGCTGTTGGCACCGGTGATGGCCAGCCGTAGCTCCTGCAGTCGGCGCGGTACGCGTACCGACCAGGTCCGGTCCCGGAAATGCCGTTTGAGCTCGCCGGCGATCGTCGGGATCGCGAACCCGGCGAAGTCGACGCCGCGCCCGGCGTCGAACCGGTCGACCGCCTTGATCAATCCCAGGACGGCGACCTGGTAGAGGTCGTCGCGCGGCTCGCCCCGGTTGGCGTAACGGCTGGACAGGTGCCGGGCCAGCGGCAGCCACGCCTCGATCACCCGATCCCGCAGGCGGAGCCGGGCAGGATCACCGGCGGGCAGGGCCGCCAGCCTGGTGATCAGTTCGCCGGCTCGGGCGGTGCTGGTCGCGGTGTCGGCGATGACGGTCATCCGGAACTCCCTGCAGTCGGCCAGTGGATCGGCAGAACAGCGAACGAGCACTCCGATGACCGTTGCCTCACCTGTCGTGCCTTCAACTTCCCCCTGAAAGCATGAGATCAAAACCAGCTTTTCGTACGGCGATTCTCAAGTGCAAAGGGGTTGTGCGGATCGGGTCGATGTGATTTTTTCTGGTCCCGGATCGTGTCCGCTGTGGGTGTTCCCTGTCGGGTGTTCCTTCATTCGGCGCCTCCGGACCGCCCGGCCCGGCTCCTGCCGGATGCCGACATGCCACGGCGCCCGGCGAACCGCTATCGTTGCCGTGATGCAAGCGTTCACATTCGTGCGGAACCGGCTGAAGGTGAGCGGTTGTGACCATGGCTAGAGCTCTCGACGTTCTGATCGTCGACGACGACGACGCCGATGCCCTGATGATCGAGGAAGCGCTCGAGGGGGCCGGGGTGCCGCCCGTCGTGCACCGGGTGGTGGACGGCAGCCAGGCGCTGGAATATCTGCGCCGCGAAGGCGAGTACACCGACGCCGTACGGCCGGACCTGATCCTGCTCGACCTGAACATGCCCCGGATGGGCGGCCGTGAGGTCCTCGCGGAGATCCGCCGCGACGACACCCTGACGGCGATCCCGGTCGTGGTGCTGACCACCTCCGACGCGGTGCCGGACATCGTCGCCAGCTATGCCGGTCACGCCAGCGCCTTCGTCACCAAGCCGATGGAACTCGACGCCTTCGAAACGGCCGTCCGGAACATCAGCCGTTTCTACGGCGACGTCGCGACTCTGCCGGTCGTCCCGGGCTGAGACCGGACCGGCCCCGGTCGGCTCCGGTCGGCCCCGGTCGGCTCCGGAAACCATGAATTGGTTTCCGGAAGTGCGGTGAACCCCTTTCTCCAGCCCGCGTCGCCGATGCGAAGTGGGTGGCGCGCGAAAATGGATGGCGCCCGCACGTCCCTCAGGTGCCGGATATGGCACACCGGATACCGCGAATTCTGCTCGGACGCGATTCTGTTCGCGCGGGTATGGTGAGGGATGAGCAAGCCGCCAGGCGGGACTGCCCGGTCGGTGTTGCGCCACCTGTTCCAGGTGGCGCCCCGGCGAACCCGGCGGGTCAGCGCAGGCACGAGGCGTGAGGTCTCGGTGCCGCGCGTTCCCTGGGCGACCTGGCGGCTCATCGCCGCTCACCGGCCCGGCGGCAGGCGAGATCCGGACTCCCGTGCCCGTCTCCGTCGGTGGCGAATTCTTCACCGGCGGCATCGCGGCCGGGGATCCGAATACGGAATGGTTCACCGTGGGTGTGGAGAAAAGCGGGACGACATCGTGCCGCGCGGTCCGACGTTTGGCCGGCACCGTCGCGGGAACGTGTTTCGCCCCCGAGGAGAGGCGGACGGCGATGATGCGCCGCGACGTGGTCGTGATCGGCGGGTCCGCTGGCTCCCACAAGGCGCTGACCCAGGTGCTGGCCCGGTTGCCGGCCGACCTGCCGGCCGCGGTGCTGGTGGCGCTGCACATGGCGCCGGGCGCACGGGCGGCGCTGGCCCGCTCGCTGGCCTCCTCGTGCGCCTTACCGGTGCGGGCCGCCGTCGACGGCGGCCGGTTGGAGCCGGGGTGTGTCCAGGTGGCGGTGCCGGACCGGCATCTGATCGTCGACGAGGACGATGTGCTGCGGCTCAGTGACGGCCCGCGGCAGAACCGGGTGCGCCCGGCGGCGGACGCGCTGTTCCGGTCGGCCGCCCGATGGTGCGGCCCGCGGGTCGTCGGGATGGTCCTGTCGGGCAGTCTGGACGACGGGGCGGCCGGGCTGGCGGCGATCGTCTCCGACGGGGGGATCGGCCTGGTGCAGGATCCCGCGGAGGCCCGGTTCCCCGGCATGCCGACGGCGGCGCTGCGCGTGGTGCCGGACGCGATGACGGCGACGGCGTTCGACCTCGGGGACGCTGTCGCCAAGATGGCCGGCAATCCGGTCATCGCGGCGAGCCGTCCGCCGACACCCCTGATCTGGGAGACCGACATGATCGCGTACGGCGCGTCGAACACCGCTGACCGTGGGCAGGCCGTCGGGCTCGGCTGCCCGGACTGCGGAGGCGGCATGTATCTGGTGCGTACCGGCCTGGCCGCCCACTACGTCTGTCACGTCGGCCATTCGTACTCGCCGCAGTCCCTGCTGGCGGTCCGTGACGACGGCATCGAAGGCGCGATCTGGACCGCGGTCAGCGCTCTCCAGGAGAAGGTCATGGTCATCGAGGAGCTGGTGAGCCAGTCGGAGAAGACCGGCGACGCCGTGGCGGCCGCGGCGTTCCGGGCGGAGGCCGAACGCGCCGGCCGCGCGGCGACGGTGCTGCAGGAACACGTCAACCGATCGGCCCCCGCCGGGCGGTGAGTGCCGGGCGCTCGGGGTCAGCCGGGCGGTGAGTGCCGGTGGGCGCTCGGAGCAAGCCGGGCGGTGAGCGCCGGGCGGGCGGTCGGGTCAGCCGGGCGGTGGGCGCTCGGGTCAGCCGGGCCACCCCGGGGCCGTCTCGATGTCGATCTCCCGCTGGTCGGCCTCCCTGTCCCGGCTGTCGGCCAGCCGGTCGCGGGTGTCCGCGGCGGCGTCCCGCGCCTCCGCGGCGGCCGCACGTTCCGCCGCGACGAGGTCGCGGCCCTCGGATCGCCGGTCCCGGCGGTCGGCCGCCTCTTCCCGCGACTTCTGCAGGAACTCACGCCGATCCGCGTACTGCTCGCGGGCCTCCACCCGGGCCAGCCGGCCCTGCAGTTCGATCTCCTGCTGGTCGGCGTGGGCGTCCCGGCTGTCGGCCTCCGTCTCCCGGCCGCGGACCCGGTCCTCGCGCACGTCCAGGGATCGGCGGGGCTGTCGTGCCTCGCTGCCGCTCACCGGATCCTCGCCCATGGCGTCACCGTATACCCGATATCCGGGCACGCACCGTTCAGTAGAGCACGGGTGCTGTCGCTGTTCGTCCGTACTCCTCACCTTTTCCGCCGGATCACGGCATATGCTGGTCGGCTACCAGAAGCGCCGCCGCCGGTATGCCGACATCCCCCCGCCGCGTCGACCGTCGGTGACACCCGGCGTTGCCGGCAGAGGGCGCGCGTCATGACCGAGGCGGAGGAGCCCGATTACCGGCGATTGTTCGGGCGACTGTTCGAGAGCGCGCCGGTCGAACCCGATGAGAGCCCCACGACCTTCACCATCCGCCTGCCTCGCCACCTCGGCACGGAGCGGTGACGCCCTTCATCGGCGGGCCGGCCGGTCCGGCAGCAGCCGCTCCTCGAGATCCAGTTCGCGTTCCAGGACGCGGAGCCCCTCGTCGGACAACCGTCCGGCATCGCGCCAGCGCAGGCACTCCTCCCGCTGGGCGTCGATGGCCACCCGGCGTACGTGCAGGGCGGCCTCGTACTGCGGTGAGATCGGCGGGCCCGCCGCGTCGTTGTCGCGCAACAGGGAGAGCCGGTCCCGGTAGCGGCTCAGCCGGGCCCGCAGTTGCTCGCGCATCGTCTCGATCACCTGGCCGCTGATGTCGTCGTGTTCCTGCTCCTCCAGCTCGTCCAGCGCGGTGAGGGCGGCCTCGACGGACGCCGCCCGCGCCTCGTTGCGCAGAAGCGCCTGATCGTTGTCGTCCGCGCGCAGCCCCAGCACCCGGACCATCGGCGCGAACGTCAGGCCCTGCCCGACCAGGGTGACCAGCACCACCACGACGGTGCAGAACAGGAGCAGGTCACGAGCGGGGAACGGGGTTCCCGCCTCGGTGACCAGCGGCAGAGTGAAGATCGCCGCGAGACTGATCACGCCCCGCGTGCCGGCCCAGCTGAGGACCACGACCTCGCGGCCGGTCCATCGCACCGGCGCCCTCCCGCCCGTCGAGCCCCGGCGCCCACGGCGGTGCAGCGCTCCGGGCGCCAGGAGGGTGAGCACCAGCCACAGCGGCCGCAGCAGCAGGGTGACGCCCACGGTGATCGCGACCGCGACGACGACGGTGGTGGTGTCGTATCCCGCCAGCCCTCGGATCACCTCGGGCAGTTGCTGACCGATCAGCAGGAAGACGAAGCCCTCGAGCATGAAGTCGACCAGCCGCCAGACCGCGTTGGTCTGCAGCCGGCCCGCCCCCGAAGCGGACCGTGGCGTGTGGTGCCCCACGATCAGCCCGGCCACGACCACGGCCAGTACACCGGAGACGTGGATCGCCTCACCGAGGAGGTAGGCGCCGAACGGTGTGGCCAGCGACACGGCGTTCGCCAGCATCGGGTCGCCGCTGAGCGGCCGGGAGAGCACGCGGACCGCGAAGGCGACCAGCGCGCCCACCGCGACGCCACCGACGGCGGCGCCCAGGAACTGGCCGAGCGCGGACGGCGCCGAGAAACCGTCACCGGTGGCCGCGGCGACCGCGACGCTCAGGATGGTGAGCGCGGTGGCGTCGTTGAGCAGGCCCTCACCCTGGATCAGGGTGATGATCCGGGGTGGGAGCCCCACCTTGCGGCCGACGGCGAGCGCGGCGACCGGGTCGGGTGGCGCGACCGCCGCACCGACCGCGATGCCGGCGGCCAGGGTCGCACCGGTGACGAACCACGCGAAACCCAGACCGATCAGCAGAGCGGTGAGCAGGACCAGGACCACCGACAGGCTGACCACGGTGGCCAGATTGCGGCGGATCGCGAGCATCGACGAGTCGAGGGCGGCGCTGTACAGCAACGGTGGCAGCACGAACGCCAGGACGATGTCCGGATCGAGGGGGATGTTGGGTCCCGGCAGGAAGGCGTACCCGATGCCGATTATCGGCAACAGCGCGGCGGCGGGCAGCCCGGTCCGGCCGGCGACCCACCGCACCACCGCGACCACCGCGACGGCGGCGAGAACAAAAAGGAGAACCGGCTCGACATGCACGGTCTCATCCTTACGGATCGCCCGCACCGAGCCGCCGGGTACGGCGCCCGGCGGAGTGGAATATGGCCGAACCGGAGAGCCGGCTGCGAGAATCCGCGCCGCCGGCCGATTTCTGTGCTACGTTTGCCATGTTGCAGTTTTGATTTCCGTAGACGTTTCCAGCGCCTGATGGGTTATCTGAAGCCCGTGCAGGCGCTTTTTCGTTTTCCGTGTCGATGCGACACGGGTGATCAACGCGGCGGCGTGAGAGTCAGCACAGTGCGGACTCCGACAGCTTGCTAAGGAAAAAGACATGGCTACAGGCACCGTGAAGTGGTTCAACGGCGACAAGGGTTTCGGCTTCATCAGCCAGGACGACGGTGGCGCCGACGTGTTCGCCCACTTCTCGGCGATCTCGGCGAGCGGTTTCCGCAGCCTTGAGGAGAATCAGCGGGTGGAGTTCGACGTCACCCAGGGCCAGAAGGGCCCGCAGGCGGAGAACATTCGCGTGATCTGATCCGTGAACCACCAACGGCGGCTCGACTGGTTCAGCGAGCCGCCGTTGGTATGTCCGCGTCTCCGATCTATTCCGTTTCTGTTCATGAGATTTTCAACGGCCCGCGTTTCGATGTGACGTGCCGTTTCAGGAAGGCCCCTATGACGATGATCGACAAAGCGCCGGTCGCCCGCGCGCTGTCCGACTTCTCGCGTTTCCGGAGCACGGCCCCGGTTCCGGCCGTCGCGAGCATGTCACCGTTTCTCGCCCCCGCCCCCGCCGCGGGTGAGCCGGCGCCGGTGCGCCGCGCGTCGGACTGCGGAGAAAGCGCGATGCGCCGGCTCCGTCACCCGTTCGTTTCGGAGTAGAGCCGGCGGCCCCGGGAGCCGGCGTGATCCGTGACGGCGCCTTCACCAGGGGCGGACCATCTCGGTACTGTTGCCGGATGAGGATCCCCGCTCCGGCGTGCGGATGAGCACGGTGGCCGAGGCCGGGCACGCATGCTGGGCCCACGATGATCGTCATCCCTCCGACGCCCGGGCCCGTGAGTTCCTTCGTGCCGGGCTCGCCGCCGGCGAGCAGGTCTGGCTGATTCCCGGGTCCCGGCTGAGCGCGACCGCCGACTGGCTCCGTCACACGGGGACGTCACAGCACGGCGATGCCGCCCGGATCCTGTCGTTCACCGACGCCTACCCGGTCGGCCGGGTGATCGATCCCGCCGCGCAGGTCGCCGCCTACACCGCCGCGACCGAGGACGCCCTGGCCGCCGGGTTCACCGGCTTCCGGGTGGTCGCGGACGCCACCGTCCTGGTCCGCACCGACGCCCAGCGCGACGCGTTCGCCCGCTACGAGTACCAGATCGGACGGTACATGCGCACCGCGCCGATGCGGGCGGTCTGCGTCTACGACCGGGACGAACTCGGTGATCGGGCGATCGCCGAACTGGCCTGCCTGCACGAGGTCAGTCATGCGACCGGGGGTGACGTTCCAGCTGCATCCCGGCCCGGCGCCGGCCGGCATCGTGCTGGACGGCGAGCTCGACATGGCGACCGAGGACCTCTTCGCCGCGGCGCTGCGGCGCACCGGCCCGCCCCCGGCCGGCGGCGAGGTCCTGGTGGACGCCGGCGGGCTGCGCTTCATCGACCACCGATCCCTGACCATCCTGCGGCGGTTCGCCGAGGAGCGTGGGGTCACCGCCGTGGTGCGGACCCGGTTCGGCGCGGCCGCCCGCATCGCCGCCCTGCTGGACGCGCCGAGCCTGCGGGTGGAGGTCACCCCGTGAGGACCGGGGCCGCCGCCGGGCATCACGGCTACTACCACGAGGCGGTCTGCTTCGGCTCCGACGAGGACCTGCTCGCCGTGGCGCTGCCCTTCCTGACCGGCGGCGTCGACGCCGGTGAGCCCACCGTCGTGGCGCTCGGCAGTCGCCACACGGAGCTGGTGCGCGCCGCGCTGCCGCCGGGGCTGCCGGTGACCTACCTGACGGGCGCCTCCGTCTACGCCCGCCCGGCCGGCGCCATCCGGGCGTACCGTGAACTCCTCGCCGGCTATCACGCCGGCGGCGCCGCACAGATCCGGATCATCGGCGCGGTGCCGCCCGAGGTGCTCGGGGTGACCTGGGACTGGTGGGCGCGGTACGAGTCCGCCGTCAACCACGCCTACGACGAGTTCCCGCTGTGGGGCATGTGCGCCTACGACACCCGGACGACCTCGGCCGCGGTGCTCGCCGACGTGCGGCGCACGCATCCCCGCACCGCGCTGCCCGGCGGGCGGCACGTGCCGAACCGCGACTACACCGACCCGATCCCGTACCTGGGCGAGCGCCGGCAGCCGGTGCCGGACCCGGTGCAGCGCACCACCCCGCGGGCCGACCTGCTCGCCCCCACCGCGGCGGAGGCCCGCCGGGCCGTCCGCGACGCCGGCCGCGGACACCTGCCGTACCAGGAGGTGGAGGACCTGATCGTGGCGGTCAGCGAAGCGGTCGCCAACGCCCACCGGCACGGACGAGGACCGATCCGGGTGCGGCTGTGGTGCGGCGCCGACCGCATCGTCGTCGCGGTCACCGACTCCGGCACCGGCCCGAAGGACCCGTTCGCCGGTCTGCTGCCCGCCGGTGACGGCAGCCACGGCGGTCTCGGCCTGTGGATCGCCCACCAGTCCTGCAACCACGTCGCCCTGTACCGCGATCCCGCCGGTTTCACGATCCGGCTCACCGCCGGCAACCCCCACCACGACCTCCGGCCGGAGTCCGCCGGGCCACAGTGAGCGCCGCGACGCCGGGATCCCGGCGTCGCGGCGTCGGCCGGAGCGGAGCGGCAGTGACAACCAGCCGGTCCGGATCTTGTTCGGCTGACTCGAAAGTCGGCCATCACCGCAGCTCACGCCTTGATCGAAAGCGTTATGTCAACCGCGCCCAGCGGCCGACTTTCACCCACGGCACGGGCGTCGCAAGGACACGGAGGGCTGTCTCGAGGTGCTCGAGACAGCCCTCAGAGTCAGCCGGGGTTGACCGGGACGGGCCTGTATCACCTGCATCCGGCGGATGGTCGTGACGGGACGCCCGGTCGGAACGGGGCCGGTCAGTAACCGTGGATCATCTTGTAGGCGACCTCGGGCAGGAACTGTCCGGCTGACGAGCCGCCGCCGACGCCGCAGTTGCCGTCGGATTCGCCGGGGGTCTTGAGCCACAGCAGCATCTCGGCGCCGCCGCCCATCTGGGTCGGGGTTCCGATGCGGCGGCCGGCGGGGTTGCACCACTGGCCGTTCGCGCCGTTGCCGTTGCGGCTGGTGTCGACGACGAAGGGCTTGGTGTAGCCGTATCGTCGCAGTTCGCCGGCGAGCCGGTTGCCGAAGGTGACGTTCTCGCCGGTGGTGAAGTAGTTCGACACGTTCAGGGCGAAACCGCGGGCGCCGGAGACGCCCGCGGCGTTCAGTCGCTGGGCCATCGTGCCGGCGTCGATCCAGCCGGGGTTGCCCGCGTCGAGGTAGACCCAGGTGTGCGGCGTCCGGGACCGGAACTGGCCGATCGCGCGGGAGAGCATGCCGAGGCGCTCGTTGATCTGGTTCTGGTTCATGCAGCTGAAGTCGCCGAGCGAGTCCGGTTCGAGAACGACCACGGCGGGCCGGTTGCCGATCGCGGCGGCGAACGAGGTGATCCACGCGTCGTAGGCGGCGACGCTGCCGGCGCCTCCGCCGGAGTGGCCGCCGCAGGCGTCGCGGCCGGGGATGTTGTACGCCACCAGCAGCGGCAGCTTGTCGGCCGCGTCGGCGGCGCCGACATAGGAGCCGACCGCGCCGGCGATGTCGCCGCTCCAGTTGCCGAACCAGCTGGCCATCGGCTTCTGTGCGATGGCGGTGCGGATGGCGGCGGCCCGCCCGTCACCGGGGTTGGCGGCGGCCCAGGCGGCCGGGCTGGAGTACGGGTTGACGTAGAACCCGCTGGTCTGGCTGATCGGATCGGCGTGCGCGGCCGGGGCGCCGAGCAGCACCGCGGGGATCACGAGGGCGAGGGCGGCGAGCGCCCGGGAACGGAGGGGACGTGGCATCGCGGGTCTCCTGAGCATCGGAGGGGGTTCGGCTACGGGGTGTGCCGTCCGGAGCTGAGACTGGAAGCGCTTCCAGAATGTCGCATCGGCGTATCTCGATTAATGCTCGGCAAGCCTGCGGTACCTGTCAAGCCCTGGCCGGGACCGCTCCCAGTCGTCGACGGCGTCGACCGCTGTCGATACGATGCTGCGGACGAAAGGAACCGGCAGCCAGATGACAGCATCGACGCCCCGGCGGCAGCCCACTCTGGACGAGGTGGCCGAGCGGGCCGGCGTGTCACGCTCCGCGGCGTCGCGGGTCATCAACAAGGCGCCGCATGTCAGCCGGGCCACCCGTGACGCCGTCGAGCGGGCCATCAAGGAGATGGGCTACCTGCCCAACCGCACCGCCCGCGCCCTGGCCACCCGGCAGACCGGGATCGTCGCGCTCGCCGTCTCCCACGACGACCCCCAGCTGTTCGCCGACCCGTTCTTCGCCCAGGTCATCGTGGGGGTGTCCGCGGCGCTCGAGGAGACCGACCTGCACCTGCTGCTGTGCCTGGCCAGCTCCGGCCGGGGCCGGTTCCGGCTGACGAACCTGCTGCGGACCCGCGGCGTGGACGGTCTCATGCTGATGCCGCTGCACGGCGACGATCCGCTGACCCGGCTGGTGGCGCAGGCGGGGGTCCCGGTCGTCTACGGTGGCCGGCCGTGGCACGTCCAGCCGCAGTGGTACGTCGACTCCGACAACGTGGGCGGGGCGCGGCTCGCCACCGAGTACCTGGCCGGTCTGGGCCGTACCCGCATCGCCGCCATCACCGGGCAGATGTCCACCGACGTCGGCGAGGCCCGCTACCGCGGATATCGCGAAGCGATGATCATCGCCGGTCTCACCCCGCACGGCACCGCCGAGGGCGACTTCACCGAGGCCGGCGGCGCCGCGGCGATGCGAAGCCTGCTGGCGTCCCATCCGGACCTCGACGCCGTCTTCGCCGCCAGCGACAAGATGGCCGCCGGCGCCCTGCGCGTGCTGACCAACTCCGGGCGGTCGGTGCCGGCCGACGTGGCGGTGGTGGGCTTCGACGACGTCGGCATCGCCGAGCACACCGCTCCGCCGTTGACCACGATCCACCAGTCGATCCAGGCGCTCGGCAAGGAGATGGCCCGGATGCTGATCGCCGTGATCGGCGGCGAGGAGCCCACCTCGCTGATCCTGCCCACCCGTCTGGTGCGACGGGAGTCGGCCTGATCGCCGCGCGGGACGCCGATGGGCCGGTGACTCGCCACCGGCCCATCGGCGCACTCTCCCCTCGGCGATGGTCAGGCGGTCCGGCAGGCCAGCGCGGGCCAGTTCCAGTTGCCGCCGTGCTGGACGGTGAACCCGAACGCGTTCCCGTTGCCGTTCGGCCGGCCGGTCATCACGTTGCCGCTGGAATCCCAGGTGGCGCTGACGTTCCAGGTGGCGATCATGCGCTGCGGCGGTGACACCGTCACTGTCACGATCCAGTTGTCGCTGCCGGTGACGGTCACCTGGCCGTTGAAGCGGTCATTCCACTTCTGGCCCTCGCTGTAGGTGGCCGTGCAGCTGCCACCGGGCTGGCCGGTGGGGCTGCTCGACGGGCTGCCGGAGGGGCCGGGCCCGGGCTGGCCGCTGTTCAGGGCGGCGAGTACGGCGTCGTACGCGGCCTTCTTCTGTCCGCTGCCGTTGAACAGCAGCGGAGTGCCGGAGGCACGCCACGAGTCGCTGTCGCGCACACCCCACACCGTGATGCCGTTGCACCGCGTCACCGCCAGGCAGGCTTGGACGATGCCCCGGTACTGCTCGGCCTGGCTGGAGCCGGAGCCCTCGATGTCGAGCTCGGTGATCTGCACATCCACGCCCAGGTCGGCGAAGTTCTGCAGGGTGGTGTGGTAGTTGTTCGGCACCGGGTTGCCGGAGTTGAAGTGCGCCTGGAATCCGACGCAGTCGATCGGGACGCCCCGCTGCTTGAAGTCCTGGACCATCCGGTAGACGGCCTGCGTCTTGGCGTGTGACCAGTTGTCGGTGTTGTAGTCGTTGTAGCAGAGTTTCGCCCCCGGGTCGGCGGCCCGGGCCGCCCGGAACGCCGCCTCGATCCAGTCGTTGCCGGTGCGCTGCAGGTTGGAGTCGCGCCGGGCCCCGGACGAGCCGTCGGCGAAGGCCTCGTTCACCACGTCCCAGGAGTGGATCTTGCCGCGGTAGTAGGTCGCGACCCGGGTGACGTGGTTGAGCATGGCGTTGCGCAGCGCGGTCCCGCTCATGTTCTGCATCCAGCCCGGCTGCTGGGAGTGCCAGGCCAGCGTGTGTCCGCGGACCTGCTTGCCGTTGCTGATCGCCCAGTTCACGATCCGGTCGCCGGAGGAGAAGCTGAACTGGTTCTGGTTGGGTTCGGTGGCGTCGAGCTTCATCTCGTTCTCGGCGGTGACCATGTTGAACTCGCGGTTCGCGATGGTCGTGTACTGCGTGTCGCTCAGCCTGCCGCCCGCGATCGCGACACCGAAGTACCTGCCGCGTTCGGCCGCGGACGCGCCGAGCGTCGTCGCCGCGTTCGAGGTGCCCGGCAGGAGGAGCACGGTGCAGGCGGCCAGGGCGGCGGCCGTGCCGGTGACGACGGCCGCGCGCCAGCGGCGCCGTGGGGCGGAGTCCCCGGTGAGATCGTTCATCAGTTCGTCCTGCAGGTGATCGTCGGCCAGGTCCAGTTGCCGTTGGCCATGACCGTCACGCCGAAGTTGTTGCCGTTGCCGTTCGGGCGTGCGGTGACCGCGCCGCTCGTGCCGCTGACCGCGGCGTTCCAGCTGTTCTGGATGCTCTGCCCGCCGTTGAGGTTGAGCCCGACCGTCCAGTTGCTGGTGCCGCTGACCGCGACGTTCAGGTTGAACCGGTCGCCGAAACGCTCGCCGGCCGACAGAGTGGCGGTGCAGTCGCCGGTCCCCGGGGTGGTCGGGTTCGTCGGGCCGGCGCCCTCACGGACGGTGATGTCGGAGCTGCCCTGGCTCTGGTAACCCTCGGTCGCCATGATCTGGTAGCTGTGGTTGGTGCCGAGGTTCAGCCCGGCCCGGGCCCACGCGTCGAAGTGGTTGGCCACCGTGATGGTGCCGGAGCTGCGCTTCTGCTGCCGCACACTCCAGTACTGGTAGAACGTCTGGATGCCGTCGATCGACGGCGCGTTGACCCGCTGGCTGCGCAGGATGTCGTACGTGCCGCCGTCGGTGGTGACCGTGCCGAGCCGCTGGGCGCCGCTGCTCGGGTTGTAGCTGCCGAAGTTCTCGACGATGTAGTACTCGATGAGCGGGCTGCGCGTCCATCCGTACAGGGCGAGGTAGGTGTTGTTGTTGCCCGGGTTGTAGGAGCCCGAGTAGGTGACCGTCCGGCGGGTGCCGGTGGCCCAGCCCTTGCCGCCGACCCAGTTGTTGGTGCTGCGGTCCCAGCTGCTGGTGTACCGCCCGTCGGCGCGCAGCGTCATGCTCGCGTTGCCGCTGTCCTTCCAGAACGAGAAGTAGTAGCCGTTGTGGGTGCCGGTGGTGTTCGACGAGACGGTCCGGTCGGCCTCGGCGCGCGCGACGCCGGCCATCGCGACGCCGGACACGGCGATCGCGACGGCGCAGGCGGCGCTGGTGAGGAGACGGACGCGACTACGCGGTCCGCGCCGGGTGGAATCTGTTGACATGTGGATGACTCCTCCTGAGGGAGGGCTGCCGGGGAACAGCCCAGGGGGGTGCGACGGGCCGCATCGGCTCTCGTGCCGCGAATGGCCTCATCGAGGCCCGTCATTGCGAGATGGTCGCGTGTGCCGCGTCCGCCTGTCAACAACTTCCGGAAACCTTACGGAAATACGGGCGCTCTCGCAGGCTTGCTGCAACGTAGCCCGGAGCTTCTACCTGCGAATATTTGGGGAAAGCGCTGTCCTCCCTTCGTGCTGTGGAGGGCAGGGTGACTCTGTGTCCCCGAGAGTTTCGGGAGGCGGCGCCGAAACATTCGGGAGGTTCGCTGAAAAGGAGGCGCCTCTACGGGAATCCCATACATTCCCATTATCGAAGCTTTATCGATTCACGCCGGAAAATGCGTTCAAACCACATCGCCGGTACGTGATTCTCGTGTGACGGCAATGGCTGCTGTTCGCGATGGCCCGGCGGAATCCTCCCCGCATTCCTTCCGAAGGAGCCACCGTGTCGTCCGACAATGCGGCGCGCCGTTCATCCTCGACCACCGACCTCCTCTTCGCCCTCCTGGACCGGGAACGGGCCGACTACCGGGTGATCGACCATCCGGCCGAAGGCCACACCGATCTGGCCAGTCGCCTGCGCGGGCATCCGCTCGCCCAGGCCGCCAAATGCCTGGTGATACGCATCCGGATGACCAAGAAGCAGTCCCGTTACGTGCTCGCCGTCGTTCCCGGCCACCGGCGGGTCGACTTCGCCAGGATCAAGGCGCTGACCGGCGCCCGCGACGCGATGTGCGCCGACCGGCCGACCGCCGAGCGGCTGTCGGCGGCGGTCAGCGGGGCGATCGTGCCGTTCGCCTTCAACCCGGCGCTCGAACTCTTCGCCGATCCCGAGCTCTGCGACCATGCGGAGCTCTTCTTCAACGCGGCCACCCTGGAACGCTCCATCGCGCTGCGCACCGAGGATTACATCCGGCTGGCCCGGCCCACCTTCTACCGCATCGCCCAGGCCGACAGCTGAAACGGGACGGGACCGGGCCCGGACGCCGGGCTCAGTCCCGTTCCCCGTCGGCTGCCTCCGGCTGATCCCGGAACGGCATGGCCGCGCCGCCGGCGCCGATGACGTGTTCGGCGATCCGCCGGCCGTTGTCGCCGTTGGACAGGATCACGTATCCGTCGCCGGAGGCGATCCGGCACATCGTGCCCGCCCAGTAACCGCTGAACTCGCCGACGATGCCGAAGTCGAGGTCCGGGCCGGCGTCCACGATGGTGGACAGCCCGTACATCGTCTCCGGGGTGGGGGTGAGGCGAACGTCATGCGCAGCCGCGCGGCGCAGTGCCCGGCCGGCTCCGCGGCGGCCGGCGGCCGGCCGGAGACCGGCACGCAGTAGGCCGTCAGTTTGCCGTGGCCGGTGACCACCGCCGCGCCGACGCCCGGATGCTCCCGCAGGACCGCTTCGATCTCGCCCGGCTCGATCCGGTAGCCCCGAACCTTGATCTGGTCGTCGGCGCGCCCCAGGAAGTCGAGCCGGCCGCCGGAATCCATCCGGGCGAGGTCACCGGTGCGGTAGAGACGGGAGCCGGGCGGCCCGTACGGGTCGGGCACGAACCGTTCGGCGGTCAGCGCGGGCCGGTTCAGGTACCCGCGGGCCAGTCCCGCCCCGCCGATGTGGACCTCACCCGGCACCCCGTACGGCGCCGGCGCCCCGCCTCCCCGGCCTGCGCGTGGCCGGCGGCCCGGACGCGGTGGCCCGTCAGCCGGGACCGGCCACCTGGGGCGTGGCCCGGCCGACCGTCGAGTGGTGACCCGGCGTCACCGGTTGAGGTAGGCGAGGACGGCCCGGACCCGGCGGTTGGCGTCGGCGTCCGGCGGCAGGTCGAGCTTGGTGAAGATGCTGCCGATGTGCTTCTCGACCGAGACCGGGGCGAGGAACAGCGCGGCGCAGATCGCCGAGTTGGACAGCCCCTGCGCCATCAGCCCGAGAACCTCCTGCTCGCGGGCGGTGAGCGCGTTGTTGCCCTCCTTGCGGCTGGTCCTGGTGACCAGGTGCCGCACCACCTCGGGATCCATCGCGGTGCCGCCGTCGGCGACCCGTTCCACCGCGTCGAGGAAGTCGTCGAGCGCCGTGACCCGGTCCTTCAGCAGGTAGCCGGTGCCGCCGCGGCCGTCGGCCAGCAGCTCCTGCGCGTACGCCCGCTCCACGTACTGGGAGACGATGAGAACCTTGGCGTCCGGATCCGCGGCGCGGATCTCGAGCGCCGCGCGCAGCCCCTCGTCGCGGAAGTTCGGCGGCATCCGCACGTCCACGATGGACAGGTCCGGGCGGTGCTCGGCCACCGCGGCGACCAGCTCCGGCGCGCTGCCGACCGCCGCGACGACCGTGTGGCCGGTGGCGGTGAGCAGCCGGGACATGCCCTCTCGGAGGAGGAGCAGGTCCTCGGCGATGACGATGCGTCTCACAGGGGGATCTCCGCGTGCAGGGCGGTCGGGCCGCCGGCCGGACTGGTCACGGTCAATTCGCCGTCGAGCGCCTCGATCCGGCGGCGCAGGCCCTCCAGCCCGGAGCCGTGCGGGTCGGCGCCGCCGTGCCCGTCGTCGGCGACGGTGACGGTCATCCGGTCCTCGGCTTTCGTGATGCTGACGACGCACTGCCCGGCGTCGGCGTGCTTCGACGCGTTCACCAGGCCCTCGGCGATGACGAAATAGGCCGCCGACTCCACCGCCGCGGGGAAGCGCACGGCCGGGTCGGCGTCGACCTCGACCGGCAGCGGGCTGTCGCCGGCCAGGGCCGACACCGCGGCGTGCAGGCCCCGGTCGGTGAGGATCGGCGGGTGGATGCCGCGCACCAGCCGGCGCAGCTCGCCCAGCGCGTCGTCGAGCTGCCGGCGGGCCATGTCGACGTCGGCGACCGCGGCGTGCTCGTTGCCCAGCTTGCGGGCGGCCAGCGCGAGGGTCATGCCGGCCGCGACGATCCGCGCCTGCGCGCCGTCGTGCAGGTCCCGCTCGATCCGGCGCAGCTCGGCGGCCTGGGCGTCGACCACCCGGCGCCGCGACTCGCTCAGCCGCGCCGCCTCGTCGACCAGGTGCTGGTGGCGGCCCGGCGCGAGCAGGGCGCTCGCGGTCCGGGCCTGGGCCCGGGCCAGCACGCGGATCAGCCGGATCGTCACCACCAGCAGCAGCAGTCCCGCGCCGGCCAGGGCGAACCGGCCGGAGAGGGTGAGCATCAGCACGTTCATCGGGAAGGGGGCGTTGGGATTGGGCACCGCCCAGGCCCACAGCGGCGCGCTGACCGCCGCCGCACTCACCACGGTGCACACGACGGCCGGCACCCCGAACAGCAGGCCCAGCGGGAACAGCACGCTCAGCCAGACCAGGTCGCGCCAGGTGGCCGGCTGCGCCGCGACGCCGACCACCCGCCGGCCGATGCCGTCGGCCTTGACCGGCACGTAGGGCGAGCCGATCGGGGAGTCCAGCACCAGGGCGGCCCGGTTGCGCTCGAACGCGGCGAGGTGCCGGGTCACCCAGATCGCGCCGAGGAAGACCGGGCCACCGAGCTGGGTCAGCGACAGCAACCCGACCACGATGGTCGACACCAGGCTCCAGAGGAAGGCGACCGGGCCGGCGAGCAGACTGCTGGAGAGGTATCCCAGGGAACGGAGGGTGGCTCGCAGCATCGCGGCAATCGTAGCAGCCCAGGCCGATATGACCGATACCCGGAACACCCTCCGTCCATCAGGGAACCACGGGGAGTGGCGATCCCGGGCCGTCGTCGCCGCGCGGCTCATCAGCGGCAGCTGACGTCGTCGGCCGGGCGCTCGCCGGTCACCAGGAACGCGGTGACCGCACCGTCGCCGCAGGCGTTGCCGTTGGCCAGATAGGACCCGTGCCCGCCGGCGTCCACGGTCACCATCCGGGCCCGGTCGCCGAACGCCGCCCGCATGCGCAGCGCTCCGACGTACGGCGTGGACGGGTCCCGCAGGTTCTGGATCATCAGCACGTTCGCCGGGCCGTCCGGGCTCACCGTCACCGGGTCCTCGGACGGTTCCGGCCAGAACGCGCAGGCGTAGATGTTGACCGGCATGCCGGCGGTCAGCGGGTAGGCGGCCCGGTTCGTGGCGACGTCCTCGGCGTACCCGTCGACGGATCGGGGCCACCGCACGTCGTTGCAGATGGTGGCGGTCAGCACCGCTGCGGTGTTCTGCAGGGCGGCCGCCGGCGGGGCGCTGGCCGCCGGCAGCGGCTCGCCGCGCAGGGCCGCGCTCATCAGCGCGGCGAACCCGGGGAAGCTCTTGTCCGAGTAGAGCGCCTGCAGCATGGCCGCACGCAGGGCGTTGCCGTCCAGGGTGGGCGGCTGGGCGCCGGTCCACGGCAGCGGAGCGCCGTCCAGCCGGGTGGCGAGCGTCAGGAAGGCGTCGCGGACGGCGGCCGCGTGTACACCGAGGTGGTACTCGGCGTCCCGGGCGGCGGCCCAGGCCGCGAAGTCCGGGAACCGGTCCTCGGCGCCGATCGCGTAGTTGGCCGCCCAGCCGCGCGCCAGACGTCCCGGGTCCGGGTCGTCGTTGCTGTCCAGCACGACCCGGTCGGTGCGGTCCGGGTACATGGTCGCGTACACCGCACCCACGTAGGTCCCGTACGAGACACCCCAGTAGGACAGCTTCTCCTCGCCGAGCGCCGCGCGGATCGCGTCGATGTCCCGTGCCTCGTTGCGGGTGCTGATGTGTGCCGTCAACGGGTTCTCCTCCTCACCGCAGGCCGTCGCCATCTCGGCGGCCCACGACACGTTCGGGGCGATGTCGCCGTCCGGGCCCGGCCACGGCATCAGCTGCGCGGACGCCTTGCCGGGCGACGCCGGGCGGCAGTCGACCGGGGAGCTCTTGCCCAGGCCGCGCGGGTCGAAGGAGACGACGTCGTAGCGGGCCAGGACCTCGGCCGGCAGGCGCCCGGCGAGCTCGCCCGGCTTGCCGAGGCCGGTGCTGCCGGGACCGCCGGGGATGAACAGCAGCACCCCGTGCCGGTCGGGGCCGGCGGCGCGGACCCGCGAGACCGCCAGCGAGATCCGTGCCCCGGCCGGGACGGCGTAGTCCATCGGGACCGAGACGCTGCCGCACTCCTGCCGCGGGTCCGCCTTGCCGCCGCACGGCTGCCAGGCGACCGTCGAGGTCACGGCAGCGACCGGTATGCCCGTCGCCTCCACCAGGGGCGCCGCGATGCCGGTGGCGATCACCGCGGCGGTGCTCAGGGCCAGGAACGCCATCAGGGTACGGATCCGGGGCTTCGGTGTACGAACGTGTGGCATGTCCTCAAGCCTGGTGCACCGGAACGCGGCTTTCGACCGTGCTGCCCATACCACCGCACAGCATGGTTAACCCTGCTGTGCGGCGGGGCCGTCACCCGTACCGTTTCATCTCGGCGAAGAAGTCCGGCACCTCCCGCAGGGTCCCGTCGCCGGCGAGCTGGTCGTGGACGTAACGGGCCACCGCCAGGTCCAGGACGCCGAGGCCGAACGGGGAGAACACGACCGGTTCGTCCGCCGGGACGGTCAGGTTCCCCTCGAGCAGGTCGTGGACGGTGCCCGCCAGGAAGTCGCGGTTCCCGGTCGCCTGCTCGGCCAGATGCGGCGAGGTGTTCGCCTTCAGACAGTGATCGACGTCGTCGACGATGTTGTACGACGACAGGATGATCTCCGGCGCCAGATCGCGGAGGGACACGTGGAGCACCACCGGGTTGTGGCCGAACAGGGCCGGGTCGTGCACGTGCGGCTCGCCCGCGACCGTGGCGAAGACCACCAGGTCACTGTCGCGCAGCACGTCGGCGGCGCTGTCGCGCACCTCGACCGTGGCGGCCCCGGCGCCGGTGAGGTGGTCGCGGAACTGGCCGGCGTAGGTGGGCGACAGGTCGTACACCGCGTAGTCCTCGCCGGTGAGGCCGACCGCGTCCAGGTAGGTGTGGATGTACCGGGCGATCAGCCCGGTCCCGATGAAACCGATCCGCCGCGGCCGGACCCCGCGGGCCTCGGTGATCCGCGCCGCGGCCAGCGCGGCCGACGCCGCGGTGCGCGCCGCGCTGATGATGGAGCTCTCCAGGCAGGCGAACGGATAGCCGGTACGGGTGTCGTTGAGGATCAGCACCGCCGAGGCGCGCGGAACACCGGCGGCCACGTTGCCGGGGAAACTGGCGATCCACTTGATCCCGTGCACGTCGACGTCACCGCCGACCGAGGCGGGCAGCGCGATGATCCGATCGCTGGGCCGGTCGGGGAAGCGCAGGAAGTACGAGTCCGGATTGACCGTCCGGCCCTCGCCGTGCAGCCGGTACGCCTGCGCGACCAGGTCGACCACGGCCTTCTCCCGGCCGGCCAGGGTGTCACGCACCTGCGCGCCGGAGATGACACTGAACTGCGGGGTGATGCTCATCGGACCTCCTGGGGTACGGCGGAGGGCACTCCCACCGCCGACGGGACGGGATCGTTCTCACGCTCGCGGAGCCGCTCCTCGGCGGTCGGCTCCAGCCGGGCCACCGCGTACCGCAGGATCGGCGGCCCCATCAGCGAGGTCACCACCGCGATCAGCACGATGCAGGTGTACATGGCGGGGGTCAGCACACCGAGGCGGACGCCGACCATCGCGATCACCACCTCGATGACGCCCCGGGAGTTCATCCCGGCGCCGAGCGCCATCGCCTCCCACCGGTTGAGCCGGCTCAGCCGGGCGCCGATGAAGGCGCCGGTGAACTTGCCCACGATCGCGATGACCAGCAGGGCGGCCGCGGTGGTCAGGACGTCGGGATCGGCCAGCGCCGTCAGGTCCATCCGGAGCCCCGCGGTGGCGAAGAAGATCGGGGCCAGCACGGCGGCGACGATGGCGCGGATCGGCAGGAGCCGGGCCATCACCTCCGGGCCGCCGCTGCGGATCAGCATCCCGGCCAGCAGGGCGCCGAAGATGGCCTCGAGGTGGAGCTGATGCGTGACGATGCTGAAGAGCATGATGACGGCGACCGCGGCGGCGAGCGTCATCTTGGCCTCGCCGTTACGCAGGGTCGCCAGCATCAGCTTGCGCACCAGCGGGCGGAGCAGGAACGCCGCGACGATCACACCGATGAGGTACGCCAGAGCCAGGCCGATCCCCGCGGCGCGCAGACCGGTCGTGGCCATCGCGGTCACGACCGACAGGCCGATCCAGCCGAGCAGGTCGTCCACCGTGCCGGTCATCAGGATCATCTGGCCCACGTTGCGGTGCAGCATGTTGAGGTCGATCAGGGTCTTCGCGATCACCGGGATCGCGCTCACACTCATGGCGACCCCGATGAACACCGCGAAGGTGGCCTGGTCGGAGCCGGGGGCCAGCAGCGTGACGGGGACCAGCAGGCCGGCGCCGACGCCGAGGGTCAGCGGGATGACGAAGCCCGGCAGGCTCACCTTCGCGGCCGTGGACTTGTGCCGGCGGATGAACTTCAGATCCAGCTGGAGGCCGGTGATCGCGACCAGCAGGAGGACCCCGACCTGGCCGAAGGCGTCGAGCATGTGGACCTGTTCCGGATTCTGCGGGAACAGATAGTGGAAGGCCGCGGGCGCGGTGCTGCCGAGCAGCGACGGGCCCAGCAGCACGCCGGTCAGCAGTTCGCCGACGAGCGCCGGCATGGACAGCCGCCGGGCCAGCATCCCCATCAGGGTGGCGACCAGCAGCAGCAGACCCAGCTGCAACAGGAAGATCAGGAGCGGGTGTCCGCCTAGCGGCGGTACGGGAGTGAACGCGAGCAAGGACCGGCCTCCTCCATCGAAGATTCTGAGAGCACGCTCCCCGCGGGGCCTATATTTCGGTGTGCAAGCGCCTCTATGGGCCGGGTATAGGGGTTCTCGCTTTCCTGTACGGCATGACCGCGACTTCCGTAATCGACACGGGATCCGAGACCCGATTCACGCTCTCCGACGGTGAGCGCGACGAACTGGCCGGCGTCGCCCGCGAACTCACGCAGACCACTCCGGCGCTGGTGGACGACAACAAGTGGCTGGCCGTGGCCAGCCGGCTCGCCGCCCGCGTGCCCACCCGGGTCCGCCAGGCGATCCGCCAGTTCCAGCGCGACCCGGGCATCGACGGCGTGCTGTTGCTGTCCAACCTGTGGGTGGACGCCGACAACCTGCCGCCCACCCCGACCCGGCCCGAGTCGGTGGAGCGGGAGGCCACCCTGCCTGCGGCGACGCAGGCGCTCATCGCCCTCTCCCTCGGCGAGATGATCGCCTACCAGAAGGAGAAGGACGGCGCCCTGGTGCAGAACGTGGTGCCGGTCCCGGGCCGGGAGCGCTCGCAGAGCAACGCCGGCTCGGCCGACCTCGAGATGCACGTGGAGAACGCCTTCCACCCGCACCGCCCCGACTACGTGATGCTGATGTGCTTGCGCAACGACCACGAGGACCGGGCCGCGCTGCAGACCAGCTCGATCCGGCGGGCCTTCCCGCGGATCCCCGCCGAGGTGCGGGACGCGCTGCGGGCCGAACGTTTCGAGACCGAGGCGCCGCCGTCCTTCGCCGCCGCGGGCGCCGGGACGCTGCGGCACGCCGTCTTCTCCGGCGCGGCCGAGGACCCCGACCTGCTCGTCGACTTCAACGCCACCTCGGCGCTCGACGAGCGGGGACGGCAGGCGATGAACGTGCTCAAGGAGCACCTGGCGGCGGCGTCCCGCAGCGCCGTCCTGCGCCCCGGTGACCTCGCGGTGCTGGACAACCGGATCGCGGCGCACGGCCGCAGCCAGTTCGTGCCCCGCTACGACGGGCAGGACCGCTGGCTGCACCGCAGTTTCATCCACCTGGACAACCGGCGGTCGCTGGGTTCCCGGGGGCCGAACAACCAGGTCATCTCCTGAGGGCAGTGGGCCGGACCGGTCGCTGCACACCACGGTGGATTCGGGGACAGCAATGTTCAACAAGCCGCTCAACGGCATCCTGGCCGCGATAGGCAACACACCTCTGACCGAACTGAGCTCGCTGATGCCGGACTTCGGCGGCCGGGTCTACGGCAAGCTCGAGTTCTTCAATCCCGGCGGGAGCATCAAGGACCGCTCGGCGGCGGCCATGATCCTGGAGAAGATCGAGTCCGGGGTGCTGGAACCCGGCCGGTCGGTGGTCGTCGAGTCCAGCTCGGGCAACCTGGCCATCGGCCTGGCGCAGATCTGCCGGTACTTCGACCTGAAGCTGATCTGCGTGGTCGACGCCATGACCACCGAGCAGAACCTGGCGATCCTGCGCGCCTACGACGTCGGGCTGGACATCGTCGCCGACCCGGACCCGCTGACCGGCGAGTTCCTGTCGGTGCGCAAGCGGCGGGTCCGGCAGCTCGTCGAGACCACCCCGTACGCCTACTCGCCGGATCAGTACTCCAACCCGCTCAACCCCAAGGCGCACGAGCACACGATGGCCGAGATCGCCGCGGCGCTGGACGGGCAGGTCGACTACCTGTTCGCCGCCACCAGCACCACGGGGACGCTCACCGGCTGCGCCAACTACATCCGCAAGAACGGGCTCAGCACCACGGTGGTGGCCGTCGACGCGATAGGCAGCGTGCTGTACGGCTCCGAGCCGGCCCGGCGCCTGATCCCCGGCCACGGCGCGTCCGTCGCGCCGGTCCTGCTGGACCGGTCGTTGCCGGACCGGGTCGTGCACGTCAGCGACCTGGAATGTGTCGTCGGCTGCCGTCGCCTGGTGCACCGGGAGGCGATCCTGGCCGGCGGATCGTCGGGCGCGACCGTCGCGGCGCTGGGGATCCTGCGCGAGGAGATCGCCGACGGCGCCACCTGCGTCCTGATCTTCCCGGACGGCGGTGACCGGTACGTGGACACCGTCTACTCGGACGCCTGGGTCGGCGACCACTTCGGCGAGGTGGCGCACCTCTGGAAGAACGACATCGAGCCGCAACCGGGCCCGTCCCCGGTGACGCACCACTGAGGAGGGAGATCCCATGTCGCAGGAGCAGGCGTTCATCGTCGTCCTGAACGATGAACTGCAGTACTCGATCTGGTGGGAGGGGCGTGACCTGCCCGCCGGATGGCGTGCCGAGGGTACGTCGGGAAGCCGGGAGGAGTGCCTGGCGCACATCGACGAGGTATGGACCGACATGCGCCCGTTGAGCCTGCGCCGGCGCATGGAGCAGGCCGGCCATGTCTGAGCAGGACATCCGTACTCTGCCCGAGCTGGTCGGGGCGCAGGCGCTGGCGACGCCCGACGCCCCGGCGGTGCTCGCTCCCGATGCGGGGCGGTCCTACACGTACCGGCAGCTGTGGGCCGAGTCCGGCCGGGTCGCCGACCACCTGCGAGGGCGGGGGATCGGTCCCGGATCCCGCGTGGCGGTACGCCTGTCACGCGGTCCGGAGCTGGTCGCGGCGCTGCTCGGGGTGTGGCGGGCGGGAGCGGCCTACGTGCCGATCGACCCGTCCGGCCCGTCCGGGCGCTCCGCCCTGATCCTCGCGGACAGCGGGGCCGAGCTGGAGATCACCGGGGAGACGTACGACCGGATCCCGGAAGCGGGCGAGCCGTCCGGCGGGCCCGCCCCGGCCGGTGCGGATCCCGCCTACGTCATCTACACCTCGGGCTCCACCGGCACGCCCAAGGGCGTGGTCGTCACCCATGCCGGGATCGCGAACCGGGTGCGGTGGACGGTCCGGGAGCACCGGCTCGGCGCCGCCGACCGGGTGCTGCAGAAGACCACCATCGGCTTCGACGCCGCCGGGTGGGAGATCTGGGCGCCGCTGGTCAGCGGTGGCGTCGTGGTGCTCGCCCCGGCCGGCGCGGAACGCGACCCGGCGGCGATGCTGCGCGCGGTCGCCGACCACGGGGTGACGGTCCTGCAGGTGGTGCCGTCCGTGCTCCGTCTGCTGGCGGCCGAGGACTGGACCGGCTGCGACGCGCTGCGCCTGCTCTTCTCGGCCGGGGAGGCGCTGCACGCCGAACTCTGTCACCGGGTGCTCGCGAAGGCCGACGTGGAGATCTGGAACACGTACGGCCCGACCGAGTGCTCGATCGACGTCACCGCGTACCGGTTCGACCCGGCGCAGACCGAGGGGCCGGTCCCGATCGGCCGCCCGTTGCCGGGGATGTCGGTGCTGGTGCTCGACGCCGCCGGGCGGCCGGTCCCGATCGGCGTCCGCGGCGAGTTGTACGCCGGCGGTGTCGGCGTCGCGCTCGGCTATCAGGGCCGGCCGGCGCTCACCGCCGAACGGTTCGTGCCGGCCCCGTACGGCGCGCCCGGCACCCGCCTCTACCGGACCGGTGACCAGGTCAGCTGGCGCCCCGACCGCACCCTGAGCTACCTCGGCCGGCTCGACTCGCAGGTCAAGGTGAACGGGGTCCGGATCGAACCGGGCGAGGTGGAGGCCACACTGCTCGCCCACCCCGCGGTACGGGCGGCGGCCGTGACCGCCCGGGACGGCCAG
Organism: Actinoplanes utahensis; assembly: GCF_016862455.1. GTDB lineage: Bacteria > Actinomycetota > Actinomycetes > Mycobacteriales > Micromonosporaceae > Actinoplanes > Actinoplanes utahensis. Next base: position 87,576 of record NZ_BOMZ01000089.1, read on the forward strand.
CTGGTCGCCTACGTCGCCGGGTCCGCCCCGGCCCGGGAGTGGCTGGCCGAGCGGCTGCCCGCCGCGATGGTGCCGGCCGTGTTCGTGGCGCTGGAGACGCTGCCGCTGACCTCGAACGGGAAGGTGGACCGGGCCGCGCTGCCGGATCCGGACCTGGCCCCGGCCGAGTTCGTCGCGCCGCGGACGGTCGCCGAGAAGCAGGTCGCCGACGCCTGGGCGGAACTGCTCGACCTGCCGGAGATCGGCGTGCACGACGACTTCTTCCGTCTCGGCGGCTCCTCGCTGCTGCTGTCCCGCCTCGCCCGGCGCCTGGGCGATCTGCCGCTGGGTGCCCTGTTCACCGCCACCACGGTGGAGGCGCAGGCGCGCCTGCTGGAGAACGAGGTGGATCGTCCCACCATCACTCGGGCCGGCCGGCGCGCGCCGCTGCCGCTGTCGGTGGCCCAGTACCAGTTCTGGCTGATGGACCGGATCAATCCCGGCGGCTCGGAGTGGAACGCGCCGGTGCTGCTGCGACTGCCCGGGACGCGTACCCCCGCCGAGGTCGACGCGGCGCTCACCGCCCTGGTGGCCCGGCACGAGATCCTGCGGACCCGGTACGTGGTCGAGGACGGCGAGCCGTTCCAGGTCATCGAGCCGCCCGCCCCGGTGTCCGCCGCGGTCGTGGACGGCCCGGTGGACCTCGACGACCTGCTGCAGGACGGGTTCGACCTGGCCGAGGGGCCGGTCTGGCGGGCCGTGCTGTTCCGCAACCCCGGGCAGGAGTCCCTGCTCGCGCTCGTCGTCCACCACATCGCCTGCGACGGATGGTCCTCGGTGGTGCTGGCCCGCGACATCGAGCACCTGTGCGAGGGCCGCCGGCCGGCGCCGCTGCCGGTGCAGTACGCCGACTACGCGGTCTGGCATCACCGGCACGGCATCGACGAGAGTCAGCTCGACTTCTGGCGTGCCCGGCTGGACGGCCTGAAAGCCGTGGAGCTGCCCACCGACCGTCCCCGGCCGGCGCGCCGCGACGGTGCGGGCGGCGCGGTGACCTTCGAGGTGCCCGCCGCCGTGACGGCCGGGCTGGAGGCGCTGGCCCGGCGCGAGCAGACGTCGCTGTACACGGTGCTGCTGACCGCCCTCGCGACCCTGCTGGGCCGGTACGGGGCCGGCTGGGACGTGCCGATCGGCACCTCGGTGACCGGGCGGACCCGGCCGGAGATCCTCGACGTCGCCGGCGTCTTCCTCAACACCGTGGTGATGCGGTGCGTGCTGGACCCGGACGCGACGTTCGCCGAGGCGGTGGCCGGTACGCGCGAGGTGACGCAGAGCGCCTTCGCGCATCAGGAGTACCCCTTCGACCGGCTGGTGGACCAGATCCAGCCGGAGCGCGATCCGTCCCGCACACCGATCTACCAGGTGATGTTCAACTTCCACGAGGAGGGGCGCACCGGAGTCGCCAACGACCCGGCCGATCTGGAGACGGCGCGGCGGGCGTGGCGCAACGCCCGTACCGATCTCACCCTGGTGCTGCAGCGCGCGGCGGACGGTTCGCTGTTCGCCTTCGTGGAGTACGCGACCGCGCTGTTCGACGAGGCGACGGTGGCCCGGATGGGACGGCACTTCGGCCGCCTGCTGGCGGCGGTGTCGGCGGCCCCGGCGGTCCCGTTGTCGGATCTCGACCTGCTCACCGAGCAGGAACGGGAACGGCTGGCCCGGCCCGCCGGGCGGCGGCTCGGCACGACCGTACCCGCCGAGATCGCGGGGTGGGCCCGGCGTGACCCGTCCCGGCCCGCGGTGATCGGCGGCGGCCGGCAGCTGACCTACGGCGAGCTGGAGCAGCGGGCGGCGCAGGTGGCGTACCGGCTGCGGGAGCTGGGCGCCGGACCGGAGACGGTGGTGGCCGTGTCGCTGCCGCGGAGCACCGACTTCGTGGTCGCCGTGCTCGGGGTGTGGCGGGCCGGATGCGCCTACGTCCCGGCGGACCCGGCCGACGCGCCCGACCGCCGGTCGCACATGTTCTCGGTGACGGCGGCCAAGGTGGTCATCGACGCCGCGTTCATGGCGGACACCACGGCGCGGGACGCGTCGCCGCTGCCGGAGCCCGACCCCGGCGACGCGGCGTACGTCATGTTCACCTCCGGCTCGACCGGCCGGCCCAAGGGCGTGCAGGTCGAGCACGGGTCGCTGGCGACCATGCTGGCGGCGGCACGGGACAACCTGGACTTCACCGACCGGTCGGCGTGGCTGGCGATGGCCGCCTTCACGTTCGACATCTCGTGCGTGGAGCTGTTCCTGCCGCTCTCCAGCGGCGGCGTCACCGTCATCGCGGACGCCGAGCAGGTCCTCGACCACGCGGCGCAGCTGCGCCTGATGGACCAGCACCGGGTCACCCACCTCCAGGTGTCGCCGTCGCACTGGCAGATGCTGCTGGACGCGGGTTTCGGCCGGCGCGACGTCACCGCGCTGACCGGCGGGGAGGCCACCACCCCGGCGCATCTCAGCGAGATCGCGTCCCGGGTGCCGGTGTTCTTCAACGAGTACGGGCTCACCGAGACGACCGTGGCCGCCACCCGCTGGCGGGTCCCGGAGCAGGTGCGCACGCCGGCCATCGGATTCCCGTACCCGCACGTCAGCGTGTATCTGCTGGACGATCGGATGCGGCCGGTGCCGCCCGGCGCGGTGGGTGAGCTGTACGTCGGCGGCGCCGGGGTCGCCCGCGGTTACCTGGGCCAGCCCGGCCTCACCGCGGCCCGCTTCGTGCCGGACCCGTTCACCGGATCCGGCGGCCGCCTGTACCGCACCGGCGACCTGTGCCGGGAACTGCCGGACGGCGCCCTGGTCTTCGCCGGCCGGGCGGACCGGCAGGTGAAGGTCCGCGGCCGCCGGGTCGAGCTCGGCGAGATCGAGGCCGTGCTCACCGAGTATCCCGGCGTGCGCGCCGCCGTGGTGTCGCTGCGTGACGAGCAGCTGGTCGCCTACTGCGTGGGCGAGGTGCCCGCGCCGGCCGACCTGATCGCGCACGCCGCCCGATTCCTGCCCGAGTACATGCGGCCCGGCCGGGTCGTGCCGATCGACCGGATCCCGCTCACCGCCAATTCCAAGATCGATTATGCCGCTCTGCACGAGCGGGATCAGCCCACACAGGAGAAGCCCGAGATGTCAGGCGCACCCAGGAACAAGCTGGAATACCGGATCGCCGGCCTCTGGGCCGACGTGCTCGACCGCTTCGTCGGCGTCGACGAGGACTTCTTCCGGGCCGGCGGCACGTCCATGCTGGCCACCCAGTTGATCGCCAAGGTACGGCGGGAGTTCGGGGTGAAGGTCTCCATGCGGGGATTCTTCGACCAGCCGACCATCGCCGGCCTGGCCGTGCTGGTGGAGGAAGCCGTCCGTGCCTCGGTCGAGCAGGAGCTGGACGCCGGAGGTGTCCCCGCATGAGCTCCACGCTGCGCGACCAGCTGATCCGTCAGCGGCTGGAGGGAACCTCCGCCGCCCCGGACGGCATCGTCCCGGCCGGCCGCGACCAGGCACTGCCGCTGTCCTATGGACAGCGGCAGTTCTGGGCGCTGCACGCCGCCGACCCGGAGAACCCGGAATACCTCGTGCCGCTGATGTTCCGGCTGCGCGGGCCACTCGACGTGGCGGCGCTGGAGCGGGCCTGGACCGGGCTGGTGGCGCGGCACGAGATCCTGCGCACCACGTACGCCTGGACCGGCGGCCCGCCGCGGCAGGTGATCCACGAGGCGGGCCCGGTGGACCTCGCGGTGCTGGCCGAGGACGGCGCGAGCGACCGCGGGGCCCGGACCCGGGAGATCTTCGAGCGGGAGACCGCGACCCCGATCGACCTGGCGAACCACGCGCCGCTGCGGGTCCGGCTGATCCGCTACGCCGCCGACGACCACGTGCTGCTCGCGGTCTTCCACCACATCGCGTGCGACGCCGCGACACCCGGCATCGTCACCCGGGAGCTGACCGAGCTGTACGCCGCCGCCGTCGAGCGGCGGCCGCATCGGCTGGCCCCGGTCCCGCTGCAGTACGCCGACTACGCGGTCTGGGAGCAGGAACAGGACTTCGACCTGGAGTTCTGGCACCGGGAGCTGACCGGGGCCGCGCCCCTGGAACTGCCCACCGACCGCCCCCGGCCGGCGGCGCGGGACTGGGCCGGCGCGACCGTGCCGGTCACCGTCCCGGACGACGTCGCCGGCCGGATCCGCGACCTCGCGAGCAGGTACGCGGCCACCCCGTACGTCGTCCTGCTCACCGCCTTCCAGGTCCTGCTGGCGCGGTACACCGGGGTCAGCGACGTGTCGGTCGGCACCGCCGTGTCCGGCCGCAACCGCCCGGAGCTCGCCGGCATGGCCGGATACGCCTTCAACACCCTGGTGCTGCGTGCCACCTGGAGCGGCGGCGACTTCGGCGAGCTCCTCGCCGCCAACCGGGACCGGGTGCTGGACGCCTTCGACCACGCCGACGCGCCGTTCTTCGCCGTCGCCGACCGGGTCCGGTCCGCCGGCGACCAGCCGCTCATCCAGGCGATGCTGGACCTGCGCGCCGGCCCCGAGCCCACCCTGGCGCTGACCGGGCTCACCACCGAGCTGCTGCCGACCGGCGACGGCGTCGCCCGTTTCGACCTGACGTTGCACGCGCGCGACTCCGGCGCCTCGTTCTCCGCCGACCTGGAGTACGCCACCGCCCTCTTCGACGAGGCCACGGCGACCCGGATGGCGGGGCACTACGTCCGGCTCCTCGACCTGGTCACCGCGGACCCCGGCGTCCCGGTCGCCCTGCTCGACCCGCTGTCCGCCGGGGAGCGCGACTTCCTGCTGGGCACCCCGGAACCCGCCGGGGAGCGGCCCTTCCGGCTCGGCGGGAAGCCGGACGCGGTGGCCCTGGTGGCCGGGACCACCCGGATCAGCTTCGCCGAGCTGGACGCCCGGGCCGACCGGTACGCGCATCACCTGCGCGGCCTGGGCGCCGGGCCGGGGTCGATGATCGGCGTGCGGATGCGCCGGGTCCCGGACATGGTCGCCTGCCTGCTCGGGGTGTGGCGGACCGGGGCGGCGTACGTGCCGATCGACGTGTCCTATCCCGCGGACCGGGTCGACTACATGCTGGCGAACTCCGGCGTCACCGTCGTCGTCGACGAGGACACCGACGTGGACGCGCAGCCGGGCACACCGGTCGCGTACGACCCGGATCCCGACGACCTGGCGTACGTCATCTACACCTCCGGATCCACCGGCCGCCCCAAGGGCGTCGCGGTGACCCATCGCGGCCTGGCCAACTACCTGTCCTGGGCGGTCGACCGCTACATGGGCCACGGCGGCGGAGCGCCGTTCTTCTCGTCGATCGCCTTCGACCTGGGCGTGCCGAACCTGTTCGCCCCGCTGATGGTGGGCGAGACCGTGCATCTCGTCCCGGACGGCTTCGTCCCCGACGAGCTGGGCGAGCTGCTGTCCGCCGGCGCGCCGCACAGCTTCGTCAAGCTGACCCCCGGCCACCTGGACCTGCTCACCCGGCAGCTGAGCCCGGAACAGGCGCGGTCGCTGGCCGGCCTGGTCATCGCGGCCGGCGACGAGTTCCCGCGCCGGCTGGTGCAGCGCTGGTCCGAGCTGGGCGGCGCCCCGCTGGCGGCGGAGTACGGCCCCACCGAGATCACCGTCGGCAACTCGGCGGAGTTCGACGTGCGCGACCGGACGACCGACCTGGTGCCGATCGGCTCCCCGATCCCCGGCACCACCATGTACGTGCTCGACGAGGCGATGCTCCTCGCGCCGGTCGGCGTGACCGGCGAGGTCTACATCGGCGGGGCCGGCCTGGCCCGGGGCTACGTGAACCGGCCCGGCCTGACCGCCGAGAGGTTCCTGCCCGACCCGTACGGCGGGCCCGGCTCCCGGCTGTACCGGACCGGTGACCTGGCCCGGGTGCTGCCGGACGGCGCGGTCGACTTCCTCGGCCGGGTGGACAACCAGGTGAAGCTGCGCGGGCACCGGATCGAACTCGGCGAGATCGAGGCGGTGCTGTCGGCCGCCGAGGACGTCCGCGACGCCGTCGTGGTGCTGCGCGAGGACCGTCTCGTCGCGTACGTCACCGGCGACGCCGACCCGGCCGGCCTCGAGCGGCGGACCCGGGACGCGCTCCCGGCGTACATGGTGCCGTCGGCGTTCGTACGGCTCGACGCGATCCCGCTGACCGCCAACGGCAAGGTCGACCGCCGGGCGCTGCCCGCGCCGGACCGGCAGGCCCTGACCGGCAACGAGTACGCCGCGCCGAGCGGAGAGATCCAGGAGCTGATCGCCCGGATCTGGTCGAGCCTGCTGAAGGTGGAGGCGCCCGGCGCCCACGACAGCTTCTTCGACCTCGGCGGTGACTCGATCAGCGCGGTCGGGCTGGCCGGCGCGCTGCGTGCCGAGGGCTTCGACCTCAGCGTGCGCGACGTGTTCGCGGCCCGGACCATCGCCGCGCTCGCCGACCTGGCCGCGGGGGCCGGGGCCGTCACCGCCGGCACGGTCGCGCCGTTCGCGCTCCTCGACGCCGCCGACCGCGCCGCCCTGCCCGCGGACGTGGTGGACGCCTACCCGGTCTCGCTGACCCAGCGCGGGATGCTGCTGGAACAGCTGGCCGGCGGGCCGGAGAACTACTACCACAACATCACCGCGTTCCGGATCCTCGACCGGGCGCCGTTCGACCTGGACGCCTTCCGCCGAGCGGCCGCCCTGATCGTGGAACGCCACGCGGTGATGCGTACGGCGTACGACCTCACCGGCTACTCGCAGCCGCTGCAACTGGTGCTGCCCACCGCCGAGATGCCGCTCGGCCTCACCGACCTGCGGCACCTGGACGCCGGCGAGCGGCAGGAACGGCTGCTGGCGCACTGTGCCGCGGAACGGGCCGAGCTGTTCGACCTGAGCCGGCCCCCGCTGATGCGGATGCACATCCACCTCTGCGACGACGAGAGCTGGTGGCTGTCGATCACCGAGTGCCACCCGATCCTGGAGGGCTGGAGCTACCACTCGCAGCTGATGGAGCTGCTCCGCGCGTACCAGCGGATCCGCGACGGCCTGGCGCCCGGGGAGCCGGAGCCGGTCACCGCCCGGTACGCCGACTTCGTCGCCACCGAGCTGACCGCCCTCGACTCCGCCGACGACCAGGCGTACTGGCGTGGCGTGCTCACCCGGAACGCGAAGTTCACCGTGCCGACGGCGTGGGCCGACCCGGCCGGCGGCGACGAGCGGTACCAGGTCAGCATCCCCCTGCACGACCTGGAGGGCCCGTTGCGGGCCCTCGCCACGGCCGCGGACACGCCGTACAAGAGCGTCCTGCACGCCGCGCACCTGCACGTGCTGAGCCGGCTCACCACCGACGACGCGTTCCACAGCGGCATCGTCTGCGACGCCCGCCCGGAGCTGCCCGGCTTCGAACGGGTCTCCGGCATGTACCTGAACTCGGTGCCGTTCCCGCACCGCCGGGGCGCGGCGAGCTGGCGGGAACTGGTCGGCGCGACCTTCGCCACCGAGATCGCGATGTGGCCGCACCGGCACTTCCCGTCACCCGCCATGCCGCGGCTGGCCGGCGGTGGCCCGCGGCCGGTCGACGTGCTCTTCCACTACCTGGACTTCCACCAGGTGGACACCACCCTGGTGCAGGTCGACGCGTGCATCGACGACAGCCCGAACGAGTTCAAGCTGGTGGTGGGCACCCCGGTGAAGGGGTTCCTGACCATCGCCGGCACCCCGGCCGTCCTCGGGCGGGACCGGGCGGAGCAGCTCGCCGGGATGTACCGGGCCGTGCTCGAGGCGATGGCGGCCGGCCCCGACGGCGACCCGCGGGCGCTGCGGTTGCCGGGCGGGGAGTTCCGGCTCGACGGCGTCCCGGCGGACGGCGGGGACCTCGCCGATCCGCTGGCGAACGGGGCCCCGGACGCGGTCGCGGTGATCGCCGGCGGCCGGGCGCACACCTTCCGGGAGGTGTCCGAGCTCGCCGACCGGGTGGCGTACGACCTGCGCCGCCGCGGAACCGGCCCGGGCGACACGGTGGCCGTGCTGCTGGACCGCGGCGTCGACCTGGTCGCGGCCGTGGTCGGCGTCCTGCGGGCGGGCGCCGCCTACCTGCCGCTGGATCCCGCGCACCCGACCGCCCGGCTCCGGGACCTGCTCGGCGGCACCGGGATCGCGCTGACCTCGGCCGCGCACGCCGACCGGCTTCCCGGCTCCGCCCGGGTGCTCGTCGCGGACCTGCCGCCCGCGCCGCACCCGGTGGCGGTGGACACCCACCCGGACGCCCTGGCGTACGTGATCGCCACCTCCGGCTCCACCGGGCGGCCCAACGCGGTCGCCGTGACCCGCCGCGGCCTGGCGAACTATCTGCGCTGGGCGGCCGGGGAGTACGCCACCGGCAGCGGCGGCGCACCGGTCTTCTCGTCGATCGCCTTCGACATCACCGTGCCGAACCTGTTCGCGCCCCTGCTGGCCGGGCAGCCGGTGCACCTGCTGCCGCAGGACCTGGACCCGGCCGATCTCGGGGCCGAGCTGCTGCGGCACGCGCCGTACAGCTTCATGATGCTCACCCCCAGCCATCTGGCCCTGCTCGTGGACCAGCTGGGCGCGGCGCGGGTGACCGGGCTCGCGGGCGTCCTCGTCGCGGCCGGGGAGGCCCTCGGCGCCGGACTGGCCCGGCGGCTGCCCGGCATCCGGGTCGAGTACGGGCCCACCGAGGCGACCGTCGGCGTGTGCGGGACGCCCGTCGACGGGACCGCCCCGGTGCCGCTGGGCACACCGCTGCCGGGCACGGCCGTCCAGATCCTCGGTCCCGGCCTGCTGCCGGGGCCCGCCGGGGTGGCCGGTGAGCTCTACGTCAGCGGACCCGGGCTGGCCCGCGGCTATGCCGGCGCTCCCGCGCTGACCGCGCAGCGGTTCGTGCCCGACCCGTACGGTCCGCCCGGCTCCCGGATGTACCGGACCGGTGACCTGGCCCGGCGGACCGCGGACGGCCGGCTGGAGTTCCTCGGTCGGGCCGACGACCAGGTGAAGATCCGCGGGCACCGGGTGGAACCGGCCGAGATCGAGGCCGCCCTCACGGCCGATCCGCGGGTCGATCGCGCCGCCGTCGTGCCGGCCGGATCCGGGCTGGTGGCGTACGTCGTCACCGATGCGGAACCGGCCGATCTGCGCGCCGCGCTGCGCGACACGCTGCCGGCCCACCTGTGTCCGAACCGGTTCGTCGTGGTGCCGGACCTGCCGCTGACCGGCAACGGCAAGGTCGACCGCCGGGCGCTGCCGGATCTCGCCCGACCGGCGGCGGCGCCCCGGCGACAGCCGGCGACCGGTCACGAGCGGGTGCTCGCCGCCATCTGGGCGCGGCTGCTCGACGTGCCGGAGGTCGGCGCCGACGACAGCCTGGCCGAACTCGGCGGCGATTCGCTGATGATCCTGCAGGTGCTGGCCCTGGCCCGGGAAGCCGGTCTGGAACCCCCCGGTGACCTGCTCCGCAACGGCGCGACGCTCGAGCAGATCGCCGCGCGAACCCGAGAGGTCTCCTGATGCGCACCCTGACCAGCACCATGCCACCGCCGGTCGACCTGGACGCCGTCGACCTGGCCGATCCGGCGACGTTCCGGGACACCGACCTCACCGGGATGTGGCGCCGGTTCCGCGACGAGCGGCCGGTGCACCGCCATCCGGCGCGGGGCGGCCGCCCCGAGTTCTGGGCGGTGTCCCGGTACGCCGACGCCATCGCCGTCTACCGCGACCACGAGAACTTCACCACCGAGCAGGGCAACATGCTGGCGACGCTGCTCACCGGCGGCGACTCGGCCTCCGGGAAGATGCTCGCGGTCACCGACGGCGCCCGGCACCGGGAGGTGCGCAAGCTGATGCTGAAGGCGTTCTCGCCCCGGGTGCTGGGCCACGTCGCCGAGCAGATCAAGTCCCGGATCCGGCGGCTCATCACCGAGGCCCGGGATCGCGGCGACCTCGACTACGCCGTCGACGTGGCCGAGGAGATCCCGATCGGCACCATCTGCGACCTGCTCGGCATCCCCGAGGGCGACCGGCGCGAGCTGCTGGAGCTGAGCAAGGCGGTGCTGAGCTCCGATCAGGACACCCCGGACCAGACCGAGATGGTGCTGGCCCGCAACGAGATGCTGCTGTACTTCACCGACCTGGCCGAGGAACGCCGCGGGAATCCGGGCGACGACGTCGTCAGCACCCTGGCGACCAGCTTCCTCACCCACGACGAGGTCGTCTACAACTGCTACAGCCTGATCATCGGCGGCGACGAGTCCAGCCGGCTCAGCTCGATCGGGGCGATCCACGCCTTCGCCGGGCATCCGCGGCAGTGGGCGGCGCTGAAGAACGGCGACGTCACGGCGGAGAGCGCCGTGGAGGAGATCCTGCGGTGGACGACGCCGGCCATGCACTTCGGCCGGCGGGCCCGCGCCGACGTCGCGATCGGCGGGGTGGTGGTGCCGGCCGGCGCCGCGGTGACCATCTGGAACACCGCGGCCAACTACGACGAGCGGGTCTTCGCCGAGCCGGAGCGGTTCGACCTGGCCCGTACCCCGAACCGGCATCTGACCTTCGGCCAGGGCGCGCACTTCTGCCTCGGCGCGTTCCTGGGGCGGGCCCAGCTCCAGGCGATGGTCGAGTCGGTGCGCGAGACGGTGACCTCGATCGAGCTGCGCGGCGAGCCCGAGCAGCTGCACTCGAACTTCATGTACGGCTACTGCCGGCTCCCGGTCACCTTCCGGTAGGAGACCCCCGAACGGCTCTGGCCGCTGTCTCAGCTGAGACAGCGGCCAGTTTCGGTTGCGGTGCGAAGAGCTTCAGGAGAGGTACGCCGGGTCGGGCCACTTCGCGAAGGTCCGCATCCCGTAGAGCAGCGGCCGGGCGTCAGCGGGCTGGGTGAGCGTGGTGACCTCGCCGAACACCACGGTGTGCGAGCCGACGACGGTGTGCCGTACCAGGCGGCAGTCGGCGATGGTGTGCGCGGCGTCCAGCAGGTGCGGGCCGCGGGCCTCCGGGCCGACGCTCCAGCGCACCCGCTGGAACCGGTCCGGGTCACCGGAGGCGAACAGTTCCGCGGTCTCGCGGGCGTCGTCCTGCAACAGGTTCAGGGCGAAGGCCCGGCTCTGCAGGATGGCGGTCAGGGTCGGGCTGCCGCCGCGCAGGCACAGCAGCAGACTGGGTGGATCGAGGGTGACGCTGGCGAGCGAGGTACAGGTCATGCCCCACGGGCTGCCGTCGCCGGCGACCGTGGTCACCACGCCCACCCCGGTGGGGAATGTCGCCATCATCAAGCGCAGGTCGACCATCACGGTCCCTTCTCACAGAAGGCGGGGGCCATGGCCCCCGCCTCGTCTGTCACTCGTGAATCCGGCTCAGCTCATCGCCGGTGCAGTTGCTTGAGGTACTCGTAGTTGCTCGGCAGCGTCGCCGCGAGCTCGGCCTGGAGCCGCTTGATCTCCTCGAAGTGCGGCCGGGCGCCCTCCACCGCGGTCGGGCGGTGCGCCAGCGCCGGCATCGTCTGGTCGGGCAGCAGGCCCAGCCCGGCGAAGATGCAGTAGTAGCTGCCGTTGGTCCAGAAGTTCTTGAACTCGGCCTCGAAACTGCCGTAGTAGCCGTCCTCGCTGGTGGAGGGCGGGCAGACCGGCAGGCCGGCCTTGTACATGGCGACCTTCTCCTTGATCTGGTCGGCCAGGTGGAGCTCCTTGTTGGCCCGCCAGAACGGCGTGTCGGTGCGCGGCGCGTAGTAGAAGTGCGCCTGCAGGAAGTCCCGGGTGTCGTCGAACATCTCGTTGATCTCGGTGTTGAACCGGTCGATCAGGATCTGGTCGAAGTTGCGGTTCGGGAAGTGCTTGGCCAGCTGGTGGATCGCGGCCGTGATGAAGTAGATGCCGGTGGACTCCAGCGGCTCCACGAAGCACGACGACAGGCCGATGCTGACCACGTTCTTCACCCAGGTCCGGCGGTTGCGCCCGGTCCGGAACTTGACGTGGTTGAAGGTGTGCTTCTCCGGGTCCAGCCCCCACATGTTCGCGAATTCCTGGGTGGCCTCGTCCTGGGAGGCGAAGCGGCTGGAGTACACGTATCCGCTGCCGTGCCGGCCCAGCATCGGGATCTTCCAGGCCCAGCCGGAGCTCATCGCGATCGACGACGTGTACGGCTCGACACCGTTCGCCTCGTCGTCGTTGGGCAGCGCGGTCGCCACCGCCCGGTCGTTGAGCAGGTGGTCGCTCATGTCCAGGAACGGCTCCCGCATCACCTGGTGGATCAGCAGGCTCCGGAAGCCGGAGCAGTCGACGAACAGGTCGGCTTCCAGGACCTTGCCGGACTTGGTGTGCAGGGCGGTGATGTGGCCGCGCGAGTCCTGGACCGCGTGCGTCATCTCGTCCTGGACGTGGATCACGCCCTGCTTCTCGGTGGCGAACCGGCGCAGGAAGTCGGCCACCAGGTGCGCGTCGAAGTGCCAGGCGTACCGGGTGGCGCGGCGGCCGTCCAGGTACCGCGGCGCCCGGCCGGCGTCCATGATCGCCGTCTCGCGGAAGCAGGCGTCGTCGAACTGCTCGGTGGTGCGCCCGGCCTTCAGGTCGTTGAACCAGTAGTGCGACAGCGGCACGCCACCGCTCTCCGGCAACAGCCCGAACGGGTGGTAGAAGTGGTCGGGCCGGTCGCCCAGCTGCCGGGTCTGCGTGCTGCCCGCCCCGGGGGTACGCCAGTTGATGAACTTCACCGCGGTCTTGAAGGCCGCGTTGCACTCGGGCATCCACTCCTCCTCGGAAAGTCCGAGGAAGTCGAAGAAGGCCCGCTGGAGGTTGGGGACGGTGGCCTCGCCGACGCCGATCCGCGGGATCGACGGCGCCTCCAGGACGGTGATGTCGACCCCGCTCTCCAGCGCTTTGCCGAGGTAGGCGGCCGTCATCCAGCCAGCGGTACCGCCACCGAGGATGACCACGTTCCGAATCCGATCGCTCATCAGCGCCGGCCTCTCTGTGTGTGGAGCAGTTGAGGCCGTAATCGTGTTTCGGTGAGCTATCGCGAACCTATAGGTAGCCATTATCGACGCCGTATAGGCGGGCGGGAGAGACTGAGATCCGCGCTACGAAGGGGCCTGACCATGGAAAACGTGACGTCTGTTCTGGACGCTACTCTTCGCGCCAAGATCAAGTCTCTGGTCTGTGAGGCGCTGCGGGCCGAGCCCGGCACGGTCACGCTGACGAGCCACTTCGTCGACGACCACGCCGCCGACTCGCTCCAGTTCATCGATGTGCTCACCTCGATCGAACGCGAGTGCGACGTGCTGATCGATCCGCAGGAGATGAGCCGCATGACCACCCTCGGCGGCATCTACGCGGTCGTCGCAGAGGCGCGCTGACGTGATGACGGACCTGGCGGTCAAGCCGCTCTCGGTGATCCAGCAGACGATGTGGCTGGAACACCGGCTCGCGCCGCGGAGCGCGGCGTACAACCTGGTGCTGCCGCTGCGCATCCGGGCCCGCCTGGACGTGGCGGCGCTGAGCCGGGCGGTGGAGCTGGTGGCCGAGCGGCACGAGCTGCTGCGGACCCGGTTCCTGGAGGTGGAGGGCCGTCCGTGCCGGGTGCCGGACGACCGGCCGCTGGCCCGGCTGGAGCTGCTGCCGCAGCCCGCCGGCGGCGTCGCCGAGGCCGCCCGGGAGTACGTGCGCCGGCCGTTCGACCTGTCCACCGGCGCCTTCCGGGTCGGCCTGCTGCCGGTCTCCGGCACCGAAGCCGTGATCCTGCCGGTCGCGCACCACATCGCCGGCGACTTCATGTCGCACTGGCTGATCGTGCGCGACCTGCTGAACGCCTACCGGGACGGCGCCCTGCCGGAGCCGTCCGGCCACTATGACGTGTTCGTCGCGGAGGAGGCGCGGATCGTCGCCTCGCCGATCGGCGAGCGGTCGCGGGCGTACTGGTCGGCGCGGGCCGACGGGGCCGCCGCGGCCGAGCTGCCGGCCGACCGTCCCCGCCCGGCGCTGTCCCGCCGGGTCGGCGCCAGCCGCCGGGCGCGGCTGGACCCGGACGTGGCCGCCGGCCTGCCGCAGGCCGCCCGGGACGCCGGCGTCACCCCGTTCGCGCTCCTGCTCGGCGCCTTCACCGCGCTGGTCCGCCGGTACACCGCGCAGGACGAGTTCCTGGTCGGCGTGCCGGCCACCAACCGCCTCGGCGTGCAGATGCGCGAGGTGGCCGGGGCCTTCGTCAACCCCCTGCCGATCCGGGCGCGATTCCGGGCCGGCGCCACCTTCCGCGACGCCGCCGCCGACGCCGGCGAGCAACTGCGCACCGGCATGTTCCACGTGCGCTACCCGTGCGGCCTGCTCGGCGGGGGAGCGCCGATGTTCCGCCTGGCGATGCTCATGGTCGCGGCGGATCAGCGCGAGCCCTCGGTGCCGTACCCGGCGCCGGGGGAGGAGACCGGACCGGAGATCGAGTACGCCGGTCTGCCGGTGGCGCTGATGGACGTCCCGTCGCAGGAGGGCCAGATGGACCTCGTGATCCGGGTGGAGCAGAACAGCGCGGGGATCGACATGGTCTTCGCCTACGACAGCGATCTGTACGACGAGAGCACCATCGACCGTTTCATCGGCCAGTTCCAGCGGTTCGCCCGCGCGGCGGTCACCGATGTGGACACCGAGGTCGACCAGACGCCGCTGACCGGCGACGACGAGCTCGCCGCGCTGCTCGCGCTCGGCGGAGTATGGGGCGAATAGATGCGACGCCGGTACGAATCAACCATGAAGAATCTGCTTTCCGTGTCCGACCTTCCGGACTCGGATCTGCCCGGCGTCGTGGCCCGGGCCCTGGAGTTCGCCACCGGCAAACGCGAGCCGAGCCTGGACGGCCGGATCGTCGGAACCTACTTCCGCAAGACCTCCACCCGGACCCGGACCGCGTTCACCGCCGGGGCGCTGCGGCTGTCCGCACAGGTGATCGCCTACGGGCCGGAGGATCTGCAGCTGGCCACCGGGGAGACCGCCGAGGACACCGCCCTGGTGCTGTCCGGCATGGTCGACGTGCTGGTGGCCCGGACCGCCGGCAGCACCGAGGAGCTGCACGCCTTCGCCGCTCAGGGCCGGATGCCGGTGATCAACGCGATGAGCGCGGCCGAGCACCCGACGCAGGCGCTGACCGATCTGTCCACGATGCACGAGCACTTCGGGCGGATCGAGGACCTGCGGGTGCTCTATGTCGGCGAGGGCAACAACACCGCCACCGCGCTGGCCCTCGCGCTCAGCCGGTACCCGGGCGTGCGCCTGGAGCTGCGTACACCGCCCGGATACGGACTCCCCGCGGACTATCTGGCCCGGGCCTCCGCCAACGCCCGGCGCAGCGGCGCCGAGGTGTCCGAGCGGCACGACATGGACGACCTGCCGCCCGGTTTCGACGTCGTCTACACCACCCGCTGGCAGACCACCGGCACGAGCAAGCCCGACCCGGACTGGCGGACCGTCTTCGCGCCGTTCCAGGTGTCGGCGAAGCTGTGGGAGACCAGTCCGGCGGCCACGTTCATGCACGACCTGCCGGCTCACCGCGGCGAGGAGGTCACCGCCGACGTCCTCGACGGCCCGGTGAGCATCGCCTTCCGTCAGGCCGAACACAAGATGTTCAGTGCCATGGCGGCTCTCGAATGGTGCCTGGCATGACAAACACCGCCGATAGAGTCAGCGTCCCGCTGCGCAGCAACCGGGACTTCGGGCTGCTGTGGGTGTCCGCGGCCTTCTCCTTCCTCGGCACCCGGGCCACCGCCCTGGTGTACCCGATGCTGGTCCTGTGGAACGGGGGTTCCACGACCCTGGCCGGCCTGGCCGGTTTCGCCGCGCTCCTGCCGCAACTGGTGATCCAGCTCCCGGCCGGGGCCTATGTGGACCGCTGGGACCGGCGCCGGCTCATGCTCGTCTGCGAATGGGGCAGCCTGCTCGCGCTGGGCAGCCTCGCCGCGGCGGTCCTGACGGACCGGCTCTGGCTGCCGCACCTGTTCGCGGTGGCCTTCATCGAGGGCAGCCTGATGGTCTTCTACCAGCTCGCCGAGCGTGCCGCCGTCCCGCAGCTGGTGGCGCCGGACCAGCTCGGCGCCGCCTACAGCCAGAACGAGGCACGCACGCGCGGCGCGGCGCTGCTCGGCCAGCCGATCGGCACCAGCCTGTTCGCGCTCGGCAACGCGCTGCCGCTGGTCTTCGGGGCGGCCGTCCGGCTCGTGTCGATCGGCACGCTCTGGGGCATCCGCACCCGCTTCCAGGAGAAGCGCCGGGACGCGCCGGCCCCGGACGTGCGCGCGGAGATCAGCGCGGGGCTGTCCTGGGTGTGGCGGCAGCGCTTCCTGCGCGCCGTGATGCTGGTGATGGCCCTCACCAACATGCTCTTCCAGATGCTGACCTTCGCGATGCTGCCGCTCTTCCACGACGAGGGCCGCTCCGAGGCGCTCGTCGGCGTGGTGCTGGCCTGCTCGTCGCTGGGCGGGCTGATCGGCGCGCTGACCGCCGCCGCCTGGATGCGCCGCTGGAGCCTGCGGCGGATCCTGCTGGCCGGCACCGGGGTGTGGGCGGTCGTGACGACCGCCATCGCCTTCGCGCCCGACGTGGTGTCGATGGGTGTGCTCTTCGCCGCCAGCGGTTACGTCGGCGGTGTCTTCAACGTGCCGGCCATCGTTTACGTCATGCGGATCACCCCGCCGGACATGCAGGGGCGGGTCGGCAGCGTGGCCTCGATGGTGGCGTTCGGTGGCATGGCCTTCGGTTGGGCGGCGGCGGGTCCGCTCCTGACCGTCGTGGCGCCCCGGACCGGAATCGCGGTCATCGGAGCAACGCTGGCGCTCGTCGCCCTCGCGGCGGCGATCAGCCCGGCGATCAGGCGGGCGCACGGGACCGCGGAAACAAAGCCGCTCGGCTGACAGTGGGAAAGGAATCATGACCATGGCGCGCAGTGCATCGGCCACCACCTTGAAGGCGGCCGTCCAGATGGATTCGGTGACGAAGGTCTACGGCAGGGACGGCGCGGCGGTCACCGCACTCGACCGCGTCTCCATCTCCATACCACCGGAGACGTTCACCGCGGTGATGGGCCCGTCCGGGTCCGGCAAGAGCACCTTCCTGCACTGTGCCGCCGGTCTGGACCGGCCCACGTCGGGCTCGGTGTTCCTCGGATCGATCGGATCCGACCTCTCGAAGTTGTCCGAGAACGACCTGACCAAGCTGCGGCGCGAGCGCATCGGCTTCGTCTTCCAGTCGTTCAACCTGCTGGCCGCCCTCGACGTGCGGCAGAACATCACCCTGCCGCTGCGGCTGGCCGGCCGCCGGGCCGACCGCAAGTACCTGGACGAGATCCTGAGCCGGGTCGGGCTGGCCCAGCGGGACCGGCACCGCCCGTCCCAGCTCTCCGGCGGCCAGCAGCAGCGGGTCGCCATCGCCCGGGCCCTGATCACCCGGCCCGAGGTGGTCTTCGCCGACGAGCCGACCGGCGCCCTGGACACCGTCACCGCCCGGGAGATCCTCACCCTGCTCCGGCAGACCGTGGACACCCTGGGCCAGACCGTGGTGATGGTGACCCACGACCCGGTCGCCGCGTCCTACGCCGACAACGTCGTCTTCCTCGCCGACGGCCGGATCCACGAGATCGCCAAGCAGCTGTCCGCCGACGAGGTCGCCGACCGCATGACGCACCTCGGAGGGCGGTCCTGATGTTCCGGCTCGTACTGGCGACGCTGCGGGTCCGTAAAGGCTCCGCGATCGCCGGTTTCCTCGCCCTGTTCTGCGCCGCGCTGATCGTCGGCGCGTGTGGCGTGCTGCTGGAGACGGGCATCCGCGGGGCCATCCCCGCGGAGCGGTACTCCGGCACGCCGGTGGTGGTCGCCGCGGATCAGCAGATCCGCTGGACCGAGACGAAGGTCAAGGACAAGGGCGACGGGGAGGTGAAGACCAAGTCCAAGGAGAAGGCCAAGGCGCTCAGCGAGCGTGCCTGGCTGCCCACGTCCGTCGGCGACAAGCTCGCCGCGGTGCCGGGTGCCCAGGTGATCGAGGACCTGATCTTCCCGGCCGACGTCCTGGCCGACGGCGGGTTCCTGCCCGGCGTCGACGGCAACCCCACCTGGGGGCACGGCTGGTCGTCGGCCGCGCTGACCCCGTACGTCCTGGCGTCCGGCGCGGAACCGCGGGGCGACGGCGACGTGGTGATCGACGCGGAGCTGGCCGACCGGGCCGGCCTCGAGGTCGGCGACGAGACGGTCGTGCAGTCCACGTCCACGCCGAAGACCTACCGGGTCACCGGCATCGCCCGGCCCGAGGCGACGGTGGACCAGCAGTCGGCGCTGTTCTTCACCGCCGGTGAGGCCCGCCGGCTGGCCGGCCACGACGGCACGGTGTCGGCGTACGGCGTCTTCGGCGCCGGCCGCGACCAGGTCGAGGCCGCGGTCGCCGGCACCGAGGCGGTGGTCTCCTCCGGCGACGAGCGCGGCGCGGTGGAGTTCGTCGACGCCGCCTCGGCGCGGGTGAAGCTGACCAGCATGGGCGGCGCCCTCGCCGGCACGTCGCTGATCGTGGCGATGCTGGTGGTGGTCGGAACCTTCGCCCTCGCGGTGCAACAGCGTTACCGCGAGCTGGCGATGCTGCGCGCGATCGGCGCCACGCCCCGCCAGGTGCGCAAGATGATCAGCCGGGAGGCCCTGCTGCTGGGTGTGCTCGCGGCGATCCCGGGCGCCCTGCTGGGCATCCCGCTGGCCAGTGTGATCCGGGCGAAGTTCGTCTCGCTGGGGACGATCCCGGACAGCCTGCAACTGGCCCGCAGTCCCTTCCCGATCATCGCCGCGATGGCCGCGACCGTGGGCGCCGCGTTCATCGCGGCCCGGGTGACCGCCCGGCGCACCGCCCGGATCAGGCCCGCCGAGGCGCTGGCCGAGGCGGCGATCGAGCGGCGGACGCTGGGCCTGGGCCGGGTGCTCGCCGGTCTGATCTTCACCGTTCTGGCGGCGTGCATCACCCTGCTCCTGACCGTCCTGCACACCGAGCCCGCCGCGATGCCGGTCACCTACCTCAGCGTGCTGATGTGGATGGTCGCGCTGTCGCTGCTCGGCCCGTACCTCACCCGCGGCGCCATCGGGCTGCTGGGCGTGCCGTTGCGGGCCTTCCCGGTCGGCGGTTTCCTGGCGGCGCTCAACTCGAAGGCGAACAGCCGCCGGGTCGCGTCGGTCATCACGCCGCTGGCCCTGCTGATCGGCATGACCTCCACCATCCTGTTCGTGCCGGTGACGCTGAGCGACGCCGCGGCGGACGAGATGAAGGCGGGGATGAAGGCCGACTACGTGGTGGCCTCGCTCGGCTCGGGCGTGCCCGCGCCGGCCGCCGAGGCGCTGCGCGGCACACCGGGCGTCACCTCGGTCACCGAGGTGCTGAACACCACGATCTGGGCGGGCCAGGACAAGCGGTCGGCACAGGGCCTGAGCTCGGCGGGGGTGGCCACGGTCGTCGACCCCGAGGTGACGACCGGGTCGCTGGAGAAGCTCGCTCCCGGCTCCATCGCGATGAGCGACCTGGCGGTGCAGGGCCGCAAGATCGGCGACACCGTGCCGGTCACCATGGGCGACGGCGTCGAGACGAAGTTCCAGCTGGTGGCCGTCTACGGCCGGGCCCTCGGGTTCGGTGACGTGCTGCTCGCCCACGAGGACGTCGTCGGCCACGTCGACGCGCCGCTGGCCCGGACCGTCCTGATCAAGGGCGACGTGTCGCCGGACCAGCTGCGGGACCGGGTGAAGGACTTCCCGGGGCTGATGGTGACCGACCGGTCCGGCTTCCAGGAGGCCCAGGCCGAGCGGCAGCAGACGAACGCCGAGGTGAACCTGGTGTTCATGGGCCTGATCATCGCGTTCACCGCGATCGCGGTGGTCAACACGCTGGCGATGGCCATCGTCGACCGGATCCGGGAGTTCGCCCTGATGCGCCTCGTCGGCACCACCCGGCGCCAGGTGTTCGACGTGCTGCACTGGGAGCTCGGTGTGATCGTGCTGATCGCCGCGGCGCTCGGCACCGGCGCGGCCCTGCTGACGCTCACCGGCTTCAGCACCGGGATGGTCGGGTCCAGCACGCCGAGCATCTCGCTGGGGACGTACGCCGTGGTCCTGCTCGGCGCTCTGGGCCTGGGCCTGGTGGCGACGATCCTCCCGGCCAGGATGGTCCTGCGCCGCAACCCGGCCGAGGACATCAACGGAAGGCAGTAGGACCCGGTGGACTACCTGCGTATCTACCATCCGCGTCCGGCGGCGGAACTCCGGCTGGTCTGCCTGCCGCACGCGGGCGGGACGGCGACGGCGTACCGCGGGTGGGGATCCGCGCTGCCGCCCTGGATCGAACTGGTGAGCATCCAGTATCCGGGGCGGCAGGACCGGCTCGCCGACCCCTTCGTCGCCGACCTCACCACCCTGATCACCGAGGTGATCGCCGCGTTGCCCCGGGACCGGCCGATGGCCGTCTTCGGGCACAGCATGGGTGCCACGGTCGGCTACGAACTGGCCCGGCGGCTGCCACCGGTGCACCTGTTCCTGTCGGCCCCGGCGTCGGCCGTGGGCCGGCGGCTGGACACCTCCGACGACGACCGTCTGGTCGCCGACGTGCAACGGCTCGGCGGCAGCGGGGTCGCCCTCCTGGACCATCCGGAGATCCGGCGCCTGGCGCTGCCGGCGATCCGCCACGACGCGTGCATGCTCGCGGCCCACGAGATCGCCGACGGCCCGCCGCCGGACTGCCCGGTCACCGTGCTGGCCGGCGACGCCGACGTCGCCTGTTCGCCCGACGCCGCCCGGCGCTGGGCGCGACGAACCACCGCCGGGTTCGACCTGCGGGTCTTCCCCGGCGGCCATCACTATCTAGAGGACGCCGGTGACCAGGTCGTCCGGCTGCTGGCCGAGAAGCTGGAGGCGTCCCGGACAGGAGCGAGATGATCTGGAACGACATCTATGTCGCCGCCACCGGTTCCTGGCTGGCGCCGCCGGTCGACGTCGGGACGGCGCTGGCCGACGGGCGTTACGACCCGGACGACGCCGCCCGGGCGGACTACCTCTCGGTCGCGGTGGCCGAGCCCGGCGAGAACGTCGCGGACATGTGGTCCCGGGCGGCTCTCACCGCGCTCGGCAAGTCCGGGTTCGCGGCCGGCGACGTCGGTCTGCTGCTGTGCGCCGCCACGTTCGGCGCCGGGGTGGACGGCTGGAACTCCGCCGCGTACGTCCAGCGCGAGCTGGGCATGCCCGGCGGTCTCGCCGTGGAGGTGCGCGGCGGCTCCAACGGGGGCCTGGTGGCCCTGGAGCTCGCCGCGTCGTTCCTGCGGCGCCCGGACGCCGGCGCGGCCGTGATCACGGCCGGGGACCTGTTCCCGATGCCGTACTTCGACAGGTGGCGGTCCGAGCGGTTCCTCTTCGGCGACGGCTGTGCCGCCGCGGTGCTCTCCCGGGACGGCGGGTTCGCGCGCCTGGTGGCGACCGCCACCACCGGCGATCCGGAGCTGGAGGGCCTGCACCGCGGCGACACACCGATCGGCCCCTTCGATCCGGACAAGAGGTTCCCGATCGACCTGCGGGAGCGTGCGAAGGCCTTCCAGGCGGGCGGGATGCCCAAGGACGAGATGATCCAGCGGCTCTCGGCCGGCCCGCGGAGAGTGGCCCGGCAGGTCCTCGGCGAGGCCGGCATCTCCGTGGACGACGTGACGCATGTGATCGTCCCGCATTTCGGCCGCACTCTGACGACACTGCAATGTCTCTATCCGCTGGGCCTTCGCGACATCAATCGAACGGCATGGGATTTCGCCCGCCGGACCGGCCACATGGGACCGGCCGATCAGTGGGCCGCACTCCACGACCTGTACGAGAACGGCCAGCTCAAGGCCGGTGAGCGGGTCCTCATGCTGGGTGTCGGGGCGGGTTTCTGCTGGAGTGCCGCGCTGCTCGAGATAGTTGATTCATAGAGATAGTCGAACTATAGGGCGACCGCCGATTCTGCGGGTATGAAACAGCAATGGATGAGTCCCGCGACGGCGGTCCGCCGGTGGGCGGGGATATCCGGATCGGCGCCCGCCGTCATCTACGACGATGAGACGATCACTTTCGCGGAACTGGACGACCGTGTGCGCCGGTCGGCCGCTGTTCTCGCCGCCGGCGGAGTACGCGCCGGCGACCGGGTCGCGTACCTCGGCCTGAACAGTCCGCTGTTCCTGGAGACGCTGCTCGCCGCGGCGCATCTGGGAGCCACCTTCGTCCCGGTCAACTTCCGGCTCGCGCCGGACGAGGTCGCGTACGTGCTCGGCCACTCCGGCTGTCACAGCGTCGTCGCCGAGGACGGCTACCGGGAGCTGATCGACGGTATCGCCGGTGCGGTGCCGGTCCGCCGCTTCCATGTGGAGGGCGACGACGCCGGGCCGGTTCCGGAACCGCCGGAGCCGGCCGTGGTGGACGCCGGCGACGTGGCCGTGCTGATGTACACCTCCGGCACCACCGGGCGCCCGAAGGGCGTCGTGCTGACCTACGGCAACCTGTGGTGGAACCAGGCCAACGTGCACGCCACCATCGACATCCGGCCGCGGGCCGCGACCCTCGCGGTCGCCCCGCTCTTCCACATCGGCGGTCTCAACGCCTTCACCCTCGGGGTGCTCTGCCGGGGCGGCGCCGTCGTCCTGCGGCGCTCCTTCGATCCCGACGCCTGCCTGCGCGACATCGAGCGGTACGGGGTGGCCAGCACGTTCATGGTGCCGACGATGTTCGCGGCGCTGCTGAGGTCGGAGCGGTTCGCCGGCACCGATCTCTCCTCGCTGACCGCGGCCGTGGTGGCGGGGGCGCCGGTCCCGGCGTCGCTGGTCACCGACTACGCCGATCGTGGTGTGGCGCTGCAACAGGCGTGGGGCCTGACCGAGACCGCGCCGTTCGCCACCTATCTGCCGCCGCACCTGGTGCGGGAGCATCCGGCCTCGGCCGGCTTCGCGATGCCCTTCTCGGAGGTACGGGTGATCTCGCCGGAGACCGGCCGGCCGGTCGGCGCGGGTGTCGCCGGGGAACTGTGCGTCCGCGGCCCGAACGTCACCCGCGAGTACTGGGACGATCCGCGGGCCACCGCGGCGGTCATCGACGCCGACGGCTGGTTCCGGACCGGTGACCTCGGCTATGTCGACGAGCAGGGCCTCTGCTACATCGTCGACCGGTTGAGTGACCTGATCATCAGCGGCGGGGAGAACATCTCGCCCGCCGAGATCGAGCGGGTCCTGATCAGATTCCCGGGCGTACGGGACGTCGCCGTGGTGGGCGTGGCGGACCCGACGTGGGGCGAGGTGCCGGTGGCGGCGCTCTGCCACGCCGATGCCGAGCCGCCCACCCTCGACGCCGTCCGCTCGTTCGTCGCCGACCACCTGGGCCGGTTCAAGCGACCGGCGGCCCTGGTCTCCCTGCCGGCTCTGCCCCGCAACGGCAGCGGAAAGATCGACCGATCCGCTGTCCGGGCGCGGGTCGCCGCAACCCTTCCGACAGAAAGCAGGATCCCGTGAGCATTCTCGTTATCGACGGCCACCACCTGACCCTCGCCGACATCGTCACGGTGGCCCGGCAGCCCGGAACGCTGAGCCTCACGCTGGACGACGAGGCGCGCCGCCGGATGACGCTGTCCACCGAGCTGAAGACCAAGCTCATCGAGACCGGGATCCCGATCTACGGCGTCACCTCCGGGTTCGGCGACAGCAACACCCGCCAGATCGGCGCGGGGAAGGTCGAGGCCCTTCAGCGCAACCTGATCCGTTTCCTGGGGTGCGGGGTGGGGACGCCGGCGGCGCCCGACGTCGTGCGGGCCACCATGCTGGTCCGGGCCAACTGCCTGGCGAGGGGCCATTCGGGGGTACGCCCGGAGATCGTCACGAACCTCCTGACGTGCCTCGAGGAGGACATCCTCCCGGTGATCCCGGAACAGGGGTCGGTGGGCGCCAGCGGTGACCTGGTGCCGCTCAGCTACATCGCGGCGCTGCTGGTGGGCGAGGGGACGGTGTCGCATCGGGGTGTCGAGCGTCCCGCCGCCGAGGCCCTGGCCGCGGTCGGCCTCGAGCCGCTGGTGCTCGAGGCCAAGGAGGGTCTGGGCCTGGTCAACGGCACGTCGTTCATGTCCGGGTTCGCCGCGCTGGCGGTGCACGACGCGACCGAGCTCGCCTACGCCGCCGACCTGTGCACGGCGCTGGCGTCCTCGGTGCTGCGGGGCAACCCGACCCACTTCACGGCGTTCCTGTTCGAGCAGAAGCCGCACGACGGCGTGGTGGACAGCGCCCGGACGATCCGCCAGTTCCTCGCCGAGGGCGACAGGCGTGGCGCGGTGCCGGGGATCCTGGCCGGCGCCGGGTTCCGGGAGCTGGAGGAGCCGATCCAGGACCGGTACTCGATCCGGTGCGCGCCGCACGTGACGGGAGTGCTGCGGGACACCGTCGAGTGGGCCCGGCGCTGGGTCACCGTCGAGGTCAACTCCTCCAACGACAATCCGTTGTTCGACGTCGCCGAGAGCGTGGCGCACAACGGCGGCAACTTCTACGGCGGGCACGTCGGGCAGGCGATGGACGCGCTGAAGACGGCCGTGGCGAGCGTGGCGGACCTGCTGGACCGTCAGCTGGAGCTGGTCGTGGACGAGAAGTTCAACAACGGTCTGCCGCCGAACCTGATCCCGCCGGTCTCGCCGGACAGTGACGCCGCCGGGCTGCACCACGGCTTCAAGGGCATGCAGATCGCGGCGTCGTCCCTGGTGGCCGAGGCGTTGAAGAACACCATGCCGGCGACGTCGTTCTCCCGGTCGACCGAGGCACACAACCAGGACAAGGTCAGCATGGGCACCATCGCGGCCCGGGACGCCCGGACCGTCATCGCGCTGGCCCAGCAGGTCACCGCGATCCACCTGCTGGCGCTCGCCCAGGCCGCCGATCTGCGGGGCGCGGACTGCCTGAACCCGGCCGCCCGGACGGCACACGACCTGGTGCGGGAGGTGTCGCCGTACGTCGACGGGGACCGGCCCCTGCAGGGGGACATCCGCGAGGTGACGGGCCTGGTGGCGTCCGGCGCCCTGCGCGCGGCGCTGCCCGAGCCGGTCTGAGTTGCCCGAACCGGGCCCGCAACCGCCGAACGCCTGGCCATCGTGGTGATGGCCAGGCGTTCGGCGGTTGCGGGACCCTTTTCTCCGGGTGGGTGGCTCGAGCGCGAGCGACGGCCGAACCACACCCACTCCGGTCCGGGGGTGTCACCGCGGCGCCGGGACGGCCGCCGCCTCCTCCAGGTTGTGCGCCCAGAGGTACGTCAGCTCGTGCATCGTGTACTGCGGGCCCGCGTTGACCACGTTGCGCTCGGCGAGGTCGTCGATGATCCGGGCGACGTTCAGCGCGATGTACTCGTCCCGCTGGACCGCCGCCTCGCTCTGGCTGAGCCACCGGACGACCGACTGGTGGGTGGTGTTCAGCCGCGCGTAACCGCGCTGCAGCCGCTGCCGCACACTCAGGTTCCCGGCCGTCAGCTCGTCCACCCGGCGGTGGGCCGGCGCCAGGCGCTGGGCCAGGTCGGCCACCCGCCAGTGCGGGTTGCTGAGCAGCCGGGTGCCGGCGATGCGCAGCGCCAGCGGCAGGTTCCCGCAGTAGTGCAGGATCGCGGCGGTGGCCTCCGGCTCGGCGTGCAGTCGGCGTTCCCCGGCGATGGCGGCGAGCAGCACCCGCGCCTCGTGCGGGGTCAGCGGCCCGAGGCTGATCATCCGGGCGCCGGCCGGCGCCACCCCGGGGGTCTGCGCGGTGATGATCGCGGCACTCTGCCCGCTGGCCGGCAGGAACGGGGTGACCTGTTCCGGTGTCTCGGCGTCGTCGAGCACGATCAGCATCCGCTTGGTGGCCAGCAGGCTGCGGTACAGCTGGATCCGTTCGTCCAGCCCGGCCGGCAGGTCCTGCTGCGGGATGCCGAGCGCGACCAGGAACCCGCCGAGCACGTCACCGGCCCGGCGCGGCTGGTCGGCCACCGAGTGCAGCTCGGCGAAGAGCTGACCGTCCGGGAAGTCGGCGGCGTGCGCGTGACTGGCCTGGAGCGCCAGCGCGGTCTTGCCCACGCCGGGCATGCCGGTGATCACGATCGGCTCGGGCGCCTTGGTGCGCAGCCGGGCGGCCATCGCCGCCAGCTGCGTCTCGCGCCCGACGAAGTCGCCCACCTTGCGGGGCAGCATCGCCGGGATGACCCCGGACCAGACACCGGCCCGCGGTGAGCCCAGCGCGCCGGTCAACAGCTGCTGATAGGCCTCGGCCAGCTCCGCGCCGGGGTCGACGCCCAGCTCTTCGGCGAGCAGGGTGCGGGCCTCGTGGTAGGTGGCGATCGCCTCGGCCTGGCGGTCGGAACGGTAGAGGGCGGCCATCAGCTGGATCCGCAGCCGCTCCCGGAGCGGGTGCGCGGCGACCAGCCCGGCCAGCTCGGCGGTGAGCTGACGGTGCCGGCCGAGCGCCAGGTCGGCTTCGATGCGGGCCTCCAGCGCGGTCATCCGCGCCTCCTCGAGCCGGGGCCGCTCCAGCGCGATCAGCCGGGTGGTGGCGTCGTCGAGCGCCCGGCCGCGCCACAGCCCGAGCGACCGCCGGAGGACGGCGGCCGCCTCGGCGAACCGCTCCTCGTGCAGGGCCTTGACGCCCTCCCGGGAGAGGCGTCCGAACTGGACGTGGTCGCAGAGGACGAGCTCGCCGAGCTCCATCTGGTATCCGGCCGTCATGCGGGTGATGGTCAGGTGGTCGCTCAGCTGTTTGCGCAGACGGGAGACGTACGTGTAGATCTGCGCGCTGGCGGTGGTGGGCGGGTGTCCCTCCCAGAGCCGGTCGGCGAGCTGCTCGTCCGAGACGACCCGGCCGCCGGAGAGCAGGAGGGCGGCCAGCACGGTCCGCTGCTTCGCGCCGCGGAGGGCGTCCTCGGCGCCTCCGTCGACGGCTCTTACCGGTCCCAGAATCTGAAATTCCATGATCTCCCCCGATTTCGTAGACAGTGCGATGGGGCCGGATGAACGCGGCCGGCAGCGAAGCCCTCTCAGCGATGGCGCCGGGGCGTCGGTGCGCGTTTCGATGTCGGCTGAATATTCGGAACGAAGGATCCAGCCCGCCGGTACGAAAGGAACTCCGACGGTCGGTTGTGATCCTATCTAAATCCGGGGTTGAGGGGAAGAAGTATGGGTATCCGTCTTGAATTTATTAGACGTTTGGCGTAAGTGCGAAGATAAAGTTCAGAATAGGGGTGTACAGTGATTGATATCTGCTGTAGGCCCAGCTCAGAACCGCTTTTAGGCATGAAGAAAGGATCCGCGATCGTGGGATTGCGGATCAATTCACAGCATTGAGTTGTCACGTTTTCTATGCGTTCTCCAATCGTTGCCAGCTCGGGTATAGAAGCGCCTCGGAACATGGATCCGTGGCATTTCTAAGAAGCGTGCGGATCAACACCGGCGGTGACTTCGGATGAAGCCGCTGGTGATGCTGAACCTGGCCGGCCTGAACCGGCGGCTGCTGGCGCACATGCCGCATCTGTCGGGCATGGCGGCGTACGGCTGGCAGGCCGATCTGGGCACCGTGCTGCCCGCGCTGGCCTGCAGCGCACAGACCACCTACCTCAGTGGAACCGGGCCGGCCCGGCACGGTGTCGTCGGCGACGGCTGGTACTCCCGCGACCGTGGGCGGATCCTCTTCTGGCGGCGGCGCAACCTGCTGACGCCCGTGGACCGGATCAGCGACGCGGCCGCCGGGTACCACCCCGGCCACCCCGGCCCCGCGGCCACCGGCCCCGCCACCGCGGTGATCCGGGCGGCGCAGGCGATCCTCGACGGATCCCGCCCGTCCCTGCTCCTGGCCCGGGTCGACGAACTGGACCGGGACCTGCAGCGGTACGGGCCGGACACCCCGGCGGCGGTGACGGCCGCCGCCACCGTCGACGCCGCCGTGGCCGGGCTGACCGACCGCGCCGGCAGCGGCGACATCGACCTGGTGGTGCTCAGCGAGTACGGGGTCGGCGCGGTGCGCCACCCGGTCGCCGTCAACCGACTGCTGCGCGCCGAGGGCTTCCTCGAGGTGACCACCGGCACCGCCACCGGCATGGAGTACCTGGACACCGTCGCGTCGCGGGCCTTCGCCGTCGCCGACCACCAGGTGGCCCACGTGTACGTGCCCGACCCGGCCGACCACGCGAAGGTCCGGGCGCTGCTGGAGGCGGCCGACGGCGTCGACGAGGTGCTGGACCGGCACGACCAGGGCCGGCACGGGCTGGAGCATCCGAACGGCGGCGACCTCCTGGCGATCGCCCGGCCGGACGCCTGGTTCAGCTACTACTACTGGCTCGACGACACCCGCGCCCCGCACTTCGCCCGGGGCGTCGAGCCGCACCGCAAGCCCGGCTACGACCCCACCGAGCTGCTGGCCGATCCGGCCTCGCCCGAGCTGCTGGGCCGGGCCGCGCTCATCCCGGAGCGCCGCGGCACCGGCTTCCGCTACACCATGAACGTCGTCCCCCTCGACCCCGCTGTTGTCCGCGGCTCGCACGGCCGCCTGCCCGACTCCGCCGACCGCGGCCCGGTCCTGCTCACGTCGGCGGACCGGGTCCCGGCCGTCGCCGCCGGCGGCCGGGTGGCCGCCACCGACGTCCGTCAGGTGCTGCTCGCGCTGCGCGATCCGGCCTGACCGCACGACCCGGCCCGGCGCCCCCACACGGGGCGCCGGGCCTGTCGCGTCTCCGGCTCCGGGCACGGTCACACTTCGACGCCGGCGGCCAGCTCACCCCGCCGCGGCGGGGCGAGCCTCTTCTCGAGCAGCGCCGCGACACGCGTGGCGAGCTCGATCGACTGGGCGCGGTTCAGGCGCGGGTCGCAGGGCGACTCGTACCGCTGACCGAGGTCGGACAGGCCGACCGCGCCGCCGACGCATTCGGTGACCTCCGCGCCGGTGAGCTCCAGGTGCAGGCCACCGGCCACGGTGCCGAGCGCCTCGTGCACCTCCAGGAACCCCTCGATCTCGGCGAGCACCTCGCTGACCGCGCGGGTCTTGTGCCCGCTCGGCGCGGTCACCGTGTTGCCGTGCATCGGGTCGCACAGCCAGAGCACCCGGGCGCCGCTCGCGGTGACCGCCCGCACCAGGCCGGGCAGCACCTCGCGGATTCGGTTCGCGCCCATCCTGGTGATGAACGTCAGCCGGCCCGGCGTCCGCTCCGGGTCCAGCCGGTCCAGCAGCGCCAGCACGTCGCCGGCGCTGCTGGTGGGGCCGAGTTTGACCGCGACCGGGTTCGCCACGTCCCCCGCGAACGCGACGTGCGCCCCGTCGAGCCGGCGGGTGCGCTCGCCGATCCAGAGCAGGTGCCCGGACGCCGCGTACATCCGGCCGGTGGCGTCGTCGATACGGGTCAGCGCCTCCTCGTACGGCAGGACCAGCGCCTCGTGGCTGGTGTAGAGCTCGGGCATCATCGCCCGAACCAGATTCAGCGTGGCCAGCGACGCGTGATACGCCCGGCGCAGCCGGTCCGGGTCCGGGGTGCGGCCGGCCGTCGTGAACGCCACGTCGTTGGCGATGTCGCCCCGGTACACCGGCAGGGTCACCCCGTCGCGGGTCTCGGCCGGCGACGAGCGCGGCTTGGCGTACTGGCCGGCGATGCGCCCCACGTGCACCACCGGCCGCCCGGCCGCCTCCGCCAGCGGCTGCGCCATCCGGCGCATGGTGTCCAGGGTGGCGGCGATACGGACCGGGGTGACCCCGTCGAAGGTCTCCGCGCAGTCGCCGCCCTGCAGGACGAAGGCGTCCCCGGCGGCGGCCTCCGCGAGCCGTTCGCGCAGGCGGTCGCACTCGGCGGCGAGCACCAGTGCAGGCACCAGGGCCAGCTCGTCGGTGATCCTCTGCAGGGCTTCGCGGTCCGGCCAGGGTGGCTGCTGATCCATGGGCAGACGGCGCCACGGCGCGCGGTCGCCCGGCGTGATGACGTTCATCGGTGCTGCGCCCGGCGGGCGGCGACCGGGCCGGAGCCGGGGCGGGACGGCGGACGGTGATGTTCCAGGGCCATGATCACACCAACTTCTGGGTTGTGGTGACTCGGAGGTCGGGGAGGCGGCGGAGGACCCCGCCCGGGTACGACCTCGAGCGGCTCGCCCGCACGGAAGAACGGCATCGCGCCATGCCGGCGCGATGCCGCCTACCTGATGGAGTGGTTCCGGCAGTGGTGGTCAGACGGCCGTTCGCCCGCGCCGGCGGCGGTGGCCACCGGGTCTCGCCGGTCCGGATGCGGTACGGGCCGGTGATGTGCACGGGCCGGGATGCCGGGCCGGTGCCGGGTCGAGGATCCCGCGGATGCGGAAGGTGAGTGAGTCACGCATCGCCGTCCTCGCTTCGTCGGATCGGTAGGTCAGACGAAGAAAGCATGGTGGCCGGGAGGACGCCGGAAGCCCGCGGCGGCAGGTAGCTGTCACCGTGCCCGGCGGGCGGGCAGCTTCCTGCCAGATCCGGTGGGGTGATCGCGGCGAGTCCTAGGGGGCCGCGTGCCCGGGCTACGGGTTCCGCTCCGCCCCCGCGGGCGGCACAGTGGTCATCAGGCGCCTGCCGATTGGCGCCCGCCGCCTTCGGGCCGCGTCGCAAGAAGTGAGTCGGCCTGGAAAGGACGTTGCCGCATTCTACGGAAAGGACTCGCGGTGTCTGCACCGGCAGGGTTCGAATCGCTGCGGTACCACGCCGAACAACTCA
The DNA here is from genome assembly GCF_016862455.1 of Actinoplanes utahensis. Lineage (GTDB taxonomy): Bacteria > Actinomycetota > Actinomycetes > Mycobacteriales > Micromonosporaceae > Actinoplanes > Actinoplanes utahensis. Next base: position 118,277 of record NZ_BOMZ01000089.1, read on the forward strand.
TCGAGATCGCCTCCGAGCTGCACGAGGCGCCGAGCGACCCGGTCCGCGACGCCGAGCAGCTGGTGTCCCGGCTGGTCCGCCAGTCACACCGGCGCTCGCTCACCGTCCGGGCCAGCTATGGCGCCGTGCCGGTCCCGGAGGGCCTGATGCCCCTCCGGCAACTGTCGACGGGCCTGTCTCTGGCCGGCGCGAAAGCGGCCGTGCTGTTCACGCGCGACGCGATGGTCGGTGAGGAGTCCGCGCAGTGGGGCCTGCGCCTCGCCGCCCGAGGCGCCGACGTGCGGGTCGCCGGCTCCTCGCTGCCCACCATGGCCATCATGGACAACCAGGTGGCGCTGGTCGCCGTCGCCGACGGCACCCAGTTGGCGAGCGTCTTCGAGCCGGTCGCCATCCAGGCGCTGCAGGCTCTGCACACGGCCATCTGGGACAGCGCGGTCGCGTTGTCGGAGGTCCGGGAGGCCGACATGTCCTGGACCGAGGCGCCGATGACCCGCCGGGTGCTCGGGATGCTGAACTCCGGCCGGATCGACGAGGTCGCCGCCCGGGAGCTGAACCTCTCGGTCCGCACCTACCGCCGGCACGTGGCCGAGCTGATGGCCCGGGTCGACGCCCGATCCCGTTTCCACGCCGGTGTCCGCGTCGCGCGGCTGGGCCTCGATCAGGAGTGACGGCCGTGCCGGCCTGCGCGCCGGGTCCGGCCGGCGCTCCCCGCCTCGCGAAATATTGACAAGGTTTATTGACAGTTGCATGTGGCAGTGGCGAAGCTCGATGTCAGAGAGCGCTCTCAATCCCCCGTGAGTGCGTGATGCGCCCGGCCGCGCCGAGCGCCGGGCGAACCGCGCACGGAGCAAGGAGCCGCATGAAACCCTCATCCCTGAAACTGGCCGCCGCCCTCGCGGCCGCCCTCGTCACCGTCGCGGTCACCCCGCACGCCGGATTCGCCGCCGGCACGCCCTTACCGGCGGCACCCGTCCCCGGGCCCCCGGCCGCATCGCCGCGACTCGACCCGGCCCCCGGCATGCTCGCGGCGATGCGCCGCGACCTCGGACTGGACGACACCCGGATCGCCGAGCGTCTGACCACCGAGGCGGCCGCGCCGGTCATCGAGAAGCGGCTGCGCCAGCGGCTCGGCGCCACGTTCGGCGGCGCCTGGATCCCGGCGTCCGGCAGCCGCCTCACCGTCGCCGTCACCGACCGGGCCGCAGCCGCCGTCGTCCGCGCGGAAGGCGCCGACGCCACCGTCGTGAGCCGTTCGGAAGCCGCCCTCGCCGCCATCCGGGTCAAGCTCGACCGCAACAGCGCGAAAGCCACCGACCGGATCCACAGCTGGTACGCCGACCCGGCGAGCAACAGCGTCGTGATCACCGCCGCGCCGGGCGCCGAGGCGGCCGCGCGGCAGTTCGCCCGCGACAGCGGAGCCGGCCCGGTCACCGTCCGGACCACCGCCGAGGCGCCCCGCCCGATGTACGACATCCGCGGCGGCGACCAGTACGTCATCAACGGCACCACGCTGTGCTCGGTCGGCTTCGCGGTGAGCGGCGGCTTCGTGACCGCCGGGCACTGCGGCGGCGCCGGGAGCCCGACGTTCGGCTTCAACAACCAGGCGCAGGGCACGTTCGCCGGATCGTCGTTCCCCGGCAACGACTACGCCTGGGTGCGCACCAACGGCAACTGGACTCCGCAGCCCTGGGTCAATGACCATTCCGGCGGCAACGTCGGAGTCGCCGGCTCGCAGGAGGCGGCGATCGGCAGTTCGATCTGCCGGTCCGGCCGCACCACCGGCTGGCGCTGCGGCACGCTGCTCGGCAGGAACGAGACGGTCAACTATCCGCAGGGCTCGGTGTCCGGCCTCCACCGGAGCAACGCCTGCGCCGAGGGCGGCGACTCGGGCGGCGCCTGGATCTCCGGCAACCAGGCGCAGGGCGTCACCTCCGGTGGCACGGGCAACTGCGCCACCGGAGGCACGACGTGGTTCCAGCCGCTCAGCGAGATCCTTCAGGTGTACGGGCTGACGCTCACCACCACCGGCGCGGGCGGTGGCGCCGCGATCGTCAGCAACTGGAACAACAAGTGCCTCGACGTGCCGGACGGGAACTTCTCCGACGGCGTACCGGTGCAGATGTGGTCCTGCAACGGCACCGCCGCACAGAGGTGGGAGCAGGTCGGCGGGACGCTGCGGACCGGCAACGGCAAGTGCCTGGACGTGCCGTGGGGCTCCACCGCCAACGGGGTGATCCTGCAGATCGTGAGCTGCAGCGGCAACCCGGCCCAGCAGTGGGTGCTCAGCGCCGCCGGTGACCTGGTCAACCCGCAGGCGAACAAGTGCGCCGACATCAAGGACTGGAACAGCGGCGACCGGGCGCAGCTGCAACTGTGGGACTGCGCCGGCACCGCCAACCAGAAGTGGCGCCGGGGCTGACCCGCACGGGCGGGTGGGTGCCGCGTGCGCGGTCACCCACCCGCCCGCCTCAGACGGTGGCGCCCAGCACGGCCTCGGCGGTCAGCCGCACCGACTCCAGCCGGTCCTCGATCAACGACGACTGGTGGGCGACGATCAGCTCGTCGGCCTGCGCCTTCTCGGCGAACGAGACGAGATAGGAGCGCACCTCGTCCGGTGTGCCGACCGCCGTGTACGTCAGCATCGCGGCGAGCTGACGGCCGTTCGCGGTGGTGAGGAACTCGTCGATCTCGGCGTCGCTGTACTCCACCGGCGCTCCGGCGGGACGCGCCAGAAGACCGCGGACCAGGGTGCGGCGGGTGATCTCGAACTGCTGCCGGGCCGACTCGGACGAGGCGGCGGCGACCACGTTCACCCCGGCGATCACGTACGGCTGCGACAGCTGTGCCGACGGGGTGAACTCCGCCCGGTACGCCGCGACCGCCTGCTCCAGCATCCCCGGTGAGAAGTGCGAGGCGAACGCGTACGGCAGACCGTACGCCGCGGCCAGCCGGGCACCGAACATCGACGAGCCCAGAATGTACAGCGGCACGTTCGTCCCGGCGCCCGGAGTCGCCCGCACACCCGGAACCCGGGACTCGTCACCCAGGTATCCCTGCAGCTCCAGCACGTCCTGCGGGAAGCTGTCGGCGGACCCCGGGTCACGGCGCATCGCCCGCATCGTCACCTGATCGCTTCCGGGCGCCCGGCCCAGCCCGAGATCGATACGTCCCGGGTACAGCGACGCGAGTGTGCCGAACTGCTCGGCGATCGTCAGCGGCGCGTGGTTGGGCAGCATGATGCCACCCGCGCCGAGACGGATCGTCGACGTCCGGCCGGCGATGTGGCCGATCAGCACACTCGTCGCGCTGGAGGCGATCCGCGCCATGTTGTGATGCTCGGCGTACCAGACCCGCTGGTAGCCGTGTCTCTCCGCGGCCTGTGCCAGGGCGACGGAGCCCTCGAAGGCCTGCGCGACGGTTCCGCCGGGCGTGATGGGCGCGAGGTCCAGGATCGAGAGGCGCGGCTCCGCCGGGAAAGTGCTCGTCATGGGTCCTATCAACGCCCGCCGGCGCCGGATCGTTCCAGCTGGTGCGCCACGACACACCGGTGCGCCCCATGGTGAGCCGGGGCGCGGCCGGACACGGGAGGCCGGCGGGCCGGTGTCCTGCTGAACCGGTCAATTCCCGTCCGTCCGGGCGCTGGCAGCGTTGTCCAACGCGGTCCAACACTGTCCAGGTTGCTGACGGTAGTGGGAGCGTTGCTCATAGCCTTCTGTCAATTCGCTTGGCGGGGACGCGTCCTTGTGTTCCGGAAACCTGGCTCTCGGAAATGAACTCGGTTCAACGGAGGTCGCGGCCCTTTTCATCGAATTCCGGTACGGCCGGCCGGTGGGAGACGCTCGCCCGCGCCGGGAGGCCGTGGAGTCAGCGCTGACTCCCTCCGATGGCTACTGCCGAGCGATTCGATATCGCGGCGCATCGGCGATGGTGGCGTTTCCTGATCGAGGAGTTCGCTGCGGCGTCGCTGACTGAGCGAGTGGACGAGTTCGTGCTGTTCGAGCAGTTGGGAATGCCGCGTCGGCGCGGCGTCCCCTCCCGCCGGAATCCTCGAGGGCGACATCTCCGGGCAGTCGGCCCGGGACGAATGTGGAGGAGTCGAGTGGTGCAACGAGTCGATGGGAATCCCGGTGGAGAGCGGCGAGAAAATCGCCGTACAGGGGGATGCTGATGACCGATGGTAAAACAACGTCGACTTATCTGCCCGATCTGGAATCGCTGGTCAGCCAGGACGACCTCAACCAGCTCAATTGCCGTACGACGCAGATCCTCACCTTCGCTGCCAGCCGTACGCGCTGGGCGGACCTGCTCATGTATTGCTCACTGGAATGCACCCTGGACGTCTTCCGGCACTGTTATCTGCGCAACGAGTACCGTTGGTCGTACCGGACCCGGTACGTCAACGAGAACGATCTGGCGCTTCTCGGATTCGATCTGATCCACATCCCGCAATGGGACGTCGACGACTTCCGGCGCGACCTGCCCGGGATCGTCTCCGCCGGTCACGCCGTGCTGGTCCATCTGCCGCGGGGGCATTTCGCCTACTGGCGGGATTTCCTGACCCGGTTCAGCGTGCCGGTCGCCGAGCACATGGATCTGCATTCGTTCCTGGTCTGCGGAATCGATCCGGCGGGTGACCTCACCGTCGTGGACAACGCCAACCAGGCACACGCCTTCCAGCGGTACATCCTGTCGGCGGCGGAGCTCGACACCGCCCTGTCCGCGGATGCCGGCCGCTGTCTGGTGGGCAACCTCGTGGTCAAGGACCGCCGGGACGAGCCGGACATCGCCGGGCTGCTCCGCCGGTACACCGACCTGATGACCGCCTTCGACGACTCCTTCGAGATCTACGACCGGATGGCGGAGTCGCTGAGCATGGAGCGGATCACCGCCGCCGAGACCTACCAGTCCCCGGCGGTCAACAGTCTCGCGATCCTCGCCGGCTCCCGGTCGTTCTTCAGCCGTTTCCTCGCGCTGACGTCCCACAGCGTTGCGGTCAAGCAGATCTTCGCCGCGAACGCCGAGGCCATCACCCGCGTCCTCAACCGGGCGAGCCAGTATCACGCCGGCGTCGGCGGCGTCTCGATGGACGCCCTCCGCCGGCAGTTGTCGCAGCTGCGGCGCCGTGAGCGACAGGCGCTGCACCTGCTCAAGACCGATCTCGGGCGGTCCCCGATCGGGGTCGTTCCGAGGGAAGGGACGTGACGGTGCTCGATCTACCAGGACGGGACCAGCGGTCGCTGTACGTCTTCGACGGCCTCGGCGCCGGCAACCCGTCGTTGGCACACCTGCGTGAGCTCCATCGCCGCCCGGAGAACGCCCGCTTCTTCGGGGCCCTGCTGGAGGCGATCGAGTCCGCCGTCGATCACGCCGGTGACGACGCCTACCGGGCGGGTCTGCACGACGGCCTGCCGCTGCGGTCGTGGCTGACCGGCACGGGGCGGGTCTCCCGGCGGATGCTGGAGCATTCCGTCGTCACCGCCGTCTGCACCCATTTCCACCAGCTGTGCATGCTTCTCCCGCGGTCCGGCCGGTCGGCGGGGGCGAGCGGTGGCCCGGTCGCGGCCATCGGCCACAGCCTGGGTCTCTATGCCGCGGTCATCGCCGCTGTCCGGGAGCAGAGCCCGCGCCGATATCTGGAGCTGTGCCGGCGGTCGATCGCCTTCGTCGTGCTGGTGACGGTACGGGCGCACCAGATCGCCCGTCCCGACGACGTCGACCCGGCTGTCATGGACCGGTACCGCCGGGCCGGCGCGTCCATGCCGGAGCCCGGTCCGATGGCGGCGGTGACCGGGATGGCGGCCCCGGCGCTGAGGGACGTGGTGGAACGGCACAACGAGCGGCTCGGCGTGGCGGCTGTGGAGATCGGCCTGCTCAACTCGCCGATGTTCCACGTGCTGAGCGGAAGAACCGAGTCGCTCGTCGAATTCTGGCTCGAGCACCGGCGATGGATCGACGAGATGGCCGGCCGATGGGAGTTCCTCGGCAACACCGCGCCGTTCCACAGCAGCGTGCTCCGGCCGGCGATCCGCCTGATCGAGGGCGACCGGCGGTTCATCGACTACGACATCGACGCGGGCCGGCTGACGGTGCCGGTCTACGGAACCGAGTCGGCCCGGAATCTGCAGGGCTCGGCCGACCTGTTCCGCGACGTCGCCGAGCAGCCGCTCACCCGGCCGCTCGACTGGAACGCCGCCGTCCGGGGCGCCTTCACGAGCCGGCGGCCCGACGTGGTGGTGGATTTCGGGCCGGGCGCCTCGGCCGGGCTCTTCACCCGGCTCTGCCTGCGCGAGTCGGGACACCGTACGCCGTTCACCACGGTCATCCGAAAACCCGAACGCTAGGACGGAAAGGCTGAGATGCACGCCCTCGTTTTCCCTGGACAAGGAATCCAGCGCCGTGGCATGGGCGGCGATCTGTTCGAGGAGTTCCCGGAGCTCACGGCCGCAGCCGACGAGATCCTGGGGTACTCCGTCGCGGATCTCTGCTCGAACAACGGCGACAACCGGCTGAGTGACACCCGGTTCGCGCAACCGGCGATCTACGTCGTCAACGCTCTCGCGGCCCACCGGCTCGTCCTCGAGCATCCGGGCCGGTACTCCTTCTTCGCCGGGCACAGCCTGGGGGAGTACAACGCCCTGGTCGCCGCCGGTGTGCTCTCGTTCGAGGCGGGGCTGGGCCTGGTACGGCAGCGGGCCACCCTGATGTCGAAGGTGACCGGCGGCGCGATGGCGGCCGTCTCCGGGATGCCGGCCACGCGGGTCGAGAGCACCTTACGCACCGTGGGCCAGCCGCACGTGTTCATCGCCAACCGCAACTCCGACTCGCAGACCACGATCGCGGGCGACCGGATGCAGTTGCAACTGGCGGCCCGGGCGATCAAGAACGCCGGGGCCGCGAACGTCGCGATGCTCAACGTGAGCGGGCCGTTCCACACCCCGCTGATGGCCCCCGCCGAGAAGTCGTTCGCCGCGACGTTGCGCGCCTGCCACTTCGCTGCCGGCCACACCCCGGTCGTCTCCAGCGTCACGGGGTCCGTGTTCGACCCGGCTCGCGCCGCCCGGGTGCTCGGCCGCCAGATCGCGTCGCCGGTCGACTGGGTCCGGACGGTGCACACCCTGCGCGGCGCCGGGGTGACCCGTTTCGAGGAGGTCAACGGAGCCATCCTCACCAAGCTGATCGACGGAATTCGATGACCATCATCCCCTGTCCCGAGGAGCACGCACCGTGAATGGAGCCAGCGCAGTGTCGAACGACATCGCCATCGTCGGAATGTCCGTCGAGGTGCCGGGAGCGAACGACATCGACGGTTTCTGGGACATCGTCAGTTCCGGCCGCAGCCTGACCCGCTCGTTCCCCATCCCTCGGCGCGGTGACATCGAGGAGTACGTCCGATACCTGCGGCATGTCTCCGTGGTGGAGGAGCTCGACCGTTCGGTCGACTTCTACGACGGCTGCTACCTCGACGACGCCGCCGCCTTCGACCACGAGTTCTTCGACATGAACCCGAAGCAGGCCGGTACCACCGACCCGCACCAGCGGATGATCCTGCGCAACATGTACCTCGCGCTCGAGGACGCCGGCTACACCGGCGAGCGGGTCACCGGCAGCCGTACCGGTGTGTTCATCGGATTCTCCTACTCCGGCGGCACGTACCTGGACTACGTGTGCCGGGTGGACTCCAGCCTGGCGCCGATCGCGCTGACCGGCAACATCCCCACCATGCTGGCCAACCGGCTCTCCCACTTCCTGAACCTGCACGGGCCCAGCATGGTGATCGACACCGCCTGCTCGGCCTCGCTGGTGGCCCTGCACCAGGCCAAGAACGCGTTGCTGCTGGGTGACTGCGACATGGCCGTGGTGGCCGGCTCCCGCCTGGTGACGGCCCCGATCCGGCACCCCACCACCAAGATCGGCATCGAGTCGTCCGACGGCGTCACCCGCACCTTCGACGACCGGGCCGACGGTACGGGCTTCGGCGAGGGCTCCGGCGTGGTGGTGCTCAAGCGCCGTGACCGTGCCGAGGCCGACGGCGACCGGATCTACGCCGTCGTCAAGGGCAGCGCCGTCAACCACGACGGAGCGACCGAGGTCGTCACCAACCCCGACTCCGACTCCCAGGCCCGCCTGCTGACGGCGGCGTGGGAGAACGCCGGGATCGACCCGCGCTCGATCGGCTACCACGAGGCGCACGGCACGGCCACCCGGCTCGGTGATCCCATCGAGTTCGAAGGACTCCGCCGGGCCTTCAGCCGGTACACCGACGACAAGCGGTTCTGCGCGGTCGGCACGGTCAAGGCGAACATCGGGCACCTGTTCGAGGGCTCCGGGGTGATGGGCCTGATCAAGGCGGCCCTGGTGCTGAACCGGCGGGCCATCCCACCGCTGGCCAACTTCGAGGTGCCGAACACCCGCATCGACTTCGAGCAGGGACCCGTCTTCGTCCCCACCGAGCTGCAGCCGTGGCCGGCCGGCGCCACCCCGCGCCGTGCCGGTGTCAGCGCCTTCGGCCTCGGGGGCACGAACTGCCACGTCGTGCTGGAGGAGTACGTCGACGAGCGGCCCGCCCGGACCGCGGCGCAAGGCCCGCACCTGTTCACCCTCAGTGCCCGGTCCGAGTGGTCGCTGCGCCGGCTGGCCCAGCGCCACGCGACCCACCTGCGGGAGAAGGAGATCGACGCCGAGCGGTTCGCCGACGTCTGCTACACCTCCAACATCTCACGCAGCCTGCACCGGCACCGCATCGCGATCATCGCCGCCGACCCGCAGGACCTGCGAGCCCAGCTGCTCGACGTGGTCGCCGGCGGGCAGCCCACCGCCCCGGCACGACGCCCGGACGGCGCGCGCGCCGCCGTACTCGCCGACGTCGCCGCGGACTACCTCGCCGGTGGAGACCTCCGGTGGCAGACCCTGTACGAGGGTCTGCAGCCGCGCGTGACCGACCTGGTGCCGTACGTCTTCGAGGAACACCGGTGCTGGATCGACTTCCCCGCCGACTGGCGCGACCGGTGGGCCGGGGGCAGCGTCCGGCAACGGCATCCGGCCACCCACGACATCCGTTTCGAGCCGGCGCCGCTCGCCGCCGAGGTCGACACCGGCGCGATGGTGCTGGCCCTGGTCGACCCGTCCACCGATGCCGCGTCGCTGCTCGGCGAACAGGAGGCGGACATCGAGATCCTGCGGCTGACCGATGACGCAACCGCGGACGCCGCCACGCACTTCCGCAACGAGGCCGCCGAATACGAGCGCATCGCCGACCTGGTCGTCGAGGGCGGGCACACCCACGTGCTGCACGCCCTGGCCTTCGACGCCGCACCGAGCACGGACCTGGCCGCTGTCGACGAGCGGGTGCACAAGAACCTGTACAGCCTCTTCCTGCTGACCAAGGCGCTGATGGCGGCCGGCGCCCGGGTCACCCTGGTCGTCCTGACCCGCAAGGCGATCGCGGCCCGGCAGAACGAGGACGACGTGGTGACCGAGAACGCCGCCCTCATCGGGCTGGCGAAGGTGATCACCCGCGAGTACCCGTACATCCGGACCCGCATGGTGGACGTGGACGGGGCGTCGCCGGCCACGACCGTCTGCCGGGAGCTGCTCGCCGACGAGCCCGGGCTGTACGTGCTGCGGGGCGAGGAGAAGCTGCACGAGGTCTTCGCGGAGATCCCGGACCTCGCGCCGGATCCGGACCGCCGGTACCTCAAGGCCGGCGGCACCTACCTGATCACCGGCGGCACCGGAGCGATCGGCCTGGAGATCGGGCGGACCTTCGCCGCTCAGCAGTCCGGCATCAACCTCGTCCTGCTGAGCCGGTCGGGTGCCCCGCCCCGGGACGAATGGGACCGGATCATCGCGTCGAGCGACGACCGCAAGCTGCTGGACCGCCTCCGGGCCCTGCGGGAGATGGAGCGGCTCGGCGCGAAGGTGCACGTGTACGCGGCCGACGCCGGCGACCCGCGGGCGCTCACCGCGGTGTTCGGTGACCTCCGGGCGCAGTTCGGCCGCGTCGACGGGATCGTGCACGCCGCCGGTGTGCCCGGGCAGAGCATCCTGGCGTTCCGGGAGCAGGCCGACTTCGCCGCCGTCGTCGCACCCAAACTGCACGGCGCGTTCATGCTCGATCAGCTCACCCGCGACGACCGGCCGGACTTCATCCTGCACTTCTCCTCCGTCGCGGCGGTGTTCCCGGCGCCGGGGCAGGGCGACTACGCCGCCGCGAACTACTACCTGGACAACCTCGCGCGGGCCCGCAGCGGCGACGGCTGCCATGTGGTGGCGATCGACTGGGTGGCCTGGCGAGAGATCGGCATGGCGGTCGACTACGGCAGCAACGTCGACACCACGTTCAAGGCTCTGCCCACCGCACAGGCGATGGCCATTCTCGACAGCGCGCTCCGGTCCGATCACACGCGGGTCTTCGCCGGTGAGGCTCACTACGACGGTGAGCTGGTGCACCTGCTGAAGGCGTACGACATCGCTCTGGCGCCCGAGGTCGAGGAGAAGATCGACGCGGCGGTGGGCATGGCGGCGGAACGTCTCGCCGCGATGGCCGACCGGATCAAGCGGACCGTCGACGCCGTTCCGGTGACGCTCACCGGGCGCCCGGACGGCGTGTACACCCCGACCGAGATCACCGTCGCCCGCTGCTGGGCGCACGCGTTCGGTTACGACACCCTCGGCGTCGAGGCGGACTTCTTCGACCTCGGCGGTGACTCGATCATGGCGATGTCCGTGGCGGGCAACATCGCGACCTGCCTGGGTGTGCCGTTCGACGTCGCCGACCTCCTGATGGAGCGGACCGTGACGGCGGTGGCGCGGCTGATCGACTCCACGAACGAGTCCGACGACTTCGGCGCCTTCGACGACTTCGGCACCTTCGACGAGGAGCCGGTGCTGTAGAGGTCGCCGTCGCGCCGCGGAACGCGCCCGAGAGAAACGCCACTGCGGTACGGCCGTCGGCAGGACGGTCGTACCGCCCCAGCGAAGGATGTGCAATTGACCGACATGACCAAGGGAACGGTGCTGCGGACCGTGGTCGCCTTCGCGGTTCCCTTGACTCTGGCCAATCTCCTCCAGCAAGCCTATCTGCTCAGCGACAGCATCATCGTCGGGCGTTATCTCGGGGCCGGGGCGCTGGCCGCGGTGGGCGCCAGTCAGCCGCTCTACTACCTGCTCAACGCCGTCTTCCTCGGTATCGGCACCGCGTTCACGATCCGGCTGGCGCGGCTGAAGGGAGGCGGTGAGACGGCGGGAATGCCGGCCGTCATCCGCGCGCTGACCGCCTTCACCCTCGTCTGGTCGGTGGCCTGCATGGCCTTGGCGGTGCTGCTGGCCGGGCCCATTCTCGGGCTGATGGGCATTCACGGTCAGCTGGCCGAGGACAGCCACGAGTTCCTGACCGTGCTGTCCATCGGGTTCGTGCCCATGTTCGGGACCGCCGCGATCAGCGCGTTCCTGCGCGGCCTCGGCGACTCGAAGACCCCCCTCTACATCCTGACGTTCAGCAGCCTGCTCAACATCGTGCTCGTCTTCGTGTTCGTCGGGCCGATGGGCCGGGGGCTGGCGGGGGCGGCTTTCGCGACGGTGCTCGCCAGCGTGGCCTCGCTGGTGACCGGACTGGTGTTCGTGTACCGGCGGTACCCGGTGCCGTGGCGCGGCACGGACACCACGCAGAGCAGACGGGAGCTCACCGGCGCTTTCCGGCTGGGGCTGCCGCTGGCCTCGCAGCACGTCTTCCTCGCGGTCGGCATCATGTTCTACGTCGGCATCGTCAGCCCGCTCGGTGAGCCGGTCCTCGCCGGCCTCACGGTGGTGAACCGCATAGAGCTGTTCACGGCGATGATCTTCCTGGATCTGTCGGGCGCGCTCACCGCCTTCGTCGCCCAGAACCTCGGCCGCGGCGACAGCGGCCGCATCGTCCGTGCCCTGCGGGAGGTGGTGATCCTCGCCGTCGGCCTCACCGTGGTCGTCTCCGGTGCGGTGATCGTCCTGCGCACACCGGTGGCCGCGGTCTTCACCACGGATCCCGCGGTACAGACCGTGATCGTCGACTACATCCTGATCACCTATCCGTTCTTCGTCCTCTACACCGTCATGGTGGTGATCCACGGATGCCTCAACGGACTCGGCCGCACCACCGTCCCGCTGATCTGCACCGTCCTCTCCTTCCTCGTCATCCGGCTGCCGCTGTCCTACCTGGTGCGTGACGGCTACGGGGTGCACGGTGTCATGTGGGCGGTCGACGTCGGGTGGCTCGCCGGCCTGGCGTACACGCTCGTCGCGGCCCACCGCCACGTGCCCCGGCCCGCCGGCCGGCAGACCGCGCCGTCGCAAGCCTGAGCCCGCCGCGTCGCGAGCGGCACAGCCGCGACGGCCCGGGAGCCCTTCCGGGTCACCTGCCGAGGGAGGGGGACCTCCGATCCCGCCCGGGCCGGCCGGTCGCCGGGACCGGGCCGGCCGGCCCGGTCCGGCCGCCGGCGAACCAGCGGTCGTGCAGGCGGCGCAGCGGGGCCGGCGCCCACCAGTTCCACGCGCCGAGCAGGCTCATCAGAGCCGGCAGCAGCAGGCCCCGGACCACTGTCACGTCCAGCAGCAGGGCCACCGCCATCGCGAAGCCGATCTCCTTGACCGCGATCAGGTCGCCGAGCAGGAAGCCGAGGAACACCACGCCGATGCACACCGCGGCGGCGGTGACCACCGGGCCGGACCGGCGGATGCCGTCGAGGACGGCCTCGTCGCCCGGGCGGCCGGTGCGATCCACCTGCTCCTTGATCCGCGCGAGCAGGAACACCTCGTAGTCCATCGACAGCCCGAAGACGAACACGAACAGCAGCACGGGGGTGGTGACGTCGATCGCGCCCCACGACTCGAAACCGAGCAGGGTGTCGCCGACGCCCCACTGGAACACGACGACCAGGACGCCGAGGGTGGCGAGCAGGGTGAGCGCGTTCATCAGCAGCGCCTTGAGCCCGATGACGACGGAGCCGGTGAGCACGAACAGCAGCGCCACCGTGGACAGCAGCACGACCAGCAACGCGACCGGGAACCGGTCGGCGACCGAGTCCCGGTGGTCCACGAGTTCCGCGGCGGCGCCGCCGACCAGCACCGGGAACGGCGGGTCCAGTGCCCGGATCGCGCGGACGGTGTCGCGGGACGGTTCGCCGGCGGTCGCGCCGTCCGGGGTCACGTCGAGGACGGCGGCGGGCCCGGGGATGTCGGGGCGCGGCTCCACCCGTACCACCCGGTCCAGGGTGTTGATCCGGTTGAGGTAGTCCCGGAACGCCTCGCCGGCCGGGTCGGTGTCGGCCACCACGACGATGGGGTCGGCCCGGCCGGCGCTGAAGTCGCGCTGGACCACCTCGTGCAGCCGGCGGGCCTCGGCCGGCGCGGGCAGCGCACGGGCGCCGGAGTTCTCCAGGTCGACGGCCGACAGGAACGGCAGCGACAGCGCGAGCAGCCCGCCCGCGACGGCGAGCGCGACCGGCCCCGGCCGGCTCTGCGCGAGGACGGCCAGCCGCGCGAGCAACGGCGAACCGGTTCGGCGCCGGAAGAGGGTGGCCGGGATACGGCGGTGGGCGACCGCGACGAGCGCGGGCACCAGGGTCAGCCCGGCCACGGTGGCCAGCAGCACCGCGACCGCCCCGCCGAGCGCCATCGCCCCGAGCAGCGGCTCGGCGAACGCGGACAGGCCCGCCATCGCCGAGGCGACGGCGAGACCCGAGATCAGCACGGTACGGCCGGCGGTCGCGAGGGTGCGGGCGATCAGCTCCGCCACCGGGACGCCGGGTTCCGCCTCGCCCCGCGCCTCGCCTTCCGCCTCGCGTTCCGCGGCGAAGCGGGCCAGGATCAGCAGCGCGTAGTCGACGGCGAGCCCGATCCCGAGCAGGGTCACCACGTTGACGGTGAACTCGCTGACCCCGGTGACCGCGGTCAGCCCGAACAGCCCGAGCAGGGTCACCGTCACGGTGGCCAGCGCGGCGGCGAGCGGGATCAGGCCGGCCACGACACCGCCGAGCATCGCGATCAGCACCACCAGCAGAACGGCGAGGGCGACCGATTCGCCGAACGCCGCGTCGGCGACGGCCTGGTCGGCGAACGCCCGTTCCGCGAGCTTCTCGCCGCCGACCAGCACCTGCGGCGCGTCGATGCGGTGCAGCGCGGCGGCGACCGCGTCCTCCACCTGTTCGCGGCGGTCGCCGGGCAGGCCACGGTCCAGTTCGACGCGGATCAGCGAGCTCCGGTTGTCGGCGCCGATCCGGCCGCCCGGCGCGCTGTACAGGTCCTCGACCTCGGTGACGCCGTCCATCCCGCGGATCTCGCCGGTGACCGCGCCGACCGCGGCGACCAGCGCGGGGTCGTACACGTCCCGACCGCCGACGACGGCGACGATCACCGGCCCCTCGGGTTGCAGCCGGTCCACCCGCTCGTCGGCGCGGTGCGACTCGGCGTCCGGGCGCAGGCTGCCGGTGGGGGTGAGCCGGTCGAAGACCTGGCCGCCGAGGACCGCTCCGGCGGTGAGCAGGACGAGCCAGGCGCCGAGCACCGGCCACCGCAGGCGGGCACACGTACGGCCGAGCGCAGCCAACATCATCCGGACATGCAAGCACGAACGCCGCGCGCGCATCGACGGGCATCAGCCGGACGTACGACCGATTGTGACCGGTCGGCGGGCGGTCGAGTCGGACAGCCGACGGCCCGGACCCCGACACTCCTTTTAGGATCGTTCAATGTCTCGCGGGGGAAAGCGCGCACTCGGTTGGCTCCTCACCCTGATCACCGTGGTGACGATGTCGTGGTTCACCGGTTCGCCGGCCGCGACCGCGGTCGCGCTGCCGGCCGGTTTCCAGGAGCAGATCGTCTTCAGCGGCCTCAGCTCACCGGTCGACCTGGAGTTCGCGCGGGACGGGCGCGTCCTGGTCGCCGAGAAGGGCGGCCGGATCAAGGTCTTCGACGACCTCGCCGACACCACCCCCACGGTGTTCGCCGACCTGTCGGCCAACGTGCACAACCAGTGGGACCGCGGCCTGCTCGGCATGACCCTGGCGCCGACCTTCCCCGCCGACCCGTACGTCTACGTGCTCTACACCTACGACGCCCCGCCCGGCCGGACCGCTCCGGTGTGGAACGACGTGTGCGCCAACGCCAACGACGGGCGCTGCGTGGTCACCGGCCGGCTGTCCCGGCTGCGGGCCGACGGCGACACGATGACCGGCGCCGAGCAGGTGCTGCTGCACGACTGGTGCCAGCAGTTCCCCAGCCATTCGGTCGGCGACATCGCCTTCGGCGCCGACGGGATGCTGTACGTGGCGGCCGGTGACGGCGCCAGCTTCAGCGCCGTCGACTACGGCCAGTTGCCGTCCGGCGCGCCGGCCAACCCGTGCTCCGACCCGGCGAACGAGGGCGGCGCGCTGCGTTCCCAGGACATCCGCACCTCCGGCGATCCGGCCCAACTGGACGGCACCCTGCTGCGGCTGGACCCGGCCACCGGCGCGGCCGCGCCCGGCAACCCGAACCTCGGCGCCACCGACCCGAACGTGCGCCGGATCGTCGCGAACGGGCTGCGCAACCCGTACCGGATCACCATGCGGCCGGGCACCAGCGAGACCTGGATCTCCGACACCGGGTGGAACACCTGGGAGGAGGTCAACCGGGTCACCGACCCGACCGCGGGCGTCACCAACTTCGGCTGGCCGTGCTGGGAGGGCAACGCCAGGCAGTCCGGGTACGACAGCGCCAACCTGCCGATCTGCGAGACCCTCTACACCGCCCCGGCGGGCACGCACACCACCCCGTTCATCGGGTGGAACCATGCGAGCCGGCTGGTCGCGGGGGAGGCCTGCCCGACCGGCGGCTCGTCGTCGACGGGTGTGGCGTTCTACCCCGCGGCGGGCGGCTCCTACCCCGCCGCGTACAACGGCGCGGTCTTCTTCGCCGACTACTCGCGGCGCTGCATCTGGGCGGCGCTGCCGTCCACGCCGGGCGGCCTGCCCGACCCGGCGAACCTGCGGACGTTCGTCTCGGACGCGGCCGGCCCGGTCGACCTCGAGGTGGGTCCCGGTGGCGAGCTGTACTACGCCGACCTGGGCGGCACCATCCGCCGGGTGCGGTACTTCCCGGGCAACCAGCCGCCGACCGCGGTCATCGACGCCACCCCGACGCAGGGCCCGGCGCCACTGACCGTGACGTTCAACGGCACCGGCTCGGGAGACCCGGACCCGGCCGACGAGGGCCGTCTGCGGTACGCCTGGGACTTCACCGGCGACGGGGTGACCGACTCGACCTCGGCGACGGCGACGTTCACGTACACCACGGCCGGCTCGTACACCGCGCGGCTGACCGTCACCGATACGCTGAACGCCACCCACACCAGCACGATCGCCGTCACGCCCGGCAACGAGGCGCCGACCGCGATCATCGACACGCCGGCCGTCGGCGCCACCTGGAAGGTCGGCGACACGCTCGCCTTCACCGGCCACGCCACCGACCCGCAGCAGGGCGCCCTGCCCGCGTCCCGGCTCGACTGGGACCTGGTCATGCACCACTGCTCCGCGCCGGAGAACTGCCACGAGCACGCGATCCGCAGCTGGACCGGCGTGGCGTCCGGCTCGTTCGTGGCGCCCGACCACGAATATCCGTCCTATCTGGAGCTCACGCTGGTCGCGACCGACCAGGAGGGCCTGACCCACACCGTGACGCGCCGGCTCGACCCGGAGACCGTCGATCTGACCTTCACCACGGTGCCGGCCGGCCTCCAGCTCACCGTGGGTTCCACAGCGGAGACGACACCCTTCTCGCGTACGGTCATCCAAGGCTCCGTCAACACGGTGTCCGCGCCCTCGCCGCAGGGTTCGTCGACGTTCACCTCGTGGTCCGACGGTGGCGGGCAGACCCACGAGATCACCGCGCCGGCCACGGCCACCACCTACATCGCCGGCTACACGCCGCCCCCGGCGCCGCAGCGGATCGGGCACCCGCAGATCGGGGCCTCGCTCGACACCGGCGACGTCGACCACATGAACGGTTCCCGCTTCGTCACCGGCTCCGGCCCGGCGACGGTCACGTCCATGTCGGTGTACTCGAAGTCCGTGCAGGCGGCCCCGAACGACCAGTACCAGCTGGCGATCTACGCCGACGCGAACGGCTCGCCCGGCGCCCGGATCGCCACCAGCACGTCCGGCACCCTGACCGCGAACGCGTGGAACACCCGCCCGATCACCGCGGCTCTGGCGGCGAACACGGCGTACTGGCTGATGTACAACACCAACGGCGACAACAACCTCAGCTACGACGCCGGCGCCGACAACCAGGGCGCGTGGAGCGCGTCCACCCCGTTCGGCACCTGGCCCGCCACGTTCGGCGCCGCCAGCCGGTGGAACGCGAAGTTCTCCATCTACGCCACCACCGGCGCGGACACCACCGCGCCGACGGTGACCGCGACGACCCCGCCCGGCGGCGCCACCGGGGTGGCCCCGGCCACGCCGGTCACCGTCCGGTTCAGCGAGGGCATGGCGGCCGGCACCATCACGTCGGCAAACCTGGAGCTCCGCGGCCCGGGCGGCGCGCTCGTCGGCCGGGCCGTCACCTACGACGCGGCCGAGCAGACGGCGACGATCACCCCGGCCGCGGCGCTGGCCGCCGGCACCCCGTACACGGTGACGGTGCGGGCCGGCGTGACCGACGCGTCCGGCAACGCGCTCGCCGCGAACCACCAGTTCTCGTTCACCACCGCCGACCCGGCCGCCCCGCGGCTCGGTTTCGATCAGGTGGGCGGCACCGTCGACTCCGGCGCCACGAACTTCAGAAACGGTTCCCGGTTCGTCAACGGAGCCACCGCGCTGGCCGTCAGCCGGCTCTCCGTCTACCTCCGCACGGTCCAGGCGGCCCCGGCCGACCAGTATCAGGTGGCGATCTACACCGACGTCAACGGCTCACCCGGCACGCTCGTGGCGGCGAGCACGTCCGGCACGCTGACCGCGAACGCGTGGAACAGCCGTCCGGTCACCGCCACGCTGGCGGCGAACACGGCGTACTGGCTGGTCTACAACACCAACGGCGACAACAACATGAGCTACGACACCGGTACGGCCAACCAGGGCGCCTGGAGCACCGCCACACCGTTCGGGACCTGGCCGTCCACGTTCGGCGCCGCCAGCCGCTGGACCGCCAAGTTCTCGATCTACGCCTCATGAGACAGGACAGGGGCCCCAGGGGTACTCCTTTCGGATGATGGCCCGGGTATGACAGATTGATGCGGCAGGCGGGCATCAAGCGGAGGTTCGGAAACGACATGGTGCGTGTCATGAGGAAGCCGGGAACCGGCCGGCGGGTGGTGTCGGCGGTGACGCTCGCGGCAGCGGTGCTGGCCCCGGCCGCGCCGGCCCAGGCGGGCGCGGCGCCGGCCGCCACCCGGCTCGCCGGCAACGTCCCGTGCCAGGTCGGCGCGGTGACCGCGACCGACCGGGAGATCGCCGCCCAGCTGCGCCCGTCGATGACCGGCCCGCGGCTCGGCTCGGCCATCAGCGGCGACAGCATCGCCTGCGCCCGCGCCATCGTCGCCGCCGTGCAGGCCCGCGGGCTCGGCCCCCGCGCGGCGGTCATCGCCATGACCACCGCGATCGCCGAGAGCACCCTGCGCAACAGCACGGTCGCCACCGACCACGACAGCGTCGGACTGTTCCAGCAGCGGCCCTCGCAGGGCTGGGGACGTGTGGAGCAGCTGGTGAACCCGAAGTACGCCACCGACGCCTTCCTCACCTCGATGCTGCGCTTCTACCCCGGCGACCGGTGGATGACCGCCGACATCGGCACGGTCTGCCAGACCGTGCAGCGCTCGGCGCATCCGGCGGCGTACGGCCGGGAGGCGCACGACGCCGGCCTGATCGTGTCGCGGCTGTGGTACCAGCAGCCGGCGTCCGCGCCGGCCGGCGACGCCCCCGCCCCGGCGCAGCCGAAACCGCAGCCGAAACCGTCGGCGACCACGGCGCCGACCGGCCCGTACCAGAAACCGCTCGTCGTCGCCGCCACCCAGCTGGGCCCCCTCGACGGCCGGCACGAGCTGGCCCTCGCCGACTGGAACGGCGACAAGCACCCCGACCTGATGGTCGTCAAGGGCGAGGGCACCGCCACCGGCAAGACCGAGGTCCGGATCATGGACGGGGCCACCGGTTTCTCCGCGCTGCTGGTGACCGCGACCACCGCTCTCGGCGCCACCGACGACCGGCACGCCTACGCGGTGACCGACTGGAACGGTGACGGCCGCCCGGACCTGATGGTGGTGCAGAAAGCCGGTACCACCAGCGGCCGCACCGATGTGACCGTGCTGGACGGGGCGTCCTCGTTCCGGCAGATCCTGGTGGAGACCAGCACCGCGGTCCCCGGCACCGACGACCGTTTCCAGTTCGCCGCCACCGACTGGAACAGTGACGGCCGCCCCGACCTGCTGATCGCGCAGACCTCCGGCACCGTCAGCAACCGGATGGAGATCCAGGTCCTCGACGGCGCCTCCGGTTTCCAGAAGCACCTGGTCCCGGTCACCGCCACCCCCGAGTCCGTGAGCACCGCCGATCGGGTCCTGGTCGCCGACTTCAACGACGACCGCCGCCCGGACCCCGTGGTGATCCGCAAGGCCGGCACCGCCGACGGGAGGACGCGGGTGCGCGTCCTCGACGGCGCGAACCCGCGGCGTTCCCTGCAGACCGCCGACACCGCGCCGGGTGCCACCGCCCACCTCGACATGCTGATCACCCAGTGGAACGACGACAAGCGCCCGGACCTGATGATGGTCCAGAAGACCGGCACGCTGAGCGGCCGTTCCGAACTCGTCGTTCTCGGCGGCTGACCGGCCGGGTCACTCCAGGGGCGGCGCCAGCCGGATGTCGGCCGTCCCGGGTTCCTGGTCGTGGACGGTGAGAACACCGGTCGATGCGCGGTGTGACATCGCGGCGATCGCCTCCGCGGTGTCGTCCGGCCAGCGGGTCCGGTCGGTCCACCGTGCCGCCGCCAGCAGTGTGCCGCGCAGGCTGGCGCCCGTCAGGTCGGCGCCGGCCAGGTCGGCTTCGCGGAGATCGGCGCCGTCCAGGCGTGCCTGTCGCAGATCGGCGCCACGCAGATCGGCATCGCCCAGGAACGCCCCGGACAGGTCGGCGCCGTTGAGGAAGGAGCCGCTCAGGTTCGCCTCACGAAGATCCGCCCCGCGCAGATTGGCGCCGCTGAGGTCGGCCTCACTCAGCTTCGCCCAGCCCAGGAAAGCGCCGCTGAGGAAGGCCATGCCGGCATCCACGCGGCTCAGGTCGGCCGACGAGAACGACGCCCCGGACAGATCGGCGGTGCGCAGGACGGCGCCGATCAGGGTCGCGTTGGAGAAACTGATCCCCCGCAGGCCCCGCCCGGAGAGATCGGCGCCGCCGGCGTCCGCGCCGCCGAGATCCGCGCCGTGGGTGAACTCGTCCCCGGCTGTCCGCGCCGAGGCGGGCGATCGCCACGCCACTGCGTGATTCGCGTCAGGCATTGCTGCTCCTCACTTCGGGTCGGGTGTTCTCGCGGACGGCCGCGCGCACCGGGTCCTCCGCGCTCCGGCGGACCGGGCTGAGAAAGAAGGCGTCAGCGGCGGAGTGGGCCGCGGCCAGGTCGAGTTCGGACTGGAAGGGCCGGAACCGGTTGAGGGCGGTCAGATGGCCGGGGTAGCCCCGGGACCGGACGCCCAGGCTGTCGGCCAGCGTGGGAAACAGCAGCTCCGGCAGCGAGTGTGAATGCCCGGGACGCTGGTTGCGCTCGGCGAAGTCCCGCAGCCGCGGATAACGATCACTGGCGAGCAGAGCGTCGATGTAGCGCCGGCCGAAGACCTGAGCGGTGCCGAAGGCCCGGTTGACGTGCTCGATGCCCAGGATGCCGGCCAGCTCCTCGCGTTCCGCGCCGAGCAGGGTGCGGTACGGCGGCCACATCGAGATGCGGGGCACGCGGTGCCGCAGGCCGGTCGCCAGATAGTCGGTGTCCCGCAGCTGGAACGCGACGAAGTCGAGGAAGCCGGGCTTGACGAAGGCCAGCTCGGCGTCGACGTTGACGACGCAGTCGTAGTCACGGCCGGCCGCCCACTCGAAGATGTCGAAGAACGCCGGCGTCGTCTTCCAGCGTTTCAGCGGCCGGTGCGGGACGACCCGCTCCAGCCCGTCCGGGGCGTCCCGGCACCGGCCTGAGTCGTACCAGGCGACGGCCGCGCCCGGGCAGAAGACCTCGATGCTGTGGACCAGATCCTCGAAGGACTCGTCCACCACATCGCCGATGGCCACGAAGCAGGCTTTGACCGTGGTCACGACGGGCTCCTTCCATATGCCAGGTGTGCCAGCGTCTCGGCGAGGATCTCCATGCCGTCGCGGCTCAGGATCGACTCCGGATGGAACTGCAGCGAGGCGAAGGCGGGGGCCCGCAGGGCGTACACCTCCCCGGTGACCGCATCCCGGCTGACCTCCACCACATCCCCGGCCGGGGTCTCGATCTTGTCCTCGGTGCTGTACGCGGCGAACGCGTTGTAGAAGCCCACGGCGCGCCGCCGCCCGAAGATCTCCACCTCCAGCTGGATCCCCTGGTGGGGTTGGGGACGGCGGCGGACCGGGAGCCCGAGAGCCGCGCTGAGCACCTGGTGGCTCAGGCAGACCGCCAGGAACGGACGGCGGCGCCGGACCAGATCCTCCGACAGCCGGCGCAGCCGCCGGATCTTCGCCATCGAATGGTCGTCCGGAGCGCCCGGCCCCGGCCCGAGAACGACCAGGTCATAGGCGTCGGTGTCGAACTCCTCGTCGTACCGGCGGATGTCCGCCGCCCAGCCGAGCGAGCGCAGCTGGTGGCCGAGCATCGAGGTGAAGGTGTCCTCGGCGTCGACCACGATGACCCGGCCGGGGCCCTCGCCGTTCTCGCGCCGGCCGGCGAACCAGTACTGCGCCGCGGTGTCGTTGCGCCGCGCCAGCGCACCCCGCACCCGGTTGTCGTGGACCAGACCGGCCGCCGCGGGGACCGGCCTCGATGCGGGGTCCGGCTCGTGGCGCAGTGCCGAGAGCAGCGCCGCGATCTTGGTTTCGGTCTCGGCGGTCTCGGCGTGCGCGTCGGAATGGCGCACCAGGGTCGCTCCCGCGCTGATCCGCAGCCGTCCGGTGGCGCTGATCTCGGCGGTGCGGATCAGGATGGCCGAGTCGAGATCGCGACCGTGCCCGGTGTCGCGGCCGATCAGTGCCGCCACCCCGCTGTAGTAGCCGCGGCCGCTCTTCTCGTGCCGGGCGATGACCCGGCAGGCGTTCTCCAACGGGCTGCCGACCACCGTCGGCGCGAACATCGTCTCCCACAGGATGTCGCGGGGGTCGTGGTCGGTGGGCCCGGCGATGAAGTACTCGCTGTGGGCCAGCCGGGCCATCTCGCGCAGGTACGGCCCGTGCACCCGGCCCCCGCCGGCGCAGATCCGGCCCATCACCTTGAGCTCCTCGTCGAGCACCATGGAGAGCTCGTCGCGCTCCTTGCCGTCGGCGAGGAAGCCCAGCAGCCCTTCCACGGTCGCGCCCTCGGGGGGGTAGCGGTAGGTGCCGCTGATCGGGTTCATCACCGCGGTTCCGGCGTCGACGCTGATGTGCCGTTCCGGGCTGGCGCCGACGAACGTGCGGTCCCCGGTGTGGATGAGGAAGGTCCAGTGCGACCCGGACTCGCTGGTCAGGAGCCGGCGGAACAGTGAGAGCGCCTGGGCGGGGGAGTATCCGGCGAGTTCGCCGAGGAAGGACCGGCGGATCACGAAGTTGGCGCCCTCCCCGGTCGCGATCTCGTTGTCGATGACGCTGCGCACGTCGTCGGCGTACTCGTCCTCGCTCTGGTCGAAACGGCCGTGCGACAGCGCGGGGGCGACCGCGGGCAGGGCCTCGCGCATCCGGTCGAGGGCGACCAGTTCCTGCTCGTCGACGATCAGGGTGAGCAGCGGCTCGTGATCGTCGCGGCAGGCGTAGCCGCGCTCGGCGATCTGGCGGTAGGGGATGACGGCGAGGACGTCGTGCGAGCGTTCCCGCCGTCCGGTGCGCAACGGGATGTCCGCCACCGTGGGCACCGCGCGTATCTCGCCGGTGAGCACCTCCACGTGCTCGCCGTCGCCGGTGTTCGGGCGGTACACCAGCGCGTACGCCGGGAGACAGCCGTCGAGCACACGGCTCAGCAGGTCGCCGGTCATCGCGCCGCCTCCTGGAGCCTCGCCAGCAGCCATCCGGTCGGCTGGACCACCGCGCAGGTCCGGGCGGTGTAATCGAGCGCCAGCCGGTGCTGCTCGGCCGAGAAGTCGGCGACGGCGTCGGACACGACGAACGCCTGGATGTCGTTGGTGAACGCCTCCATCGCGGTCGAGAGCACGCCGACGTGGGCGTACACGCCGCAGACGATGAGCTGGTCGCGACCCTGTTCGCGGATCCGGTCGCGGAGGGCGGAACGGAAGAACGCGCTGTACCGCCATTTGGTCAGCTGCCAGTCGCCGGGGGCCGGCCGCAGCGGCGCCACGACGGCCCGGTCGGACGCCGTGGTCCGCATGCCGGGTCCCCAGAAGTCGGCGAGCAGACCGCGTTCGGCGGTGGTCATGCCACCCGGCTGGGCGGTGTAGGCGACCGGGATGCCCAGCCCGGCACAGCACTCGCGCAACCGGGTCACGTTGCCGACGAGCTCGCGGCGGGGCGAGCCGGTGGCGTCGAACGGGCGCAGGAAGTACTCCTGCATGTCGTGGATGAGCAGCACGGCACGGCGTGGGTCGGGTGTCCAGGGTGCGATGGGGGAGGGCAGATCGGCCACGGCCGGCATGGGGTAGGACGCGATCGGGGCGATTCCGGGCATGGTTTCCTCCTGGGACATCGGGGGACGGCGGGCGGTGTGCTCACGCGCCGAGCGTGGCGCCCCCGTCCACGGTGAGGTCGTGCATGGTGATGTGGCCCGCGCGGTCCGAGAGCAGGAAGACCACCGCGTCGGCGATGTCGGACGGATCCGCGATCTTCCGCAGCGGGATCCCCACCTTGTACGCGTCCGGGTCGCCGCCGATGGTGACGCTCGCGCCGTCGCCGCCGGCCCACATGCCGCGCAGCATCGGTGTGTCGGTCGAGCCGGGGGCGACCACGTTGCACCGGATCCCGTAACGGGCGACCTCGAGCGCGAGGCTCTTGGTGAACATGATGGCGGCGGCCTTGGACGCGCCGTACGCGGCCATGCCCTGCCGGGCGACGAACCCGGCGTTGGAGGCGACCGTCACCACCGCGCCGCGGCGGCGGGGCACCATCCGGCTCACCACCGCGCGGGAGACGTGCATGACGCCGGTGGTGTTGACGGCGAACGTCGACGACCAGTCCGCGTCGCCGAGGTCGAGGGCCGGTCCGGTGCGCAGCACGCCGGCCGCGTTGACGAGCAGGCCGATCGGGCCGAGTTCGTGTTCGACGGCCGCCACGGTGGCCTCGACCCGGCCGGCGTCCGTGACATCGGCGGGGAAGGCGGTGACCGGGAGGCCGCCGGCGCGGAGCCGGGCGGCCTCGGCGGCGAGGCGGTCCTCCGCGACGTCGACCGCCGCTACCCGGATTCCTTCGGCGGCGAGGGCGCGGGCCGTGGCGGCGCCGATGCCGCCGGCCGCGCCGGTGACGAGTGCTGTTCGATCTTCCACGGTGCTCCTCCTTGCCGGCGGGACGGCTCAGGCGTTCCAGGCGTCGATGACGCGCAGCGCCTGGCCGGGGTTGAGACGCGGATCGCAGAGCGACGTGTACTTGTCGCCGGCCAGGTCGGCCTGGCCGGGACACGCGACGCATTCGGTGACGTCGTCGGGGGTGGTCTCCAGGTGCAGTCCTCCGGCGGTGACGCCGTTGTCGCGCAGCGCGGCCTGGAAGTCGCGCACCTCGCGCAGGACCGTGCTGAGGAAGCGGGTCTTCGTTCCCGAGTCCGCGACGAACGTGTTGCCGTGCATCGGGTCGGTGAGCCAGATGACCGGGTGGCCGGAGTCGCGTACCGCCCGGACCAGTTCGGGGAGGCGGGCGGCGGCCTGCTCGGCGCCGAGCCGGGCGATCAGCGTGAGCCGACCGGGCCGGCGATGCGGGTCGAGCCGGGCGCAGAGCGCGAGCAGCTCCGGCACAGTCATCCGCGGACCCACCTTGCAGGCCACCGGATTGTCGACCGCCGCCAGGAGCGCCACGTGCGCCCCGTCGAGCTGCCGGGTCCGTTCACCGATCCACGGCCAGTGCGTCGAGGTGAGGAAGAGCCGCCCGGTCACGTCGTGCCGCAGCTGCGGCAACTCGTAGTCGAGCAGGAGCGCCTCATGGCTGGTCCAGACGGGCGCCCCGGCCCGCGCCGCGGCGCCGTCCGGCCATCCGAGGTGCCGCAGGACCGTGGCGGCGGCGCCGTGGCCGTGCACCAGCCGCCTCGCGTCGGCGCGGCGGCTGCGGGGATCCGGTTCCGGGCTGTTGACCAGATGGCCGCGGTAGACGGGCAGCTCCTGGCCGCCGACGGCCTCGGTGTCCTGGGTGCGGGGCTTGGCGAACTGTCCGGCGATCCGCCCGGCGCGCAGCACCGGACGCCGGGTGCGCCGTTCCATCCGGTCCGCGAGCACGTCCAGCAGAGCGGCACGGCGCATCACGTCGCCGGCGCCGCAGTCGGCCGGATCCTCGGCGCAGTCGCCGGCCTGGACGACATGGGCCGTACCGGCGGCGACCCGGGCCAGCTCCCGGCCCAGCGCTGATATGTCGGCCGGCTCGACCAGCGCCGGGCGGGTCCGGAGCTGCTCGCGTGCGACGGCGAGCCGGCCCGGGTCGGCCCAGGCGGGCTGCTGCCGGGCGGGCCGGCTGCGGATTTCGCGGACGACGTCGGATGTGCGGGCCGGTGAAAGAATGTTCGTGGAGGAGGCGGTCATTTTCGCGGCTCTCCTTCCTTGCGTTTCGGCACTTATATTCTGGCGATGAGATCATCCTTTCCCTGAATTCGGGGAGAGGACAATGAAGTGACGATGAATGTGTCAGGTGCGATCGGCGGACAATGGCGGCCGGACGGGAGATGACGCGGCCGGGCCGGTCGCCGGGCCGAGGGGCGAGGCGGCGAGCGGCAGCGCGCTCAGGTGCCGGGCCGCGGCGTCGGCCCCCTCACTACGGACGATCAGATCGCCCAGCCGCCGTGCGTTGGACCGGTACCCGGGGTCCTCGAGCAGCGCCTGCGCCGCCGCGCGGATGTCCGCCGGGCCGGCGGTCGCCGGCACGCTCACGCCGACCCGGTGTTCCTGGACGAAATCGGCGGTACGAGGCTGGTCGAACGCGACGACCCGCTGATCCTCCGCCTGGCCGGTGATGCACAGGACGCCGATGCCGTGGGTGAGGGCCCGCATGACCGTGCCGTAACCGGCGTGATTGACCACGAACGACGCCCGGCTCATCACCGGGCCGTGGGTGGCGAACGCGACGGCGCGGGCGTTGGGCGGAACGGTGATCCGGTCCGGGTCGACCGTCCCGGTCGTGGCGAGCACGTGGATCGGCAGTGTCTCCAGCGCTTCGAGGGTGCGCTGCAACTTGACGACGGAGTTCTGGATCTCGTCGGTGGTGAAGCTGACCAGCGCCAGCGGGGTGGGGTCGTCGGCGTCCCAGGGCAGCTCGTACGGCCGGCAGTGGGTGTCGTCCTCCAGGATCGGGCCGCCGTATCGCATGTTCGGCCAGGGGTTGCCGCCGCCGCCGTCGAAATCGTCGATCGTGTTGATCATGAACAGGTCGCGACCGCCGAACAGCTCGTCGAGCCCGGGCAGCGGATCGAAGCCGAGCGCCTGCCGGGTCCGGCTCTGGTGGCGCATCATCTCGTGCCAGCTCGGCAGGGTACGCCGTAGGAAGGAGTGCAGGATGACCGCGGTGGGCACGCCGAACCGCGGGGCGACGGCCAGCGCGCCGCCGAAGTTGGAGTCGATCACGACCGCGTCCGGGCGCTCGGCGGCGGCCACCGTGAGCAGTTCCTCGGCGACCGCGGGCGACGTGAGATACGCCAGCGCGCGGCCCCGGGGGTCGTCCTGGTAGCGGTCGGCGTCGGTGTACGCCTCTCGTAGCTCGACGGCGTCGAACTCGGTCGGCCCGACCTTCGCCGTCATCTCCGGGCGGCCCGCGAAGACCACCCGGTGGCCGCGGCGGGCCAGGGCGCGGGCGACGCCGAGCCCGTACGGCATGTTCCCGCCGCCGTCGTAGCAAGCCCACAGGAATGTTGCCATGTCGTTCTCCCCACCTCGGGTGACGCACGATTCAGCAAGATCGTTGATCGGTGCGCAGGGATCGAGGTACGACAATTGCCGAAGATGTCGCGGGGATGTCGTCCGGGCCTTCGAATCTGTCAGGTTTGAACGGCTGAAGGGTGGGTCAAGTCTCCGGAGTCCACTTAGAACAGTCGGAGGAATTCCCTTGTCTGAGTACCCGCTTCGCCTTGCCGTGATCATCGGCAGTGTGCGAAAAGATCGTTTCGGGCCGACCGTCGCCACGTGGCTGATGACCCGTGTCGAGGGCCGCGACGGACTGGAGACGGACGTCATCGACCTGGCGGATCTCCAGCTCCCGGCGGACCTGGGCGGCGGCGGTGACACCGCCGGCTTCCTGAAGCGGATCGACCGCGCCGACGCCTTCATCGTGGTCACCCCGGAGTACAACCACGGCTATCCCGGAGGGCTGAAGACCGCCATCGACACCGGGCGTGACGAGTGGAAGGCCAAGCCCGTCGCCTTCGTCTCGTACGGCGGTACGGCGGGCGGTCTGCGCTCGGTGGAACAACTGCGGCCGGTCTTCGCGGAGCTGCAGGCCGTGACGGTCCGCTCCGCGGTGAGCCTGCACTGGGCCGACTCGCTCTTCGACGAGCGGGGCCGGATGCTCGACCCGGAGCGGCCCGAGTCCGCCGTGGACACCATGCTGCGACAGCTCGAGTGGTGGGGCCATGTGCTGCGCGCCGGTCGTGGCCGGGGCGACTGTCCCGGCTGACCGCCGAGCCGGCGGCGCTCATGTCGAACCTATCGATGAAGAGGGGAAGGACGTGCGGGGGAACGGCAAGCACAGCGACGGAGAGTCGATACATCGGACCACCCGCCGGGGCGAGACGGGCCATGAGGTCGAACAGCTGTGCGGCACGCTGTTCGCCTCCCTGCGCCGGCGCGACCAGCGTGACAAGGCCCGCAGTTACGTCACCGGCCTGCTGCGGACGCCCGGGCGTAAGTCCGTCCGCAACATCGCCCAGATGTTCGGCGGGTCCGGCACGGAACAGAGTCTGCACCATTTCATCAGCGATTCGAACTGGGACTGGAAGCCGGTCCGCCGCGCTCTGCTGGAACACGTCTGCGCGAGCCGGCCGGTACGCGCCTGGGTGGCCGAGCCGATGGTCGTGCCGAAGACCGGTGAGCAGTCCGTCGGGGTGGTCCCGTCCTCCTTCAACGATGCCGGCCGCGTGCTGAACGTGCAGCTCTCCTTCGGGATCTGGGCCGCCTCCGAGCGGGGCAGCGTGCCGGTGGCCTGGTGGCTGCACGTACCGCGGGAATGGCTGGCCGACAGCGAACGGAGATCCCGCGCCCTGGTGCCCGAGGATCTGCGGCCGGCCACCCTCGAGGGTGACGTCGTGAAGGCGTTCCAGGCCGTGCTCGCCGACGGCGCGGACGCCGGCATCCCGTTCGTGCTCGACGCCACCCGGCTCGACGCGTCCACGGTGGCCCGCCACCTGACCGCGGCCGGCACGCCCTACCTGTTGCGCGTCGGGCAGGACACTCCGCTCGTGGTGCGCGATCCGGCGCTGCCCGGCCGGGACGGCACGGTGATGACCGCCGGGCAGATCGCGTGGGCCAGCCGATCGAGGCGTTCCCCGGTGACGTGGGCCGATCCGTGGGAGGACGGCGCCGCCCTGCACGCCAACGTCGTCGCCCCGGTCTCGGTGCGGCTGCCCCGCGTCCGATCCGGCCTGAGGCTGCTGTGCATCGGGGGAGCGCGACCGAACTCCGCCCCGAACATCTGGCTCACCAATCTCACCGAGCAGCGGCTGCCGGAGGTGATGTACTCGGCCAGCCTCGTGCGGCGGGTCCGGCAGGAGGGGCTGGAGATCGCCGAGCGGGTCGGCATCCGCGACTACTCCGGGCGGACGTTCACCGGCTGGCACCGGCACGCCACCCTCGCCTCGGTCGCGCACGCCCTGCTGGCCAAGCGCCTGCCCCGCCGTCAGCTGCGAGAAGCCGGCTGATCGCCGTCCTGAGAGGAGCCCGATATGACGACACCGATCCTGAGCGTCATCGTCCCGATGTTCAACGTCGAACCGTACCTCTCCGCCTGTCTCGCGTCTCTCACCGGCCAGCGGCTCGCCGACCTCGAGATCGTCGTCGTCGATGACGGCTCGACCGACGGCAGCCGGGCGATCGCCGACCGGTTCGCTCGCCGGGACCGCCGTGTCCGCGTGCTCGAACAGGCGAACGCCGGGCTCAGCGCCGCGCGGAACACCGGCGTCCCCCCGGCGCGGGGACGTTACCTGGCCTTCTGCGACAGCGATGACATCGTCCCGGCGGACGGCTACGCCGCGCTCGTCGGATCGCTCGAAGCCAGCGGGTCCGACATGGCCTCCGGGGACGTCCGCCGTTTCGACAGCACGGGAACACTGCCCTTCCGCTGGTACGGGGAGACCTTCGCCTCCCGGGCGGTATCGACGCACATTCGTCGCCGTCCCGCGCTGGTGCGGGACCGGATGATCTGGAACAAGGTGTTCCGCCGCTCGTTCTGGGACGCCGAGGGACTCGCGTTCACCCTGCCGGTCTTCGAGGACGCGCCGGTGACGATCCGCGCGCACATCGCGGCCTCCGCAGTCGACGTGCTCACCGATGTCGTCTACCGTTGGCGCGTCCGGGACGACGGTGAGCTCTCCATAACGCAACGGAAGTACGAGCCGGACAAGTTCGAGGCCCGCATGCACATGGTCCTCGACACCTTCGCGATCGTCTCGGCGCTCGCCCCGGAGCTCGTCGCGCCGTACGCGGACGACATGTGCCGCGGCGACATCCCGGACGCGCTGCGCGCCCTGAACCTCTACGACGATGCCCGTCTGAGCGAGGCGCTGTCGCTCGCCCGCACCTTCGTCACGAGCGTCCCCGGCGAGGTGGTCGCCGCGCTCCCGACGACGGAACGGCGGCTCCTGGCGTGCCTGGCGGGAGGCGAGACGGCGGAGTTGCGACGGCTGGTTAAGGAGTCGAACTGAAATGAGCCGTGATGTGATCGCGAGCACCCGGGCCGGCAGCCCGGGTCCCGGCCGGTCGCGCCGGTCCGTCTCCGCCTGCATGCTGGTGGTGCTGACGATCGACTCGCTGGCGGCCGGCTCGTTCGCGCCGCTCGCACTGCTCTACCTGACGGAGAGCACGGACGCGCCGGTCGCGCGTATCGGGCTCCTTCTGACCGTGGCGAACCTGATAGCGCTGCCCCTGCCGCTGTGGGTGGGCCGGCTCGTGGACCGCTGGGGCGCCAAGCCGGTGGTGCTGGTGTCGCAGGTGCTGCAGGCGGCGGCCTTCGCCGGGTACGTGTTCGCGTCCGGCACGGCGTCCGTGCTGGTCGTGGCCACCGTGATGGCGCTGGGCTGGCAGGCCTTCTGGGCCTCGATCTACGCCCTGATCAGCAACTTCACCGACGGGGACCCCGATCCCCGGGCCCGGGACCGATGGCTCGGGATCTCCGGCGCCCTGCGCGCGGGTGGTTACGGTGTCGGCGCGGCGATCGCCGGTGTCGCCCTCTCGGTCGGTTCGCTGGTCATGTACAACTGGCTCGTCGGCGGGCTCGCGACCCTGATCGTGATCGCAGCGATCCTGGTCCTGGCCGGTGTGCCCGGGTACGGCAGTGCCCCGGCGGAGGCGGTGGAGGGGCGCGGATACCGGGTCCTGCTGCACGACGGCCCGTTCCTCTCGCTGATCTCGCTCAACACGCTGTACGCGCTGTGCAACATGCTCCTGAGCGTCGGGTTCCCGCTGTACGTGGCGACCGCGATGCCCGGGTTGACCTGGGCCGTGGGACCACTGCTGGTGATGAACACGGTGGTGCAGGCGGTCCTGCAACCGGCCGTCGTGCGCTGGACGCGGCACCTGTCCCGGCACGTCCCGCTCGTGCTGGCGGGTCTGCTGTGGGCCGGTTGGAGCCTGGCCACCCTCGGCGCCCGGCACGTTCCCGCGGCCCTCGCCGTGGCCACCTGCGCGGTCGCCATCCTGTGTTACTCGGCCGCCCAGATGCTGCACGCGCCCGCCTCCACCGCGATGGCGGCGGACGCGTCCCCGGCCGACGTCCGGGGGCGCTACCTGGCCTCGTTCCAGTACTCCTTCTCGATCGCCAACATGGTCGCGCCGCTGATGTTCTCCACGCTGCTGGCGGTGGGGCCCGACGTGCCCTGGCTGGTGATCGCGACGTGCGCCGTCGCGACCGTCCCCCTGTTGATGGTCATCGCGCCGCGACTTCCGGCGGTGGCCCTGACCGGCGCCCGGCAATCGTCGCAATGACCGATGTGAATAGTGTGCGACCTGACGAATGTCCCGCCGGTGCGCTGAGGTATTCGGCGAATCCTGCCAGAATCATCACTCATGTATGCCGCCTATATCGAGGAATTGGGACCGCCCGGCGCGATCCGGTACGGAGAACTGGCCGCACCGCGTCCCGGCCCGGGTGACGTCCTCGTCGACGTCGTCGCCACCACGGTCAACAATGTCGACACGTTCGTCCGGTCCGGGGCCTGGCGCACCCCGGTCACCTTTCCCTTCGTGGTCGGGCGGGATCTGGCCGGCACGGTCGCCGTGACCGGCCCCGGCGTCGTCGGGTTCGAGCCCGGCGACCCGGTGTGGTCGAACAGCCTCGGTCACGCGGGCCGCCAGGGCGCCGCCGCCGAGCAGGTGGTGGTCCCGGCCGAGCGGCTCTATCGCCTGCCCCGGGGAGTCCGGCCGGAGGACGTGGTCGCCGTCGCGCACCCGGCCGCGACCGCGTACCTCGCGCTGTTCACCCACGGCCGGCTGCGGAGGGGCGAGACGGTGGTCGTGGTCGGCGCCGGCGGCAACGTGGGCGCGGCGGCCGTCGTGCTGGCCGTCGCGGCCGGCGCCCGGGTGGTGGCCACGGCGAGCGCCGCCGATGCCGGCTTCTGCCGCGGGCTCGGGGCGGCCGCGGTTCTCGACTACCGGGACCCCGCGCTGGCCGAGCGTCTCCACGCGGCCTGTCCGGGGGGCGCTGACCTCTACGTCGACACCGCGGGCGCGAACGACATCGAGACGGCGGTGGACCTGCTCGCCCGGCGCGGACGGCTGGTGCTCCTGGCCGGCCTGCGCAGCCGCAAGGTGCTCCCGGTGGGCCCGCTCTACTTGAAGGACTGCTCGATCGCCGGCTTCGCCATCTCGCAGGCCACCGCGGGTGAGCTGGCGGAGGCGGCCGGCGCGCTGAACCGGTTGCTCGCCGAGGGGCGGCTGCGTCCCCGGATCGCCGAGATCCTGCCGCTGAGCGCCATGGCCGAGGCGCATCGGCGGGTCGAGGCCGGCGAGACGCACGGCCGCCGGCTGATTCTGCGGACCGAGCGTGCCACCCCGCGACCTGACGGATCGTCAAGCGATTCTTTGACCCTTCCGGATTCAATAAGCAACATAGAAGTATGACGATATCAATTGTGGAGAAGTCGCCGCTGTTCGATCTGTCCGGAAGTATTGCCGTCAAGGCCGGCCCGGATCAGGTCTACGCAGTGGTCAGCGATCTGCGGCGAAGCTCCGAATGGAGCCCGGAATGCCGCGGGGGTGAATGGGTCTCCGGCGAGCCGGCCACCGTGGGCGCGATCTTCCGGGGCGAGAACCTGCGCGGCGAGGACGTGGTGGCCTGGGCGCCCCTGGTTCGCGGCGTCTGGTACACCGAGGCCCGGATCACCGCGGCCGAGCCGGGACGGACCTTCGCCTGGGCCATGCTGACGCACACCGGCGAGAACCAGCAGAGCGTGTGGGGATTCGACATGCGGCCGGCCGCGGAGGGCTGCCTGTTGACGCACCGCTTCCGGATGGACGAGCCCACCGAGGGCATCTACAAGATCGTCGCCGGCCTCGACGAGGAAGCGCGCGACCGGTTCGTCCGGGAGTGGTCGGACAAGCTGCGGCAGGACATCGCCCGGACCCTGGAGCGGATCAAGGCCGTCATCGAAGGCTGACGAGCGACGGAAAGGAACGCCTGATGTTGCTGCAGAGGATCGGAAACCGGGGCATCCGGCTGGGTACCCTCTTCGACCGCGTGGCCGGTCGCTACCCGGCCAACCTGCTCGTCCTCGACCACACCCTCGACATCGCGCCGGAGCGAGGACGCCGCCTCACCATGACCGAGGTCGCCGACCTGGTGGACGACTTCGCCTCCCGGCTGTGGGCCGCCGGCGCGCGCGCCGGCGACCGGGTGGTCATCCACAAATCCAACAGTTTCGACATCACCCTGATGGCCTGCAGCGCCGCCCGGATCGGTGCGGTCCCGGCGCTGCTGTCGCCGAAGCTCGACGGCGACACCGTCGTGGAGCTGCTGCGCCGGCTGGACCGTCCGTACCTGCTCACCGATCAGGCCAAGCTGGAGAAGGACCTGCCCGACGCGGTCTTCGACCACACCTGCCGGGTCCTGCTGGCCGCCGGCAGCCATCCCGGCGCCACCGAACTCGCCTCGTTCGCCGGCGTGCGCCGCGTGCCGCCCGCGAACCTGCCGCCCAGCCATCCGACCCTGATCACGCACACCTCCGGCACCACCGGCACGCCCAAACTGGCCGTGCACACCGGATTCACGTTCCAGTCGCGTTACCGCCCGCAGGGCGCCGTCGCCTCGCTGGTCCGCAGCCGTGAGCCGGTCGCCATCCACGTCTCCTTCGTGCACTCGCGGATGTTCACCGCGATGCCGATCGCGGTGCTCCAGGGACACCAGCTCATCGTGCTCGCCGACGACGACCCCGACTCGGTCGCCGACGTGTTCAGCCAGGCTCCGCCCGGGCTGATCGAGGCGCATCCGAACTCCTTCATGCGGTGGGAGGAGCTGATCGGGGACAAGCGCGAGCCGCTGCGCAACGTCAAGGTCTTCAGCAGCACGTTCGACGCGATCCATCCGCGTACGGTGCACCGCCTGCTCGGCGCCTCGCGCCGGAGATCGCCCCTGTTCATGCAGATGTACGGCCAGAGCGAGGTGGGGCCGATCGCCGGGCGCCCGTACAGCAGGCATCGCGGCGCGGACGCGGACGGCCGCTGCGTCGGCGTGCCGTTCCCCGGCATGACCGACGTGCGAGTGGTGAGCCGTGATGGCGCCGCGCCGTCGAAGTCCTCACCCGGCTACATCGAGGTGCGCAGCGACGGCCGCATCGTCACCTACCTCGACGAGGAGGAGCGCTACGCCCAGCAGGTCAACGACGGCTGGTGGCGGATGGGCGACGTCGGGTACCGCACACGCTGGGGCTGCCTGCACCTGCTCGACCGCGAGGTGGACCTGATCCCGGGTGTGGACAGCACGCTCGCCCTGGAGGACACGCTCTTCGCCCGGCTGTACGAACTGGTCGAGGTGATCATCGTGCCCGGGCCGGACGGCACGGCGGTGCCGGTGGTCAGCACCCGCGACGACGAGCCCCTCGACCGGGCCCGCTGGGACGCGGCCGTCGCGGGCCTGCCACGGATGGCCGAGCCGGTGCAGTGGCGGCTCGAGGATCTGCCCCAGACCGCCACCACGAAGATCAAGCGGCTCGAGCTGGCCCGCCGGCTGGCCGGTAGTTCGTGACCGGGCGATCAGGCCGGATCGGGCTCGGCGGGCAGGAGGATCGTCAGGTGGTTGCCCGGCGCCCGCTGCGGTTCCAGAGTGACCAGCTGGACCGGCTGGATCCGGCGGCGATGGCACGGCAGGCAGAGTGAGCGCCGGGCGTTGTCCGGGCGGACGTGGGCGGTCGGATGGTCCCAGAACCTCCGGGCGTCCGCGTTGCCGTGCAGAATCTCGGCGAGGACCTCGGTGAGGCGCTCGTTGCCCGGGGTGCGGGCATGCGCGAAGCGCAGCTGGGCCAGCATCTGCGGCCCCCAGTCGGTCTCCCACCGGTGCAGCTGCCGACGGGCCTCGGGCGCGGTGAAGATCCAGCGCATCACGTTGGTCTCCGGCCCGGCGACCCAGGGGAACCACTCCCGCATGTGGTCGTTGACGGCGACCAGATCCCAGGCGTCGTCGACGATGTAGGCCGGCCACGGCTGGGCGTCGAGGAGCCGGCGGACGTCGGCGGTCGCCGTCATGACCGGGTGCCGGCCGGCCATCGGTGGCTCATGGCCGGCGGCGAGCAGGAAGAGCAGTGTCTTCTCGTCCGAGCTGAGGCGGAGGGTCTCCGCGACGCGATCGAGGAAGTCGATGCTGTAGTTCTGCCGGTCGCCGCGCTCGAGGCTGCTGATCCATCCGACGCTGTAGCCGATGAGTGCGGCGGCCTGCTCCTGGCTCACCCGCTTGCGCCGCCGGGACCGCGCCGTGGGGGCGAGGTGGCCGGGCAGGTCGTCGGGGTCGAGGCGCTCGCGCCAGCAACGGACCAGGCGGCCCAGTTCCTCCCCGGGCGTGAGCGTGAGGGCCGGCAGCGGCGCTGGTGTCATCGCGTCCCCCCGATGCGGTGCCCGCCGGGCAACCATGTCGATCTACGGGTCTTTGACGGCGAAGGTAGCAGCGCCCATCCACGACTGCCGGTGTTCCCGGTCACTCCTCGAGCGGCCCCAGCCGTGGCGCGGGGACGAAATCGACCTGCGTGGTGCCGCTGGCCTGCAGCTCCAGGACGACCAGCCGGTTCCCGGAGGGGCGGAGCACCGGGCCGGGCACGTGCAGGGTCTGCTGCGGGCCGCGGGACCAGTACCGGCCGAGGCAGAACCCGTTGATCCAGACCACGCCCTTGCCCCAGGCGCTCGTGTCGAGGAAGAGGTCGCCGGGCGCCGGGAGGTCGAACTCGGCCTCGGCGAAGGCCGGGCCGGCGAGCACGGTCACCTCTTCCGGCGGCCGGGCCGCGAACGCCTCGGTTATCCCGGGGATGGTGACGAGGTCCAGGGGCCGGATCTCCCACCGGCGCAGCGGTTCGCCGTTCACCGTCACGGGCCCGATGAGTCCCTTCGGCTCACCGAGCCGGGGTCCGTAGTCGACCCGGCCCTGGTCCTCGACGAGCAGCTCCAGGACGCCGCGGGCGCCGGCGGGCAGGGCGAGCGACCGGTCCTTGTGCTCGCGTTCGAGAGTGCCCAGGGCCTGCCGGTCGAGGAAGACCTGGGCACGGTCGCGCACCTCGGCGATGTGGAGGACGCCCGGCCCGGCGAGGTCGATCTCGGTCCGGTACAGCGCGAGGCCGGCGGACTGGCCGGCCGCGTCCATCGTGGGCGGCTCGTCGTGCTCGCTGCCCTTGCCCAGCCGGTCGAGGACGTCCCAGAGCGGAAGGACCTTGCCGAGACGTACGCCGAACGCCGGTGCCGGGGCGGCGGCGGCGGGAACGTCGTCGCTCAGCGGCGCGTATCTGCCGATGACCTCCCGGTACGCCCAGTACTTCGCGGTGGGGTCGCCCGCCTCGTCCAGCGGCGCGTCGTAGTCGTAGCTGGTGGCGATCGGCCGGTAGGTGCCCTTGTCGTTGGCGCCGTTGGTGAAGCCGAAGTTGGTCCCGCCGTGGAACATGTAGATGTTGACCGAGGCGCCGCACTCCAGCAGCTCGCCGAGTTCGCGGGCGCACTGGTCGGCCGGGGTCACATGGTGCACGCCACCCCAGCTGTCGAACCATCCGTTCCAGAACTCGGAGCACATCAGCGGCCCGGTCGGCTGGTGCCGGCGCAGCGCGGCCAGCCGCTCGGCCGCCCGCGAGCCGAAGGAGGCCGTCTTGTGCAGCCCGGGGAGGCTGCCGCGGTCGAGCATGTCGTCCAACGGCTGGTCGACGGTGGTCAACGGCACGGTCACGCCGATCCGCCGGGTCAGTTCGGTGAGCTTGCGCAGGTAACTCTTGTCGGCGCCGTACGCGCCGTACTCGTTCTCGACCTGGACCAGGATGATCGGGCCGCCGCGGTCCACCTGCCGCGCGACGACCACCGGCGCCAGCTGCTCGTAGTAGCGGGTCACCGCGGCCATGAACCGGGGCTCGTCGCGCCGGATCCCGACCGCCCCGTCCCGGAACAGCCAGGCCGGGAGGCCGCCGTTGGCCCATTCGGCGCAGATGTACGGCCCGGGGCGCACGATCGCGTACAGGCCCTCGGCCGCGACCAGATCGAGGAACCGGCCCAGGTCCAGCCCGCCGGTCAGGTCGAAGTCGCCGTCGGCCGGCGCGTGCGCGTTCCAGGCGACGTAGGTCTCGATCGTGTTGAGGCCCATCTGCCGTGCCTTGCGGATCCGGTCCGCCCACTGGTCGGGGTGGACGCGGAAGTAGTGCAAGGCGCCGGAGATGATCCGGAACGGCTCGCCGTCCAGCAGGAACTCCCGCTCGCCGATGGCGAAGGACCCCACGGTCTCTCCTTCTCCGAGGAAAATGTTTACGCAAACATCGGTCCCGACCGTGGCACAGCGGCCGAATGATCGTCAAGAGGTTCGGCTACCCTGCCGTGAGCGCTCACCTGCGCGCCCACGGCCCCTGGGAGAGCGATGAATCTCGCCGAACGGCGACCGCGTCCGTCCGTCCCCGGCACGCCGGGGCGCCTGCCCGCCGGGCTGGTCGCCCTCGCGCTCGGCGGCTTCGGCATCGGCCTGACCGAGTTCGTGATCGCGGGCCTGCTGCCGCAGATGAGCGACGACCTGGACGTCTCCGTCGCCGCGGCGGGGTGGCTGATCTCGGGATACGCGCTCAGTGTGGCGGTCGGGGCGATCCTGCTGACGGCCGTCACCACCCGTTTCAACCGCAAGACCGTCCTCGTCGGCCTGGTGGCGCTCTTCGTGCTCGGCAACCTGCTGTCCGCGTGCGCGCCGAACTACGCCGTCCTCCTGGCCGGCCGGATCGTCGCCGCGCTGTGCCACGGCTCGTTCTTCGGCATCGGCTCGCTCGTCGCCCGGCGCCTGGTCGCGCCGGAGCGCGCCTCCCGGGCGGTCGCCGTGATGTTCGCCGGGCTGACCATCGCCAACGTGCTGGGCGTGCCGTTCGGGGCCCTGGTCGGTGAGCGGTGGGGCTGGCGGGCCACGTTCTGGGCGATCACCGCGATCGGCGTGCTCGCCCTGGCCGCCCTGGCCGTGTGGGTTCCGGCCGCCGCCGGGACGGTGACCCGCGCGCCCGGAGCGAGTGTCGCCCACGCCTTCCGGTCGTCGCAGGTCTGGCTCACCCTGGCCGCCACCGCCCTCGGCTACGGCGGCATGTTCGGGGCGTTCACCTACATCGCGTACACGTTCACCCGGGTGTCGGACTTCTCCGGCACGGATCTGGCCTGGCTGCTGATCGTCTACGGGGTCGGTCTCGTCGCCGGCAACATCGCCGGTGGACGGGCGGCCGATCTCGACCGCGACCGCACGCTCATGGCGGCGCTGGCCGGCCTCGCGATCACGCTCGGGCTGTTCGGACTGCTCGCGCACAGCCAGATCGCCTCCGTGGCGCTGGTCTTCAGCCTGGGCTTCTTCGGGTTCGCGAGCGTCCCGGGCATGATCACCCGGGTCACCGACGCCGCCGGCGGCGCACCCCTGGCGGCCAGCGCCAACGTCTCCGCGTCCAACGTCGGCAACGCGCTGGGCGCCTGGCTCGGGGGCCTGGCCATCAGCGCCGGGCTGGGTTACACGGCGCCGCTCTACGTCGGCGCCGCGATCGTCCTGGCCGCCCTGGCCATCATGATCATCGCCGCGCGCGCCGCCCGCTCTCACGCTCTGTGATCATCTAAGCCGCAGTGACACTGTCGGCACTGGCACTGTCTGGCCGAGGATCGTGGCCGGGTGCAGGCTGTCTCCCTGGTTCTGGTTAGTACACGTGTTCTAACGACTGGGAAGGGTGGGGCCGCCGGTTTGGCACCGACGATTTCTTCGCAGATCTTCTCCGTACCGATAGACGAGCTGGTGGACGCCGATCCGCTGCGGGCGAACGGGGTCGATCCCGAGCACGCTCGGCTACTCGCCCAGGTCGCCGGGGAGTTGCCCCCGATCCTGGTCAACAAAGCGACCATGAGCGTGATCGACGGCATGCACCGGCTCCGCGCGGCGCAGCTCAACGGCGTCTCGACGCTTGCCGTGCGGTTCTTCCAGGGCAGCGACGCCGACGCCCTCCAGCTCGCCGTCAGTGCCAACGTGACCCACGGCCTGCCGCTCTCCCTCGCCGATCGGCGGGCCGCCGTGCGCCGCCTCATCCGCGCCGAGCCGCGCCTGGCCGACCGTGCGGTGGCCACCATCGCCGGTCTGGCCCCCGCCACCGTCGCGGCGATCCGCGCCGACGTCCAGGACGGCGCCGAGATCACCGAGCGGATCGGCCGGGACGGGCGGGTCCGCCCGCTCAGCACCGCCGAGGGGCGCCGAGTGGCCGGCGAGGTCATCGCCCGGCAGCCGCAGACGCCGCTGCGGGAGGTCGCTCGCGCGGCCGGCATCTCGGTGGGCACCGCCCGTGACGTCCGCAGTCGGGTTCGCGCCGGGCGTGACCCCGTGCCGGCCGGCCAGGCGGCCCGATCCGGCCGGCTGGTGAATCGCCCGGCCCGCGCGGTGACCGGGTACCCGCCGGCCACCGCGGTTCCGGCCGACACCGGCGTGCTGCTCGAGGGCCTGCGCCGGGATCCCTCGCTGCGCTACTCCGAGGCGGGCCGGCATTTCCTGCAGTTCCTCGGCACCCGGGTGGTCGAACCCGGTCAGCTCCGGGAGGCCGCCCGTGAGCTGCCTCCACACTGCGCCATCGTGGTCGCCAGGATCGCCCGGGAGTGCGCGCGGACCTGGATGGGCATGGCCGAGGCCCTCGATCGCGAGGCGGAGCACGCCGGCCGCGGCTGACGGGCGGCGTGCAACCACTCACCTTGATCGGTTGCACACATCGGGCGGCGTGACCGGCGCGACCGAGATCGCCCGGGCCGCCGCGAATCACCACGGAGAAGGGCTTCATCGAGCATGCATCCGAAACTCAGCGTCGTGGTCCCCATGTACAACGTCGAGAGCTACCTCCCACTGCTGCTGGCCTCGATCGCGGAGCAGGATCTGACGGACATCCAGGTCATCCTGGTCGACGACGGGTCCACCGACGCCACCGGGCGGATCGCCGCCGCACAGGCCGCCCGGGACCGGCGGTTCCGCGTGATCACCCAGGACAACAACGGGCTCAGTGCCGCCCGGAACGCGGGCATCCAGCGGGCGACGGGGGAGTTCCTCGCCTTCGCCGACGCCGACGACGTCGTGCCCGCCCACGCCTACCGGGTGCTCGTCGGGTCGCTCGAGGAGAGCGGCTCGGACATCGCCTCGGGGGACGTGCGGCGGCTGACCTCGAAAGGCGTGAGCCGATACCCGGGGTACGCCGAGACGTTCGCCGTCGCCAGGCGCCGGACCCACATCACCCGGGACGAGGCGCTGATCGCCGACCGGATGGTCTGGAACAAGGTGTTCCGCCGATCGTTCTGGGACGCGCACGGCTTCGCGTTCCGGCTGCCGCAGTACGAGGACGGCCCGGTGACCATCCGTGCCCACATCACCGCCTCCGCGGTCGACGTCGTGCCGCGGGTGGTCTACCTGTGGCGGATCCGGGAAGGGGGCGAGCCGTCGATCACCCAGCGGCAGTACGAGGCCGCCAACATCGGCCGGCGCATGCGCATGATGGTCGACATCAACGAGATCATCCGGGACCTCGCTCCGGGACTGTCCGCGGCGTACGCCCGGGACATGCTGCTCGGCGACATCGGTGTGGCGATGACCGCCACCACGCGCAACAGCGCCGACTCCCTCGCCGGCACGGTGGCGCTGGTCAAGGAGTTCGTCAGCACCATCGATTCCGGCGTGCTGGGCGAATTGACCCCGGAATACCGGCGGCGCGTCTATCTGCTCGCCGACGGTCAGGTCGAGGAATTGCGTGAGGAATTGCTCGGCGACCACCGACCCCAGTAGGGTCGGAAAAGTAGCGGCGCGACGCCGTTCCCCCACCTTCCGGTAATGCCGTCGGCAGCCCGTCCGAGAATTCGCGCGGGCAGTTCCGTGCGGCCTTCGAACAGGAGGAAATGCATTATGAAACGTTTACGTCTGGCCGTTCTCGGCGCGGGGAACATGGCGCGGCGATTCATTCCGCAATTGAGCGCCAGCAAGCATTGTGAGTTGACCGCGATCGGTGACCTGACCGCGGACGGTGCCCGGACGCTCGCCGGGGAGCTCGGACCGCGGGAGCGGCCGCTGCTCTGCGGCACCTTCGACGACATCCTGGCCTCGGACGCCGTCGACGCCGTCTACATCGCCACGGTGCACACCACGCACGCCCGGATCGCGATGCGGGCGATCGAGGCGGGCAAGCACGTGCTGTGCGAGAAGCCGCTGGCGGTCAACCACGCCCAGGCGATGACGCTGGTGGACGCCGCCCGGCAGGCCGGGGTGCGACTCGTCGAGGCCATGATGTTCCGCTTCCACCCGCAGACGACCGCGGTGCTCGGCCTGGTCGCCGACGGGACCATCGGCGACCTGCGCCACGTCGACGCCGGCTTCGCGTTCTACGTCCCCAGCCGCCCGGGCGAGCAGACCGAGATCAGCCCCGGGCTGACCATCGACGCCGGCGGGCTCAGCGGCCGGCTGTTCGACCCGGCGCTGGCCGGAGGCGGCATCCTCGACATCGGCTGCTACCCGATGGCCATGGCCCGCGCGGTCGCCGGCGCCGCCACCGGGCGGGCCTTCGCGGAACCGGAGACCCTCACCGCCGCCGGGTCGATCGGCGAGTCCGGCGTCGACGAGTGGGCCACCGCCGCCCTGACGTTCGCCGGCGGGGTGACGGCCGCGCTGCGTACCGGGATCCGGATCGCCGATCGCAACAGCGTGACCATCGTCGGCTCCGCGGGCGCCATCGAGATCGAGGACCCCTGGACGCTGACCGCCGAACCGAGCATCGTCATCAACCGGGTGGGTCATGCGCCGGAGCGGCGTTCCTATCCCTGCGCGGGCGCCTACGCCATGGAGGCGGATCTGTTCGCCGCCGGCATCGGCGGCCCCGAACCGGACGCGATGACCACCGCCGATTCGCTGGGCAACGCCCGGATGCTGGACCGGTGGCGGGCCGCGATCGGCCTGCGCTACCCGTTCGAGGCCGACGGGGCCGTGATCCCGACGGTGTCGGGCCGCCCGCTGATCCTCGGTGGCGCGGCGGGCCCCGAGCCCGTCCCGGCGACCGCGCGGGGACGGGTGCCCGGCCTCGACAAGGCCGTCTCCCGGGTGGTCATGGGCTGTGACCACCCGGCCGACGCCTCGACCATGTCCGCCCTTCTGGATCAGTACTTCTCGCTCGGCGGCAACGCCTTCGACACGGCGCACTTCTACCAGGACGGCCGGGCCGAGCGGCTGCTCGGGCGATGGATCGCGAGCCGGGGAGTCCGCGAGCAGGTGGTGGTGATCGCCAAAGGGGCGCACACCCCCAACTGCGATCCGGCGTCGCTGTCCCAGCAGCTGCTGGAGTCCCTGGAGCGTCAGCAGAACGACTACGCCGACATCTACCTGCTGCACCGCGACAACGAGGACGTGCCGGTGGGCGAGTTCGTCGACGTGCTCGACGAGCACGCCGAGGCGGGACGCATCCGAGTCTTCGGCGGCTCCAACTGGTCGCTGGAGCGAGTCGCGGCGGCGAACGCCTGGGCCGCCGAACACGGGCGGCGGGGCTTCGCCGCGGTGAGCAACTACTTCGGTCTCGCCGAGCCCCGGGAACTGCCGTGGCCAGGCTGCCGGGACGCCACCGGCCCCGCCTTCCGGGAGTGGCTCACCCGGCACCGGTTCCCGCTGTTCGCGTGGTCGGCCCGCTCGCGCAACTTCTTCAGCGGGGCCGGCCGTGACGACCGGGGCAACGCCGAGCTCGTGCGGTGCTTCCACAGCGAGGCCAACCTCGAACGCCGGCGGCGTGCCGTGGAACTGGCCGCAAAACACGACGTGTCGCCGTCGGTGATCGCGCTGTCCTATGTCCTGCATCAGCCGTTCCCCACTTTCGCTCTGGTGGGGCCCAAGACCCTGGAAGATTCGCGGGAGTGCATGGGGGCTCCGCGCGTCACACTCTCGGATGAGGAGATCCGCTGGCTGGAATCGAGCTGACCGCTCATTCCGTGATGCCGGGCGATGGAAATGGACACGAATACCTCTTACGCATTGCTGGTCCGTACCAGTCCTTTTCCCGGGCGCGAGGACGAATTCGCCGAATGGTACGACGGAATCCATCTCGCCGAGGTTCTCGCCCTGCCGGGTTTCGTGAGCGCCCGGCGTTACGCCGCCCCCGCGGGCCCGGACGGGCGGCGCCGGTTCCTGGCGATCTACACGATCGCGACCGGCGACATCGAGGCCACCCTGGCCCGGTTCGAACAGGCCAGGCCGTACATGTCGACCACGCCGGCGCTGGACCCGGCGAGCGTCGAACTCGAATTCGTGACGGCGGTGACCGGCGTCGTTCTGCCGGCCGCCACCCCGCCACCGACGATGGAGGACTGACTCATCGAAACCCCGACGATCACCGAACCACGATGGCGGATCGAGGCCACGCGGCCCGTGAGCTACGAGGTCCGGCTGTGCCAGGACCTGTTCGATCACTCCAACGACCAGCTGGTGACCGCCGGCGCGGAGGACGTCCTGCCCAGCCGGCGGCGCCTGATCGTGGTGGACGCCCGGGTGCACGCCCTCTTCCGGGAGCGGCTGCGAGGGTACCTGGACGCGCGCGGCATGTCGTACCGGCTGTGCGTGCTGGAGACCACCGAGCCGGCCAAGACGATGGACGCGGTGTTCCGCGTGCTGTCGGCCATGGACGACTTCGGCCTGTCGCGGCGGCGCGAGCCCGTATTGGCGATCGGCGGCGGCGTGCTCACCGACATCGTCGGCCTCGCCGCCAGCATGTACCGCCGGTCGACACCGTACGTGCGGGTGCCGACCACGTTGATCGGCATGGTGGACGCCGGCATCGGCTCGAAGACCGGGGTCAACTTCAACCGGCACAAGAACCGGCTGGGCTCCTACCATCCGGGCGCCGTGACCCTGATCGATCCGGCCTTTCTGGCCGCTCTGCCGGCCCGGCACCTGCGCAACGGGCTGGCCGAGGTGCTCAAGATGGCGCTGATCCGCGACCGCGGCCTGTTCCGGCTGCTCGCCGCGGACGGCTCACGGCTCGTCACCGAGCGTATGCAGTCCCGTGGCAGCGCGGACGACGGGGCGGCCGCACAGACCGTGATGCGCCTGGCCATCGACGGCATGCTCAAGGAACTGCAGCCGAATCTGTGGGAACAGCGGCTCGACCGCATCGTCGACTACGGGCACACGTTCTCACCCACCCTGGAGATGCGGGCGCTGCCCGAGCTGCTGCACGGCGAGGCGGTCGCGGTGGACATGGCGCTGTCGCTCGTCCTGGCCCGGCGCCGCGGGATGC
Organism: Actinoplanes utahensis; assembly: GCF_016862455.1. Classification (GTDB taxonomy): domain Bacteria; phylum Actinomycetota; class Actinomycetes; order Mycobacteriales; family Micromonosporaceae; genus Actinoplanes; species Actinoplanes utahensis. The sequence goes on from NZ_BOMZ01000089.1 coordinate 162,737, forward strand.
TGACCGACGACGAACTGACCGGAGCCCGTACCGTGCTGGCGAACCTCGGCCTGCCGGAGTGGCATCCGGTGTGCCGGCCCGCCCTGTTGGCCGAGGCGCTGGCCGACACCGTACGCCACCGCGACGGACGCCAGCTCATCCCGCTGACCGAGGGCATCGGCCGGGCCCGGTTCGTCGACGACGTGACCGTCGCCGAGCTGACGGCGGCGCTGGCCGAGCTCCGTCCGGCTGCGGGCGCGGCCGGGGACGGTGCCGCATGAGAGGCGTACGGGCGGTCCTGCTGGCCGGCGGCCGCGGCGTTCGGATGGGCCGTCTCGGCGCCGGCCGGTCGAAGCCGCTGATCCCGTTCGGCGGCACGGCCCGGCTGATCGATTTCAGCCTGCGCAACGCCCGTGAGTCGGGTCTCGGCGAGGTGCTGCTGCTGTCGCAGTACGAGGAACGCATGCTGATGGACGACCTGCAGCGCGTCTGGAACCGGGAACCGGGATTCCGGGTCCACTTCGGGCCGTACGACGAGGCCTACCGCGCCGCGGCGCCCGCGGCGCTGCCGGCCACGCTGCCGGACCGCCGGGGGCCCGCGGAGCGGGGGACCGCCGACGCCCTGCTCAGCAAGGAGCAGTGGGTGTTCGGCGAGGGCGTCCGGGACATCCTGGTGCTGCACGCCGACCACGTCTACGACTTCGACTACCGCGAGATGCTGGCCGGGCACCGCCGGTCCGGCGCGGCGCTGACGGTGTCGTACCAGCGCGTCGAGCGCCGCTACGTGCACCTGTTCGGCATGGTGGAGTTCGACGCCGGCAACCGCCTGACCCGGTTCGTCGAGAAACCCGCCGACCCGTCGAGCGACCTGGTCTTCGCCGCCTTCTGCCTGTTCGACGCGCGGATCCTGCGCCGCTATCTCACGCTGCTGCGGGGCACCGCCTGGCAGCACGATCTCAGCCGTGACGTCATCCCGGCCATGCTCGCCGGTGGCGAGCTCATCCGGGGGCACGAGGTGCCGGGCCACTGGGAGGACATCGGCACCGTGGACCGCTATCTGCGGGCGCACCGCCGGCTGGTCGCCGACCCGCCGTCGATCCCGCCGGCCCGGCTGCCCCGGACGCTGCGCCCGTGGGTGCGGCGCGGCATCGTCGACGCCGCCCCCGGAATCCACCGCTCGCTGATCCCGGCCGACCTGGTCAACCACGGCGAGATCACGGACAGCGTGGTCTATCCCGGGGTCCGGGTCGGCGCGGGCGCGCAGGTGTCCGGCAGCGTCCTCCTGCCGGACGCGGTCGTGCCGCCCGGTGCGGTGGTGACCGGCGCTGTCGTGCTCGAGGACGGGTCGGTGCAGGCCGGCGAGCCGGCGGAGGTGCGATCGTGAGCGGCCCGGAGTTCCTGGTCGCCGACCTCGGCGGCACGAACCTGCGGGTCGGCCGGATGGCCGCCGACGGGGACGGCCGGCCGGAGGGCGTGCGCCGGACCGCGACCGAGGGACTCGGCCGGCACCCCGGCGGCCCGCCGGCCGAGCTTCGGCGTCGGGTGCTGCGGCAGCTCGAGACGGAGCTGGCCGCGGCCCTCGCGGAACCGGCGGCCGAGGGCGTCCGGGCGGTGGGCCTGTCCTTCGCCGGCCCGGTCACGGCCGCCGGTGTCGCGCTGGCCGCACCCACCGTCTGGGGCGGCTGCGCCGAGCCGGTCCCGCTCAGCGCCCGGCTCGGCGCCTGCCTCGGACTGCCGGTCCTCGCCGTCAACGACATCACCGCGGCGGCATGGCGGTACGCCACGCCGGACAACGACGCCTTCGGGCTGTTCACCGTCAGCTCCGGGATCGGCGGCAAGATCTTCCGGCGCGGCGAGGTCCTGATCGACGACGAGGGGTTCGGCGGTGAACTCGGCCACTGGCGGGTCGATCACAGCGCCACCGCGCCGCTGTGCGACTGCGGCGGCCGAGGGCATCTCGGCGCCATCTCCTCGGGGCGCGGGGTGCTGCGAGCCGTCCGGCAGGCTGCCCGCGACCACCGGCGGGAGTTCGCCGGATCGGCGCTCGCCGTTCTCACCGGCGGCCGCGTCCAGGCCATCACCAACGAGGCCGTCGCCGCGGCGGCGAGGGCCGGTGATCCGTTCACCGACCGGCTCCTGCACGCCGCTCTGCGGCCGCTGGCCATCGCGGTGGCCGGCGTGTTCGCCGCGATCGGCGTCCGGCGCTACCTGTTCATCGGTGGTTTCGCCGTGGCGGTGGGTGAGCGGTTCGTCGAGATCCTCGGTGACGAGCTGATCGCGCTGGGCTGCTTCGGGCTCTCCCCGGCCGAGATCCGCGCGATGCTCGCGCTCGGCGCCGCCGACGACGACCACAGCCTCATCGGAGTCGGCCGGATGCTCGCCGCCGTGGTCCCCGGCCCGCGCTCAGCGAAGGAGAGAGCGTATGCGAACGCTGATCGTCGGTAGCGGATTCGTCGGCGGCGCGATCGCCGCCCACCTGGCCCGGCAGGGCGGGGAGCCGATCCTGGCCTCCCGCCGGCCGGTGGCCACCGCGACGCGGTGGACGGCGCTGGACGTCACCGACCCGGTGGCGTGCGCCGCGGTGGTGCGGCAGCTGGCGCCGGACGCCATCGTGCTGGTGCACGGTCCGTCCGACGTCACCTGGTGCGACGCGAACCCCGGCGCGGCGATGACCGGGCACCGGCTGGCCGCCCGCAACATCGCTGCTGTCGCGGGGAATCGCCGTACGGTCCTGATCTCGACGGACAACGTCTTCGACGGCGCCGCCGCCGGGAACGACGAGGCGACGGCGGCGGCGCCGCACAACGCGTACGGGCGAGCCAAGCTCGCCGCCGAGCGGGAGCTCGCCGCGGTGGCCGCCGCGACCGTCCTGCGGGTGAGCGTCGTCTACGGGTGGGAGCCGCCGGAGAGTGGCAAATGGCTGAACTTCTTCGCCGCCTGCGCGTACCGCCTGCGGGCCGGCGAGAAGGTGGTCGCGCCGGACGACCAGTGGACCACCCCGGTTCTCGTCGACGACGTGGCCGCCGTGACCGGCGCCGTCCTGACCGCCCGCGACCTGCCGCTGCTCCATCTCGGCGGGCCCGGGCGGATCTCCCGGGCAGACTGGGCGCGCCTGATCGCCGAGGGGCTGGGCGCCGATCCGGCGCTGGTGGCGGCCGAACCCCGAGCTCGGGGACGGTACGCCGGCCGGCCCGCGAACACCTGCCTGACCAGCACCCGGCTCGGCCGGCATCCGGCTACCGCCGGCCTGCGCATCCGGGACGTCCGAGCCGGGGCGCGACTGCTGGCGCCCCGGTTCACCGGATCGGAGGCACGTCGATGACGGCCGCCGGCCTTCCCGGCGCCCAGTGCGTCGATCACGTGGCGCTCACCGTCGCCGACCTCGACACGGCCGTCGCCTTCACCACCGAGGTGCTCGGCGGCGAGCTCGTCTACCGGCTCCCGCCACTGGCCCACGACGACGACTGGATGACCGGGCACCTGGACGTGCCGCCCCGGATGGCGGCGGAGATCGCCATGGTGCGGTTGGGCCGTACGACGAACCTCGAACTGTTCCACTACACCGGAGCCGGCCGGAACACCGTTCCACCGCGATGGGGCGATCCCGGGCATCAGCATCTCGGCTTCCGGGTGCCGGACGCGGCCGAGGCCGCCGCCGCGGTCGCCCGGATCACCGGCCTGTCCCGGGAACCGGTCCGGACGGCGGGAAGGACGTCGCCGCTCGCCGGCATGACCGGCGCGCGGTTGCGGACGCCATGGGGATTGTCCCTGGAGTTCCGGTCGTTCACCGGGGACGTCCCGGCCGGGCGCCATCGGGTGCCCGGACCCGGCGACGGCGACGGGCCCGGCCGGACCGCGGCTCCGGCGGTCCCCGGGCTCCGGGGAGTCGACCACATCGGTTACGCCGTCGCCGGCCTGGACGACGCTCTGGCGGTCTTCGCGGGTCCGCTCGGCGGGCGGCTGCTCGCCCGTGGCTTCGACGGCGCGGTGGAGACCGCCGTGCTGCGGTTCGGCCCGTACGACACGATCGAGTTGTACGCCCACCCACCCGCCGGGCCGGCCGCCCCACCGCGCAACTGCGATGTCGGCGGCCGGCACCTGGCCCTGCACGTGCGTGACGTGGACACCGCGGCGGCCGAGCTCGCCGCCCACGAGGGGTACACGGTGCTCGGCGGGGTGGAGACCATCGCCGCCGGGCCGATCGCCGGAGTCCGCTGGGTGTACGTGCGTACGCCGATCGGGCTGCACATCGAACTCGTCCGGGCGCCCGACGGCGACCTGCCCTACGAGAACGCCACGTCCGCGCGGCGCCGGCCCGCCGGAACCGCGCGCTGGACCGACGAATGATCACGTACCAGCCGGAGGAGGCGGAGATGACTCTCCTGAAACCCTCGAACCCCGACACGCTCGCCTCGGCCGTGGTGGACAGCCTGGTGGTCGCCGCGGATCCGCAGGCCCCCGAGTCGAGCATCTTCTACTGGGACCGCGGGGCGCCGTACACCCGGGCCGTGGTCGCCGCGGCCCGGGAGGTGGACGACCCACGGCTGCACGATCTCGCCGCGGCGGTGCTCGCCGACACCCGGGACCCGCGGGCGTACGCCGCCCTGCACGGCGCCCTGGCCGCGGTGGCCCCCGCACCGCCGACCGACCGGATCCGGAACCTGTTCACCCGCGGCTGGGAGGCCGAGTCCAACTCCCGCCTCGGCTGCCACCTCGGGGCCCGGTACGGCCGGGATCCCGTACCCCGCTGGCGGTCCTATGCGGAGTTGTCCGCGTTGCGGCCCGGCCCGGCGCAGGCCGCTCCGGAACGCGCCGAAGTGCTCGTCGTCATCCCGTTCCGCGACCGCACCCCGGATCGGGCGCGGTTGCGCAACCTGCTGGCCTGCCTGATCGCGCTGCGGGACCAGTCGGCGCCCCGCGAGACGTACCGGGTGATGGTGGTCGAGGAGGACAGCGAGCCCCGCTGCCGGGCGGTCATCGAGCCGTACACCGACGACTACCTGTGGATCCGCAAGGACGGGCTGTTCAACAAGTCCTGGGCGGTCAACGCGGGAGTGATGAACGCGCCGTTCGAGCCCGGGGTGATCTGCATCCTCGACGCGGACGTCCTGGCCGACCACGAGTTCGTGGCCCGCAACGCCCGGCGGTTCACCCGGCCCGGAACGATGGGGCACCTCAGCTACCGCGACATGTGGTGCCTGGACGCCGATGCGACGGCCTGGGCGGTGGAGCAGCGCCTCGCCCACGGCAGCGGCCGGGTCGACCCGGCACGGCTGCGGGCGTTCGTGCTGCGCAGCCCGCCGGGGTGCTGCGTGTGGGTGCGCCGTTCGGCCTTCCTGCGGATCGGCGGAATGGACGAACGTTTCGAGGGCTGGGGTGGCGAGGACAACGACTTCGCGTACCGGATGGACATCAACGCGGCGTTCCAGCGCTACGACGACCCGTTGCTGCACATGTACCACCCGTCCTCGGCGCTGCTGCGCGCGGACGGAGAACTGATCAACGCACACATCCCGGCTCTGAGCTGGAAGCCCGGGTCACCGATCGGTGACCCGGAACGTTTCGCCGGCGGATCCTCCGCGCCGGCGTACGACGGCGAGGTGCGGCCGGCGACCATGCCGTCGCACCGCGACACCGGAAAGGCGGGCAGCACCGCATGACGACCCGGATTCCCACCCTCGACCTGCACGACTGGCGATCGGCGAGCCCCGCGCGGCGGGCCGCGATCACCACCGAACTGGACGCCGCGCTGCGGCGGACCGGCATGTTCCTGCTGGCCGGCCATGACATCCCGGCCGAGACGACGGCCCGGATGCGGACGACCGGCCGCGCGTTCATGGGCCTGCCCGCCGAACGCAAGAAGGCGTACGCGGTCGGCCGTCCCTACGACAACGGCTGGCGTGGCCTCGGGGCGCTGCAGGCCGGTGCCGTCGGTGATCCGGACGGCGGGTCCGGCGCCCCGGACCTGCACGAGGCGTTCCACACGGGCCCGGAGCACCGCACCGGCGATCCGGCGTTCGACCGGCGGTACTACCCGGCCAACAAGTGGCCCGCCGAGGTGCCCGGGCTGCGGGAGGTGACCGTCGAGTACACCGCCCGGTTGAACCGGATCTCCCTCGAACTGCTCGGGGTCCTCGCGGCCACGCTCGGGATCGAGGAGGACTTCTTCAGCTCCCGGTCCCAGCGGGCGACCTGGACCCAGAACGTCAACTGGTACCCACCGCTGTCCATGGTGGGCGCGTTGCGGGAGGGGCAGATGCGGGTCGGCCCGCACACCGACTTCGGCACGCTGACCCTGCTCGACCGGCAGCAGGGCGCCGGGGGACTGGAGGTGTGGAACGCCACCGACGGCTGGTTCAAGCCGCCGTTCGTCCCCGGCACCCTGGTGGTCAATCTCGGCGACATGATGCACGAGTGGACCGACGGCCGGTGGCGGGCGCTGCGGCACCGGGTTCTCGCGCCGCCGGCCAGCGACCCCGACGAGGAGCTGGTGTCGCTGGTCTTCTTCTTCGAGGCCGACCCGGACACCGAGGTACGCCCGTTGCCCGCCCCCGTCGGCGGGGGAGCCGGGATGCCGTCGTTCGTCGCCGGTGAGCAGATCCTGGCGAAGGTCGGCGACAGCCTGACGCTGACCGACTGACCACGGCATGACAGCGAGCCACCGGGAACCCGCCCCGCGCGGGTTCCCGGTGGCTCGCTGTCATGCCGTGTCACGGGCGGGCGCCGGCCTCCACCCAGACACACCGGCCGTCGCGCTCGGTGATCAGCAGCGGAACCGGGCCGGCGGCCACCGGCGCGACGCCGGTGAACGTGCCGTGCCCGTCGCCGCGCAGCGCGACCACCCGCACCGGATCGGTCGCGACGACCATCTCGATCCGGTCCGCCCCGGGATGGCGCCACCGCACCTCGACACCCTCCGGCCCGGTGGTCGCTGTTCCGCTGCCGGTGGCCGCCGCTCCGTCGCCGGCCGGCCCGGTCTTCGTGCCCGGCGGTCGCCCGGCCACGCAGGCCGAGAAGATCTCCAGGAACCGGTCGGCCGCGTTCGACCAGGTGAACTGCCGGGCGGTCGCGACGGCGCGGGCCCGCAGCGTCTCGATCAGCGGGGAGCCGGCGTGCACCAGGTCGAGCATGTGGGCGAGCCCGTCGTGCACCGCGGCGGTGAGCTCGGGGTCGGCGACCCGGAACGAACGGCGTACCGCCAGGCCGGTGGCCGTGGGATCGTCCAGGCGGAAGGCGTGCCCGAAGTGACGCATGCCCTGCTGTGCGGTGGCCACCGGCACGGCTCCCGCAGCCATGGCCTCGCCCATCGCCATCAGGAACGTGTCCATCTCGAACTTGGCGGGAAAGACACAGAGGTCGCTGGAGGCGGCCCAGTCGATCAGGTGCGCGGGGCGTACCGCGCCGGTCCGCACCCGAACCAGCTCCGGGTGGTCGCGGGCGAGCGCGTCGAGGTCGGCGTCGTGCAGGATGTGCGGTGTGAGCACGTGGAACAGCACGTTGAAGCGCCGGCCGGCGTCGAGCAGCCGCCGCACGGCCTGGAACAGCTCCCGCAAGCCCTTGTGCTCCACCGAGTAGCGGCCGTTGTGGTAGATCGTGGGCAGCGCCGGGTCGAGCCCGAGACCGGTCAGGGTGCGCCGGCGCCGCTGCGGGGTGCGCTCGACGGCCAGCCATTCGTCGCCGATCGCGCAGCCGCCCACCGTCATCCGGTCGATGTGCCCGTGCAGCACCCGGCGCACGGCCAGGTCGGCGAAGAGCTGGGCGAACGGGGTGCCGCCCTGGGTGAGCACGTGCTCCAGCTGCCCTTCGGACAGGAAGTCCACCGCGGCGGCCGAGCGGGTGACCAGGGCGAGCGCGCTGACGCGGTCGTGACCGGGCCGGCCCGGGTCGTCGCGGTGGAGCCGGGTCCGCGGAAGGTAGGCGCGCATGGCGCGTTGCAGCGGGGAGTCCAACGGCGGGTCCTCGAGCCCGTCGGCGACCGACGGGTCGGCGCCGAGATCGCGAAGCAGCGCGCGGACGGCGGGGGCGTACACCTTCGTGTCGACCGGCAGGTTCGTCTGCACCGTCGAGACCACCCGGTAGCCCTGGGCGCTCAGCGCCGCCGGCAGCAGGTGATGGAACACCGGCTCGTGCAGGTGCACCACGGTGTCCGTGGTGTCCCGGCCGGCCAGATAGCGGGCGGCGAGAAACTGGAAGACCAGCGGCTTCAGGTACGTCAGATCGCGGCCCTCCGCATCCTCCGGTGGATAGAGGGACGCGGAATGCGTGTCGAGCATGTCATTTTCGATGAGGATCACCTCGATACCCTCGACGACCATTCGGTAGGCCGCGGCGGAACCGTCGACGACCACTGTCCGCGGATGGTCAGGCCATTTATCCGGGTCCAGCGGAATCGTGATCTTCCCCGTCAGCCGCCAACCCGTGTCGGTCACCCGGAACTGCTCCCGAAGTGCCGGGAGCAGGCCATGCGACGCGGTCAGCGTGGTCACCCGGTGTCCCCGGTCCCGGAACTGCCGGACCAGGTTCCACAGGTAGACAGAGGTTCCGGCGCGAACCAGCCGATGGTCGAATCCGGTGCATTCGAAGTGGCATTCGATGATGTGCACTTGCGATTCCCTTCGCATTCCTGCGAGCATTCACCTCGCTCGGGACGGACGTTACCGCGTAGGGCGCCCCGGACGCCATGCCGATAAACAGAACATATTCCGGAATGGATTTCGACAATGCGGAGGACTCATGCGAGCATTGACCGTGGTTCCCGGCGTGCCCGGCAGCCTGGCCCTGCGGGACATCGCCGACCCCGCCGCCGGCGACGGCGACATCCTGGTGGAGACGCTCGCGGTCGGCCTGTGCGCCACCGACGCCGACATCGTGGACGCGGAGCTCGGCGAGGCGCCGAGCGGCTCGCGGCGCCTGGTCATCGGCCACGAGAGCCTGGGCCGGGTGCTGTCCTCCGGCGATTCCCGGCTGCGGCCCGGCGACCTGGTCGTGGGCATCGTCCGGCACCCCGACCCGGTGCCCTGCCCCGCCTGTGCCGCGGGCGAGTGGGACATGTGCCGCAACGGCGGGTACACCTCGCGGGGCATCACCCGGCTGCACGGTTTCGCCAGGGAACGCTGGCGGTCCACCGCCGAGGCGCTGATCCCCGTCGCTCCCCGGCTGGGACGGGCGGGGGTGCTGGTCGAGCCCGCTTCCGTGGTGGCCAAGGCCTGGGAGCAGATCGAGCGCATCGGGGGGCGCGCGTCCTTCCACCCCGGCGTCGTCGTGATCACCGGCGCCGGGCCGGTCGGACTGCTCGCGGCGATGATGGCGACCCAGCGCGGCTACCGGGCGCACGTCTTCGACCTCGTCACCGAGGGCCCCAAACCGGACCTCGTCCGGGCGCTGGGCGCCCGGTACCACACGGATCCGGGCGACCTCCCCGCCGACGCCGACATCATGATCGAGTGCACCGGCTCCGCCGAGGTGATCGCCGGGCTGCTCGACCGCGGTGGCCCCGGCGCCATCACCTGCCTGCTGGGCATGTCGCCGGGCCGGGCGGTCCTCCCGGTCGACGTGGCCGCGCTGAACCGCCGCCTGGTCCGCCAGAACGGCGTCGTGTTCGGCAGCGTCAACGCCAACCGGCGCCACTACGAGGCGGCGACGGCGTCGCTGACCCGCGCCGACCCCGGGTGGCTCGACCGGATGATGACCCGCCGCGTCGCGCTGGCCGACTACGCCGAGGCGTTCCGGCGCCGCCCCGGGGACGTGAAGACCCTGATCGAGGTCGCCCACTGAGCATCGCGGACGCCGAAGGCTCAGCACCGGGCCGTCCGTGCCGACAACACGCATAGTGCGGAATCCGCCGTACGAATCACCGCCAGGAGTGTCAATGCCGCGTCTCGCCGACCTCAGTGTGGGCCGAAGGCTGTCGTCGATCGTGGTGATCGGCCTGGCCGTGGCCGGGGCGGTGACCACCATGGGTGTCCGGTCGCAGACCGACCTGACCACCCAGGCGGAGACGCTGCGCGCCTACACCGCGACCAAGGCCGCCCTGAACCACCTGGACACCCGGGAGAGCGAGCTGAAGGTGGACGCCTACCGGGCCGCCAACGGCGACGACACGACCGGGGACGCCGCCGACGACGTGGCCTCGGCGGCCGAGGCGCTGGCCGCCGCCGGACAGTACGACCTGCCCGGCGGTGTGGACGCCCAGATCGACGACGTGGCGTCGAGCGTCGAGGCGTTCAGCGACTTCGTGACCGATTTCGTGGCCGGCGCGAAGCGGAACCCGGCCGGTGTCGCCGCCCGCTACGCCGACATCGCGACCCAGAACAGCATCGTCGACGACAAGCTGGAGGCCATCCACGAGCAGCTGGACGCCGAGATCGTGGTGCAGCAGGCGGCGATGGCCGACACCCGGGACTCGGCACGGTTCTGGATGCTGCTGACCTGCGTGCTCGGCATGATCTGCCTGGTCCTGCTGTCGGTGCCGCTGGTCCGGTCGATCCTGCGGCCGGTCCGCCGGGTCGCGCAGATGGCCGCCGCCCTGTCCCAGGGCGATCTGACGCAGCAGAGCGGCATCACCGCCCGCGACGAGATCGGCGTGATGGCGGCCGCCCTCGACAGCGCGGTCGCGACGCTGCGGGCCACGATGCAGGACATGGCGGCGAACGCGGACACCCTGGCCGGCGCGGCGACCGAACTGTCCGCCACCAGCTCGGAGATCGCCGGCGCCACCCAGCGCAGCAACACGCAGAGCACGAACGCGTCCACCGAGGCCGGCGAGATCTCGCGCAACGTGCAGACGCTCGCCGCCGGTGGCGAGGAGATGAACGTGGCGATCCGGGAGATCGCCGAGAACACCAGCCGGGCGGCTCAGGTCGCCGGGCAGGCCGTCACCGAGGCCGGCCTGGCCTCGGCGAGCATCGAACGTCTCGGCGCCTCGTCCGCCGGAATCAGCAACGTCGTTCAGCTGATCACGTCGATCGCCGAGCAGACCAACCTGCTCGCCCTGAACGCGACCATCGAGGCGGCCCGGGCCGGGGAGTCCGGCAAGGGGTTCGCCGTGGTGGCCTCCGAGGTCAAGGAGCTGTCGCAGGAGACGGCCCGCGCCACTGAGGAGATCGGCAGACTGGTCGCCGCGATCCAGACCGACACCGGCGGCGCCGTCGAGGTGATCAACCGGATCACCGAGGTGATCGGCGCGATCAACGACTACCAGACCACCATCGCCAGCGCCGTGGAGGAGCAGACCGCCACCACCACGGAGATGTCGCGCAGCATCGCCGAGGTGGCCGCCGGCGCCGAGCGGATCGCGGACAGCATCGCCGAGGTGTCCCGGGCCGGTGATACGGCCGTCGACGGGGTCAACCAGACCAACCAGGCCAGCACCGAGGTCGCGAACACCGCCGAGCACCTGCGCGTCCTGGTCGGTTCCTTCCGTGTCTAGGGTGGGATCCATGAAGGTTCTGTCCATCCAGTCGGCGGTGGCCCACGGCCATGTCGGGAACTCGGCCGCCGTGTTCCCGCTCCAGCGCATCGGCGTCGAGGTCGTCCCGGTTCACACGGTGAACTTCTCCAACCACACGGGCTACGGCGCCTGGCGGGGCCCGCTGATCCCGCCGCCGGAGGTGGCGGAGGTGCTGCTGGGGGTCGAGGAGCGGGGCGTCTTCCCGCAGATCGACGCGGTGCTGTCCGGTTACCAGGGCGGCGCGGGCATCGCGGACGTCATCATCGACGCGGTGCGCCGGGTGAAGGCGGCGAACCCGGCGGCGGTGTACGCCTGCGACCCGGTGATGGGCAACGCCAAGTCGGGCTGTTTCGTCGCCCCGGAGATCCCGGTCCTGCTGCGCGACCGGGTCGTCCCGGTGGCCGACATCATCACCCCGAACCAGTTCGAGCTGGGCTTCCTGACCGGCACCGAGCCGGCCGACATCGCGTCGACCCTCGCCTCGGCCGACCTGGCCCGTGCCATGGGCCCGTCCACCGTGCTGGTCACCAGCGTGGAGCGGCCGGACCGGGAGGCGGGCACGATCGAGATGCTCGTCGTCGACGCGGCGGGCGCCTGGATCGTGACCACGCCGCACCTGCCGTTCAAGGCGAACGGGTCCGGCGATGTCACGGCCGCCCTGTTCACCGCCCACTACGTGGGTACCGGGAACGCGGCGGTGGCGCTGGAACGTACCGCCTCCAGCGTCTTCGACCTGATCGAGACCACCTACCGTTCCGGTGAGCGGGAGCTTCGGCTGATCCAGGCCCAGGAGTTCTACGCCACCCCGCGCATGCAGTTCACCGCCGAGCGGTTGCGCTGACGATCTCACCCCTGACGGATCGACCCTGGTGGATTAGCCTGAGACGGTCCGCGGTGGCCCGCTGTCGGGGGAGAGACGCATGAGCATGTTCGGACGCAGGCGCGGCGCGGCAGTGCTGATCGCCGCCGGGATGCTGGCGGCGGGCGCCGCCGGCTGCGCCAAGGAGGACACCGGCGGCGCCAGCGAGAGCGGCGTGCCACTGATCAAGGCCGGTGTGCTCACCACGTGCACCCATCTGCCGTACGCGCCTTTCCAGTCCAAGGACCAGACCGGCGAGGTCGTCGGTTTCGACGTGGCGCTCATCGACCTGGTCGCCGCCAGGCTCGGCGTCACCCAGGAGATCATCGACACGCCGTTCGAGGGCATCAAGTCCGGCGCCGACCTCAACTCGGGCAAGTGCGACGTGGCCGCGGCCGGCATGACCATCACCGACGAGCGCAAGCAGGTCCTCGACTTCTCCGACCCCTACTTCGACGCCACCCAGGCGCTCGCCGTGACCACCGGCAAGACCGTCAAGACGATCGAGGAGCTGACCGGCAAGCGCCTCGGCGTGCAGGGCGGCACCACCGGCGAGGACTACATCAAGAAGCAGGTCGCGGAGAAGAAGCTCGACATCGAGGTGGTGTCGTACCGGGACCTCGCCGCTCTGCAGCAGGCCCTCGCCACCAACCAGGTCGAGGCCGCCGTCAACGACCTGCCGGTCTGGAACGAGTACATCAAGGCCAACCCCGGCAAGGTCGAGGTCGCGGCCGGTTTCGCCACCGGCGAGCAGTACGGCTTCGCCGTCAAGAAGGGCAACGCCGCACTGCTCAAGACGGTCAACGAGGCGATCGCGGCGGCCCGCTCGGACGGCACCTACGACAAGATCTACTCGACCTGGATCGGCGAGAAGCCTTGAGCCCACGCCGCCGGCGGCAGGTCGCCCGCGTCATCGGTTACGTCCTGTTCGCCGCGGCGGTGCTGGGCGTCGTCGTCGCCGCCGACTGGGGGCGGCTGGCCGACGCGTTCTTCCGGCTCGACATCGCCTCCGGGATGTTCCCGGAGGCGATCACCGTCGCGCTGCGCAACACCATCGCGTACACGCTGCTGGCGTTCGTGTTCGGTCTGACCCTCGGGCTCGCGCTCGCGCTGATGCGGCTGTCGTCGATCCTGCCGTACCGGTGGTTCGCCACCGCCTACATCGAGTTGTTCCGGGGGCTGCCGGCGCTGCTCGTGCTCTTCATGGTCGGGTACGGCGTACCCCTCGCCTTCCCCGACCGGGAGATCCCCGGCGGCGTCTACGGCTCGGTGACCGTCGGTCTCGGCCTGACCGCCGCCGCCTACATGGCCGAGACCATCCGCGCCGGCATCCAGGCCGTCCCGAAAGGCCAGCTGGAAGCGGCCCGCACGCTCGGCATGTCGCACACCCGCGCGATGGTCTCCATCATCCTGCCGCAGGCCTTCCGGATCGTCATCCCGCCGCTGACCAACGAGATCATCCTGCTGACCAAGGACACCTCCCTGGTGTACGTCCTCGGCGTCACCGCGACGACCATCGAGCTGACCAAGTTCGCCGGCGACACCCTCAACACCCGGGTCAACCCGACCCCGCTCGTCGTCGCCGGCCTGCTCTACCTGGTGATCACCCTGCCGCTGTCCCAGCTGGTCCGCGGGCTGGAACGCCGGGCCGGAAGGGAGAGGTGACCACGATGTCCACCATCGAGATCAGCGGGCTGCACAAGTCGTTCGGCGACCTGGAGGTGCTGCGTGGCATCGACCTCGCGGTCGAGCCCGGTGAGGTCGTCTGCGTCATCGGCCCGTCCGGCTCCGGCAAGTCCACCCTGCTGCGCTGCGTCAACCTGCTCGAAGAACCCACCTCCGGCTCGATCCGGGTGGCGGGCGTCGAGGTCACCGACCCGGACTGCGACATCGACGCCGTACGCCGCGGTATCGGCATGGTCTTCCAGCAGTTCAACCTGTTCGGCCACCTGACCGTCCGGGAGAACGTCACCATCGCCCAGCGCCGGGTGCTCAAACGCGGTCGCGCCGAGGCCGCCCGGATCGCCGCCGCCAACCTGGAGCGGGTCGGCCTCTCCGACAAGGCCGGCGCCTACCCCGCCCAGCTCTCCGGCGGCCAGCAGCAGCGCGTCGCGATCGCCCGGGCCCTCGCGATGGACCCGCGGCTGATGCTCTTCGACGAGCCGACCAGCGCCCTCGACCCGGAACTCGTGGGCGAGGTCCTCGCGGTCATGCGCGGTCTCGCCGACGAGGGGATGACGATGCTCGTGGTCACGCACGAGATGGCCTTCGCCCGGGAGGTCGCGAACCGGGTGGTCTTCATGGACGCCGGCGTCCTCGTCGAGCAGGGCCCGCCCGCCGAGGTCTTCGGCCGTCCCCGCGAGGAGCGCACCCGCGAGTTCCTGCATCGGGTGCTGGAGCCGACGCGGGTCAGCGAGACCGAGATCAGATCAAACCCCTTCCCGGGTACGGGGTGAGCAGTGTGACGTGGGTCGCGGACCCTCGATTTGATGCCGCGGCGGGCGATGAGTAATGTTGTCCGGGCCGCCAGGGAGACGGGCGAGCGAGCGGGACTCTTCGGAGGCCCGGAGCGGCCGTCCTGGAGGAACCCCCACTAAGATCGCACGAAGATCTTCGTGGTGCGTTTTTGTGGT